>NZ_CP062229.1:6659519-7321237 GCF_024707545.1 Mesorhizobium onobrychidis
TCGGCCTGGGTCAGCTCCCCGCCCTTCCGCGTGACGCTCGGGCTTGAGGGTTCGCGCGTGCAATTGCTCAGCATTGCTTCGAAGGGCGATGCGCTTTGCTGGGGCTGCAGAAAAGCTTTCGAGAGCAGCAGGGGTCCGGACAGTCCGGGATTGGCGTTGATGATAAAGGAAGATATCGACATTTGTACATCCTCAAACGATGTGAAAATCCCCACAAGAGCCACTCGGGAGCTCTTGTGTTCACGAGCTTTGACAGTTCAGAGCTCGGCCGGGACCAATACCCCTGCTGTGCTTTAAATTGCCTTGTTCCGCGCCAGCTCCACGTGCATTCCAGCACAGTGGCCGGAGATATCGCTGAAGCTGCCGGTTCTCACCATGAGCGGCTTAGCTTTCGGCAAACTGACGAGTTCAGAAGAATTCACAATTTGGGGTGGCCGCTGTGATGTTTTGTCCCGAAGCTGCGGCCGCAGATATCATTTTTGGCGTGGCTCAGGCTTCCCGCCAACCCCATCCTTTTGCGGCACGTCAGACGAATAAGCGGCTTCAGGTAAGCCGTCGCGGACGACCATGGTGGAGGAGCCCCGAAACAATGTTAGGACCGATTCGCTTGGCGGCGTTTCAGGGGCGCGAGGCTGCGCCTGTGCCTCCGCGACGAGGCCATTGAAGGTCTGCTCCACGAGCGCGGTGAAGCGCGGCGGACCGGAAACTAAAACGAGGCCATTTCCCGGCGCGGGTCTCACGACGTAGCGGTCATCGGAGATCTCAAGCTCATCAAGTGCACCCTTGAACGCGTCGAAACGAATCGAAGTCAACACAAGCATGCGAGTTTGCGATTCTTTCGCGGCTGACACGTAGAGGACAAGCCCATCGAAGTACCATTGCAAACCGTACAGGTTGGCCAAGCGGTCGAGGAACTCGCGCGGTGGCAAATCCGGCATGTTCCCGCGGATCCGCCCCTTCACCTCAGCGCTAATATTGACTCGTATATTCATGTTGTTGCCGAATTCCTGCAGCGCGGCAGAGAGATCCTGATCGAGAACCGTATACCTGTAGGGTGTCTTGGAGAGCGATAAAGGGACGCCGAGAGTTCCGTGGGTTCCGGTGGCGAGAAAAAACCCCGCACACAGAAGTCTCAAGACGTGCAGGGTGACGGATTGGATGAGCGCTTTCAGCATCTCGCACTGATAAACCAGAGTCTGAAATTTTCACAAGTGACTAAGTCGGTCAGCATGATTTTTTTAAGACGAAACCAGGCTTAGTTAGTCAGCTTGTCGTCAGCTCGGCCCCCTAGACGTAGAACCACTAGCTAATGATGAACGGGCGGGGTTCGCTCGGTCAAAGAGGAAGTAATCGAGTCCTTGCATGATGATACCTATCACGTCGATCACTACCACTGTAACGGACTGTCTCCCCGGGACTGGGTCACCGTCGTTCAGCAAGCAGGCCCAGTTTGAGCGCGCTCTAGCGCAGGCGTCCGACTCGCTGAAAAACGATGCCGCCTCGGCGCCACCGAGGGCGCCAGTTGCTCCGGGCATAGATGTTCAACGCGCGGGTACGCAGACGGGTGCCCTCGGCGACCGCGTGTTGCAGACGATTTCTTCGATGTACCCCGACAATACTGTTAGTTCGGCCCCGCTCGACCATCAGGTAGGGCTTTTGAAGGGTGCTCTACCTGGGCCGTTGCAGAAGCTTCCTGCCGAGGGTGCGGGTGGAATGTCGGGCGTTCCGCACGGGGAGCATAGTTTCGAAGCGATGATTGCTGGTCTGCGGGATCTCTACAACGGCGTCACCCAGGTTGCTCTTGTTTCCAAAGGTGTCAGCGGCATCACCTCGTCCGTGAATAAACTTCTAAAGGAAGGCTGAACCGCGCGCATGATTGGCTCAGCCAAACAAATCATGCGTGGCGCGTCTGGTCGGAGATCACTTCGCCTTTTCGTGCTGCCACTTCTCGTGGCCCTCAGCAGTTGCAAGGTCGATCTCTACACGCAACTGCAGGAGCGCGAGGCGAATGAGATGCTCGCCCTTCTGATGGACAATGGGGTTGATGCGGTCCGGGTGGCCGCCAAGGATGGGACCAGCACGATCCAGGTTGACGAAAAGCTGCTCGCTTACTCAATCAACCTCCTGAATGGCAAGGGATTGCCGCGCCAGTCCTTCAAGAATCTCGGCGACATATTCCAAGGATCAGGCCTGATTGCCTCGCCAACCGAGGAACGTGCCCGTTACGTCTATGCGCTCAGCGAAGAGTTGTCCCGCACGATCAGCGATATCGATGGGGTGTTCTCTGTACGTGTCCATGTGGTTCTGCCGCATAATGACCTTTTGCGAGCAGGCGCCACGCCGTCCTCGGCCTCGGTTTTTATCAGACACGACGCCAAAGCTGAACTCTCGGTTTTGGTGCCGAAGATAAAGATGCTCGTGGCCGACAGCATAGAAGGGTTGTCCTACGACAAGGTCGAAGTGGTTTTGGTGCCGGTGGAACGTTCCGCGCCTGAGCAACGCTCCGTGCCGGCGACTGTTTTGGCCCAGCCATCCAAGCCTGTTGCAGCGCCACTTCTAGCGGCCGCGATCGGTATTGCCGCAGCTGTATTCGCAGTGGCGTCCTATCTCTTAGCCAGCGCCCTTAACCGCCGGCGCAGGCAATCATCGGGCGAATTTTCCAACATCGAGCGGCAGTCGGGTATTTCCGTTCTCGAGGCCGTTCGCAAAAAGATCCCGGCGATAGCGCCTAAATGACATGTCAATGCCAGTGCCAATAGAGACCCCCCAACTCGACGGTTTGTTCCAATTGCCTGCCTTGGGCCGGAGCGGACTTGCTGCCTCGGTCCACCCGACTCGTCTTGCCGCGCGTCTTGATCCGGCGTTATCGGCTGCAACGTTGGCTAAGTTGCAGAAATGTCCCAGACTGCAGCGAAAACTTACAGAATTGTTGCTCGACAATGATTCGGAGTCGAATGGCGTTGACTGGGGGCCGGACCTTCTGCGCGGTAACGATCCGCATCGGGCTGCCCTCCTTGCAGGTAGTGTGTGGCATGCCCGTTCGCTGCTTAAGCTTGTCTCTCAGCCTGACCTCACAGTGCTTATTGAACGTCTCGGCGCTGATGCCCATGCGTTTGGAATCCGACATCTGGCGCATGCCATTGCGGACAGATTGATCGCTGATCCGGAAAAACTCGCGCGCCAAATCGAACACGATGGACACGCCTGTCTTGGTGCCTGGCTTCATCACAGTCCAGTGATGGAGCGCAACCGCGTGCTTCTACGCTTGCCCGTGGGAACCGCCGCCGACAATCCGGAGCCTAAGCACGGGAACGCCGCAGGCCAGTTGTTTTCGCTTGTGGTTCGCCATTTTGAGGCGGAGAGCCCGCTGATATGACAGCCGATATTTCCCTGGCGCCCGCAGCGCCGCAGATACGCCCAGTGGGGCCACTGATACCGGCGAGCGAGCTCGAAATCTGGAATAGTGCCGCAGAAGCGCGTGCCGCCGCAGAACGGTATCAGCAGCGGATTCGCAGCTGGGCACGCGCCGCGTATAAGCGTGAGTCAGCGCGCGGCCATACCGAGGGCTTGAATGCTGGCGCCGAGGAAATGGCAGCGCTGATTTCACAGGCAGTCGCCGAAGTCGCGCGACGAAAGGCGGTTCTGGAGCAGCAATTACCGCAGCTTGTGATGGAAATACTAAGCGATCTCGTGGGAGCGTTCGATCCGGGCGAAATGTTGGTTATGGCTGCTCGTCACGCCATCGAGCGCCAATACAGTGGCGCGGAAGTTTGCCTTCATGTGTGCCCGTCGCAAGTGGACATGCTTGCGCGAGAGTTTTCGGGATGCGACGGACAGGATGGTCGTCCAATGGTTCGGATCGAACCGGATCCGACGTTGTCGCCGCAACGGTGCGTGCTGTGGAGCGAGTACGGCAATGTCGATCTGGGGCTTGATGCGCAGATGCGCGCGTTGCGCCACGGCTTCGGGTCGCTCTCTGAAAAAGGCGAGCTGTGACCACGCAGGTATCAGAATATGATGACGACGCTGTGATCTGCCCTGCAGATCCGGCGATCTCGTCTTTGAGAGCTACAGCAAAGCGGATCGACACGCGCGGTGTGCGTGGCAGGATCACGCGGGCTGTCGGCACACTGGTCCATGCCGTCATGCCAGACACTCGTATTGGGGAACTTTGCCTCCTACAGGACCCGCGAACCGGACTGTCGCTCGAAGCCGAGGTGATCGGCCTGGTGGATGATGGCGTATTGCTGACGCCGATCGGTGACTTGGTCGGCCTCTCCAGCCGCGCGGAAGTCGTGGCTACTGGACGAATGCGTGAAGTACCCGTCGGCGGCGACTTACTCGGCCGAGTGATTGACAGTCGTTGCCGTCCACTGGACGGCAAAGGCCAAATCAAAACCGCCGAGACTCGGCCGCTGCACGGCAGAGCCCCAAATCCAATGACAAGGCGCATGATTGAGCGGCCCTTCCCGCTCGGGGTCCGTGCCCTGGATGGTCTCCTGACGTGCGGCGAGGGCCAGCGGATCGGTATTTACGGCGAGCCAGGTTGTGGCAAGTCGACGTTATTGTCACAGATCGTAAAAGGTGCTGCCGCTGACGTCGTCATAGTCGCGCTCATAGGCGAACGAGGACGTGAAGTTCGTGAATTCATCGAGAGGCATCTTGGGGAGGAGGGCCTTCGCCGTGCGGTCGTGGTTGTTGAAACGTCCGACCGCTCGGCTGTTGAGCGGGCACAATGTGCTCCGATGGCGACAGCGCTCGCGGAGTATTTTCGCGAACAAGGGCTACGCGTTGCTCTCATGCTGGACTCGCTGACACGCTTCTGCCGCGCCATGCGCGAAATAGGCCTTGCTGCGGGTGAGCCGCCGACACGACGGGGCTTTCCTCCTTCTGTCTTTGGCATGCTGCCAGGCTTGCTGGAGCGCGCTGGCATGGGTGAGCGTGGCTCAATCACGGCTTTCTATACTGTGCTTGTAGAAGGCGATGGCACAGGTGATCCGATCGCCGAAGAATCGCGCGGCATTCTCGATGGCCATATCGTCCTCTCACGCTCGATTGCAGCGCGATCGCATTTCCCCGCTATCGATATACTGCAGAGTCGCAGCCGCGTAATGGATGCGGTCGTTTCGGGGACACATCGCAACGCAGCATCCTCCTTTCGTGAACTCCTCTCGCGGTATGCCGAGACCGAGTTCTTGATCAATGTCGGCGAATACAAGGAAGGCGGCGATCCCCTGACGGACCGGGCTGTCGCGTCAATCGACGAACTGAGGGAGTTTTTGCGCCAGAGCGAAGACGAGGCGTCAGGGTTTGAGGAAACGGTCGCATGGATGTCGCGTCTGACCGCGTGAATCATATTCAGGCTTCGAGGCTACGGCTCCTGAAGGAAATGCAAGAGCGTCGTGCCCTCAGTGAGCTGTCCAAGAAGGAAGCCCAGCACCATATGGCCACCTTAGCCGCACAGAATGCCTGCCGAGAGCTTGCAATGGCACAACAACATTGCTCAACGGCCGAAGCAGCGCTCTACCAGGAGCTGATGACGCTCGACGACTTGTCTAGCACCACGCTCGACCGGCACCACCTCCATATTGAGCGGCTTGCGGCTGAGATCACTCGCAGCCGGCAGATGCTCGATAATGCGCGCGTCGCCGAAGAAAAGGCCGAGTTAGCGGCGTCCGAGACGCGGGACCTATGGGCCGCATGTTCGGCGGCAACGCAAAAATGGCGCCAAATCGAGGACGACGTCCGGCGCGCCGTCGAGATCCATTCGGAGGCCGCAGGCGAGATCGAGGCCGACGATGAGATACTGCTTCGGTTTGGGAGGGGTCCGCTTACCCAGGTCGCGAAAACAGATTCGATTACCCGCAGGTCCTGAGAATGACAGAACCGTACAGTTTTTGGCAGCCGCTTTGGTGAGCCCCACTCTATTGGAACCAGTGCTGACACTGTCCCACGAGGTCGCCGCGTGGCTGAATGACACAGCGGCTTCCCGCAGACCGTTTCAGAGCCGGATCAACGACGTGCCGCTATCGGTGCGAATGGCAGGGCTTGTCATGCAGGAGAAATCTGCTGCCGTCATTCCAATGTTTGACTGCATTTGGAGGGTCGGAGCTGAGACGGTCGTCCTGTCGATATCGCGGTCGCTTGTAGAGGGGCTCTTCGCTGCAGTGCAGAAAGGGCTGACTTTCCCTTCCGAGCCGACGGCTTCACTCATTGTGGAACTTGCACTTGAGCCGCTTATCGCTCGACTGGAGTATACGACACAGCTGAACGTGCAACTGGTGCGCGTGTGTGAAGCCGCGACACTGGCTCCCTATCTCGAACTGGATATCGACTTCGGCCCGGTCAGTGGCAAGGGTCGTCTGTTCCTGTTCTCGCCTCTTGATGGCTTGGTGCCGTCCGCGTTTCGCGCTCTGGGCGAACTGTTTGGCCAGTTACCGCGACAGCCGCGCGGATTACTTTCAGACCTCCCGATCGTGGTTGCAGGGGAGATCGGCACGCTGCGCGTTCCTGCGGCGCTTCTTCGAAAAGCATGTGCCGGTGATGCGCTGTTGCTGGACATGGCACCGTTCGGCCGCGGCCAGATCACCTTATCTTTCGGCCAATTGTGGGCCGGTGCAGATCTTGAGGGCGACCAGCTAGTCCTGCGCGGGGCCTTCCGCCCGCGATCATGTTCTTTGGAGAATGCGCATATGACACAACCTGGATCGCAACTAGGGCTGACGGAGGATCTCGACGAAGTCGAGATCATGCTTGTCTTTGAGTGCGGCCGCTGGCCTATTCCTCTAGGGGAATTAAGAAGTGCCGGCGAAGGGCATATTTTCGAACTTGGACGGCCGATTGAGGGTCCGGTCGATATACTTGCCAATGGTCAGTGTATCGGGCGTGGCGACATCGTGCGCATCGGAGATACGCTGGGCATCAGGCTCCGCGGCGGGTTGGGATGCAATGACTGAGATCCAGCCGCCAATCCTGGCGCTTCTCGCGGTTACCGCCGGACTGGGTCTGCTGGTTTTAGCAGTCGTCACGACCACGGCCTTTGTAAAGGTATCGGTTGTTCTTTTCCTTGTGCGCAATGCGCTCGGGACTCAGACGATACCACCTAACATAGTGCTGTACGCCGTGGCATTGATCCTCACCATGTTCGTTAGCGCGCCCGTTGTTGAACAGACCTATGATCGGTTGACCGATCCGAAGCTACATTATCAGACGTTCGATGACTGGGTAAGCGCCGCCAAATCCGGGAGCGAGCCCCTGCGTGATCATCTTAAGAAGTTCACAAATGAAGAGCAGAGACAATTTTTTCTCTCGTCGACCGAAAAAGTCTGGCCAGAGGAAATGCGTAACAAAGCCACAGCTGAAGATTTGTCCATTATGGTCCCATCTTTTCTAATTTCTGAGCTAAAGCGCGCGTTTGAGATTGGATTTCTCCTCTATCTTCCTTTTATCGCTATCGATCTTATTGTGACGACAATTTTGATGGCGATGGGCATGTCCATGGTATCCCCAACGCTTATATCTGTCCCTTTCAAACTCTTCGTGTTCGTCGCTATTGATGGTTGGTCGAAATTGATGCACGGACTTGTGTTGAGTTACACGATACCGGGAGGTTGACCATCGCCGAATCCAATATTGTCACTCTAATGAGCCAATCGTTGGTGGTATTCATGATCTGGATTCTGCCCCCGCTCATTGCATCGGTGATCGTTGGCTTGGTCATTGGCATCATCCAGGCGGCAACGCAGATCCAGGATGAAAGTCTGCCACTCACCGTCAAGCTTCTGGTTGTTGTCGCGGTTATTGGCTTGGCTGCGCCTGTGCTGAGCGCACCGCTGATAGAGCTAGCCAACCAGATCTTTACCGAGTTTCCCGCCATGACACTTAGCTACTAGGCTCTGCCATGGATGCCTCACCGGCCGAGATTCAAATCCTGATCAATACGGCTATCGAACTCGTCGTTGCAGCCAGTCTCGGCGCGGCTCGCGCGATAGGCATTATGCTGATCCTACCCGTATTTACACGGTCTCAGACGGATGGGCTGATCCGCGGCTGCCTGGCTGTCGCCTTCGGATTGCCATGCCTGGCACACGTCAGCGACGGGTTGCAGGCGCTGGATCCTGATACACGTCTGATCCAGGTAACTCTGCTCGGATTGAAGGAGGTTTTTGTCGGCGCGCTACTTGGCACCTTCCTTGGCATTCCCTTGTGGGGCCTTCAGGCGGCCGGTGAATTTATCGACAACCAACGCGGCGTCACCAACCCGTCCGCACCGACCGACCCCGCGACGAACAGTCAGGCTTCCGCTATGGGCGTCTATCTCGGGATCACGGCGACTACCATCTTCGTCGCATCAGGGGGTCTGGAGACTGTGATCAGCGCTCTTTATGGTAGCTACTTGATCTGGCCCGTGTATCGGTTTCACCCAACATTGAGCATGCAAGGAGCAATGGAGACATTAGGGCTCCTCGATCAGATTATGCGCATGGCTTTGTTGGTGTCAGGGCCAGTCGTGTTCTTTATGATGCTGATTGATGTATCCATGATGCTACTGCGTCGCTTTGCACCGCAATTCAAATTGATCCAACTGTCCCCGACGATCAAGAATCTTCTCTTTCCGATTCTCATGGTCACCTACGCTGGCTATCTGGTAGAGGGTATGAAACTGGAGATCTCACAAGCGAATGGCGCGCTTGAGTGGTTCGATAAGTTGCTGAAATGAGCGACACGAGTGAAGAGAAGACACACGCCGCAACCCCCAAGAAGCTAAACGACGCACGCAGAAAAGGGCAGTTGCCACGTAGCTCCGATTTCGTTCGGGCGGCCGGCACTTGCGCTGGGCTAGGGTACCTATGGCTAAAAGGCAGCGTGATCGAAGACAAATGCCGCGAGGTGCTGCTATTTGCCGACAAGCTGCAGAACCTGCCTTTCGATGTCGCGGTCCGGCAGGCGGTGGTTGTGCTACTCGAACTCACACTGGCAACTGTCGGCCCGCTGCTTGGAACCCTCGCCGCTGCGGCGATTTTGGCCAGCTTGTTAGCCAATGGTGGATTTGTTTTCTCTCTCGAGCCAATGAAGCCCACCTTTGAGAAAATCGATCCTTTTCAAGGGCTGAAGCGCTTGGTGTCTGCGCGTTCTATGGTCGAACTTGGCAAGACGCTGCTTAAGGCATTCGTTCTCAGTGCAACCTTTTCCTTTTGCCTTCTCGGCATGTGGAAGACGATGGTCTATCTGCCGGTCTGCGGCATGGGCTGTCTGGGCCTTGTCGTTGCGGGGGCAAAACTGCTGATCGGAATTGGTGCCGGCGCACTTCTGGCCGCCGGCCTGATCGATCTCCTGTTGCAGCGTGCATTGTTTCTGCGCGAAATGCGAATGACCCAGACTGAAGTCACGCGCGAGGTGAAGGATCAGCAAGGGGCGCCCGAGGTGAAGGGTGAACGACGTCGCATCCGCGAGGATGCAGCTGACGATCCTCCCCTTGGTGTGCATCGCGCCACGCTGGTCTTCAAAGGAAGGGCGATACTGATCGGTCTACGCTACGTTCGTGGTGAGACCGGGGTGCCGGTCCTGGTTTGCCGCGCCGAAGGCGAGCGCGCGTCACACCTGCTGAGCGAGGCGCGGGCGCTAGGCCTCGAAATTGTCGATAACCATGTTCTAGCGCATCAGCTCATCAGCAAAGCGAAACTCGGCAACCCTGTTCCTGGGCAATATTTCGAGCCCGTGGCGAGAGCACTCTTCGCCGCAGGCTTGGCTTAGCTGTGGGGCCTCCATGCTCGCCCCGCAATACAAGAGGAGCTAATGACCTTTTCGACGTGTGACTGAGTGCGATCTTCCCTGCGGCCTTTACGTTTGAAATTTCCTAGCCTGAAAATTCATGCGGGTTGGCAGATGTGGCGCAAGGCGTTGAAATGACGCAGGGTTTGGTAGCTTACGCCGATTCGGTTCATTTCCCGGAGACCACACCCGCCATGAATGGTCCTATGCTGCCGCTGACCGGTTTGTCATCTGTTGGCGGCAAGCCGTCGTCACGTGTTTCGACGGGCGGCATGCTGTGTCCCGAAACAAACCCGCTGACCTCAACCCGCAAACCCTCGCCTTCCATCGCGACGGATCACCGCCTGCGCCTGGACGAGGTTTGGAAAACGCACCGCAAAGGCACCAGATCGCCGCTTCAGGGCGCCAAAAGCTCATCGCCGTGCAGCAAACGGGCTAGGCCGGCGATCGGCGTGTCAAGTTCCATGACCCATCTCCGAGCACGCCGGCTTTTTGGCTCCAGCTGGTTTTCTGTTCGAGGCTGTTCGATCCTTGCGCCATTCGCGCCGTAGTTGCGGCGCGACGATCAGTATGAGATTCGTATTGCCTCAGCGAGGAGTGCTCCCGAGCAACTCTGCCGTTGCCTCGCTTGGATGTTCCCCGTAAGCGATGCGCCAAGGCACCTTTCCCGAAATCGTCTTGATGGTTAGGTGGTGTCAATGGGCACCGAAGTTTCCGCAAAAGTGGGCATCCAATTTTCCCTATCTGGCGGGTGAAGGTTTCGGTGATCAGCCGGCGTCTTGATCGGTCGATTTCAGTCCTGCTGGGCGGCCACGCTTTTTCGGCGGCGGCGGCGGATTGATGAGCGCTTTGGAGCGAACATGCTCGGGAACAAGATCAGCGTGCTGGCGCAATCGGTAGCTCGATCCTTCGATCTGCACGACGACGGCATGGTGAAGAAGTCTGTCGAGCAATGCTGTTGCGACAACAGGATCACCAAAAACTTCGCCCCATTCTGCAAAGCCGCGATTGGAGGTGAGTATCATGGCACCCTTCTCGTAACGGGCATTGACGAGCTGGAAGAAGAGATTGCCGCCGCCGGGCACGACCGGGAGATAGCCGATTTCGTCGACGACCAGCAGGGATGCG
Source organism: Mesorhizobium onobrychidis (assembly GCF_024707545.1). Classification (NCBI taxonomy): domain Bacteria; kingdom Pseudomonadati; phylum Pseudomonadota; class Alphaproteobacteria; order Hyphomicrobiales; family Phyllobacteriaceae; genus Mesorhizobium; species Mesorhizobium onobrychidis. Next base: position 6,670,419 of record NZ_CP062229.1, read on the forward strand.
CGGCATAGATAGCGGATACGCTCGCGCAACTGCCCTCGCGCTCGGCCTTGGCCAGCGAGGCGATAATGTCGGCGAGCGTGGAGAAGTAGACGCTCTTTGCGGCCTTGACGGCTTCGACGGCGAGCGCGGTCGCCAGATGGCTCTTGCCGGTGCCGGGCGGGCCGAGAAGATGGACTACCTCCGCCCGCTCGATGAACTTCAGTTCGGCCAGCGCCATGATGCGGTTTTTATCGAGCGATGGCTGGAAAGCGAAGTCGAAGCCGGCGAGCGTCTTGATGGTGGTCAGGCGCGCCATCATCAGAGCAGCCTTGATGCGCCGACTTTCGCGCAGGGTTAGTTCTTCCACCAGAAGTTCCTCGAAGGCCTGGATGCCGTCGATCTCGCCCTGCTCGATGCGCCGCAGGATCGCTTCAAGCGCTTCGAGCGCCCGCGGCATGCGCAGCCCGACCAGGCTCTTCCTGATGCTGTCGATCGTGGATGCGTGCATGGTCATGACCGGCTCCCCGCGTCGGCCAGTCGCTCGGCGACGGCCTGATAGAAGTCGAGCGAGCGCCGGGCGACATGATCGCCGAGGCGGCCGACGATGATATCCGGGGCGGTCTTCCTCGCGGCGTGGCGAGCTAACCCCTGACGATGAGCAGGATCGATCCGATATTGGCGGCGCCCCTCGATCACAGGATGGCTGGCGACCAGCCGGCCTTCGTCCAGGATGCGGATGCAGTCGGCAAGCTGGTGAACCTCGACAAGTCGCCGGGTGCGATCGGGAACGCTATAGTAGTTGCCGCCGATCGAGACGAGACCATCATGGCTGACGCGACGCTCCAGCTTGAGAAGCGCGTCGAAGGGAACTGCCGGGAGAGGTTGAAGTTCCGGCTGCTCTGCCGCGAAGGCTTCGCTGACGATGCGTTGCGTGGTGCCGTGCAGGCGAGCATTGGCGACGGTGTCGAGCCAATCTCGCAATTGCTCGTTCAGGTCCTCGAGATTGCGGAAGCTGCGGGCCAGGAAGAAGTCCTCGCGGATATAGCGGAATGGTCGCTCGACTTTGCCCTTGGTTTTGGCGCGATACGGCCGGCAGGCTCTGGGCTGGAAGCCAAAGTGCTTGGCCAGCGCCAGCAGCGAGCGATTGTAGATGATGTGGCCTTCGTTATGTGACCGCCGTCTTCATCCTGTCGTAGAGGATCTCGATCGGTACTCCTCCAATGGCGTCGAACGCCTGCATATGACAGCGCAGCAGCGTTTGCAGGTCCTGGTGCATGACGTAGCGGGCGAAGATGTAGCGCGAGTGGCCAAGCACGAGCGAGAACAGCCAGACGATGCGCGTCACGCCCGGCGCGTCGGTGAACTCGGTGACGAAGCGCGCGAAGTCGATCTGTGCTTGATATCCGGCCGGAGTCTCGAACCGCACCTCGAAGGGACGCACCTGCTCCTGCGGTCGGATTGCGGCCACGAAGCGCTTCACGGCGGTGTAGGCGCCGTCATAGCCGCGCTCACGAATCTCGCGCGTCAGGCGCACGGCGCTCAGATCGGGAAAGGCCGAGACCCGTTCGCGCAGATAGTCGACAAAGGGAACGATCTTGTTTGGCCGCCCCGCCTGTCGCGGGCCATAGGCGGGAAGTTCGAGCCCGCGCTCGATGTATTTGCGGACCGTCTTGGGATCGCGGCCCGTTCGCCGAGCAATCGCGGTCACGGACAGGCCCTGACGGTGTAGATCCAATATCATCAGAAGTTCTCCAAGTTGGACCACCAGCGCCGCTCCGATTCCGATCAAATCGGGACGGACTATCGACGCCGGAGCGAAAGCCGCCAGTTCCGGGACGCGTCCCGGAACTGGCGACAGCAGCGCCAACTAGGGAATTTTCGATGCCCACAATCAGGGAATATTCATCGCCCGATGACAGGTGGCTTGTTGGTCGGCGCGCCGGCGCCGATCACTCCGGGTCGTAATGGGTGACGTAGTGGAGTTCGCGGAGGGCGGGGATGACCAGGGCGATGTCTTTGTACGCCTCGTGCTCGATGATGTGCGCGGTCTCGGGCCCCGGCCTGGGCTTGCCGAGGACGGGCCTGCCCTTTTTGTCAACGCAGTAGATCAGGATCGGCAGCAGCAGGCCGTGATTGGGATTATTGAGGTCGAGTAGCCGTTTCCAGCTTTTGATGTTGAGATTCATGGCCGCGTAGAACCCCTGGCACCACGGCCGGGGATCGATGCCGCCGCTGGGCTTGGTGGCGAATCGGGGCGCATAATCCTGCGGTCTGTCGAAGAGCGTCTCGTTGGTCCGATTGTGAATCCTGGCGACGCTGGCAAATACGGCGTGATCGGTTGCAGAGCCTTTGGCCAAAACGTCGCGCGGCAACCCCATGAGCGGGCACATCCAGTCCTGCGGGTCCGCGAACCGCGGCCCGGTGATCGCTGCCGTTACGAAGCCATCCAGCGCCGACATGGTCCGCACCAGCGGGCGGTTGGTCTTGGCAGCCATCCAGGCCTCGAGCGCCTCGTCCGACAGCGCCATGTCATCGAGCGCGCTCATGCCGCCAACGGGAGCGGCATCTCTTGGCGGCGCGCCCAATTCCACGGCATCAGCTCGTCCCAGCGCGAGGCTGGCCAGTCGTTCTGGATGCGCTCGGTGACATCGGCCATGTAGGCTTCGGCATCGACGCCGCAGAGCTTGCAGGTCTCGATGATGCTGAGCACGACCGCTGACCGCTCTGCCGCGGCGAAGCTGCCGGAGAAAAGCCAATTGCGCCTGCCGACCGTAAATCCACGAATGGCCCGCTCTGCGATCAGGTTGTCGGGCTCGAGCTGGCCATCGTAGAGGAAGCGGTTGAACGCGCGCCATCGCTTGGTGCCATAGGCGAAGGCCTTCGCGATATCGGCATGGCGCGACAAACCCTTGCCTTGGCGCATAAGCTGTCGTCGCAACGCGCGGACCAGTGGTCGGGTGCGCCTTCGTCGTGCGGCCAATCGCTCGGCGGGCGGGAGTCCCCGGATCTCTTCCTCGATCCGGTAGATCGCCTGGATACCCGCCATGGCCGTGGTGCTGAGCTCGGTCGGCTGGCTGTCGTGAACGTCGAATATCTTGCGACGCAGATGGGCCAGGCAGGCAGCTTCTCGAATGGCGCCGCCCTTGTAGATCTGGTTATAGCCGCTGAAACCGTCGGCCTGGAGGGTGCCGGCAAATCCGGCGAGCTCGGTCATCACGCTCTCGCCGGCGCGGCCCAGGGTGGCGCGATACCAGGCGATCGGCGGCTCCTGCGAACCCGAATTGCGGTCGTCGGCGACATAAACCCAGAGCGCGCCCTTGTGCGTCTTGCCGGCGCTGGGCACCAAGATCGGAAGCCGCGTGTCGTCGGTATGAATCTTGGTGCGGGTACGGCCGATCTCGCGGATGCGGTTGTAGATCGGGTCGAGCAAGGCGGCGGCGTAGCCGGCGCTGCGCGCAAGCGTGGAACGCTCGATATCGACGCCCTTGGCGGCCATCATCTGGGCCTGACGGTAGAACGGCAGATGATAGCCCCACTTCGCCATCATGATATGGGCGAGCGCGGCATAGCTGAGCTTGCCGCGTGCAATGGCCTTAACTGGTGCCGGCGCCTGGATGATTTTATCGCACGTCCGGCAGCTGTACTTAGGTCGAATGGTCTCCATCACCTGCCAGGCCTGGGCGACCAGATCGAGCATCTCCTCACTATCTTCGCCCATGGCGCGCAGATCGCCGCCGCAGCCCGGGCAACATGCGCAAGACGGCTCGCGAACGTCGTGCTTGCGCGGCAGGTTGGGATTGAGCTTGCGCACCGGCAACACCCGAACCTTGGCGGTGTCAGCGACGATGGGCAGCTCGATATCGGGCACGCTCGCGGCGAAATCGGTCTCGAGATCTTCGAGTTCGAGCCGCATCTGGCCCAGCTTCTCGGACGAGCGGCCGAAGGCCTTGCGGTTGAAGCGATCGATCTGCAGCTGCAGGCGCTGGATGCGAAGTGCGGCCTCGGCGCGCTCTCTTCGCAGCTGTTCATCGCGTTCGGCGATGGTGATGTCGCGGGCAGAAACGGCCGCTTCCAGAAGGGCGATCCGGGCGAAGAAATCTGCGGTTGAGGGAGCTTGTTCCGACACCCAAAACCTATACCCGAAAGACCCTCGTTACGGAAGCAGAATCATCACAAAATCAATAAGAAACGTCCAAATTAGCCAGCCAAACGCGGTCGATAAATCTTGCTCGGTCGGCGCCAATCGATCCCGTCCAAAAGCAGCGAAAGCTGCGCCTTGGTGAGCGATACGGTGACCTGCTCCTTGGTGGTTGGCCAGGCAAAACAACCATCGGTAAGCCGCTTGGTGAACAGGCAGAACCCCTGGTCGTCATGCGCCAAAATCTTGATGATATGGCCCTTGTGTCCACGGAAGCAGAAGATCGCGCCGGTGTGCGGGTCGAGCGCGAGCACCTGCTGCACCATCCGCGCCAGGCTGTTGATCCCGCGGCGCATATCGGTCGCGCCGCAGCACAGATAAATCCGGTCGGTCGGCACCACCGTGATCACCTGGTCAACTCCGCCAGAACGATACGCAGCGCTGTCGGATCGACGCTCCCGTCAATGCGCAGTCGCGTGCCGCTCGGAAAGGCCACGACGATCCCGCCGGCCGGGTCCGGGCAATCGGCGACGGGGCGTTCGACACCGGGCAGATCGCTCACCTCGATGCGTGCGAAGGTCGCTATCGCCTGATCGGCATCGAGCTCGCCGCCGGCCATCTGCTTGCGCCACGCATAGAGCTGTGACGGAGCTACGCCGAACGCTTCCGCGACCTCGGTCACCGACGATCCCGCCGCGCTCGCCAGGTCGACCAACGCGCGCTTCTCGGTGCAAGTCCACAGCCTTCGTTGCCGCACGCGCCCGGCCACCCTTGCAAGATCTTCTGCCGGCGCGGCGCCGCTGATCTCGGCGACCGTATCGCCCCTTGCATGTTCCAATGTCATGGCCCGAAAACTCCATGTTCATCGGCTTATTGCAAGGTGCCTTGGCGCATCGCTTACTGTTCCCCATGGTCGCGGCCCGTCACTCCGACATTGCCTGGAAGGCCGTTGCTGACGAAGTTGGGCCGAACACCGTCTCATGAGCATTCTCCTTCGCCATATTTGACGCGACGTTGCAGTGCGCGCAGAGGAGACTGGGATGTTTGTGCGGATAGTCCGACTGCAGTCGCGCCAGCAATTCCAGGCTCGTTTGCAACGTCCCATCTTCCAACCATCCATGTAGCTATTGCTAGTTGCTCCGCCGGCGAAGGACTGCTGTCATGTCATCGGGAGAGCTTCTGCGCATCTCGGGCATAGGCGGCGGACGCCAGGGAACGGCTGCGAACTCGTGCGGCTCGACCCGCAACCGTGGCTTGGCGACGTCCTCGCTCGCCGCTTAGCATGCTAATCGCGAAACTGGAGCAACTGCTCCGCCTCGGAACGGCAGCCAGCAAGACCCGAAGAGTTCAGGCGATCTGACCCGGGCTCTTGGCTGGCCGGCGCAGGTCACAGCCTAATTTCAACAAACGCTAACGGCTGTTCGGATTTTCGTCTGCATCAGGAGAACGCCTTCGTCAGCTAGTCGTCAGCTAAACCGGCTACCTAGGGCTGTGGCGCCACACCCGCCTCAACCTGATGCCTAAACACAGGAGTGCAATATTATGTATGGTCGAATTGGTGGCTCGTCCGATAGCCACTACACGCGTAGTGCCAACGGGCAAACGGATTCACAAACTCAACAGTTCGCGGACACGTTTGCCCGCATGGACTTAGCTGGATCGGATTCCAGCGGCGGCTCATCGTCGCGGGCGACGCAAGCGTATTCCCTTCATCCCAGACCTCCGGTGGTAGAGATCGACAGGCCTTCTTTCAGAAGCGAGGTGAGGCAATTTCATGGCGAGAAAATCATGCACATCGCCGACAATCCGCAAGAGTATTCGGAGTTCGTATCCTCACGGGCAAGACGCACTGCGGACGTTGCTAAGCAATACGGCGTGCGTCGCGATACGAAGCACGCGCGATATTTCAGCTACCAATTGGGAGACCAGAGTGCCGGACTGATGAGAACGGAAGGCGGATTCAGCATGGCTGAGTTCGAATCCGAAACTTGGCGGGAACAATTTCCTGGCAGAACTGAGATCACCTCCATAGTGGATCTTCAGGTCGCTCATCCGCTCATCGAGAATGCAGGCGATATTCTGCTGGAGCATCAACTTCGGATTGACGGCGAACGGCCGTTGCTGAATTGGCGTGCGGCTAATCCAGAAGCACAAGCCCGCGCAGCCACGATGGGGTTTGTTGAGGTGGGTGATGGAGACATGGTCCTTGACCCTACCCAGCATCCCGAAAAGTGGACTAAGAACAGTGCCGGTGAATGGCAGCGTGCAAACAAACCGCCGCTCTATCTTTGCAAAACTGAGGATAGCGAGAGCAGCGATGTCGAGAGCTCACCAAGTTCACCCAGATATTCGTACGAGGATGACTTTATGTGATCAGCCGGCGCGGCCGGTCCTTGCAACCGTTGCCGTGCGCTCGGTCGATAAGGATATTTGAATCCGAGTACTCTTGTTGATAGTCGGCGGTGGTTCGATTCGTCGCCGTAAAAACCCCTCCGGTGCGGATGGCCCGGTTCCAGCACCTGCCCCCGCGCCAGCGAAGCCGCAGTAATCCAGCCCAGCCCGCCTGGAGGATGAACTGCGGCATGAATGCAGATAGCGGCTGCAGCAGGCGAGCGAATCGGAGTCGGGACGGGACACCGCCTCTTCACGTTCAGAACCGGGCTGGTGTCGACCTCCCGACCGTCTTCCCCGGACAACATACCATTGGCGAGTTTGGATCCGCTGAAGCCGGCGAACCGGATCGGTTATCCTGCTCCGCGCTCGTCGCCGGACGATCTTCGGATTGATTTCGAAGCGAGCCGGACGACGGCGGAGAGCGCTGTCACTTCTAACCTCAGAAAACGTGGCAGCGCCGCTCGGCCTCTTTTGCCCTAAAGCGTTCATTGATTGATTGAATCGGGAGGGGATTCCCTGGGTTTTGGTTTGCGATTCAAGATTCTGGCCGGAATGAGGCCAGCATTTGATGACACGAGCCTATTCCAATGATCTTCATGAGCGTGTTGTTGCGGCGGTTGTTGCGGGTGAGAGCGGCCGCACGGTTGCGTCCACTGGCGCACGCTGACCTTTCTCGGCGCGCTGCGCTGCGACCGGCTCGCCGCGCCATGCGTCTTCGACGAAGGCCCGATCAACGGCGAATGCTTTCGCGCCTATGTCGACCAGCAGTTGGCGCCGCTCCTCAGGCCCGGCGACATCGTGATCATGGACAATCTCGGCAGCCACAAATCCGCAGCCGTCCGTCAGATAATCAAGGCCGCGGGCGCAAGGCTCTGGTTCCTGCCGCCCTGTTCTCCGGACCTCAACCCGATCGAACAGACCTTCGCCAAGATCAAGCACTGGATGCGCCAAGCACAGAAGCGCACCGTCGAGGACACTTGGCGTCATATCGGCGCCCTCGTCCCAACCATCCAACCGGATGAATGCGACAACTATTTCGCAATGCCGGATACGCTTTCGTCAAACCATGAAACGCTCTTAGTTGAGTTGCATGGCCGGCAACTCGAGCACCTCGCGTGCATTTCCGTTTTGGCTCAAGACGGAAATGCTTTAATTTACCCGTCTGGGACCACAAGTCATGGGCCCCATAAGCGGCATACTCGCGAGATGCCTCGGCCTTGGCGAACAGCCTGTCTGGCACCACAACTCATGGGGCGCCACAAGCGGCATGCTCGCGAGATGCCCGGATTGACGAACCGCCTGGGTTGAAGCTGCCGCCTCGGGAACCAGATGGAGGTGCATGGCCGCTAAGTGGTCAACAAGGACTTGCAGAACGCGGGGGTGAGCTTGCCGCGGTGGATCACGACGTTCTCGTGACCGATCGCAGCCCGGGCGTCTTGCCACTGCCGATTGTGGCCGCGCTGTTCATTTGACTTGACGTGGCAAGCGGCGAAGGCTGCGTCATCCAGCGTTGCCAACTGGCCGGCATGTACCGGCCGGTTTGTATGGATGTGCACCCACATCGGATTCGGCATTGCACCGTTGCGCAGCGCCTTGGGCTGCAGCCTGATCTCGAACAGATTGCCCGGCTCCCCCCTCAACGCGTGGGGGGAATCCGCAAGCGTCAACTCCTCGGTCGCCCGCAAGCGTTCAAGGTGCTTCTGCGATGGAAATGCGTAGTTCTTCATGCATTCAATCGTAATAATGGCCTTTCGCTCGGTCAAAGTCTTGGCGAGTCCCTGCGCCTGACTCAACATTTTTTCGAGGTGGTCTGTTTTCTCGTGCACCTTGGATACCTGCGTAGACGGCAGTAGCAGGCGTAGACGAGGATCCTGCAATGCGGCAAGACAGGCCTGCATCTCGGTGGCCTGCGTTTGCAGGCGCTTGACCACGGTGTCGACGGCGTGTTCGGCGTCCTCGGGCTTCATCTGGCGCGCTTGCGAGACGGTTCTTTGCTGACCCGCCACATCGAACTGCAAAAGTTCGTCTAACCGCTCGAGTCGTGACGTCAGGTCCTCCGCGGACGGCGGGGCCTGCCAGATTGCCAAGTGTGCGCCCGCCGCCGACGCACTCGCATGCGCCTCCTCCGCGCTCACGAACCTCTTCGTACCCAGATCCGAGCGCACGAGAACCTTGTGCTTCTGGCGCAGGGTCGCTGACGGCCGCAGCGATTTGCGGTTCCGGCCGCCCGGCCGCCGAACTACCAGCGCCAGCGGCCGGCTTGTGCTTGCCTTTCCCTTTCTTGCGCGCTGCGGTGCCTTCGGCCACTGCAGGCTTGGCGGTGTCGGCCGGTATCGCCGCGCCAGCGTCGGCCGGCAGTGCAACGGCTGGCGGCTTTGGCTGCAGTTCCAGGTAGCGCATGACATCGTGCGCAATGATCCACGCGCCGTCCACGATCTGGCTCAACAGTTCCAATGGCAGGTCGGCACCTGTTGGGTGATCGTTCAGTTTGGTCCGGATGACCTGGAACGCCGACGCAAATTCCGAAAGCCGCTCCATGACTCCTTCCAAAACGGCGCAGTGCTCTGCGTCGAGTGGGCGCCCTTCGTTCTTCGTTACAGCGTCGGCCGCCGAGCGGAATGCCGGATAAACGTCTCCGACGAAGTCTCCCAGCAGACGCACTCGCCCATTCTCACCAATGAGGATTTCCCCGACGGGTGCTTCGAGCGTGCTCACCTGCGGCTCTACCTTAGCTCGCGCGAGCCCGATCCGAGATTGCAGATGCACGAACTTGGCATACAGTGTGTGGCCGGTGGACAGCCGCAGTGCGGACTCTTCTTCCTGCCGCATCTCGGCTGTTGCACTTGGTAAGTTGCCAGTGGCGGCCCAGGCGAATCGCTCCCGTTCGCGGTGCCCTACCTTCTTTTCCCACCAGTCCACACAGGCCACATGCGCCTTCACCACACTGAGATTCGCTCGGCTCAGCTGGTCCGGGGTAGCCGTGGATTGAATCATCCTAAACACTTCTTCCGAAGCTTTTAGTGTTCCTTGCAATTTGTGGATAGTCGGTTCGGCAAGGCTGCTATAGTATTTCACCGCATCATACACGAGGTAGCGGCAGATACGGACCTGCTTGTCGTCCACAATGGTCCGCGCCGAAGCCGGGGGCAGGCTAGCGTAGTAGTCCAGAACTGCTGAACCTGCATCGATGACCCGATCGAGCAGCTCTTGCGCCTCCGGGTCTTTCGTGGACGCATTATAGCGAATGGTCATTTCCGTAAGCAGACCGCGCATTCGTTGCCGTGCCTCGGAAATGGGGACTGCCGCACCTGAAGTTGGCGGCTGGCTGGCGACGGGCGCCAGGGCTTCACCCTCCGAGATTGAGGGAAGACTGCGCCGCCGCGGACTAGCTGCACGTGGCGCGGCGGCTGCATGCCGCGCAGTGTTCATTGTTCGGTGTATGCCAACCGAGGGGTCGGACGCGCTGTCGCGCGGGGCATCGTCGACACCACGCTGCATTGGAACGGCGGGCGTCCTTCTATTTATCCCCACAGAGCGCATCTGCTCCACGACGGCATCGAACGACTGGCCGCCTTCCCCAGGCGCAAGACTTGATTGCGAGCGCGAACTGCTAGCCTCCCCCGCCCTGCCGGCCCTCTTTTCAGTCCGCGATCTCCCAGATCGGTCAATGCCCGTCATATTCCGTCTCCGTTTAGGCGAGGATGTGTTGTCTATGCCGTTGGGGCTGATGTCGCTGAGCCCTCGCGTATCAAGGCTTTCATGAGTGCAATGCCGCCAATTCACTGAACTAGGATTTGCACTGCCATCTTTCCGTCGCCGTCAGGCCGGTTGGGCACGGCAGGTCTAGATAGATCGCCTGGCTGACGATTATCTGACGAAGAGTTTCTTCTGGGCGCGCAAAATCCGACCTGGCTCAAGCGTTTAATCGTTGATGGAAACAACCTAGGCATACACCGGCTGCGAAGGCGCCGGATCAATCGTCTGGCGTGGGCGCTGTCACTTTATCGAGGGATCATTCACCACTTTCCAACCTGAAATAGCGTTGAGGCGCTGGGAATGTATGTGGCATGCAGAGCTGTTGCGGTCACACGCGAAAGCCTGGCGCTGGTTGCCAACCTTCACTTTCCACGCGGCGCCTGGTTCACGAACTCGATGCAATCCTCGCGCCTTGCAGCCGACCCATGTGGATCGCCAGCGACGATGGCACCGATCTGACACTACAGTGCTCAAGCCGAGCCCTCGCAACACGTCATTGTCGACGGCTAAATGGTTGCTTTCGCGATTAGCTCCTGAACGCCCTTGCCGAGAGCGCCAAGATCCAAGTTCGCTAATTGGAGCGAGTACTACAATTCTGTTTCCTATAAGTCACCGAAGTACACACCGATTTTCCTGCTCAGGAAGCGATCTCTGGGGCGTATTTGAGTCCGTCGCGCGTGCTGAAACGGGGATGCCTGCAGCCTTCCAAGCTCTGATCGGCTGGATTCAGGACGATCTGCCCGCATCCGAGCAACCCTCGTCTCATACGCTCCGCGTCCAATGCCAACATCCTGCAATCAGATCATCGCTGGCCATTAGCGGCGGTTGTCGGATGCGTGATGATATCGCCGGAAGTGCAGCTGCGCTGTCGACGATGCGCTTCGCCTGGCGCAGCCGGTATGCGAACACGCTCCGGTCAATCAGAGCTCGGAGTTTGCCTCCGGCGCGCCTCAGCCCGCCATCGTGGGAAAGCTGGGACACTGCGTGTGGCATTCCATGCAATGTATCGGAGCAAGAAGCGTAGGACTTAGCCCTACGGCGGAGGAAAGTCGGGCTCCTGTCTGGCCCGGCAGAAACGCACTGCCCACATTATCCCCTTGCCGGGACGCAAGACGTTTGCCGCAGCAGGCGCCCGAACCGTGCGCGAATCATTATTTTCCGGCAACCCGCTTTTTGTCCAGACTCGTCAGGTTCCCGAAAGCTCCCGCTCATAGCTTGACCACATTATCTTTGACGGTCGCCGCCAATGAAAACAAATGCAGGAGTACCTGATGATATTAGGATTTGGGAGTGGAGTGGGCAGCAGTTTTTCCTTAGCCCGTGCGGGCCATGGAGATCACAAACCCGGGCCTTCTCATGATAACAAGCCGGTTGGTGGGAAAGATCGGCGGGAAGACCGGACCACTACTAATGAGGACTCGCATCCTGTTTCTAATGGCGAGTCGCTCGCTGTAGATCAAACTAAAGCCTTCGAATCTGTCCTCAAATCGTTCGCACTCCAATTTGTGAACGATGCCATGGCTGAGACCGATGACGCCATGGACGAGTCAGAATAGAATGCCTGACGCCGGACGGTCCGGCGTCAGGTTTATACGGGCCGTTAATGACGGCACAACTTCAACAGAAAAGGAATTGATATGTCAAAAATTGACGGAAATGGTAAGAGTAACAACAATAAAAATATACACAATGATAAACACTCTGGAAGTGGAAAAGCTGGAGAGAACGAGTTCAAGAAGCAAATGGAAGAGCTCGAGAGCATGAGCATGGAGGCCACGGCTAGGAGTGTACAGCTGCGGACGGTGATGACCAACCTCCAGACAATCAAGAAGGCGGCCGACGAACGCGTTTCGTAATGTCGCAACGGGGCGTTAGGTTGCCCCTACCGCGTCGCTCTAGTAGCGCGATGTGGGACCGAAATGAGCCGCATGGCAATTGCCGTGCGGCTTCTATCCTTGTTTGAGAGATCCTCTGTGGATGACGCCGTTTTCCTCCATTTCGAAGTGCTGTCGGGGCTCTATTGCGGATTGACCGATAAGACTGCTCTCGCAACGAGCTTAATCGGCAGCGGCTTAGACGCCGATATGATCTTCGTCGAGCAAGGACTGGCACCGCATCATCTTCGTGTAACTCTTCTTGGCAACTCGATCGAGGTCGCGGCGCTTGCAGCCGGGCTCAGCATCGAGGGCAAGCGGAATATTGCCGCGGGCGAGTCCGTTGTGGTGCCCCTTCCTGTCGTCATCCATGCAGGCAAGATGTCCATTCTCTGGTCAGTGCAGGATGCAGCGCCAGCTGGTTCGATCGGCTTACCACGCCTTTCCCTCTCAGTGCTCGCCTTGGTGTTAGTCGGCTCTCTCGGGATCGGCATGCTCTCGGCCATTTTCTCCTACTACGGCAACGCTGGTGCATTGAGCGCCAATTCACCCGGTGTCGAACATGAGTCGAAGCTGACCAGTCACCGCTCTAACGACCAAATTGCGGAGGCAGTGGCCAAAGAGATGCAGGAGGAAGTCGGTAAATCGGGCCTTCTCAATGTTAAGATCGGCTCTGCAAACGGTGCTGTGACCGCCGAGGGCACCGTAACGTCTGAATTGGTCGTCAGCTGGCAGAAGCTTCAGCAGTGGTTCGATCATCGCACCAAGGGCACGCTAACACTGGTCAATGGTGTGCTCCTCAAGGAGGAAAAGTCGCCATCCGCAATCGCAGTTGAAGCCGTTTGGCGTGGCCCCCAACCATATCTTGTCATCGATGGCGAGAAGCATTTTGTCGGCGCCGTGCTGGATGATGGATGGATGGTCGATCGGATCGAGGACGGTCATGTGCTACTGAGCCGTAACGGCCGCTTTGCTGCTCTCCCGTACTAGATCCGCCCTATTAAGCAGAACTGCATGGTCAGCAACCATTCTGCCGCGCCCGGTACTGACAAAGCTGGACAGACTGAAACTCCTGCTGACCAGCCACCTTCGCGCATGTCTCTGGTTTCATGCACAGCCTCCTGTTGGCGGGCCGCCCAATGTGGACGAGGCTCTCGGACTTCGAATGCTACGCTTCCTGCGTAGCAGAATAATTCTCAAGCGGATCGTAAAGGGGCCTCGATGGCCAACACCCTGCGTAACTTCATCAAGCGGTCGCCGGCCAATCCGGACCTAATGGTCGCGTTGATGCTGCTTCTGGCTATCGCTATGATGGTCATGCCTATCCCGATCGTGGTGGTCGACGCGCTGATAGGATTCAATATGGGACTGGCCATCCTGCTGATGATGGTTGCCCTGTATGTCAGTACTCCACTTGATCTTTCCTCTTTGCCTGGCATCATTTTGCTTTCCACGGTATTCCGCCTGGCGCTCACCGTCGCAACAACGCGCCTGATCCTGGCCGAGGGAGAGGCAGGCGCCATCATCCATACGTTCGGCGATTTCGTGATCTCGGGCAATATCGTAGTGGGTTTCGTCATCTTTCTGGTCGTCACCATGGTGCAATTCATGGTCCTCGCGAAGGGGGCCGAACGCGTAGCAGAAGTGGCAGCGCGCTTCACGCTCGACGCCCTGCCGGGTAAGCAAATGGCGGTCGACGCAGAGTTACGCAACGGCCACATCGATGCCAACGAATCTCGCAAGCGGCGCGCCGCATTGGAGAAGGAAAGCCAACTTTACGGCGCGATGGACGGCGCGATGAAATTTGTGAAGGGCGATTCCATCGCCGGCCTGGTGATTATCTTCATCAACATGGTGGGTGGAATTTCGATCGGCCTGCTCTCGAAGGGCATGTCCTTCGGCGATGTGCTGCATCACTATACACTGCTAACGATAGGCGACGCATTGATATCGCAGATTCCGGCCCTGCTGCTGTCAATTACAGCGGCGACCATCGTTACCCGTGTCACAGGGGCGGCAAGGGTCAATCTTGGTACTGAAATGGTAAATCAGCTCACGGCCAGCAAGCGAGCATTGCGGCTGGCAGCTTGCGTCCTGGTTTTAATGGCGTTCGTTCCTGGCTTCCCCCTGCCCATCTTCTTGATGTTGGCCGCAGTTTTCGCCGCGGCAAGCTTTGTCAAGGGCGATGTTGTCGATGCTACAAGTGCAGCTGCAGGGGACACTCAAAAGCAAATCGCGCCCGCGCAGGAATGTCCGATCGCTTTCTTCCTTGCGCCAGACCTGATGCATGCGATCGAACAAGTCGAATTGCAGCAGGAGATTGCACGCGTTTCGCAACTAGTCTCAGCCGATCTAGGCATTGTCGTTCCCCCCATCCCTATCACGGTCGACCAGCAGTTGCTGGAGTCGCAATTTCGGATAGATATCGAGGGGGTGCCAGTCGAACAGGATGTGTTAGATCCGAGCCAGCTAACGCTCAAAGACAATGTAGCGAACATCGAGTCGAGCGGTATCCCCTTTCGGCGTGATCCAAAAACGGACAGGCTCGTGGCCGAACAGAGCCATGCACCGGCTCTCAAGGGCGCCGGCATCACGCATTACGGTCCTGGCGAATTCCTCGCGTTGCGCGTCCATGCAGCGTTGACCCGTTTCGCACCGCGGTTGATCGGTATTCAAGAAACCCGCCAATTGCTAGGCCGAATGGAGCAGGACTATTCTGATCTGGTGAAGGAGGTGCTGCGCACCACGCCGATCCCTCGGATTGCGGATGTGCTGCGCCGGCTCCTAGATGAAGGTATCCCGATCCGCCATACCCGCCTTCTCTTGGAAGCATTGGCGGAGTGGAGCGAACGTGAGCAAAACGTTGCCCTGCTCACGGAATATGTTCGTTCTGGTTTGAAGCGGCAGATCTGTCACCGCTATGCCAATAGAGAGGGCGTCGTGCACGCCTTGGTCGTCGAACGTGAGAGTGAGGATGTGATGCGTAGTGCAGTTCGAGATTCGGCTGCAGGTCCCTACCTCGTACTAGAGGATCGGCAAAGCGAAGCGCTGCTGTCACAGATGCGTCAGATCCATTCGAACGCAGCACCGGGTCAGACCCGCCCTGTCGTTTTAACCTCAATGGATATCCGACGCTTCGTCCGCGGCTTTTTCACCCGAAACGGGATCGATCTTGCCGTGCTGTCTTATCAAGAACTCGCCTCCGACTTTACAATTAAGCCCGCCGGGTCCGTCAAACTCCCGCCTGCATCGAACAGTGGGCTGTCAGAGTAACGGCAATATCCGCCCTGCCAGCGACTGAACGTCATAGAACTTCGTGATAATCAATTGGAAACCTAGCATGAATTCACACCAGAATACAGACGTCCGAGCATTTAGGTCTTTTCGTCTGAACTCACTTCTCTTCTCTTTACTCGCCATCCTGCCTCTCGGCGGTTGCGCCACCTTGGACAAGCCCGCTCTTTCAGTGAAGGAGACGTCATCCCCAGAGCTGCTCGCCGCCAACCAAATCGATCCGGCTATGCGCGAACGCATCTTGCGGGCAGTCGGCCAGGATGCTCAAGAGCGGGCTTTGCGCGATGAACTGAAGCAGCACCCGGACAATGTCGATGCGGCAATCCGTCTTACGAATGCGTTGGTGGCCCAGAAGCGCCCTCATGAGGCGCTTCAGGTAGTCGACACGGTCTTGGTTGCGGCCCCAGGAAATTTGCGCGCATTGAACGCGAAGGGAGTGATCTTGGACCTTGAGGGGCGGCATGACGCGGCACAGGTGCTGTATCGGCAAGCTCTCGAAACAGAGCCTGGGAATCAGATGGTGCAGCACAATCTCAACCTGTCGCTTACGCTTTGAAGGAAGTCCGGACGGAGTGCGTTGGCGCGGTCGCGCTAGCTGTGCACATGCACCGCATTGCATGCCCATATCAGAGCCTCGCAAATCCGGTCCTATGTCATCGGGTGGCAACGGCCAGCTACTGCCATTCGCCAAGGCTGATTTCGGAGCATTCACCAGAAGTCTCAGCTCAGCGCAGCCGTTTGTGGGCGTTTGCCGGGAACGCAGCGCAAGGGAGGGCCACAAAGGTTCGGGAACGAAAGGTGACGCGGTCGCTCTTGAAGAGAGATACTCGATGCCCCTCACAGTGACGCTGACCCGCAAGCAAGTTCGCCGCGGGGCGGCGGCTTAACCTGTGCGTCCTTCTCGGAGCCACGCCGCTGGTCCTCGAACCTCGAGCACCGCATCGTTTATCGGCATCTGCTTACGGATCATGGTGTCGCGCAGCCGAGTGAGGCGCGTCGAGGTCGATCCGCACCAGGCTGGACGCAAGTCCACAGCGTCCGCGGCGGCGTTGGTCGGTGGAAGCGAAGGCACGGCTGGTTGAAGAGTCTCTGAAGCCGTGGTGCGAACGTGTCGGCGATCGCGCGCCAGGCTGGACTGGCGAGCTCGCAGCTGTCTAGGAGCCGCGCCGAACTGCTGGGCCTTCGAACCTCAAGCACCGCATCGTTTATCGGCATCTGCTTACGGATCATGGCGTCGCGCAGCCGAGCGAGACGCCTCGAAGTCGATCCGCAGGCTTCAACTCCTTGGCCGCCGCCAAGTGTTCAAGCTACTTCTGCGTGGGAAAGGGGTATTCTTCATGCAATCGATGGAAATAGCGGCCTTTCCGTTATCCAAAGCCTTGGCCAGTCTCTGTGACTCGGACAACATCACCTTGACAGTTTTGTCGTGCTCTTCGCGCATTTGCACAGGGGTGAGTAGGTCGCGTCGACGAGGATCATCCAGTGCGGCAAGACAGGCCTGCATCTCGGTGGCCTGCGTTTGCAGGCGCTCGACTACGGTGCCGACGGCGTGTTCGGCGTCCTCTGGCTTCATCTGGCGCGCTTCCGGACCAGCTTGATCGAACTGCAAAAGTTCGTCCGCCAGTGTGAGTGTTTGCTTCAGGGCCTCCATCGACATCGGGCTTTGCCAGATCTCCAAGTCTGCCGCCCAACTCGCATGCGCTTCATTCGGGCTCACGAGCTTCTTCGTGCCTAGATCCGAGCGCACGAGAATCTTGGCTTCTGGCACAGAGTCGCTGACGCCCGCAACGGCTTGCGGTCCCGGCCGCCGCGTGGCCGGAGGCCTGGCGACGGCCGGCCCCTTGATGATGGCTGGCGCGTTCGCCTGCAGCGCGAGGAAGTGCATGACCTCTTGCGCAATGATCCTGACGTCGTCCACGATCTGGCCCAAATGTTCCAATGGGAGGTCGGCACCTGCTTGGGGATCGTTTAGTTTGGTCCGAATGAGCTGCAACGCCGACGCAAATTCCGAAAGCCGCTCCATGACTCCTCCCAAAACAGCGCAGTGATGTGCGTCGAGTGGGCGCCCATTGCTGCGCAGGACAGCGTCGCCCGTCGAGAGGAATGCCGGAAAAACGTCGCCAATAAAGGTTCCCAGCAGACGCACTTGCTCGTTCTCACCAATGACAATTTCCTTGACGGGTGCTTCGAACGTGCTCGCCTGCGGCTCAATCGTGACCTGCGCAAGAGCGATCCGAGATTGCAGATGCATGAACTTGGTATTCAGTGCCCAGCCGGCGCGCAGCCGCAGCGCGGCCTGCTCCACCTGCCGCATCTCAGCCGTTGCACTTGGCAAGTTGGCAGTGGCGACGCAGACGGAGCGCATCATTTCGCAGCGGCGTGCCTTCTTTTGCCACCACTCCATGCAGGCCGCATAGTGCGTCGCCACGGTGGAAGCGGCTTGGCTCAGCTGGTCGCGTGTAGCGTTGCTTTGGAGCAGCATGAACACTTTAGCCGCACGGTTCCTATGCGCTTCCAGGGAGGAGATAGTGCTGGAGCCTTTTGCGTTGCATTTGTCCCCCACGCAAAGGGCATGATCGCGGAGTCGACGGGCCTGATTGTCGGACAGAATGCTACGCGCTACAGGCAAGGGCAGGCTCGCTCGGCAGCCCAGAACCGCCGAGGTTGCATCAACGACCCGATCGAGCAGATCTTGCTTCTTCTCCGAGTCCTGGGCCTGCCCGGCCGCATCACGGCAAGCTCGGAGTTCCTCAAGCAGGCCTTGCAATCGTCGCCTTGCTGCGGTGACATCTTCGTCGGTCACGGGAGTGGCACCGACCATACCCGAAACAGACACCTGGCTCGTGACCGGCGCTGCGGCTCCACGCCCCGGCACTGAGCGAAAACGGCGCCGCCGCTCAGTACCTGAGCCTGGCGCCGAGGTTGCACGTAGCGCAGTATCCAGGATCCGGGGTGTAGCAGCCGGGCCAGCGAAGAGCTGTCGCCAAGGGGATCGTCCGAACAGCGTGCATTGGGAACGGATGACGTCGTTCTGTCGAGGCACAGAACGCATCCGGTGGGCTCCCCACGGATGCCACCTGATTCCCAGCGTGAACTGCTCAATCCGGCTCCAGCATTGCCAATGCGCGATCTCCCAGTTCGGCCACGGCCCGTCATATTCAATCTCCAGGTCGGCAATAGGCTGTCATGATGTTGAGGGCTGATGTCGCTCAGCCCAATGCCTCAGGGCTTTCACCCAAAACTTGGTGCGTTGCTCTGAAATTTGCTGAGCTAGGAGCGGCTTGGTCGCACACCGCCTTCACAGGCACTGTTGCTCGCCGTTACGCCGAAGATGGGCTGCCACTGGAACCTGCACCGGCTAGGTGCATCCGGCCGAACGAACGGTCCGCAAATCCCTTCCGATGTCTTTGCTGTACGGCTACCAACTGATTAGTTTCGTCAGCTTCACCAATGGGGCTGCGGCGCGGCGTACATTGCGGCCGCGTTAGACGGCCCATGCCTAATTGATCCAACCAGAGCCGAGGTCAGAACAGGTCGCCCGCACCGTGACCCGGCTTTTGTCCAGCTCCTGAACGAAGTGCGCCGACCAATCGTGGATGGTATATGCTTCAAGTTTATCCATCATCGCCCGCCAGCGTTGGACGCGCTCTTCGCGCGGCATATTGGCCGCTTTGGAAATTGCGGCAGCGATCTCGTCAGGGCGGGTCGGATCCACCAGCAGCGCTTCATTTTGATCAAAGTCTTCGGCCGCGCCTGCAAACTTCGATAGGACCAAAACGCCGGGATCGTTCGGATCTTGCGCCGCGACATATTCTTTCGCTACCAGATTCATGCCGTCACGCAGTGGCGTCACCACGCCAACCCGAGCAGCGCGGTAAAGACCTGCCAATTGAGCCTGGGTGAAAGGACTATTCTCATAGAGGACGGGCCTCCACTCGTTCGTGCCATGCTTGTCATTGACACGTTCTACCAGGCTCTCAACGTCGCGCTTATAAATTTTATACGCTTCGATTTCGGTTCGCGAGGGGTTGGCGATCTGCAGCAGCACTATGCTGCGCGGCTCGGCTGCCAAGACCTGATCGAAGGCTTTAATCCGTTCGTCAATACCTTTGGTGTAGTCGAGCCGGTCGACCCCGATTGCAAGCTTCGCGCCGTTGAGTTTCTTCTGCAACGAGGAGATATAGGGATCCGGTTTCGCAAGCGACTCCGAAGCATTCCGTGCGAACTGTTTGGGATCGATACCGATCGGAAATGTCTGGCAACGCGTGTGCCCGCGCGCCGAGATCACTACACCGTGCTCGATTTCCAGCCCTAGATGGGTACGGAGGCAGGCGCGGAAGTTGTTCAGGTCCCAGTTGGTCTGGAAGCCGAGCAGATCGTAGGCGAGCATCGATTGCATGAGCTCACCATGGTTGGGCACCTGCTCGATCATGTCGGGTGCTGGCCATGGTGTATGCAGGAAAAAGCCGATCGGCTTGTCGACGCCGAGATTTTGCAGACCAGCTCCAAGTGGTAGAAAGTGATAATCATGGACCCAGATTGCATCCCGATCCCTGAACTGGAATGCGGCTCCCGCCACGAACTTGTTGATCTCCTGGTAGCTTTTATAGTGATTTGCGGAGGCGGCCATCCGGTCAGGCAGCGAGTGCAACGCCGGCCACAATATCGAATTCGCGAAACCTTCGTAGTACCCTGAATAGTGCTCGCGCGGCAGATCGAGCTTCGCCACTTGGCCCTCGCCGTGCTGCCCGATGTCCAAGGGCTCGCTGCCGTCGCCTAACTTGCCCGAGGAGCCCATCCAGACCGCGCCAGAGCGTTCCACCACAGGCTCGAGGGCCGCAGCAAGCCCGCCCGTCTTCGGTTGAAGCGGGCCGAATGTCGCAACGCGGTTTGAGATGACGACAAGTTTTGGCTGCCGGGCTGCCGTGCCGAGGTGATGCTCCAGCTCAGGAGTGGCTGAACCTACAAGTGATCCCTGCTGTGCTGCCTCGCGCAGGTGCTGATCAAAGTCTGCTTGCTGGGTTGCTTGCTGAGTGGCGAATGACGTTCCGGGGTAACCTGCGGCTCTCTCACGGCCAGCGATATTGATATCCATCCGCCTCAACCTCCGATCGCAACCAACTATCGATTGCTCATCTTAGGAGGTCTCAGCTGTCGAGAAGCTGACGAGCCGAAGAGACAGTCACGGCCACGTTGCTGGCGTGTAAAGGGTTGTCTTTAGGGGCAGCCTCCTTGCCCGGCAGGCAAACGGTGCTTGAAACGCTGATCGCTCCGACGGGCTGTATCGCGAGCGGCGCTGTTTGAGCATCAGCGTGAGCGGCTCGCCCCATTGCGAGCTGGCGTCGCAGTCCAGGTCCCTGCCCTCGCCTGATGCTGGCCCGAGATGCGTTTTCGCCTGACGGCCGACGCCCACATCAAATCATTGTTGGTATGCAGGTCTTTGGCACGCTGTGCAATTTGGGGGAACATGTATCTATCAATGAAGCGGATCAGCTCGCTTCTGATGCCGCCATTTGCTTGTCAGGCGTCGCACCTGATTTCTTTCAGAAGAGATGCAGGGTGGTTCGATCCGGCACTGACCCTTGAGCGGGGGGGCTGGTTTGAGCCGGTGCCGGATCGAACCGTCTCAGGGCAACGCCGGCTATCTCGTGGAAGATTGGGACAACGCCGCGGCTAAACGGTGGCGATAATGTGTCACTGATTCACCAATTCCAACACGCACTTCGCAAAAGTGACTAGACGTTTCGGAAACGGCGCAGTGCAGCTGGCTTTGGCCAGAGCTCTTCAGTTCGGCCACGAAAACGCGAACCTTGGCTGTGGGACTGACCGATCACTGCGGTCGGGTGGAAGATAGGGAACACTCGCAATTGATTCCGCAGATCGACGGGCGACACACACCACCGTGACCAGCAGGTGCGGCTCGACTCGCGCGAAATCGACCAGATCCTCAGGAAGGACTCACACTGGCAGCCACTGAGTGGCGCGATCATCTTGCCGGTTGCCTTAGCTACCTGAGCGACGCGGATCAACGCCACACTTGGCTGCTCAGGCAAAACGCCGTGGCACCATCGCCCCTGTCGCGTCGGACCCAGGTCCTCACAGGCATACTGCGTTCTGGGGCAACGAGATGCTCCTCGAAAGTCGACCAGAACTCCTGAATGCTGAGACGATCGCAAGCGTGGGGTCAATGGTGGGCCTGTATTATATCCTCATCGGACCAGCCGCCCATCTTAGCCGATGGCCGGCTTGCAACAGATCCTTCAAAGAAAATCGCGGACTCTTAGCACTCCAATCCGCTGGGAATGGTTATCCTTTCATCTGACCCCAGTGGGTCGAGACCGTGGCGCCGTGTACCGAGCCAAAAACCAAGCGGTCGAGCGGACAAGAAAATTGCCTCTGAAAGTCCTGGAGGACGCCAAATGGACGGAATCAATAGGACGACCACCCAACCGATGATGAAACTGGTCAGGAGCCTAAGGGCGGCGGCTCATCTTGATCGGCTTCGGATCCTGGGACTTTGCGCGAATGCGGACCTAACCGTCTGCGAACTGGCAGAAGTTCTGGCTCTGCCCCGCGGCCACGTTATGGGACATGTCCGTCAGCTCGCCAGAGCCGGCTTTCTTCTCGGCAACGAACAACGTCCGCAGTCCTCGTACCGCCTCGAAGTCAGGCAAAGCCTATGCCGAGCGCTTATCGCAAGCAGGTATCATTGCGAATTTTAATATGGTGCCGGGCGACCGGCGGCATCCGGCGCTCACAAGCGGCATCCGCCTAGGTACACCAGCGGTGACGTCCATGGGCATGCGCGAGACGGAAATGATGCAGATTGCCGCTTTCATCGACCTGGTTTGCCGCCAGCCCGATGATCCGGGTGTCCATGCCTGCGTGCGGAGAGAAGTCGCCGACTTCTGCGCTGCGTTCGATGTGCCTGGCATCCCCGAGAGGTAAGACGGCCAATGCAAGTGTCACACCCAACTCCAAATTAAACGAGGGCATTTTATGACCAGGCAATTCGTGTTCTCTTCCGAATCCGTCGGCGCGGGACATCCCGACAAGATGGCCGACAATATCTCAGATGCCGTCCTCGATGCGATCCTTTGTAAGGATCCTGAGGCTCGTGTCGCCTGTGAAGCGTTGGTGAAGGCAGGGATCGTCGTTCTGGCTGGCGAGATCACCAGCCATGCGCAGATCGATTACAGCCAAGTTGCCCGAGACACCATTTTGGACATTGGATATGACGACGACGCCATCGGCTTTGACGGTCGGCGTTGCGCCGTGGTCCTGGCCCTAACCGAGCAGTCGCCGGACATCAGCCAGGGCGTTGACGAGGGACGAGGGCAGGATCTCGAGCAGGGAGCGGGCGATCAAGGCCTCATGTTCGGGTACGCATGCAATGAGACCGAAACCTTGATGCCGCTGCCAATCCAACTCGCTCACGATTTGACAAAAAGACAGGCAGAGGTGCGGAAAACGGGGCGGCTTAGCTGGCTGCGCCCGGATGTGAAGTCTCAAGTATCCGTCCGCTATGAAGGTCAGCGCCCCGTGGCACTTGATACCATAGTCCTGTCAACGCAGCATGACGAGGAGGTCTCACAAGCCACGGTCCGCGAAGGCGTGATTGAGGAGATCATAAGGCCAGTCTTGCCCCCCGACTTCGATACGACGGGGATAAGATTCCTGGTCAATCCAACAGGCCGGTTCGTGGTCGGTGGGCCGCGCGGCGACTGCGGGCTCACCGGTCGCAAGATCATCGTTGATTCCTACGGTGGGATGGGGCGTCACGGTGGCGGCGCCTTTTCGGGCAAGGACCCGTCCAAGGTTGATCGCTCGGCCGCCTATGCGGCGCGGTACGTCGCAAAAAATGTCGTTTCCAGCGGCCTTGCGGAGGTCTGCGAGGTTCAGCTTGCCTACGCGATCGGTGTGGCCGCGCCGGTGTCTATCCTGGTCAATACCTTCGGAACCGCAAAGATCGACGAAAAAAGGATCGAGCGCGCTGTTCTTGATCTTTTCGATCTCCGACCAAAAGGCATCATCAAAATGCTTGATCTCCTACGCCCAATATACCGCAAGACCGCGACATACGGACACTTCGGCCGCGAAGAGCCGGAGTTCACCTGGGAAAGGACGGACAGAGCAAACGACCTGCTGCGTGAGGCAGGACCGGCAGCTGCGTGATGCGCGGATGTTGGGTCAGCGGCATACGGCAGCCTTCGCCAAAAAAACCGCCCGCGGCCGGCATGCCAGAAAGCCGGTGGTTTTTCGCGGAGACATGATTGATGCCGAACTATGACGTGCTTTGTATCGGCAATGCCATTGTCGACATCATTGCCCAGTGCGACGAGGCATTCCTTGAGACGAACGGCATCATCAAGGGCGCGATGAACCTGATCGACACGAGGCGCGCCGAGCTGCTCTACAGCCGCATGGGCCCGGCCATCGAAGCCTCCGGCGGCAGCGCCGGCAACACGGCGGCGGGTGTCGCCAGCTTCGGCGGCCGCGCCGCCTTCTTCGGCAAGGTCTCGAATGACGCGCTCGGCGAAATCTACGCCCATGACATGCACGCCCAGGGCGTGGCCTTCGACACCAGGCCGCTCAATGGCGAACCGCCGACGGCGCGCTCGATGATCTTCGTCACGCCGGACGGCGAGCGCTCGATGAACACCTATCTCGGCGCTTGCGTCGAGCTCGGTCCGGAGGATGTCGAGGCGGACAAGGCGTCGGGCGCCGCCGTCACCTATTTCGAGGGCTATCTGTGGGACCCGCCGCGCGCCAAGGAAGCGTTCCGGCAGACGGCGAAGCTCGCCCACGCAGCCGGGCGCGAAGTGTCGATGACATTGTCGGATTCGTTCTGCGTCGACCGCTACCGCGAGGAGTTTCTGGAGCTGATGCGCTCGGGCACCGTCGATATCGTCTTTGCCAACAGCCACGAGATCAAGTCGCTGTACCAGACCGCCTCCTTCGACGAGGCGCTGGCCCAGATCCGCAAGGATTGCAAGATCGCCGCCGTCACCCGCTCCGAAAAGGGCTCGGTGATCGTGCGCGGCGACGAGACCGTCACCATCAATGCGACCAAAATCCGCGAGCTGGTCGACACCACCGGCGCCGGCGACCTCTATGCCGCCGGTTTCCTCTACGGCTACACACAAGGCCGCAGCCTGAAGCATTGCGGCGATCTCGGCTCGCTGGCGGCCGGGCTGGTGATCCAGCAGATCGGCCCAAGGCCGCGGCAGAATTTACGCCACGAGGCTGAACAGGCAGGGTTGATCCATTCCGGGTACTCAAAAGACTAGTAGCTGACTTCCCGTTGTGCAGGGCACGCAAGGGAGCGCGAGAAGGCAATTACTCACGGATATAGGGAGGCTCTGATGTCGAACATGATGAAGGCGCTGGTCAAGGCCAAGGCCGAGCCGGGCATCTGGATGGAAGAAGTGCCGGTGCCGGAAATGGGCCCGAACGACGTTCTGATCAAGATCAAGAAGACCGCGATCTGCGGTACCGACGTCCACATCTACAATTGGGACCAGTGGGCGCAGAAGACCGTGCCGGTGCCGATGGTGACCGGCCACGAATTCGTCGGCACAGTCGCCGACTTCGGCGCGGCGGTCACCGAATACAAGATCGGCCAGCGTGTTTCGGGCGAAGGCCACATCGTCTGCGGCCATTGCCGCAATTGCCGGGCGGGCAGGGGGCATCTGTGCCGCAACACGCTCGGCGTCGGCGTCAACCGGCCAGGCGCCTTCGGTGAATATCTGGCGATCCCGCAGCACAACGTCGTGCCGATCCCCGACGATGTGCCCGACGAGATCGCCGCAATCTTCGATCCCCTGGGCAATGCGGTCCACACCGCACTGTCCTTTGATCTGGTCGGCGAGGACGTGCTGGTCACCGGCGCCGGGCCGATCGGCATCATGGGTGCGCTGGTGGCGCAGTGCGTCGGCGCGCGAAAGGTGGTCATCACCGACATCAACCCGGTGCGGCTGGCGCTGGCGAAAAAACTCGGCGTCCAGCATGTGGTCGACGCGTCGAAGGAAAAGCTGCGCGATATCATGCCGGCGCTCGGCATGACCGAAGGTTTTGACGTCGGCCTCGAAATGTCGGGTGCGGCACCCGCCTTCCGCGACATGATCGACACCATGAACAATGGCGGCAAGATCGCCATTTTGGGCATCGCGCCGACCGGCTTCGAGATCGCTGGAACAAGGTCATCTTCAAGATGCTGCATCTCAAGGGCATTTACGGCCGCGAAATGTTCGAGACCTGGTACAAGATGATCGCGCTGGTGCAGGGCCCGCTCGATGTCAGTGGGTTGATCACGCACCGCATCGGCGTGGACGACTATATTTCCGGCTTCGAGGCGATGAAGAGCGGCAATTCCGGCAAGGTAGTGATGGGCTGGGAGGTGTTGGCTGGGTGCCGTTTCCTGAAACGTTGGAGGAACAGCACCCCTGTGGCCTTCCGGGCATCTCCCGACGAGGGGAAGCGCGGCTGGGCAGAGCTATGGCTAGCGCTTCGTGCGGCCCCAATCAAATTCGGCAACGTATCGCGGCCCAATCCGATGACGGCGCTGATGGGAATTCGCCAGTGGACGACAGAAAAGCCGGTCCAAGAAACGCTCACAGGCCCAGCGACTATTCTTTCCTGATCTTTTGTACGCGATGACCTACCCCGCTCCGAAGCCTGCCGCCAGATCGCGCTGGCCGTCGGCGATGAAGTGCCGGACCTTGAAAGAGCCGGCGCAGGATGATCCGGATCGACCAGGCCGCGATTAGTGACGGCTCCGCTGCGCAAGTCCGCCGATCGGCTTGGCTGTCGGACGCTTCCGGCTCACCTGAAGGGCGTGTACAGGATGCGACCCAAATTCAAACGCAGTGTGCTATTCGGAATTCGCCGAGGTCATCGACGCGATCACCTATTTGCCCAAGATCTGCGATTGAGGTCGAGGTGTTGCCGCCGTCTCGGCCGGCAATATGGGATAGGTTATCTCCGGTAGCTTTCCGATCAGCGAATTAACAAAGGCGACGAGCAGGTCGAGTTCGGTATCCGACCGTTTTCGCCACGCGGGGTCAGCACGTCGTCATCGAGCAGGACTTCGATGTCCTTCTCTTCCATGCCGGGGACCTCGGCGATGACGCGAAGCTCGTCGTCGAACAACCTGTTCACCTCGCGATGAAGTTCTGGTCGCCGCCCCGATAGACGCTCGGGGCCTGACTGCCGTTGCGGCCCCAGGGAATGAGATCACATTCATGGTTTACCTCCATGTTCAGCAGACATGCTTCTGGAAGGCACCGACGACCGCCGGTGCCTTGCCTTTTCAGATATGCGCTTGCATCAAGCCGCGTTTTTTTCGCCTTCGATTTGCTGCGGCTTCGCCTTTGCCGCGCTGCCGCCTATAGCGATCCGGCGCGGTTTCATCTCTTCAGGAATCTCGCGCTTGAGTTCGACGGTGAGCAGCCCATTCTCGAGGCTGGCGCCGGCTACCTTGACATGGTCGGCCAGTTCGAACCGACGCTCAAACGCGCGACCGGCAATGCCGCGGTAGAGATACTCGCCATTGTCTTCACCGTTCTTCGATCCGCTCACAACCAGCATATTAGGCTGGTGAGTGATCGTCAGCTCATCCTGCGAGAACCCGGCCACCACCATGGTGATGCGGTAGTCGTCCTCACCAACTTTGGCGATGTCGTAAGGCGGCCAGTTGTCGATGGTGCTGACGCGGCTCGCATTCTCGAGCATGTTGAAAATGCGGTCGAAGCCGACGCTTGACCGGAACAGGGGTGTAAAATCGAGGTTCGTCGCTCTCCTGTGCGGCGGGTTTTTTGTTTCCGGATAGAACAGTTGGTTGGAGTGAAAGTTTGCTCCATCGGCATCTCTTGTCGAATGCCCCAAGAGCTGGTCGGAGACTCTGACGAGTGTGCAAAGGGTTGGTCCAATTGAAGAGCGCGCAATCGCCGCAATCCTCAACAGGGCGGACCGTGGCGACAGCGTTTCGATCAAAGCGACATTAAACCATATTCGGCACACTGCGCCTGATCTGGTCGCGTCCAACGGCGAGCTAATCGAAGCTATTATGGAGGCAGCTACTGCCCTTGGCCTGTCGGTGGCCTCAGATGCGGGTGAGTAGTAGCCGTTCAATTAGCTCGCGCAAGACACGCCGGTTGTTGAGTCTTTGTTGCCGGTTGGGGACAAAGCTTCCGACGATCGGAACGAACGCTCTGTGGCGGCGTTGCGATGGCGGTGAAACTATGCTGACCAACGGAGACAGACATGACAGAGCCCAAGGAACGTTTGGTGCAATGGCTTCGCGACGCTCACGCGATGGAAGAACAGGCGGAGACCATTTTGAGCGGCCAAATCGAGCGTCCCGAGCGGCAGAGCCCGTAATTTGGGTGCCACCGCTCCGACAGCGGATTCCAATCGGTAGGCCCGCGCCACGCAATTGTTCGCTCAAGGTTCCACGGCTCGTCCCCACAATCCCACAGCAACGCCAACGTGTTTCATGCGGCCGAAGGTTTTCTGGCGCGTCGAATGCACGGCTCATGGTATCGAAGTTAAGCTTTGTGCGTCTTCGGCTCCTCCTGTTCCGAATTCAAATGGACGAGATCGGAACTGAAAGTCAATCTGCAACCAGTTGCAGGACAGCCATTACCAGGCAGATCAGCGTTCGCGACCGCGTGATACGACTCGATAGACCTCGATGCTGGACGACCATCGAAATAATCATGTCGAGACATTGGTTGCCTTAAGCGGAAACCGCCACTAGAAGCGACGCTTCGCCGACTATGGTTCAAATCCGCCCGGAGAGTTTCATGACAGAAGAAGCCTACAAAAACATCGACAACCTCATCCAGCTTACCGCCGATGTCGTCTCAGCCTATGTCTCCAACAATCCGGTCCCGGTGGCGGACCTCCCTGGACTGATCAGCCAAGTGCACGCGGCACTGGAAGGCAGGGTAGGAGATGTCTCCCAAAAGGAGCCGCAGGCTTTGAAGCCTGCTGTCCCGATCAGGAAGTCGGTGACCCCGGACTACATCATCTCCCTTGAGGACGGGAAGAAATTCAAATCACTAAGGCGCCATCTGTCGACCCACCATGGTATGACGCCGGACGAATATCGCGCCAAATGGGGACTGCCCGCGGATTATCCTATGGTCGCACCGAATTATGCTGCTACACGCTCGGCATTGGCCAAGACTATGGGGCTCGGCCGCAGACCTAAAGAGCCGGAAACGTCAGCGCCGGCTGCTGTAAAGCGGACCCGCAAGAAGGTCGCAGCTTGAATCATCTATTCTAGATTTCGTTCTGGAGCGCAGCTGACGGCATCGCCTGTGCAGAACTTGAAAAGGCGGGGGACCAACCCCGCCTTGCTTTCTTACAACTTGGTTTCACAAGGATTTCGCGACCGCTCGCAGCGTCTGCTGCCCCAGCCTTCCTGTCGATCCATGTTCTCGCCCGCTCTTATCGAGCGGCCGTCAGCGCATCCGGCACGTGCCGCGTCATTCCGCTCTTGCCCGGGCGCAGGAGAAATTCAGCCAGCTTTGCTGAGGTTGCTGGCAGAGGACTTGCCAGTGCGGCGGTCCTGTTCGATCTCATAGTTGATCTTCTGGCCCTCAGTGAGGGTCGAGAGTCCCGCGCGTTCCACCGCGGAAATGTGGACGAAAACATCCTGGCCGCCATTGTCGGGCTGGATAAATCCAAATCCCTTCGTGCTGTTGAACCACTTTACCGTTCCGGTCGCCATAATCGTATTCCTTCGTAACCATTCAATGTGGGCAGGCCATAAGCCAGTCCGGTTCATACCCGAGATTTTGGGGGCAGCAAAAGCGAAAATTGCAAAAGCCGCGGTTCAATCACCCACGGCAGCTCGAAAAGGCACCATGACATGGGAGACCGCGTCCATCGCCAGTTTTGGAGACCTATCACGGATTCTGCAATCTGCCGTCGCGAGTCACATGTGCTTACGAACCTGCTACGCGCGCTAAGGCCACCGCCGCTGAGCCATATTCGTTGGACCACCGGGCAGGTCACCTAGCCACCTTCATGAGGCAAGAACTCCCCATTCGGCGGTGTCCGATGTCTGACAATGTCGGATACGCAACATCGCCGAGTTCCGACAATCATATCGCCGAAACGGCTTTTTCGTTGGCACGGTTCGTGCACGGTGATTGCAACACGTCACGGCCCGAGGAGAAGCCATGATCACCTCACCCCAAAATACTACTGAACGTTTCCCTAACGCATCCAAAGATAAGCCTCGAGTCAGGCCTCGCAACATGATGATGGCTCATCTGGCTCGGGGCTGTCCACCGCGCCACCCTCTCCCACTACTAAGTGCGACGAGCACGCAGCACCCTAAACATAAGGGACAACTCACTTTGCCTCAAACCTTACCCATCGCCCGGCCACGACAACAGAAGCGATCAGCAAACCTTCGGTCGGACTGGCTGCGCGGGACACTTTTTGCGACCGCGCTGGCCTTCGTGACGACCGCTCCGGTTCTGGCGGCCACCGATGACATCAAGGCAACGAATTTCCTGCTCGACAACGGCATGGAGATTATCGTCATTCCCGATCATCGGGCGCCGATCGTCACCCATATGGTGTGGTACAAGATCGGCAGCGCGGATGAGCCGCCGGGCAAGTCCGGCATCGCCCATTTCTTCGAGCATCTGATGTTCAAGGCGACGACCAATCACGCGGCCGGCGCATTCGGCCGCGCCGTCTCCGCCATCGGCGGTTCGAACAACGCTTTCACCTCCTATGACTACACCGCCTTTTACGAGACGGTGGTGCCGCAGGCGCTCGAGCAGATGATGGATTTCGAGGCCGATCGCATGCGCAACCTCATCCTCAGCGACAATGTCATCGCCACCGAGCGCGACGTGATCCTCGAGGAACGCCGCTCGCGCATCGACAGCAACCCGCAGGCGCTGCTCGGCGAGGAGGTCGACGCGACGCTCTGGCAGAACCAGCCTTATCGCATTCCGGTGATCGGCTGGATGCAGGAGATGGAGAAGCTGAACCGCGCCGACGCCAAGGCTTTCTACAACAAATATTACACGCCCAACAACGCCGTGCTGGTGGTCGCCGGCGATGTCGAGCCGGAGGTGGTCAAGGCGCTGGCCGAAAAGACCTATGGCAAGATCGCGCGTGGTCCAGACCTGCCGCCGCGCATCCGTCCGGTCGAACCCGAACAGAACACCAGGCGCACGGTGACGCTCACTGACGCGCGTGTCAGTGTGCCGAACTTTTCGACGCAATGGGTGGTTCCCTCCTATCACACTGCGAAGCCGGGCGAAGCGGAAGCGCTGGACCTGCTGGCGGAGATCCTCGGCGGCGGCAGCCGCAGCCGGCTCCACCAGCAGCTTGTCGTCAAGCAAGGCATCGCGCCGAGGCCGGCGCCTTCTTCCAGGGCACCATGCTCGATGCCACCAATTTCACCGTCTATGGCGCGCCGCGCGGCGACGCCAAGCTGGCCGATGTCCAAGCGGCGATCGAGGTCGAGGTCGCCCGCATCGCCAAGGACGGCGTCACATCAGGCGAGTTGGAAAAGGCCAAGGATCGTTTCGTCCGCTCGATGATCTTCGCCCGCGACAAGCAGGATTCGATGGCCAACATCTACGGCGCGACGCTCGCCACCGGCGGCAGCGTCAGGGACGTCGAGGAATGGCCGGACCGCATCCGCAAGGTCACCGCCGATCAGGTCAAAGCCGTTGCCGCCCGCTATCTCGCGTCCGACCATTCAACCACCGGCTATCTCTTGCCCAAGGAGAATTGATGTGATGACAAACCAACTCCGCAGCAGCATTGCACAAGCGTTGCCCTCTCCTATTGGAGGAGGGAGGACCACGCGCCTCACGACCTGGCTGGCCGTCCTTCCCCTTGCTATTTTCTTCCTTATCCTGCCCGCTCTCACCGCCCACGCAGCGATGAACATCCAGGAGGTGAAATCTGAAAAGGGGATCACCGCCTGGCTGGTGGAAGACCACACGCTGCCGATCGTCACACTCGACTTTGTCTTCGACGGCGGCACCAGCCAGGACCCCGCCGGTAAGGAGGGGATTGCCAATTTGATGACCGGATTGTTCGACGAGGGCGCCGGTAATTACGACAGCGACACCTTTCAGGTACAGCTCGACGATGCCGGCGCCGAAATGAGCTTCAACGCGCGGCGTGACGGCATCCATGGCTCGATACGCCTGCTTTCCAAGCGCCAGGACGCCGCTTTCGATCTGGTCGGGCTCGCGGTGAACAGGCCTCGCTTCGATCAGGAGCCAGTCGACCGCATCCGCGCCCAGCTTCTCTCCGGCATCATCGCCAACGAGCAGGAACCTCACGCGATCGCCGAGCTTGCCTGGCGGCGCCG
This sequence comes from Mesorhizobium onobrychidis, assembly GCF_024707545.1. Lineage (NCBI taxonomy): Bacteria > Pseudomonadati > Pseudomonadota > Alphaproteobacteria > Hyphomicrobiales > Phyllobacteriaceae > Mesorhizobium > Mesorhizobium onobrychidis. Next base: position 6,702,217 of record NZ_CP062229.1, read on the forward strand.
ACTCTACGGCACGCATCCGTATTCGAGACCGCCCGAGGGCACCAAGAAAAGCCTGGCCCGCATAACGCCCTCCGATCTAAGCGCCTTCCACAGAGCCGCTTTCGCCCGCGAGGGGCTGCATGTGGCGGTCGTAGGCGACATAGATGCCAAAGCCCTGAGTGCAAGGCTCGACCAGCTGTTCGGCGATTTGCCTCAGAAGCAGGCGCTCGCCCCGGTACCTGATGTCACCCCGAAGCTCGGCGGGTGGACGTTGGTCGCATACGCCCTACCCCAGACTTCGCTCCAGCTGGCTTTTCCTGGCATCGGACGCAGCGACCCAGAATTCTATGCCGCGCAGCTGATAAACGACATACTCGGGGGCTCGCCATTTACCTCACGTCTTTTCCAGGAAGTGCGCGAAAAGCGCGGCCTTGCCTACGGCGTCTCCTCCGGCTTGGAAATCCACCAGCATTCCAACACGCTTGTCGTGGCCACGTCGACGCGCGCCGACAGGGCGGCTGAGACGCTCGACCTGATAAGAAAAGTAATCAAGGAGCTGGTGGACACAGGGCCAACAGCGGCCGAGCTCGAAGCGAGCAAGAAGTATCTGATCGGCGCCTATGCTATCGACAATCTGGGTTCCTCCAGCTCGATCTCAGCCACGCTAGTCAGATTGCAGCTCGACAAGCTCGGCATAGACTACATCCAGCGCCGCCCGGCCCTCATAGAGCAGGTGACGCTCGACCAGGTCAGGGCGGCGGCGAAGAAGCTGCTTTCGGCCGAGCCCGCGATTATGGGCGTTGGCCCGCGGCTAGCTGGGGTCCCGTGACAGCGAATAATCCCCCGCTCTACAATAATTGCTGAAGGACTCCGCCGATATATGTGTGGCTGATCCGACTTTGGTGTGGCAGAATGAACGCCTTGATTTCTGCCTGCTCGCCCTCGCAGGCCAGGTTCTCGCCCGGCGGTTCGATTGCCTAGCTGGAGACCTCCACCGTTCCGAGAAAGTACCCTAGCCTCGCGTATAAGAAATACGCGAAGTTAACATCCTCCTGAATCTGGAAGTCTGATCGCCATCGTAGGGGCGCCGGCTTCCCAAGCATCCACGCGTTCAGCAAGGCAGAGTTCCACTATCGACACGAAAGCCTGTCGGCTGGCATCGCCCACAAGGTCGCAAGATCGCGATTGCGCAGCGCCAGGGAACGCAGAGGCGAGTCGAGATGAATATCGGCCGTGTGTACGAACCGTCGAAATCCCATTCGGCCTCCGCCCACCGAATCGAGAGAGCGGATTGATCCCGGTTCGACAAACTTGCAACGAGGGGCTGAGAAAAGGTCCCGCTCACCCTCTAGCCTACCCTAACCCCTCACTCGCTGATTCCGCTCACACCAAACAAGCCGGCTTGATGCCTTAACAATCCTTTGGCGACGCGATGCCTGGGACGAGCCTCTCAATGGTCGTTGGAAGAACGACATCCAGGCCAACCCCCCGCCAAGGATGGTGGATCGGCAAAGCCGATCTCATTGATCCGCTGAGACACCTCATCCAGCAGCTTGCGCCGTTGCGAAACAGCATCATCCGTCCAAGTAGTGGCATCCTCAAGTTCAGGGTTTCTGACCGGCCTGCCTTAGTCGTGTTAGCTGACCCAGAACCTGATAGGCGGTGAGTTTGGAGGCCCCATATGGAACATGCATCCTGGTAGCATGTGCATTGAGTTTATCCCGAGCCTCCAGCACGCGTTCAGTCAAGGAAGAAGGAAGCTGTCCGCGAGGCGATCCGAGTTGCCAGGTGCGCCGCAGCTCCTCCAGCATCATACGCTTGTTCGCCTTATTGCTATGGAGCTCGAGGCAGGCGTCCCCCAATCAGCAGTATCAAGCCGTCGCTTCACGACTTCCAGCGCGGCCATTTTCTCGGCCACGAGAAGCACAGTCTTTCCGTCGGCAACGGCGACCCGATAATGTTTGCGATCGTCTGCGATTTTCCTGTCCCGGGCGGCCCCTGAATAACGGGATCGCGACCCTTTCTTGCATCATGAATCGCCAGCGTCTGCGAACTGTCGCTGTCGAAGAGCCGTCTGTTCACGTCTTCGTGCTGGCACGGCAAGGATTGTCCATATTGTGGGCGTCTTGCGCTTGCCGAGCTTGTCCGAAATCCAGCGCCGGATCAGGCGTGAACACTGTTGCGTAGTTCGTCAGCCAGTGCGCGGAGAACGTCGGCGCTCCCTTCCAGCGCCGTAAAAGCGTAGGGATTGAGGAACTGTCGGCCCCAGAACAGATTGCGATCTGTGCCGGATAGCGTAGCTTCCTCGCTGACACGCGGCCAATTCTCCGCAATGCATCGGAGCTGGCCTTCAACAATCGCAAGAGCTTCCGGCGCGCTGAGCAGGAAGTGATGCGCGGCTTCAAGGCAGGACGCGATCCGGCTCATGCGGTTATTGCCGCTGATGAGCATGGCGTGGCTGGCCTCCTGGCCACTGCGGGCCTGCGGACAAATATCGTAAGCAGGCGTGAGGGTGAGCTTAGCCCCATCCCAGAACGCCGCATGGTTGCGGGCATGATCGTCGGTGTTGCCGCAAAGTATGTTGAAGACAATGCGGCTGAACAACTCGCGCAGAGTTTCCGACGGCGCAGTGAATCGGTGGCGAATGATCTCCGCCAAATCCTGGTAGCTGGCGTAACGCGCTATCATCTCATCGAGCGCGAGCATCGTCAGCGCTGAGACCATGGATTTGCGTTGCCAGCCGCCCGTGACCTTGATCCGGTCGAATCGCTCGACGAGCAACACGTCCTTGCCTGCGGCGCGGACGAGCGAGACGGATGCCGCTCTGATGCCGCACAAGGCGGCAAGCCGCATGGCTATGAATTCTCCTTTGACGACGCTGTAAAAGTCGGCAGACGAAGAAAATTTCGCGACATGCTTGACGGCGTCGTCCTCGATCAGCGCCTTGGGCCTTGCGCCGCCGATCGAGCTGCCGTGATGCAGCGCCTCATCTAATTCGGGGGTGAGCGGAATACCTTTCTCTACCCGCTCCGCCGATTGGACAAGCTCTTCGAGAGTGGCATTGGCCAGTGCGCGCGGCTCGTAATTCGTGGGCGAAAACTGAAAATCGAGCGCGCCGATGCGGTCCGAGCCTGATTCCAGCAGGAACGTCAGTTCTGAAATATCGAGCCGCGCGATTTCATCACCCTTCACACCGAATTTGCGGTTTAGGATAACCCGTCGTCCCCAGGCATCGGGGGCAGCATCGCGGATGCATCCCGGCATGGTTAGGCCAGGAAGCAAAGGCAATTCGCCTGCCTTCAGGGGCAGTTCCGGGAGATAAAGCGGGATCGCCCTGCCCAGTTCACGAAAGCTCCTGCCATAGTTGAAGCTGACGAGTCCGTCATGGGCATATAGCCGCCCGGCGACAACCGGCGCGGTCTCGCCCGGCAGCCAGACCCAGACATAGGCTTCGTCGTATTTGGGGACCTTAGAACTCATCGACGACCTGCTTGCCGGCCTTGTAGACGTGCTTCGGCAGCAGCGCGATGCGATCGTCCATGCGGCCTGTGAGGGCTGTAATGCCCTTGCCGTCCGCATCGAACAGCTTCACACCGACAATGGCAGCAGCTTCGAACATCAGTCCGATTTCGACTTTGGGGTCGCCCTTCTCGATGCGCTGCAGGGTGCTGCGTGAAACACCGATTCTCTCGGCTAACTCCTGTGCGGTTAACCGGTGCTGCATCCGGCCCAGCCGGATGGTCTTACCGAAAAGGCCAAGCGCCTCCATCGCGTAGCGCGAATAGGTCCGTTTATGCGTTGCCGTCATTCGGGTCTCCGTGACCTATCCATGAGCCATATCGCCCACTTTCGACCTTTATATAGGTAATGTCGCAGAGCGACTGCCGAAGTCAAGCCTCCGTATCGTATATGATCCAAATCCCCCTGATTCGACCTTTATATGCAGCAAGAGTTCGCAGCACGGCTACGTTCGGAAAGCGAGGTAGAATGCGACGGGAGACGCAAGCGTTACCCATCCGAACAAGGACGGCGAATATTGCCTACGGCTCCTGCACAACCGGCCAGCTCTGCGCGCCTCGGGCGAGGCGGAGATCTGGCGCTGGATCGCGGACAGCCTTGAGACGCCTCGCACGAGTCATTCGATGGGCGGCCCCTGGTGCCACTACGCCAAGCGCGATGAAGCGTTGCGGTCTTCGTCGCGCAACGGCGAAAGCGTGCAGGAGGATGCCTCGGGTCAGGGCGGACAAGCATCTGCGTAACAATTTGCTTTTCGAGGACGGTAAGAGTCCAGGTTGGCCACTGCTCAAGGCGCTGGCTCCGCAGCAGAGCGGAGTGAACTGGAGGGTTTGGTCCGGCGTCGAGGCACGGCGCAAGGCCTGCCGCGACGGGCGCAGATAGTGCTGCTGGCCAGTGAGAGGATGGAGAACAAGGAAATTGCCTTACGCCTTGGTGCAATGCCCAACACAGTGGGCACATTGCGTCGGCGCTTTGCCGAACAGAGGCTCGATAGCCTTTACGATGAACCGCGTCCCGGCGCGCCGCGACAGATCGGCGATGAGGAGATCGCCGAGACGATCCGGTTGACGCTGGAGACGACGCCGCGGGACGCAACCCACTAGCCTGACTCTGCAATCTTGAGGAGCGCCAAGTTTATTCTGGCGTGCGGCGAGCTCAACGCCGAGCCGCTTGGCATCGATGCACGACACGACGTGATGCGGCGGCGTCGCACGGGTTCTCACGGTTTGGGGCTTCAGGATCGCGCGGAAGGCCCACGCTTTTCTGGCGGCGCGAAGCACGGGCAGTGCGCGTCCAAAACCCGACAAAGGTAACACTTGTCGGGTTCATTACAACCGCCATCCGGCAGTGTGGAGGTTTTCCAAGGCATATTTCATGCGCTTACTGCGCGCTGAGCGCATCCGATATTTCGGCCGCACTCGCTGCCAACCCAGAACCCTGGCCACCGACGAGACAGCCCAAGCCGAGCTGCCGCAATGCTGAGGCAAGCGAAATCGCAGCATGGATCCAGATCTAATCTGGGGGTATCGAGTTTGACATAACTCCGCAAAACGCAGAAACGCCGGCGTGTTCTGCAGGTGATTAACGTCAGTCGCCGGCGCCCGACCCAGCTGTTCCAGTTCGTAGAGAATATCTACAGGGGGCCGACCGTGACGTTCATGATATCTGCGGTTCCGGCGGAGCTCGATAGAGAATGATCCGTCCGGTCGGCAGAATCTGGGTGAGGAAATCAAAATCGCGGACGTTGCCGGTCAGCACGCCCGCCCCCAACTGACGCGCCTGCAGGAATACGAGGGCGTCATTTACGAAGTGGCGCTCGTGCCCCTCCCCCTTGGGCAGATTGCTCAGCCGGAAGAGCAAGCCAGCCAACACACCGGCCTGTCCCCACATCGCTGCATCTGGGGCATGAAGACGGTGGTCCGGAATGTCCTCCACCGTGGCTTTGATTGTCTCGAGGACAGCTTTTGTGGAGGCATGCTTTTGGTCGAGCCGGCCAAAGGCGTGGGTCAGCTCAGAAAGGCAGACCGCGGAATGGTGGCATCGGCGATAGGTAAGCAGCGTATCGACTTCAACCGGTGATCGTCCTTGCAGGACATCCAGATAGACGCTCGTATCCAGAAACACCGGTCCCCCGATCGCGGGTTCGTTTGCAACCCATGGGAGATCATCGTCGGCCCTACGCTCGAGCATTCCGGTGTACTTTTGCGGCTTGAGCGATCGAAGGGTCTTGGAAAGATCAAACCCCAAGATCTATGTCCGCCGGGATGCTGCCCTTGCGTCCGACCAAGCAGGCGCCAAAGTCATCTTCGAGAGCCAGGCGCGACAGCGCTAGTTCCAACAGCTCCGTGTCCGAGGTGACATGAGCGCGCTTCTTGGCCGCCTCGATCAACTCCGAAGGCACTCGCCCCGAAAGTCGGGTATTCTTCGCCGCGCCGAGCAGTCCGGCGGCTTTCGCTTGCTCGAGTACGAGCTTATTGCGGGTCGATGCGACCTTTGCTTCGCTTTCTGAAGCGGTCCGTGTTTGCGCGGCCATCAGAACCTCCTGTGTTGAACAGAATATAGATTGCGTTGAACGCATAAGCAAGGCTTAGTAGCCGCTGGCCTTCGGGACGTCAGGCACCTGAAGCACACTTATCATAGTGATCGATTGGGGGATCGATGGATTCTATGCAAACCGAAATTGCACGCTTCCTTGCGGAAAAAGCGGTGAGGCAAACGCGTGCGACATATCAGCAGGTGGGGAACGCCGTCGGTTGGAACCATCCGACAGGTCGCGGTCTGGGCAAGAATCTGGAGGTCGTCCTTCACGCCCTGAATGATCGTGGACTGCCGCCACTCACGACAATTCTAGTCAAGCGCGGTGAGAGGCATCCGGCGCCTGATGCCATGGCGTATATTTGCGGATCCTTGGCGATATCGACATCGAGGCCGCCCAGCGCGAAGTGTTCGCCTTCGATTGGGGCTCGGTTCCAGACGTGGCTTCCGATGGAGACAGACTTCCAACCAGCAGGGATCTTTGGCTGACCTCATTCTGGGGGTTTGACCCTGCAAGTTGGGGCTGCATTGGTTTTGCCGACGAGGCCAACCGCAATCGGTATCTGAGACTACCTAATCCCAATGCCTTCGTGGCGATCTACGTCACCAAGGGCAAAGGGCAAGCGCTTCGATCAATCCTGACCCGCCAACGTCCTTCAAAAGCGCGCAATTCGGCTGGAGGCGCAAGGCAGAAAGCTCGAACAGCTTCCAAGAGCCCCAGGCAAAATGGGCTCCGCGACGGATAATTAGCTTCAACGGACACGCAGGCGCACGTTCGCATGGGAGGGGTAACACATTCGGCAGAACAGCGCCCGAGAAGTGCTGTCGGCGGCTCCCTCGTAACGAAAAAAGAGAAAGCAGAACGTTCGCATGCGATTTTGTACATGAATGCTCATAACTGACTGACGGTAGTATCTTGGAGCGACATCGCTGCACAGATGACGCCAGACACCCACAACGGGGCAGAGCTGGTGCGGAGTGCCGACCTTGCGATGCATTTGCTGGTTCAGCCGCCCGATTCACCACGGGGCTCGCTTCATGTTCATGCCAGTCTCTCCGCTTCGGGATTGCAGAGGGCGCTGATCGTGCCGCACAGCCCACCAGAATGCACTACCTTCGGCGGGGGAAGCCGATGTCCATTGTTCAGTTTGCACCTGATGAGAACCGACAGCCATCGACCAGAAGTGTTCAAGAATTCTCCCTTTCAAGTTGAGTGGAATGGTCTACCTGCCGGCTGGCCGAGGCCCTATAAGGAACCCGCAGGTGCGGAGTACACACCGACGCCCTGCCGAATACATATCCGTTTGAGAGGAATCCGGTATTGCCCCTGTGCCTGCCGATGATCCGTCACCTGAAATCCCCGGACCTGTTTGGCGCCATCGATCGCCTGCCGGCACTCGGCACGCCGGTTAGCGAGCGGAGATTTATGGTCCTCAACCCGTCGAGCGGCGAAGTGCTGGCAGAGCTTCCCGACATGGGCGTGGAGGAGACACGCGCTGCGATCGACAGGGCCCATGTCGCGCAGCCTGGATGGGCGGCGCTGACCGCCCGAGAACGCAGTGACGTTCTGTGGCGATGGCATCAGCTGATTGTTGAGCACGCCGGTGATCTTGCCGCCATCCTCACCGCAGAGATGGGCAAGCCGTTTGCGGAAGCCAAGTCGGAGGTTTCGCATGCGGCCGCGTATCTGCAATGGTACGCCGAAGAAGCCAATCGCATCTATGGTGAGACGATCCCCCCACCGTCCACAGACCGTCGCATGATGGTGATCAAGCAGCCGATCGGTGTCGTCGGCACCATTACGCCGTGGAATTTCCCAGCGTCCATGGTGGCGCGCAAAATCTCGCCGGCCCTGGCGGCGGGCTGCGCGATCGTGCTGAAACCTGCTGAACAGACGCCGCTCGTGGCCGGTGCAATGTTTGCCCTCGCGCACCAAGCCGGTTTTCCCGACGGCGTCGTCAACCTGATCTATGCGTCCGAAGGTGACGACGTTGGACGCGAACTCTGCTCCAATCCCAAGGTCCGAAAGATCAGCTTCACCGGCTCGACTGAGGTTGGCCGGCTGCTGATGCGCCAGTGCTCGGATCAGATCAAGAAGGTCAGCCTTGAGCTCGGCGGCAATGCGCCATTTATCGTCTTCGACGACGCCGATATCGACGCTGCGGTTGACGGAGCGATCCAGGCGAAGTTCCGCAACGCCGGCCAGACCTGCGTTTCAGCGAACCGCCTTTACGTCCAATCGAGCGTTCATGATGAGTTCGTCGAGAAGTTCGTGGAGAAAGTCCGGCACTTGTCGGTTGGCGACGGCTTCGCTTCCTGGGTGGACATCGGACCGCTCATCGACATGCATGCTTTGGCCAAGATCGAGTCGCACATCGCAGATGCGGTTGCGAAAGGTGGCACTATTCGATGCGGGGCCGAACGTATCGGCAAGGGTGGCACCTTCTTCGAACCCACAGTCCTCACTGAAATTTCCAGCATCATGGCGGTTGCGCAAGAGGAGACTTTCGGGCCGCTGGCGCCGATCATCCGCTTCCACGATGCGGATCAGGTTGTGCGTGAGGCCAACGACACGATCTACGGCCTCGCCGCCTATTTCTATGCCTCGAACCTGAGGCGTGTCTGGCGTGTGGCCGAGGCATTGGAATATGGCATGGTTGGCATCAACACGGGGCGTATGTCTTCGGAAGCGGCGCCCTTTGGCGGCATGAAGCAGTCCGGCATCGGGCGGGAGGGTTCCCGCCATGGGCTCGAGGACTACCTCGAAATGAAATACCTCTGCATGGGTGGCATCTAAATGACCTTGCCCCCAGTTTTTATCCAGATTTGAGTTCGTTTCCGGCGTGTTTGTGCGCTGCTGGGCGGAGCGACGGGCGCTGGCGCGGAGCCTTTCGCGTAGCGCAGCGCGAGCGACCGTCGCGGATTGAAGGTGGCGGCGAACTCGGCCGGTGTCCGCCAGGCGATCTGGGAGTGCGTCCGCGCGGTGTAATAGTCGGCGCGCCAGAGGCGATGGCGACGCTTGCCGTGCGCACTGTAATGCCATTGGACCGGTTCTGATCCGCCCAGGAGAGCATGGCGTTCCGAAATGAACTCGCCGCCATTGTCGCTGACCAGTGATGAGCCGGTCCAAATTCCCGGGCAATCGAGCGCTCTCTGGACCCTCCTGAATAGCGCACCTTTGCCATACCGGCGGGATTAGCGCGGCCGACCTTACTTCAGTATAATGCGACCAATTTCTGCACCAGGCGCGCAACGTATGCCACTCCCTCAGATCGCCCAGCGATACCTCTAGGCCTGCATGTATGCTGCCCTCTACGATATCTTGCCGCGACACTTTCGGCTCGCCGGGTGTGAAGATCGTCTTCTGCGTCTTGACCCTCTCGGCGACATTGCCGGTCGGCCGTCCCCACCAAGGCCAAAAACTCGCGCCGTTTTTTCGCTCCCCGGTCGAGCTTGAACGTCTCGTCGATGATGTTCTGGCGTGCGGCGAGCTCAAAGCCGAGGCGCTTGGCATTGATGCACGACACGACGTGATGCGGCGGTGTCGCACGGGTTCTCACTCTTCAGGGATCGCGCGGATGGCCCGCGCTTTTCTGGCGGCGCGAAGCACGGGCAAAGCGCGTCCAAAACCTGACAAACTTGTCAGGTTCATTCAACCGCCATCCGGCACTGTGCGAGGTTTTTCGCATATTAATGCGCTTACTGCGCGCTGAGCGCGTGGCACGGCTTTTGCTCTCTTGATCGTGACTGCACGCAATGACGAGCGATGCTCTCTCCCCTGAACCCGTGTGCCGTCTCTGAGCGGGAACAAGCTCGCGCAGAAAGCAAACTTTGGAGAGCAACATTGGTGCTATTAAGGATCGGGTCCCCGGCTCCTTCGATTCAAGTTGAGAACTGGCTGCGTGGCGAGCCCCTCACGAGCTTTCAGACCGGCAAAGTGTACATCGTCGAATTTTGGGCAACTTGGTGTGGACCATGTGTGGACGGGATGCCCCATCTGATACAGATGCAGGAGAAATACAAGGACAGCGGAGTTGAGATCGTCGGAGTCGCGGCTTCTGAAGACGCTCCAACGGCCGATGAGGCCCGAAGCAAGTTGGATGCTTGGTTGACCGAAAAGTTCCTGAATCTGAACTATCGGATCGCGTTCGACTCCACGGGCAAAATGGACAAGCTTTGGATGGAGCCCAGCTTTTCTTTCGCGATTCCGACCTCGTTCGTGGTCGACCGAGACGGCCACATCGCCTTTATCGGTCATCCGATGCAACTCGATGAGGTCTTGCCGAAGGTGCTTAACGGCAGCTGGCGCACCAGCGATCAGGCCAAAGCGGCCGATACGGAGCGGATCGCGAAAGGCGAAACCATAGCGCGCGAACAAGCGCTGAAGAAGCCGATCAAGGACAGGTATCGGGCGGCGGTGGAGAAAAAGGATTGGAAGACGGCGCTCTCGGCGATCGAAGAAGGCATCGCCTTGATGCCGGACAACCTCGGTTTCCGCCATTCTCATGTGAATCTGTTGCTTCACAAAATGAAGGACATGCAGGTCGGCTTGCCCGTCATGCGCCAATTCGTTCGCGACGCGATCAACAGAAACTCCGAGAATTGGATGGTTGCGGCGCTAGACGAACTCTTCTTTCCAAACTTTGACCATTCGCACTTTCCGTCTGCTGAGCGCTTGGCGATGGGAAAAAGCTGTCCGAACACATCCTGGCACTGAATCCCCCGGAAAGCGACCAATGTAAGCTCGTGCCTTATCGGTTGGCAGCCCTATACTATCACGAGAGCGGCAACAAAGATCGGGCGATCGAGTTGATCGAGCTGGCACTGAAGTCGCAGGGCGGTCCGGAGCTTATCCGGGACGAAGATGAACAGCGCAAAATATCGCATTTGCTGCAGCTCCTGGCCTACTTCAAGGGTGAGAAGGTTTGTTACGGCGCTCTGTGTGCCGCTCCAAACAATGGCCGATTCGACAGCTGGTATACCGTTTGCGGCTGATTGTCAGGTTTATGTAAGGGACAGAATTGGCCGGGCGGACAGCTCTTGATGCGAACGGCGCAAACCCGCGCCAGGCTTGCGAAATCACCTGGCCGCTCTTTTGGACCTCGGTCCGAGGACTGGGGCCTGCTACGATGCCCGCCTTTGGTTAGGCGGGCTATGGAACTGCTACGGGTTTTGCCCGTTTCGAACCGTTCGCCAGCCTAGCGTAGGTGCCTCTCAACCACCTCCACCAAACTGAGGTATAGCGGGACAATCTGGGAGAGAGGTCGCATTGCCTCACGTAACGATGCTCCCCGAGATTCGAGCGTTGCCTCATCCATTTTGCTCCCGGCTTGAGGCGAAGGAGGCCGGGCGCGGAGATGGCGGGGGTTTCGCAGCGCCCGGCCTCCTTCGCGAGCGCCACGGCGCCTCAGTGTGGCCTTGCGATCTCCAGGATCGGCGGCTCCTTGTTCAAGGGGCCAAACAGCAACGCGTCCGCCTGTTCGCTGCGCCAGACCTTCAGCCGACGCTGAAGCGTTCGAAGCAGTTTGTCCGGGTAATCGCCGGGATACTCGGCCTGTAATCGTGACAGAAGTTCGCTGCCGGTCCGCCATGGTTCCGCTTCGAACCAATTTCGTAAGTCGGCAGTCGCCTTGACGAGAGGGTCGGGACGACGTCGGCTTCTTTTGGCTTTCACAATCGGGCGATCCGTCGGCCGGATAGCACCGTCCTTCCAGGCAGTCCGCAAACTCGCCAGGAAAAGGTCGATCGGCTGAGCTGCCCCGTCAGGGCGCACGGCCGGCGAAGTATCGGCAAGCGCAGCGAGCCGCTCCTGCATGGCGCGGATATCGCGCAACAGCAGGACAGGATCGAGTCCGGCGTAGAGTTCCTGCAGACGGGAGCGGACTGCATCTGAGGTGCGAGCGTCGGCAACCAGACGCTGATGCGGCGTAGCTGGCGGACTATACGTCTTGCGCACACGCGCGCCGTCACGCTGCTTCGCGATCAACTTGAACGATGGCTGAAAGAAGTTCACGAACAGCCGCGCTGACCGGTAGAGCTTCGCTAGCAGCGTGGCGGCCTCCAGCCCCTCAAACCGATGATATCCGACCATCCTACGCACCACGGCGCCATTCTTCTGCTCGACAAAGGCCTGGTCATTCTTGCGGTAGGGGCGGCAGCGCGTGAAGACGACGTTGGCGGCGTCGCAGTAGGCCTTCAGCGTCTCGTTCATGAAAACGGTGTCGTTGTCCGTATCCAGGCCGAGAAGCGCGAAGGGCAGTTGCTTGCGCAATTCTGTGAGCACCGTGCTCAACAGCGTCTGTTCGCGAACCAGCAGCGGCGCACATTCCGTCCAGCCGGTCGCGATGTCGGTGAGCACAAGGGTTTGGATGAAGCTGCCGCGAGCCGAAGGGCCGCTATGGGCTAGGAGGTCCGCCTCAACGAAGCCTGGCGCTGGATCGTCCCAATCCGCCGACGTTCTAATGGGAATGCTCCGTCGCAGGGCGTGCGCCGCGGGCCGTCGTCGAGGACGTCCCAAGCCTTCTCGGATCGGTCCCAGCGTCCTGTCGATCGTGGCCGCGCTAATCGCCAGCAATTTGCCCCGGATTTCCGGCGCTAGGTCAAAATGACCGTGCCGTTCCATCGCCTCGAGAAGGATGGGCAGCAACGCTTTCAGCCTCTTGCCGCAGACGCGGTCAGACGCCTCCCAGAGCAATATGAGCGCATTGCGTTCCGCTTCACCATAAATCCGCGGCCGCGCTCGCCGGCCTACAACCGGCCCCTCACGGCGTCGTAGCAGCCGCATCGCGTGCTTGCGGTGAAAGCCGGTGATGACGACGAACTCATCCAAAATTCTCGCCTTCTCCGCTCGCGTCGAAGCACGATAGCGCTCTGAAACCGCCGTCGTCAGTTCTTTCCGTGTCGCCATGCTCAGCCGTCCCATAGTCGCCCCTGCTCATACCCCTCGGTAGGGAGCAACTTATGTGAGGCAACGGTTGAACATTCAGGAACATTTTCGACGAGGCAATGCGCGCTCTCACTTTGATTGCCGCGCCGCACGCAGCCTTCAGGATCTGCCGGTCCAGGGCAAGCCCGTGACGGTGAAGCTCCTGCTGAGCCGCTGGCGATGTGCACATCAGAAATGTGAGCGACAAACGTTCGAGGGTCGTGGAGATTGTCGGCTTGCTCGGCCATAGCGCGGGTGGACGTCCTGGCGAACGCCTTATGCAACGGCTCGGCATGCCGGTCAGTGACGACACCATCTTGCGGCAACTGAAGCGGGATGCCGCGGTTACTCACCGTGCCCCCGAGATTCAGGTGGTTGGCATCGATGACTGGAGCTGGCGGCGAGCGACGCGATACGGCACTATCGTGATTGATCTCGAGCGTCACTCGGTCGTCGACATTCTCGATGATCGGAGTGTCGATAGCGCGCAGCCAGGTGGCTGCGGAATCATCCCTCCGTCGAGGTCGTCAGCCGAGACCGTTGCGGGCTGTATGCGCCGTCCGTGAAGGCGCACCGCAGGCTCACCAGGTGGCCGACCGGTTTCATTTGGTCCAGAATCTTCGTACTGCAATCGAGGAACAGATGAGCCTTAGTGGACGTGCTTCAGGAAGAGCCATCCTGTCCGAGGACGCTATTGTCGACGCTGCGACACATCGCCGGCGTGCCCGTCTCGCGCATAGGCAGTCTCGCCAGGAGATATTCGAGATGCTCCACGCCTTACGCCAGGAGGGTCTATCCTACAGCGAGATCGCCCGACGGACCGGCTATGAGCGCCGCAGCGCAGCGAAGTGGCTCAAGTTCAAGGCTCCGCCAGATAGGCGGCGAGCAGCATTGAACCCCACATCACCATGGTGCTTTGAAACGTTCCTTGCCCAATGCTGGAAGGAAGGGAACCGCTGCGGACGGCATCTTTTTCATGATGTCAAGCAGCGCGGCTACACCGGCAGCTTCTCCAATCTGGAGCGACTGCTGGGAGCTTGGCGGCGGGCCGAAAGAGTGCGCGCCGATGATGTTCCTTGCGATCAGCTTGGGACCCGTTCGAGATCCGGATAACGGCCACGCGATTTCGCCAGTTGTTGCCGCGGCGCTGTGCATAAAGCCAAGAGGCCTGCTGACGCCTCGACAAGCAAGGAAAGTCGATGCCCTGAAGCAGGGATCTGACGCATTCGCCGAGTGCGATGCCTGGCAATGCGCTTCAACGGTATTCTTCGGAGCAAGAGGTCGGAAACACTGGACCCCCTGGATCGACGATGCAATCGACTCCGACATCATTCCGATCATGCGATTCGCCCGTGTCTTGCGCAGAGACATCGATGCCGTCAACAACGCCATCGAGCTGCCCTGGAGCAACGGACAGGCCGAAGGTCAGATCAACCGCCTCAAGACCCTCAAGCGCGCAATGTACGGCAGGGCAGGCGCCGAACTGCTGAGAGCACGAATGCTGCCACCGCGCCACACAAATTGAGGAAGAACCCGTTTAACTGCCAAGCGACATCTGGAAGCGGCGCTCTTGGCCGAGGTCCAGTCCGACTTCAACCGATGATTGCCGGGCCCTTCTAGTAGCCGCTAAAAGTTGCCGTGTCGGGAGGGGCAGGACCACCTTTTCAGCCATGAGGCCCCCGTTATCACACCTCCTCAATGCGCCGCCAGCGGCGGCTTCGTTCAATCCTCTCGCAAGACCCGGGTTTCGGCAACCTCGAAGTGTCAGAGGCCTTTCTAGAAACCAAGTCAGCGCCCGCTCAGCCGGTCTTGCAGCGCCTGCCGATCGGCGACGAGGTTGTCGAGGGGCAGCGGCTCGCGGCCTGGCCGCTGCCCTTCCACCAATCGTCCAACCAGCGCCCACGTGCCGTCCAGCACAAAGACGCCGCAATCATAATCGTTCGGCTGTCGGGCCATGGGGGCTGGCGCCAAGGTGGCGTTCAGCAGTCCTGCGAGCTGTGTTGCAGGCCCGTCGTTGTATCCCTCTCGCTGGCGGGAGTCGTAGTGATAGGCGACCGGTATTTCCGGCTCGCGGCGATCAACGAGCAGCAGCGACCAATGGGTGCCGGGGTTAGTCGGAGTGCCATTGTTCACGGGCAGGAACAGGAAGTCGGCCGGGGCGGTGCTTTGATTATAGATGGACTGCAATGTGTGTTGCGCGGTGTTCGACCACGTGACGCAGGAGATGGGATACCGACGGATCCACCAGCCGTGTCCGGGCGGCGAGCTCCGGATTGATCCCCTGCAGTTGCCCCTCCAGCAAATGGTAATCCCTCTGAATATGGGCGTCGCTCAGCCACTCGGTGGCGCCGAGCACCGATCCGTTGGCGACCTTGGACGAGGCTGTCGGACCGAACGCCCCGATCTGAGCATCGGAGGAACTGGTCGTCAGCGTCGTCACATCAACCACTGGAAGACCGCGGTAGGTGCCTGGCAGCCTGGCGGTTGCTGGCGAGGCGGGTTGGGGAGCTCTTGCCGGTGCCGCTGGCGCAGCTTCACCCATGGGCCGAGGTCGAGGGTGATGGATGAGCTGAACCTCATTGGGTTCTCCCGCCCCCGGAACGGCGGCGGACCCTGTCCCTTGCATCATGGACTGCCACTCCGCATCGCGGAGCATCTGCCGCTGCGGACGCACCGGTCCAGAATGAGCATCGTCGCGCAAGTCGGACGGCGTGGGCGCATTCAGATCAACAAAAGACTGAAGACCGCCGTAGGTATCTGAGCGAGCACTGACGGACGGCGCTGGCGCAAAGTGAGCATCGTCGCGTAAGTCGGACGGTGTGGGCGCATTCAGATCAACAAAGGAATCAAGGCCGCCGAAAGTGTCTGAGCGCGCCCTGACGGACGGCGCTGGCGCAAAGTGAGTATCGTCGCGTAAGTCGGACGGTGTGGGCGCATTCAGATCGACAAAAGACTGAAGACCGCCATAGGTGTCCGAGCGCGCCCTGACGGAGTGCTCTGGCGCAAAGTGAGCATCGTCGCGCAAGTCGGACGGTGTGGGGGCATTCAGATCAACAAAAGACTGAAGGCCGCCATAGGTGTCTGAGCGCGCCCTGACGGAGTGCTCTGGCGCAAAGTGAGCATCGTCGCGCAAGTCGGACGGTGTGGGGGCATTCAGATCAACAAAAGACTGAAGGCCGCCGTAGGTGTCTGAGCGAGCCCTGACGGAGTGCTCTGGCGCAAAGTGAGCATCGTCGCGCACGTCGGATGGTGTGGGGGCATTCAGATCGACAAAAGACTGAAGACCGCCATAGGTGTCTGAGCGAGCCCTGACGGAGTGCTCTGGCGCAAAGTGAGCATCGTCGCGCAGGTCGGATGGTGTGGGGGCATTCAGATCAACAAGGGACTGAAGGCCGCCGAAAGTGTCTGAGCGAGCCCTGACGGCGTCAGCTGGCGCAAAGTGAGCGTCGCGCAAGTCGGATGGTGTGGGGGCATTCAGATCGACAAAAGACTGAAGACCGCCATAGGTGTCTGAGCGAGCCCTGACGGAGTGCTCTGGCGCAAAGTGAGCATCGTCGCGCAGGTCGGCAAGTCGTGCGGCTTCAGGGTGGACCCCAAAGGGTGCCTTCGCAGTTGATGGTGACGCGGATTCGTGCATCGGGTCGCTCAAGAAAGGCCCGGTCCCCTCGCTCTGGGCGGCGGGCGCGGCGAGCGCCTGCGGCGGGCTGAGCCGCCCAGCATCCAGCAGCAAAGCCGGCTGCTCACGCGCTCGCAGCCCCAGCTCTCCGTTCGCCTCGACCAGTCTTAGGTAGTTCCGAAGATGCGCCACATCGGAAAAGACGACTTGCCTTCCAGTCCGTTGGAGCGCTACTACATCGTTCTCCAGCCTTAACTGCTCCTGATTCGAGCCGTTAACTCGGCTAGCTATGCTCCCCTTGCCCTGTTTTTGAAGCCAATCACTCACCCCACGAAGACGTGTAGCTCGCTGCTGGGCGAACTGCCTCTGCTTCGCAGTCGGGACTCCAAAATCCATCAACGCTTGGCCGAGCGCACCATCGATGAGGGGGGCGTCTTCGGGATGAGGAATCAGGCAACGGGGCCGCCCGATGCCACGGGGCTCGGGTCCTTCGGCTTCTTCAGCCCCAGGCAAAAACCGCCGGAGATCAAGCAGAGCCGATTTAAGTCGGTTCTGAGGGTCGCCACCCAGGGCCCTATACTCCGAAATCGCCTTATCTAGTGAACCGCCTTGCAGCTGAGCAGCTAAAGGCTCTTTGTTGTTTTCTTGGAGCCACCGAGCAAACAGTCGAAATCCGGAAAGAGTGTTATTGATGGCCCCTTTGGTGGCGATGTCGCGCCGCCCGGCGTTTTCCCGGAACCTTGCCAAGAGACTCACGTCCTCGGCAGGGAGCTCCCCAGTTAGATGGCCTCGCGACGGGAGGCTACCGGGCGCAAGCTTGTTCAGCTGCCCAACGACAGCAATACGGCCACCATCCTTCAGATAGTCCTGCACATCGG
This sequence comes from Mesorhizobium onobrychidis, assembly GCF_024707545.1. NCBI lineage: Bacteria > Pseudomonadati > Pseudomonadota > Alphaproteobacteria > Hyphomicrobiales > Phyllobacteriaceae > Mesorhizobium > Mesorhizobium onobrychidis. Next base: position 6,719,666 of record NZ_CP062229.1, read on the forward strand.
CGACAAAAGAAGCATGGCTGGGCGATTCGGTGTTGAACCGGTCGGATATGGGCCTGCGATTTCCCTGGCGCAGCCACCGGCTGAGATGGTGTAGATCACCTACGAATCTCTTGACTGTCCTCTCGTGCGTGTTCGCTTGGACGGCTACTTTCTTGAAGGTGGAAACAAGCGCCTTGTCCTCGGGAAAGGGTTCGGAGCGGTCGCGCTTTTCGCCCACGCGGGCCTCTTTATTCACCCCAAACTCAGGTCGTTGTCTCCCGCTGTTCGGTCCTGGGCGCGGTCCGTGCGTCGCCGCATCGGACGTGTGGCGCGCGCCAGCGGCAAAGTTGTCCCGCAGAGCGGTCGACGGCACCGGTTGCGGAGCGTGGAGGTCCGTGCGCCGGAGCCCTCCACCGCTTTCCCCGGACGAACTAGGCTGCAACTGGTTCAACTGCTGCTCAAAACTCGCTTGCAGACTGGCGGCCTCCTGTTGCCCTACCTGCATGCCGGTATTCTGCCGCGCCACGCCTGGCGCAAACGGGTTCAACTGCCGAGGATTAAATTGAGAACCATCCATATCATTTTCCGTTTGAAATAGAGGCTGCTACTCGCAAGTCTCCGCAGACAAGCTCAGATCTGGTGTAAACGGACAGAAGCCGGTAACGCCTTGGTGGCGAATGGGTTGCGAGCCTCGGACCCTCCCGGCAAGCTATCGCAACCAGCTTTCGAGAAGCTGACCAACCGGAAAAAACCACGTCCACAGGCCTGCATTTCCTCACACGCCCGCTCAGCCCCGATCGCCGGGTAGGATAAAGCGGCCTCTGAATCTGCGGACGCCAAGCATTTTCGCATTCCAGTGACCACGTGTTCCAGGCGATTGTGATGACGAATTCCAGTGATTGCGATCAGGTTCGGAGGCGAAACGCTATGGCAAAGACGATGTCCACCGTGCCTGAGCGCATCAGTTCGAGGAACTCGTCGCGGTAGCGGTCGACACAGAAGGAATCCGACAGCGTCATCGAGACTTCACTCACCCTTCAGCGGCCTGATGTCGAAGGCGACGCCCTGCGCATGGATGTCGTGGCCATAGATTTCGCCGAGCGCATCGTTGGAGACCTTGCCGAAGAAAGCGGCGCCGCCGCCGAAGCTGGCGACGCCGGCCGCCGTGTTGTCGGCGCTGCCGCCGGAGGCCTCGATCGCCGGGCCCATGCGGCTGGAGAGCAGTTCGGCGCGATGCGTATCGATGAGGTTCATCGCGCCCTTGATGATACTGTTGGTTTCGAGGAATTCCTCGTCGCACTGGGCGATGATGTCGACAATGGCATTGCCGATGCAAAGCACGTCATATTCCGGCATCAATTCCTGTCTCCGCCAAAGCCCGACCGGCTTTCTGCGAGACCTGGCGCGGATGGGTTTTTGGCGAGTATGGAATGATGGCCCCTCGCCCGACAAGGCTATACGCCGCTTTCCGCTCGCGAGCAGATGCGGCTGGTGGCGCGATTGAGCCGCTGGCTCGCATTGGAAGGCATGGATGTGGAGGGACTGGGTGCGAGCGAGGTCGATCGGTTCGTCCGTACCCGTCGTGCCGCTGGCCCGCAACTCCGCTCGATCAAAGCATTGCAGCCCCTGTTGGCCTATTTGCAGTCTCGCGGCGTGGTGCTGCCGTCGCCCCGTGCACCCGACGATCCGGCAGATCAGCTGCTGGAACGATACCAACGCTATCTGGCGATTGAGCGCGGTTTGGGGAAAGCGACCGCCGATGTCTATGCCCGGATGGTGCGCCCTTTCTGCGTCATCGATTGTCGTCCGACGGGCGTGCCCTGGACCTTGCGGGTTTGGCCGCGACCGACGTCGTTACCTTTGTCGTGGCACGTTGCCCTCAGCTGAGCCGCGGCGCGGCAAGCCTGACTGTAACGGCGCTGCGGTCGCGGCTCACGTTCCTTCATGTCGAGGGTCTCATCGCTCTCTTGCCGCTTGCGTGCCCTCGGTCGCCGGTCGGCGATTGGCTGGGTTGCCAAAGGGACTGGATTGCGACCAGGTTCAGCGCCTGCTGACGTCCTGCGGCCGCGATACGTCGAACGGCTGCCGCGACTTCGCGGTCCTGACCATGTTGGTTCGTCTCGGCTTGCGGGCGGGGGAAGTCGCCAAGCTCAAGCTTGACAACCTGGATTGGCGGACCGGTGAGATTCTCGTACGGGGCAAAGGAAGCTGCATCGAACACCTTCCCTTGCCGGCCGATGTCGGCGACGCGGTGGCGGCCTATCTGCGCCACGGCCGTCCCCGGACCGCCCAGGGCCCGGACAGTATTTGTGCGAGTCAGGGCGCCCCACGATGCCCTCACAGGCGCTGGCGTGTCGCAAATCGTGGCCGCCGCCGGTTGCCGCACCGGGCTCGGCCGGATCCACGCCCACCGCCTGCGCCATACGGCGGCGTCGGCGATGTTGCGCGCCGGCGCGGCGCTACCGGAGGTCGGGCAGGTCCTGCGTCATCGCCGCGCCCTGACAACGGCGATCTATGCCAAGGTTGATCGCGAAGCCCTGCGAACGATCGCCCGCCCTTGGCCGGGAGAGGTGGCATGAGCGCCCTTCGCCAGGCCCTGGCCGATTACCTGGCCATGCGTCGCGCCCTCGGCTACACGCTTGTTCGGTCCGAGACAGAGAAGCTTCTTGCCCAGTTCCTCACCTACCTCGAGGCGCAGGGCGAAGACCACCTGACCACCAAGACGGCCCTCACTTGGGCGATGCTGCCGGCAGGCGCCGATCGAAGCTGGATGTCGGCGCGACTTTCCGTCGTTCGCCGCTTTGCGACCCATCTGCGCGGGATCGAGCCGGCAACCGAGGTGCCGCCGTGTGATCTGCTGCCGGGGCGATCTTGCCGAGCGACGCCCTACCTCTATTCGCAGGAGGACGTCATCGCCTTGATGACGGCAACCGCGGCCTTGCGCACGCCGCATCGGGAAGCAACCTACCGGACCCTGATCGGCTTGCTGGCGTGACCGGAATGCGGGTTGGAGAAGCGATCGGCCTGGACCGCGACGACTTCGATGCGGTCGGCGGCGGCCTCACCATTCGGCGCGGAAAGTCCGGAAAATCCCGCGAGTTGGCGTTACATCCGAGCACTGTAGCGGCCCTCGGCAATTATCTGCGCCGGCGCGATCGACCCCGCCGGCCGCCGAACACGCCCGCCCTGTTCGTCTCACCGGCCGGCACTAGGCTGCTCTATGTGAACGTTCAAAACACGTTCCAGAAGCTCGTCTGTCGCGTCGGCATCGCCCCGCGCTCGGCAGGTTGCCGACCACGGCTCCACGACCTGCGGCACGCGTTTGCCGTTCGCACGCTTCTTGATGCTTATCGCGACGGCGGCGACCCGGGGCGCCGGCTTGGCCTGCTGTCGACCTATCTCGGTCACGTCGATCCGGGCAAGACGTACTGGTATCTCTCGGCGGCTCCGGAATTGCTGCAACTGGCCGGTGCTCGTCTGGAACGACGGATCGGAGGCGGCGCATGACCGCCCTGAGCGCGACCTTGCAGGCGTTCTTCACCGACCGCCTGATCCGGCAGCGGCAAGCCAGCCCGCATACGCTCGCCGCCTATCGGGACACCCTGCGGCTGATGCTGGTCTTCGCCGCCGCGCGGCATGACACAGAGCCTTCCAGGCTGGAGTTCAACGACCTCGATGCCGCGTGTGTCGGCGACTTCCTCGATCACCTCGAGCGTCATCGAGGCAACAGCGCGCGGACCCGGAATGCGCGGCTTGCCGCAATCCGGTCGTTGTTCCGGTTCGCCGCCCTTCGTTACCCCGAGTACGCCGCGACAATCGAACGGGTGCTCGCGATTCCGCCTAAGGCGTTTTGAGCGACGGCTTGTCACGTTCCTGACGGAGGAGGAACTCGATGTATTGCTGTCCGCCCCCGCGCGGTCGACCTGGACCGGGCGGCGCGACCACGCCTTGCTTCGGCTCGCCGCCCAAACCGGCCTGCGGGCGTCCGAACTGATCGGCCTTCACTGCGCCGATATCCATCTCGGTTCCGGCGCTCATGTCAGCTGTATCGGAAAGGGGCGAAAGCAGCGGATCACACCCCTTACCTCCAACATGGCCGCCGTGCTGCGCGTCTGGCTGGCCGAACGTGCCGGGCAGCCGGCCGATCCCCTCTTCCCTACACAGACCGGCAGGATGATCAGCCGCGACGCTCTCGAGCACCGGCTCGCGAGGTATGTCGAAATCGCTGCCAGAAACTGTCCGTCGCTGCAGCGGAAAAGGGTCACACTGCACACCTTGCGTCATACCGCGGCAATGCGACTGCTGCGTGCCGGCGTCGACACCTCGGTGATCGCGCTGTGGCTTGGCCACGAACAGATCGAGACCACCCACATCTACTTGCACGCCGATCTGGAGCTTAAAGAACGCACCCTGGCGAAAACCACGCCGGCCAACACGGCGCCAGGACGCTACAGACCGCCCGACAAGCTTCTCGCTTTCCTCGAGGCGCTCTGATTATGCCGACCCCATCGCAGCGATCACCGCCTCCGAAGCCGACATCCACCCCCAAGGTCGGCATAATCCGGACATCGGCATAATGCACGTTGGACTAACCCGCTCCGCGAATGCGGAGCGGCAAGGAGGGTGAGTGCCGACAGCGTGATCTGATCGCGTCGTCTGTCGCGCTGGTCATGTGTCCACAACAAGCTCCGACTGCGTCAGCATGGAGTGGCTGCTTGCAGCCTATTCCATCGGACAAAGGAGCTTGTCATGACCCAACTTCGCCAGCGCATGAGCGAGGACATGCAGGTGCGCAACCTCGCGCTCAACACCCAACTCTCCTATCTTCAGCAGGTGTCGCTGTTTGCGCGTCACTTCGGCAAGTCGCCGGACTTGCTCGGGCGCGAGGATATTCGGACCTATCAGGTCTATCTGACCAACGAGAAGAAGCTGTCGCCTGGTTCGATCCACACAGCAATTGCGGCGCTGCGCTTTCTCTACAGTGTGACGCTCGAGAGGGATTGGGCGCCTGAAGAGGTCCTGCCGCTTCCCAAGAAGCCGCAGAAGCTGCCGATCATCCTCAGTGCCGAGGAAGTTCAGCGGTTCCTCGGCTGCGTCCTCGACGTCAAACACCACGCCATCCTGACCACTTGCTATGCCGCCGGCTTGCGCATCTCGGAAGCGGTTCAGCTAAAGCCCACGGGCATCGACAGCCAGAGAATGGTCATCCGCGTCGAGCAGGGCAAAGGCCAGAAGGACCGCTACGTGATGCTGTCGCCCAAGCTGCTGGAGATCCTGCGTGACTATTGGAAGCTGCGGCGGCCAAAGGGCGTGGCTCTTCCCCGGCGATCGTGCCGGCCAGCCGATCACCAGGGATGCGGTGGGACAGGCCTGCGCGAAAGCGTGCGACCTCTCCGGCTTGTCCAAACCGGTCACGCCGCACAGTTTGCGGCACGCCTTCGCCGTCCATCTGTTGGAGGCCGGCGCCGACGTGCGCACCATTCAACTGCTGCTCGGTCACCGCAGCCTCGCGACCACCGCCCATTACCTGCGGATCGCCACCAACAAGGTCTGCGCCACATCGAGCCCCTTCGAGCTCTTACCAAGCACCTGGGCGCCGAGATCGGCTTCTTCGCCGTGCTGCACAGCTGGGGCCAGAACCTGCTTCATCATCCGCATCTGCGGAGCGGATCGACAAGACTTTGCACTGTCATGCTCCTGCACCGGTGGGCGGTTCGTGCAAGACCTTGATACGCTCGGCGTGACGTTCGCGCTCGGTTTGAGCAACCAAATCCGGTATCGCTTGCGCCAAGTCCTGGAAACGTCCGTTTAAGAGCGAGATGCGCTGATCTCCAATGTCTGCGAGCCTCTTAAGTTTGGCAAAAAACGGACTCGCGTTCTCTTGTGCAGGGCTTCCGGCAGAAAGGATGTGGTCGGCTTTTTCCCAGTTCAGTACTGGCGAGGAACGCCATATCGCATACGACAATTCGAAGGGTCATATTGGCTTCGACAGCCGCCATGATCGGCTTGCTGATATGGTCGTCATTGAAGCCGAAGCCGGACACTATCAGGGCCGTATCCGGTTCCCGAATTGCCGTTTGAAATGCGGACATCATGTCGAGGTACGGGGATTCAAAAGCCTCTTGATACTTGCTGTCACGCGGATAGATCAAAGCCGGCGTGCCATCGCGATCATCCCGTGACCGGAGCAGCTCTGACTCCTTGCGCCGCCAATCGATGGAACCGTGTAGCTTATGGAGATGAAAGACGTTCTCGATGTAGTCCGGACTATCTTTTCCTCCATCCCGCCGAACGATGTCATGAACGAAATGGCTTCGATCATAAACCTGCGGAATCGAATGTGAGAAGCCATCGATGACCGTGAAACGCAGGCCCTGTGCAGCATATTCGAAGCAAAGGTTGTAGTTGGTCGTAAATATACGTACGCGGGGTTTGCGGATTCCCCGCCTTGCAATTTTGCGAATAATCGCTTGATGCGCCGCAAGATCGGTGACCTCGCTTACAAAATCCACCCGTGCCGCGATCGTCTTCTCGGCGAGAGTGATAAAATCGGAGACCTCATTTGCCTTGTCCGCGCCGAACAATTCCAAGTACATTTTGCAGTGTGTGAGGAATTTCTCTATGTTCTTGGCTTCGGCAATCGCTTTTGTGTTCGGAACTTTTGCGGCAATTGCATCAATGGGTGCCTGGGTGGCTGCGACGACGACCGCGTCCCAAAGGTCACGCATTCCAGGGGCCTGTTTCGCGTCGTCCTTTGGATTTCTCGCACAAAAGGATGAGCCCGCTCCTGTAAGCAGAACTAGGTTTGAGGCGTTCAGCGCCAGCGTCAATGTCTCTTCGACGGACCGCGCGCTTCCGCGCTCAACGACTTGCCCTTGTCGTTTTTCTTGTCTTCGCTGGCGCGCCATCCCTCACAGCGCGAGTAGTGCCGGATATTGTCTAACGCCGCCGATTTACCATCCCAATAGCCCATCATCTCTCCTCACATCGCGAAGAACTATACAAATCTTGCATGCCTTCGCGAAGTGTTTTCACGAACGCTAGCGATTATAGGAAGTAAGCCAGCCCGATTGTTATTTCTCTAACAGAAACGCTTGTGAAATTGCGGGATAATCGTGAGTCAGCGCCTGCCCAGCTATGCCCGTAAATTCCCACTTTTCTTATTCTGTGGGGGGCGATCCAGCGAGTGTCCAAACGATCATCGGCTGGTTGCCGGGGGGCATACCGGGGCGTATAGGGAGGCCGGATAGCGCGGTTTAAATTTGTAAGAATTGCGGCGATGACCGCCGCATTTTTGAAAGATTGTAAATTCACTTTAAACGTGATAGTTTATAGGAGTCATGGGAATGCGGCGATCATCGCCGCATATTAGCGCCTCTATAAACTTATGCCAACGAACACTGACCGGAGACAATTGCTGCAAAACCTGTTGCCCGAAGGCCTACCGGTTACAAAGCAATGGCTAGCGAAGCAGACCCCGGACTTCGATCGCCATGCGCTCGACAATCTGGTCAAAAGCAGGCAGCTCACGCCGCTCGCATCCGGCGTCTACATACGCCCCGGTACACACCTCACCTGGCAGGGCGTCGTCGCTGCGTTGCAGACTATCTTCCGCACGGATCTCACTGTCGGCGGGCTAACTGCACTCGAATTGCAAGGATTTGCACATTACCTGCCACTATCGAGGCAACATGCAGTCCATCTCTACGGCAAAAACGCCTTGCCCACCTGGTTACAAAATGCGCTGCCTTCAGTTCAATTGGTTCGACATAGCAGTCTCAACTCACTAGGCGGCGCCGGTCTCCTAACTTGGGAGTATGATATCAATGAGCGATCTTTCGTGGCCAGCGACATACCGGGTCAACGAGCAAGCGCGTGGCCGTTTACCATGTCGTCGCCCGAGCGCGCTTATCTCGAAGTCCTCAACGAAGTGCCTGACACCATCTCTTTCGAACATGCCGACCAACTTCTCCAAGGTATGACGACCGTCTCGCCAAGGCGCATGGAGCAGCTCTTGCGCAAATGCACGAGCGTCAAATTGCGCAGGCTGTTCTACTGGATGGCCGAGCGCCATTCGTACGCCTGGCTGAAGAAGCTCCCCAAACCCGAAGCGCTCGATGAACTTGGCCTTGGCAGCGGCAACAGAGTGCTGGCCAGGGGCGGCAGACTCGATACAAAATACCACATAACGGTCCCGGAGGATATGTGGACACAAGTAGCCCCTACTACAGACAAGTCCGGCTCCTGACGCGTGTCTTGCCGCTCGTTGCGGCGGAGACGTGCTTCGCCCTAAAAGGCGGCACCGCCATCAATCTCTTTATTCGCGATCTGCCGCGGCTTTCCGTCGACATCGATCTTGTCTATCTGCCTATGGACGAGCGTGACGAGGCGCTCAAGAAAATCGCTGATGCGCTCGCGCGCATTGCTGATGCGATTTCAAAGGCGATGCCCGATACGGAGATCATCCGATCGTATGAAGATCAGCGCGATGCCTTGCGCCTGTTCGTGACGCAAGGCGGGGATCGCATCAAGATCGAACTCTCGCCCGTGCTGCGCGGCTCGGTATTCCCAGAGGAGCTACGAGAGGTGTCACCAGCCGTCGAAGAGCAATTCGGCTTCGTCGAGATGCAACTTCTTTCGATCCCCGATCTCTATGCCGGAAAAATCTGCGCCGCGCTCGATCGCCAACATCCGCGCGATCTCTTCGATGTCAAATTGCTGCTCGAGAATGAAGGATTGACCGAGGATCTGGTAAAGACCTTTCTCGTCTACCTCATCAGTCACAACCGAACGATGGCTGAACTCCTTCAACCGACCCGCAAGGACATTGCCGGCATCTACGAAGGTGAGTTTTTGCGCATGTCGCAGATCGAGGTGAGCCTCGATGAATTGCTCGACGGTCGCCAGCGACTGATTGCGGGCCTCAATCAGGCATTGACCGACGATCAGCGAAAATTTCTTCTCTCATTTAAGGCGCGTCGCCCACAATGGGATCTGCTCGGAATTGAAGGGGCGGACAAGCTTCCCGCCGTTCGCTGGAAGCTCCAAAATCTGGAACGCATGCCTGAGGCGAGACATCAGCAGGCATACCAAAATCTTGAACGAGTGCTCAGCAAGAAAGCGAGTGACTCTACCACGCCACCGCGTACCGATACCGAAGAGTGAGACCTTGTTTGCCGGCTCACCTTGTTATCGCGCAGCGGCGAACGGCACGGCGGATGACCTCGCTCGAATCTGGGTCGGGGTGCTCGCCACCGCCTTTCCATTCATCAGAACCCAGCCATTCTTCGAAGTAGAATAGCCATGTCGCAATCCACGGGATTAAGGTCTGGTCCAAGCGCATCGAACCCACCCACTCATGCGCTTTAGGCAGGTGCAAGCAGAGGCGGAGTGGATCGCGGTAGACGTGCGGCAATTTCCTCTCGCCAGCAAGAAGCTGAAGGTCCGGTTCCAGCACGACAGCCTTCGCTGATCCGCCTCGCTCATAGGTCAAGCGGACTCGATATTCCCGATTCAAGGGCGTGGGACGAACATGATATTCCCACGACAGTCCTTTTGCATTCAACGCACCGTCACCCGCACAAATCGGGTTCGCTCGCAGGAACAAAAACTGCTGTGCGGGCGTGAGATCAGGACGGGTTGACCAGCTCATTAATCACCGAAGTACGTGTTCTTCAGAACAGCCGTCGCCGCAGCGCTGTTGGTCAACGTAAGACCAACCATAAGCGCAACAAAAAGCTTTTGCGCCGCGCGCGCGCCTGAAAACTGTTCGGTGCGGGCATCCATGACGCGCGCCACGACGGTCTTGCCGTAGGAATCGCGGAGTTTCTTGGTGATGCGGTCGAGGCCTTCGAGTTCAGCGAGGTTCTCGAAGTCGGCGAGCGCCTTGGCGTGCCAGGCATAAAAGCCGTGGCCCGCGCAGGCTCCTTGTTCCAGCGCTCGGCGAAATTCTCGCCGATGGTCGTTTCGTTGGCGACAACATACATCCGCTGACCATTCACGAAAGGCCGATCAATGAAGTGAGGCATCATCCGGATCGTTGCGATGACGACATCAAGTGCGGAGTCAAAGGTGAACGTGTTCACGCAGTACTCGTAGGCTTGCGCTGCCAGCGTCGTAATGACGATAGAGATTGGCGCGATGTCGGCCTCGATATCGAAGAAATAGATATCGCGGTGGCGCTTCAGCAGCTGAACGGTTTGGCGCAAAATGCCCTTGACCCTTATGTGCACGGGGAAGGGCTCGATATTAGCCTGCCGGTCAGCTGCGATGGCCTTTTGAACCTTGAGGCGCGGCCGCATCAAGGCGCGCTTCTCGAACAGTGCCCAATATCCCTTCGGGTTGGGCTTGAATTCGCTCAGGCTTTTATCCGGTACCAACTCGCCGCCATTGTTGCAGCTGGGGTTCACAATTGTTGGTGTAACATCCAGATGGAATTCGCGCGCGTAGTTCAGACGCCAGCACCGCTTTTTCTCCTCAAGCATAGCTGCATAGCGTGCATTTTCGCGAAGCCGGTCGCCAACGATCTTCTTCAGCTCAGCGGGCGGGCGTACCGACGCAAATCGGAAAACGAGCAGATAACATCGACATCGAATCCTCGCGGCCGAGCGGTTTCACTGAGGTGCCCAGCCCCGCCGATCCATGCGGGTAAACATCAATGTGTTGCAAAATGGGATTGTCCGACGAGGACAACCAATCTGCGACCGCCTCATAGCTCGCCTTGGCGGCCTCCATTTGCGCGGTGGTCAGTTCGAGATCCTGACAGATCTCGTCCAATATCGAATAGACCTCGGATTTGCGCAGCAAGACATTCTGAGGCACGAGGCTTCCGGCAAACTCGTTCATTTCATCACTTTGCTTAGTTGGTAGCATGGCACAAACGGCTCTGCCGGTTCCGTCAGAAACACAGGTTCAATGCGCGCCCGGTCGCGGCGAGCCGCTGCCGCGCCCATTGTCACTTGGCACTTAATTATGAGAATGCCATACAAACGATTCCAAATGCTTAGGCCCGGCACTTAATTTGATAATTAGCAGTTAATTTGATAATCGCTCTTGGCGAGACCGGTAACTTCTCTGGGGTTAGGCGGCGCGCAGGAGAGCCGTTCGCCAATCCTGATGGTTCGCTTGCGCACGGTGGCATGCGTCTCGGTCGGCTCAACGGGCAGGAATTCGGCAAGCACTCTCGCAGCCTGCCGGTACGGCATCATGCTCCCCAGCCGCGCCGTCAGTTCCATCAGCTCGGATGTCGCTCGATCCGGGCAGATCTCCCGCAGCGGCGCAAAGGCATCGACCATGCCTGGGTAACAATCCCGACACAGCATCCAACGAGGATTGCGCACCTCCACGATGCCAAAGACAGTCCGGATCCGTCGCGTCGTGTAGTCCTTGACCGGCCGAAACCTGTGGCAATCCGGGCAGACCCGACGAAACTAGGGAATACGTCTCCGCCTCATGGTTCACGACCGCGCTCTGCAGCGCCGCCATGATGGTCTTGCTATCTTCGATCGACAGGCCGAGGTCGCCGTCAAACAGACGTTCCCAGCTCTTGTCGATGCGGACCGCCTTCCGGCAAACGTCACCGAACTCGTTCCTGCCCTCGATCGTGATCGTCCATTCCACCGCCATCGCTCTCCCTCCGAACAAAGCGGCGCTCATAGACTACGCGGGCCTAACAACCTGTATTCGACCCCAGGGAAATTACCGGTCTCGAAAGATAGCCTGCGACCGATCTCGTCGCTGCTAGGAGGAATGCTGTGCCTTTAGGCGCTTCCTGGCTACGCTCAGTTCTTTGACAATGCGTCCGTGACGAACTGGGGCAGTCATTGCGCAGCCAACCACGGGGCTCGATAACAGGCCGGCGTCCCGGACCCGCACGAAAAAGTACACCATTGCGTAATTGCGCTGGACTGCTCGCCATTCAAGCGGAATCACCAGCCTTTGAAGCTGGCACAAACCTCAACTGTTCCGCTGCAGCAAACCGTTTAAGACGAGATCGACATGTGCCTCGATAAAGGCCGCCTCATCGATTGGATTTCTGTCTGCGAAGATCAGTTTCCAGATAGTGAGGTGAATAGCCGAGCTGATCACCACTTCCGGCATATTTGCAGCGGCGCCCTCGTGAAACTCGCCCGAAGCCACGCCTTGCTCGATAAGCGCGCGAACTGCGTCGAGCAGGGGTGCGATAAACTCGCTGTAATGCCGGTCGATGATATTGGGGAAGCGCGAACCGTCAGCCAATTGGAGGCGCAACAACTCTCTCGTCTTCCTGTCGCCGGCGAGCTTGTCGTATCCCAGGAGAAGCAATTGGCGCAAACGGTCGGAATGAGAGCCTAGCAGCGCATCGATAGAAGCTCGGACGTCTTCGAACGGCGCCGAGACATGTCCCATCGTTGCCTCGAACAAAGCGTCCTTCGTCGGAAAATACAGATAGACCGTGCCTTTTGTGACGCCCAGGCGCGCGGCGACGTCTTCGACGCGCGCGGCTGCATATCCCTTTTCGACAAACTCCTCGAACGCCGCATCGAGGATCTCGTGCGGGCGCCTCGCTTTCTGTTCTGCTCGAGAAAGTTTCTTTTCCATGGCTGGCATCCTTCGTTGAACCGGTCAGACGATTCCGTCAAAAATCCATTGACTAACTCGTAAGTCAGCGATATTTAGCCCACCGTTTCCTCTGATGCAACGGTGCCTGGAGCAATGAACACATTTCGCCCAATCATTCTGGGTCTCGCCTGTGCCGCCCTGGCAGGCTGCGAGGACCATACCTCAAGCCAGACGGCACCGCAGCCGGTGCGAGCAATTGCCGCCTCGCTGGCTCAATACCAGCCGGGCGCCGCGGTCACCGGGGAAGTGAAGGCTCGGGTTCAATCCGAGTTGTCTTTCCGGACCGGCGGCCGGGTGAGAGAACGCCGCGTCGATGTCGGATCACGGGTGCGTGCGGGCGACGTCCTGATGCGCATCGACGACACCGAGCAACGCGCCGATGTCGATTCCGCCCGGGCGGGCCTGCGGTCGGCACAAGCCACCGTCAAGCAGAAGGCGCTTGCCTTCGAACGCTACAAGACATTGCTGAAATCGCGAGCAATCGCTCAGTCGACCTATGATGGGGCGCGAGAGGCGTTGACGACAGCGCAGGGCTCTCTGGAAGTCGCCCAGGCGAGTTTAGCGACGGCGCTGGATGCGCTTTCCCATACGGAGCTCAAAGCCGACGCAGATGGCGTCATCACCTCGCGCAGCGTCGAAGCAGGCCAGGTGGTCTCTGCGGCGCAGCCGGCGCTGACGCTTGCGCGCGATGGCCCGCGGGACGCTTCTTTCGAGGTGTTCGAAGCCTTCTTCCTCCCAGGCCGACCGACGAGTGAAGTCGAGGTTGCTCCGGTGGGTGATCGGGCGCGCACGGCACGGGGCAAAATCCGGGAAGTCTCTCCAGTCATCGATACGAGCACCGGGACCATCCGCGTCAAGGTGGCGCTGCCGCAAGAGGCGCAATGGTCGCTCGGAACGTCGGTGGTGGGTGAATTCCATTCACCGTCTCGTCAAGGTGTGATCCTGCCGTGGAGCGCCATGGCCTCCGCCGGGGGTGAGCCGGCGGTATGGGTCATCGACGCGGCAAGCAAATCGGTCTCGCTGCGCAAGGTCGCGGTCGCCCGCTATCGAACAGCCGATTTCATCGTCACCGGTGGGATTGCGCCAAAAGACCTGGTCGTCACCGACGGCGGAAAATTTCTCAAGCAGGGCCAGGCTGTGGCCTGGCAGGAGAAGTGACATGACCAGCTTCCGTTCACGCATCTCAAGCCGGTTCGTTCAGGTGATAACGGTCCTGATCTTGCTTCAGGCCGTTCTGGTGCTGTTGCTTCTTTCGGGCTGCGACCAAAGCCCAGCCGCGAAAGCGGCCCCGCCACGACCGGTCAACGTCGTCACGGCGAAACCGGAGCTGCCCGCTGTTTTGGGTTTCGCCGGCGTCGTGCAGGCGCGGGTTGAAACAGATCTGGCATTCCGGGCATTGGGCCGCGTCATATCGCGCAGCGTCGAGGTCGGCGATCTGGTGCACAGGGGCGATGTTGTGGCCGAGCTCGATCCTCTGGCGCTGCAGCTTGCCGTCACGAGCGCCGAGGCTGATCTGCGCAATGCCGAGGCGCAGCTCGAGAACGCCACAGCCACCGAAAAGCGCAAGCGCAATCTCGCGTCTGCAAATACCGGCAGCGTTGCCGATGCCGAAGTTGCGGATCAGGGCCTCAAGTCGGCCGAGGCGGATGTGGGACAGGCGCGGGCTCGTCTCGACAAGGCACGCGAGCAGCTTGGATATTCGCGGTTGAAAGCCGAATTCGATGGCGTGGTGACCGCCACTTCGGTCCAGGTCGGACAGACGGTCACGGCCGGTCAGACGGTCCTGAGGTTAGCCGGCCTGGATCGGCGTGATGTTGTGGTCGATGTGCCCGAAGCCCAGGTCGGTTCACTACGCCCTGGGACGCGCTTCGACATCGCTCTTCAGCTTGATGACACGGTTCGGACGGTGGGCGTTCTGCGAGAGATCGGCCCGGAAGCCGACGCCAATACCCGCAGCCACAGGTTGAAGATCGCCTTGAACGAGGCACCCGAGGTTTTCCGTCTCGGTTCCGTCGTCACGGCGACGGCGGCAAGCAAAGCCACGGCCAGCGCGATCGTGCTGCCGGCCACCGCAATCCTTGAGCAGGATGGCGCCGACCATGTCTGGGTGATCGATCGGGCCAAACTCACAATCTCCCTGAGACCGGTCCGGCTCGAAGCCCGGCCCGCCGGGGCTGCTCGTGTCCGGGTCCTGTCGGGGCTGCAGAACGGAGAAGAAGTTGCCGTCGCGGGCGCCAATGAACTCGCGGACGGCCAAAGCATAAGACCTGCACAGGAGCTGCCCCAGTGAACAAATTCAACCTTTCTGACTGGGCGCTCGAGCATCGCTCGCTTGTCTGGTATTTCATGATTGCCTTTGCCTTGGCGGGCATCTTTGCCTATGTCGGGCTCGGCCGTGAGGAAGATCCGTCCTTCACCATCAAGACCATGGTGATCCAGGCGCAATGGCCGGGTGCATCGGCACAGGAAGTTACGCAGCAGGTTAGCGACCGTATCGAAAAGAAGCTGCAGGAGCTCGAATCCGTCGAGCATACCCGCAGCCTGACCACGGCCGGCCAGACGATCGTCTTCGTCGATCTCCTGCCATCGACGAAGGCCCGGGATGTCGAGCCAACCTGGCTGCGCGTCCGCAACATGATCGCCGATATCCAGGCTGAATTTCCTTCGGGTGTCGTCGGGCCTTTCTTCAACGACCGCTTCGGCGATGTCTACGGCAACATCTTCGCCTTCACGGGTGATGGGCTGAGCCAGAGGCAATTGCGCGATCTCGTCGAGGGCGCCCGCACGAAGATTCTGGCGGTTCCAGATGTCGGCAAGGTCGAGATCGCAGGGGCGCAGGATGAAGCGATCTTTCTCGAATTCTCGACCCGCAAGATCGCTGCCCTCGGCATCGACCGGTCTTCGATCATTTCCACTCTTCAGGCGCAGAACGCCGTCACCCAATCAGGATTTATCGAGGCGGGACCGGAACGCATCGCGCTGCGTGTCGGCGGCCGCTTCATCTCCGAGGAGAGCCTGCGAGCGATCAACCTGCGGGTCAACGACAGGTTCTTTCCGCTGACCGACGTCGCAACCATCACCCGCGGCTACGTCGATCCGCCGACCACCCTGTTTCGCTTCAACGGCAAGCCGGCGATCGCCCTGACTGTCGGGATGAAGGCCGGCGGCAATCTCGTCGACTTCGGCAAGGCGCTGGAAAAGACGATCGCCGAAATTACCCAGGATCTTCCGGTCGGCGCGGCGGTAGAGCGTGTGTCCGACCAGCCGGCAGTCGTCGATGAGGCGGTATCGAGTTTCACGCATGCCTTGTTCGAAGCGATCGCCATCGTGCTTGCCATCAGCTTCGTCAGCCTCGGGATGAGGGCTGGACTGGTGGTGGCGATTTCAATTCCGCTGGTTCTCGCCATTACGTTTCTGGTGATGCAGTACACAGGCATTTCGCTGCAACGAATCTCGCTTGGGGCGTTGATCATCGCCCTTGGTCTGCTCGTCGACGACGCCATGATCGCCGTGGAGATGATGGTGGCCCGGCTCGAGGTCGGCGACAGTCTCGAAAAAGCCGCCACCCACGTCTACACCTCGACCGCCTTCCCGATGCTGACCGGCACGCTTGTCACCGTCGCGAGCTTCGTCCCGGTCGGCTTCAACAGCAGCAGCGCGGGCGAGTTCGTCTTCTCCCTTTTCGTCGTCATTGCCGTGTCGCTCATCGTTTCCTGGGTGGTCGCGGTTCTGTTCACGCCGTTGCTCGGTGTGACGATACTGCCGAAAACGATGAAAAAGCATGCGGATCACAAGGGCTGGTTTGCAGCCGGCTTTGCTCGCATTCTTCATCTTTGCCTGCGCTGGCGATGGGTGACGATCGCCGTGACGGTCGCTGTCTTCGCCTTGTCCATTGCCGGCACGTCGCTGGTCCAGCAACAGTTCTTCCCCAGTTCCGATCGGCCGGAACTGATTGTCGACTGGAACCTTCCGCATAACAGCTCGATCAGCGAAACCAGCCGGCAGATGGCACGCTTCGAACAGGAGAAGCTCGCCGGCAATCCCGACATCGATCATTGGTCGACCTATGTCGGAAGGGGCGCACCGCGCTTCATCCTCTCCTTCGATCCGCAGCCGAACGACATCACCTTCGGGCAGACCATCATTGTGACCAAGGGGCTGGACGTCCGCGACAAGCTTAGAAAGGACCTGCAGGATTACCTGCATCAGACGTTTCCGGGCACCGACGCCTTCGTGAAACTGCTCGATATCGGTCCTCCAGTCGGCAAGCCGGTTCAATATCGGGTATCGGGCCCGGATATCCAGACGGTTCGCGATCTCGCGGGCAAGCTGGGTTCGATCATCGATTCCCAACCATCGCTGACCAATCTTGCCTTCGACTGGAACGAACCGGCGCGCGTGGTGAAGATCGATGTCTTGCAGGACAAGGCGCGACAATTGGGCGTTTCCTCGGAGGATATCGCCACCGCGCTGAACAGCATCGTTGAGGGAGCAACCGCGACGCAGGTCAGGGATGACATCTATCTCGTGAACGTGATCGGCCGTGCCGAAGCCGAGGAGCGCGGATCCGTCGACACGTTGCTCGATCTTCAACTGTCGAGCAGCAGTGGCAAGGTCATCCCGCTGTCATCCGTGGCGACGTTCCGCTACGAACTTGAACAGCCGACGATCTGGCGGCGCGACCGGATCCCGACCATCACGATCAAGGCCGGCATCAAGGATGCGACGCAGCCAGCAACCATTGTGGCGGCGCTTGCCGAAAAGGTCGAGGCGTTCAAGACGACATTGCCCGCCGGCTACTCCGTCGAGGTCGGCGGGTCCGTCGAGGAAAGCGCCAAGTCCCAGGGTCCAATCCTGGCGGTGGCGCCGGTCATGCTGTTTGCCATGGCAACGCTCCTGATGATCCAGCTCCAGAGCTTCCATCGGCTGTTCCTCGTCTTCTCCGTCGCGCCGCTCGCCTTGGTCGGCGTTGTCGCAGCGCTGCTGCTCAGCAACGCGCCGCTCGGCTTCGTCGCCCTTTTGGGTGTGCTGGCCCTCATCGGCATTCTCATCCGCAATTCGGTCATCCTGGTCGTGCAAATCGAGGAATTGCGTGGATCTGGACTGTCTCCATGGAAGGCAGTCGTGGAGGCAACGGAGCACCGCATGAGGCCGATCATGCTGACGGCCGCAGCCGCCACGCTTGCCCTGATCCCGATATCGCGGCAGATCTTCTGGGGTCCGATGGCCTATTCAATGATGGGCGGCATCATCGTCGGGACAGTGCTGACCCTGCTCTTTCTGCCTTCGCTCTACGTCGTATGGTTCCGGATTCGCCTCGACGCCGAGGAGGCATGACGTGACGGCATTTCGCTGCTGGTGCCATGCATTGCTTTTGCCGCCACTTGTCCTGTGCGTCCTGGCTGGCTGCGCGACGCGGCCAGAGAGCGTGCTCAAGCCGCTTGCGCTCGCCCCCGGCGGCGATGCCGCTCAGGTCGACATGCTGGTTACGACGACCCGCAAGCCGGTCGAGGATCCCGGGCGGCTCTATTCTGGCGACAGAGGAACGGTGATCTCATTGAACAGCATCGTTGTCTCCATTCCTCCAGATAGAAATCGCAAAATCGGCGAGGTCCAGTGGCCCTCGCACGTGCCGGCCAATCCCGAGAAGGAGTTTGCGGTCCTGAAGGTCGGCAAAGTCGCATCGGAACAGAATATCCTGCGGTGGTTTCGCAAGAACCGGAATGCCAAACGGCAGGCCGTCATCTTTGTCCACGGTTTCAACAGCAGCTATTCTGATGCGGTCTTCCGCTTTGCTCAGATCGTTCATGATTCCGGAACGGATGCAGCGCCTATACTGTTCACCTGGCCTTCGCGCGCCAGCGTGTCCGGCTATCTCTACGACAAGGACAGCACCAACTATTCGCGTCGGGCTTTGGAAGACATGATCCTTCAAGCCGCCGAAAGCCCCGACGTCGGCGAAGTCACGATACTCGCCCATTCCATGGGAGCCTGGCTTACGGCGGAGGCGCTGCGTGGCGTCGGCATGCGCAACGGGACAATTCCAGCCAAAATCAACAATGTCATCCTGGCGTCACCGGACATCGATGTGGACGTGTTTCGTCGCCAGGTCATCGAGATGGGGCCAAAGCTGCCGCATTTCACGATCTTCACCTCGACTGAGGACAAGGCGCTAGGGATTTCACGATTGATCTCGGGCGGCGTCAATCGCGTCGGAGCTCTCGGCGACGTCGATCTCGCTCCTCACTCGGCCGATCTCAAGCGGCTCGGCATCACTGTGATCGACACGAGCGCTGTCGATCCTCGCGATCCGCTCGGTCATAATGCGTTTGCGGACAGCCCCGAAATGATTCGTCTTCTCGGGCGCGGCTTGGCCGGCCAGTCTTTGGAAGCAGGGCAGGCCACCTTCGCAGGTCAAATGAGGATGGCGACGATTGGGACAGCCAATCTCGCCGGTTCGGCAGTGCGAGCAGTCGTAGCGGCTCCAGTGTCCGCCGTCGGCGATAATCCTTACCGCAGGGCGAGGATCCTCGATGGTGAGATATCCTATTGAGCCGGCGATCGGACGGATCACATTAGCGCGAGGCGAGCAGAGGCCGCCGAGTCCCGCAGGGTTCGGCGGCTTTCCAACGCAACAACCGAGGTATACCCACACGGATTTGGTCTTCGTGTGTTGTGCTATTAACGCTTCGAGACACTTGTCGCGCCCAGCGTGAGCGCTCATGATCGCGGCTGATGCCGGTGATTTGAAGCCGAGCATTGACAGGAATGCGGCGCTTGATGCGCCGATGGTCCTGCGATCCGGTTATTCAGGTATTTACTTCTGCGGATCCGCATCGGCTTCAGCCGACGCCGGGAACGGTCGTGTGCATCCGCTCGCAATCGCCGACGCAGAACCCGCTCCGACCCTCGACTTCTTCTACGAAAGCCGCCGATGTCTGACCTTCCCGCCGCTTGTCACCGCGCAACGGGCATGGGCTGTGACAGTCCCGAAACGGTGACGACGCCTGAGCCCCAACCCAGCAGCTTCGGCAGCCATACCTGCGAAAACGCGAGGACAATCGCCGCGAAGATAAGCACGATGACGACAACGCTGCGCATGGTCCCTCTCATTGATTCAAACACCGCCCGGACCGGCCGCCGGAGGTGTTCCTCGGGAACTGTCCTCGAAGCCGGTCATCTTCAGCCGTGCCCGCGTTTTGCCGGGCTGCCCTCGAAGGCGAGCACTTCGCGACCGTCGGAGGCATGGGGTTCCTGGCCGGATGTTTCGTCGTGCGGACCGGGCCGATTTAAGAGCCGCTTGAGCGTCTCGAGCAGATCGTCGACGAAGGTGAAGATCACCGGAATGACGATGAGGCTCAGCAGGGTCGACATCATCACCCCGCCGATCACCACGATGGCCATGGGCTGGCGGAAGCTTGAATCGCCGCCCACGAGGTTGAGCGCGACCGGAAGCATTCCCGCCGCCATGGCTATGGTGGTCATGACAATCGGCCGCGCCCGCTTGTGGCAGGCATCGATGAGAGCGTCGAACCGGGACATCCCCAGGCGGCGCGACATGATCGCGTATTCGACGAGAAGGATGGAATTCTTCGTCACCACGCCCATGAGCATCAGCAGTCCGATGACGACCGACATGGAGAAAGCGGTTCCGGTCAGCACCAGCGGCAGCAACGCGCCGCCGAGCGAGAGCGGAAGCGCCATCAGGATAGTGAAGGGCTGCAGGAAGTCGTGGAAGAGCAGCACCAGAACCGCATAGATGCAGAACACGCCAATCGCCATGGCCAGGCTGAAGCTCTGGAACAGTTCCGAACTGCGCTGAAGCTCGCCTTGGTCGACCAGCGTCACCCCCACCGGCAGGTTCTCGAGAGCCGGCAGCGCCTTTGCCTCGCGGTTCACGTCACCCAGGATGCGGCCGTTGAGTTCGACGGAGACGGTCACGTTGCGCATTCTGTCGATGCGGTCGATCTGGGAGGGACCGCCGCCGATGCGTAGGTCGGCGATCGAACCGAGATCGACACTGCCATTGGCGCCCGCGACCCTGATGTTCCTGATGTCGTCGAGGGTCGTGCGTGTTTTTGGGGCGAACTGGACGACGATTGGAACCTGCCGCTGCGGCAGATTGAGCTTCGGCAGCGCGGAAGAATAGTCTCCGCCTGTCGCCACGCGCACGGCTTCGGCGACAGCGTTGGATGTCACCCCGAGTGCGGCCGCACGCGCGAAATCCGGAATGATCTGGATTTCGGGCGCCCGCCTCGACGCGCTCGACGTGACCGCTCCGATACCTTTAAGCGTGCGGAGCTGTTCCTCAAGCGGTGTACTGACGCCGTCGAGCGCTGTCGGGTCGTCGCTGGCAAGGGTGATATCGAGCTTCGTTCCGTTGCCGCCGCCGCCGACTTCGACACGGACGCCGGGGAGAACCGATAGAGCCTGGCGGATGTCGTTTTCGATCTCGGACTGCTTGCGGCTCCGCTCTTCGATGGGCGTCAGCGTCACGACCAGCGTGGCACTTCCGACACTGCTTGTGGTGGAGGCATCGGGGCCGCCGCCCACGGCAGCCGAACCGATCGACGAGAAAACGTCGGTGACGTCGCCCAGCTTGCCGACGATGTCCGCCGCCTTCCGGGTCATTGCCTCCGTCTGCCCGATGGTCACGCCGGGCTGCAGGGTCAGCGTGATCTGGGTCCGCGCATTGTCGGATGCAGGCAGGAACCCTGTTTTGAGGAAGGGAATTGTCGAAAGCGAAAACGCGACGACGACAGCGGTCAAGACGACGGTGGTTTTCCGGTGGCTCAGGGCCGCCTTCACGATCGCCATATAGGCGCGCATGATGCGGCCATCCTTCTCCTCTGCCGGATGCGCTTTCATGAAATAGGCGGCCATCATCGGCGTCAGAAGACGCGCGACCACGAGCGAGGCGAGGACGGCAACGGCAGCGGTGATGCCGAACTGACGAAACAGAAGCCCCGGTATACCGCTCATGAAGGCCGTCGGCAGGAACACCGCCACCAGCGTAAAGGTGGTGGCGATAACCGCCAGGCCGATTTCGTTGGCGGCTTCGAGCGCGGCTTCGACCGGTTTCTTGCCCATCTTGAGGTGGCGGGCGATGTTCTCGATCTCGACTATGGCGTCATCGACGAGGATGCCGACAACAAGCGACAGGGCGAGCAGCGTCACGATATTGAGGCTGAAATCGGCCAGGTACATGGCGAGGAAGGTTGGGATGACCGACAACGGCAATGCCACTGCCGACAGAATCGTCGCACGCCAGTCCCGAAGGAAGAGCCAGACAACGACGACCGCGAGGATCGCTCCCTCGTACAGCATGTGCATGGAGCCGTTGTAGTTTTCGATGATCGGCCCGACCGTGCTGTAGGCTTCATCGATCTGTACATAGGGATGCGCGGCCGCGAATTGCTTCATGGCCTCGTCGACGCCGGCGGCAACGCCCGTGTCCGAGAAACCGTTGAAACGCTTGACCTCGACCGCGATCACGGGCTGGCCGTCGAAATAGGCCATCGAGGATCGGTCCGCATAGCTGTCCTTGACGGATGCGATATCGTCGAGACGAACCTGCTGGCCATTGGCAAGAGGGATTCGAAGCCCTTTCAGATCTTCGACCGAGGCCACGGCGCCGAGCGTGCGCAGCGTCTGGCGGGTGCTGCCGACTTCGCCGCGACCGCCGGACGTATCCGCCTGGACCGACTTCAACTGCGCCGACACCGTGGCTGCCGTAACCTCAAGCGACGCCATCGTCGCCGGATCGAGGTCGACATGAACCTCGCGATCTACCCCACCCACACGATTGAGCTGTCCTACGCCGGACACCGAGAGCAACGCCTTGGTCATGTCGTTGTCGACAAACCAGGAAAGCTCGGTTTCGTTGAGGTTCGCCGAACGGATGGCATAGGTCACCAACGCGGCGCTCTGCACGGTGACCTTGGTGACGCTTGGCGATTCCATCTGGGCCGGCAGATCGGCCTTCACACTGTCGAGGGCATTGCGAACCTCGTTCAGCGCCTCCTCGCTGTTTTTTTCCAGCTTGAAGGACACCTTGATCGATACCGTCCCGTCGGTGACGGCCGTCGTGATGTGGTCGAGATGGCTCAGCGACGCGAGATTGTCCTCGATGACACGGGCAACCTCCGTTTCGAGCTG
This sequence comes from Mesorhizobium onobrychidis, assembly GCF_024707545.1. Classification (NCBI taxonomy): domain Bacteria; kingdom Pseudomonadati; phylum Pseudomonadota; class Alphaproteobacteria; order Hyphomicrobiales; family Phyllobacteriaceae; genus Mesorhizobium; species Mesorhizobium onobrychidis. The sequence continues at coordinate 6,742,403 of NZ_CP062229.1, forward strand.
CGTCGGCGCCGCGCCGTCGAACGTGGCAACAACGCTGATGGTTGGAAGGTCCATGTCGGGGAAGTTCTGGACCGGCAGATGCTTGAATGCCAGCAGCCCGCCGACGGTCAACATCGCAAACAGCAGTATCGCCGGTACGGGATTGTGGATGGACCAGGTGGAGAAGTTCATCAGCCTTCTCCCGCAATTTTCACGAGAGCGTTGTCTGACAGGAACGCTCCGCCCGAGGTCACGACCTGCGACGACCGGTCTACGCCGGAAAGGATCTCGACTTCGCCGTTACCGCGGCGGCCGGTCTCCACGCGCACCCTTTGCGCACGCTTGTCCTTGTCGACCACGAAGACGTAGTTGATCCCGTCGCGGAACACGATGGCCGTTTCGGGGACGGTTAGGGCCGCCGTGATTTCAAGTTCGATTTTGCCGGTCACATACAATCCGACGCGCGGATGAACGTCTATCGGAAGGGCAACGTAGACGATGGCGCGCCCGGTGCCGGTGCTGACCGAGGGGCCGACCAGCCTTACCCTGCCTTGAATGAGCTGGCAATCCGGCCCGTCGATGTCGACGTTCAATCCTGCCGAGATACGCGGAAGGTAGCGCGCCGAAACTTCCGCCTGCCACTCGACGCGCTGCTGCCGGACCATACGAAACAATTCGGTGCCGGAGGCGACAACCGTGCCGAGATCGGCGGAGCGCGAGGTTATGAGCCCATCGTCAACGGCCGTGACGGTCGTCTGTTCGAGCTTGATCTTCTGGCTTTCGAGGGCGGCTTCCTCCGATTCGAGGCTCGCCTTCGCCGTCTCCTCGGTGGTCAGCCGCTCGACGATATTCTGATCGGAAAGAGCGCCCGACGGGCGCAGTTGCCGCGCCCGGTCGGCATGCGCCGTAGCCTGTGCCAGATTTGCCTTGGCGGTCCTGACCGCTGCTTCCTGCTTGCGAAGATCGGCCAGCACGCTGTCCTGCGAGAGCCGGACGAGCGTCTGTCCCTTTTTCACGGCGGAGCCGACATCGGCGAGAACGTCGGTTATGCGAAGGCCGCTCGTTTCGGATGCGATGACCGCTTCCTGCCATGGCTTGAGCCAGCCGCTGGCCGGGGCCGTTTCCGGCCACTCCCGCTGCGCCGGCGCCGCCAGAGAGACCGTGAGGGCGGGCGCCTCGGGTTGGTCGGCGGCAACGCTGGGAAACGGCAGCAGCATGAGCGCCACTCCGAAAAGGGCGGCGGCGAGTGAGGTGGCCTGTATTCTCAACGATACCATCCTAACGGGTCAGGTCATCGGCGCCTTCTCCCCACGCCGCATCAGGTCGACAGCGTCCATTCGGCCGGCCGCGCAGACGGCGCTCAGGCCGCTCTGGAACTCAGCCGATGACACCATGCACTGAGATAGCCGGACGAACGTTAAGTGCGGTCAAGTTAGTGTTAAGCTGGGTAAAATCCGGTCGCACACCAGCGTTTGTGCTGTATGGGTAAGTATGGTGTAGGAATGAACGGCGGACGAGGCAGATGAACACGGTTCTCCTCATCGACGACGATGTCGAGCTGACGACACTTCTGCAGGAATACCTGACAGAAGAAGGATACGAGGTGGCTACCGACTCCGACGGCCGCGCCGCGATTGCGGCTGCCGCCGGCAACTCCGTCGACATAATCGTGCTCGACATCATGATGCCCCGGATGAACGGGATCGAGGTGCTCCAGAGGATCAGGAAGCTGAGCCGGGTTCCCGTATTGATGCTGACCGCAAGAGGCGATGAGGTCGACCGCATATCGGGCCTCAATCTGGGTGCCGATGACTATGTGCCGAAGCCCTGCTCACCGGGAGAGCTTGCAGCCAGATTGCGTGCGATCCTTCGTCGCGCGAGCCAGCCCGCAAGCGGCCCATCCAACGACACGATAAAAGCAGGACGGCTGGTGATTCATCCAGGCAGCAGAACCGCCGAATGGGACGGGGAGCCTCTGGAGCTTACCGGCACTGAGTTCAGCCTGCTCGAGGTCCTCGCCCGCAACGCGGGACAACTTGTAGCGAAGCAGGACATTTCGAAGCGTGCCTTCGGAAAGCCGCTGACGCCGTTCGATCGCCGTATCGATGTCCATATCAGCAGCGTTCGCCAGAAGCTCGGACTGCGGGAAGACGGACAGTCCTGGATTCAGTCCGTCCGCGGCCAAGGCTATCAATTTCTTCTGGGTTGACGATGCCGCGGCTTTTCTGGAGATTTTTTACGATCATCTGGCTGACGATGGCGGCTACCGTCGCGACCATAATCATCATCGTCAATCTCTTTCAGACCGTTCCCTTCGCGCGGGAACTGGATGACGAGCGGCGCGCGCTCGTTCTGAACCTGACTGCAAGCGTGCTGGCAAAGGATGGCGAGCAAACTGCCACGCGTCTCGTGCGCACGAGCGAAGAGACATTGCCGCTTGGCCTGACGATTTCGAAACTCGCGCAAACCGGCGCATGTTCGGATGCCGATACAGCAGACACCAGGTTCGTCGCGAGGGACGGGGTTTGCTACGCAATGGCCCTGGCAGTCCAACCGAACTTCGTTTTCGACAGCTTTGCGCCGTTCATGCCATGGATAGCCATACTGATTTCGAGCACGATCGCAGCGGCGGCGCTTGCCCGATATCTCATACGCCCCGTCGTCCATCTTCGCGATGGTCTGAGCGCGCTTGCGCATGGTCGCTTCGATATCCGTATCGGCGATAAGATGGCGGGTCGAAAGGACGAGGTGACAGCGCTTGCGCATGATTTCGATTCGACCGCCGCGCGGCTGCAGGAGCTTCAGGATGCACAGCAGAGGCTCTTTCATGACGTCTCCCACGAACTGCGCTCGCCTTTGTCGCGTCTTCAGGCCGTCGTCGGAGTTCTGAGGCAAAGCCCGTCGAAACTCAGCTCAATGCTTGACCGAATCGACCGGGAAGTCGAACGGCTGGATTATCTGGTCGGCGAGGTCCTGACGCTTGCGAGACTGACCGTCACATCCGGCCTTCCCTTGAAGACGCAGGCCCTCGATGTGATCGACCTACTTAACGAAATTCTGGGCGATGCCGCCTTCGAAGCACAGGCGAGAGAGGTGTCGATCACGCCGAACGTCGACGGCGTTTTCCTCGCCGAGGTCGAAGGCGAATTGATCTATAGGGCGCTCGAAAACGTAGTCCGCAACGCCGTCAAATACACCGCCGAGCATTCGCAGATATCCGTGTTCTGCGAGACGACTTCCGATCTGCTCAAGGTCTCCGTCATGGATCGGGGGCCAGGTGTTAGGCGCGACGAACTCGAACGCATCTTCCAGCCGTTCTCCCGCGGGGGCCATGCAGTGCCGAGAGGCGGGTACGGTCTGGGGCTCGCGATCACCAGACAGGCGATCGAGCGGCACGGCGGGCGCGTTTATGCGTCGCTGCCGGAGACGGGCGGCCTGACGATCACTCTGGAAATTCCGCGCAAACCCGAGGCATTTCGCCAGTCGGACGACACCGGCCCTCAGGATTGAGCGGCCGGCTGGTCGCCCGTCTCCGGATTTACCCAACTTTACACTCCCTTTACCGCCATTAACTCTCGCGTCGCTAGAAGCTGAACTGTGGTCCCGGTTCGGAAGGTTGCAGATGGCCTCCAGGTTTCAGCTACATGACATGCGCCTGCGGGTGCTCTGCGCAATTACATGTTCGTTGATTTCCTCCTGCACGAACGTGCCTCTGCATGAGGGTCTGTCCCTCAGCTCCTACACGGGAATGACTCCGTCCGGAAGCACCCTGACAAAGGCGAAGCTGCGCGTGGATCCAGCACCGGTTCTTGCCGCGCGTACCGTGCGCATCGTGCCGACAACGGTACGAACTGGCGGTGACGGCGCATTCGCTCCCAAGGATCTGGCGCTCGTAACCAACGCAATCGATCGGGCGCTATGCACCGGCCTGAGCGACCGCTTCAGGATCGCGGCTCCGAATGAACCGGCAGACCTCGTCGTTCACGCGGCAGTCACCGACATAGTGGCAACCAACCGGGCAGCCGCGGCGACCTCCACCGTCGCATCGCTTGGCGGCTTGGTGGCGCAGATTCCGATGCCGAGGCTTCCGATCGGCCTTGGAGGGCTGGCGGTCGAAGCCGAGGCCGTCGGCGCCGATGGATCGCAGAAGGCGGCCATGCTCTGGTCGCGCGGCGCCAACATGCTGACGACGAAGGCCAGCGTCTCCACCGTTGGAGATGCGTATTCCCTCTCTTCGGCGTTCGGAGCCGATCTCAGCCGCACGCTGATCGGCGGCAAGGACCCGTTCAAGGAAACGATGCTGATGCCATCGATGCAGAAGATCAAAGCCTCGCTTGGCGGCGCTCCGAAGTATGAGGCCTGCAAGGCATTCGGATCGGCTCCCGGCATTAGGGGAGCGATTGCAGGTCAACTCGGCCTGCCGCCGGATTGGACCGACAAGGGGGCAGCTGCCTCGCAACAATAGCTGGGATCGTCAGATTGTCCGGCCGGTCTGCTTTCGGGCAGTCGCTGGCCAGTCATTCGCAAGTCGGGAAATCGAGCGGAAATAGGAGATCGAAATGAGAAAGAGATTGCGAGCCCTACTGCTTGCGCTTCTAGTCGCAAGTCCTTCATTTGCTGCTGAAAGCCAGGCTTTCCTGCCCGCACGGAAGGCTGCGGCCGTACTTGCCGACGGACGCCCCTGGTCGGTCAACACACCGGACGGCAAGACACTCAAATTCACTCTTAAGAAAGACGGCACCGGCAGCGTAAGCGGCCCCATGCCGTTCACGTTGACTGTCGATTGGACCGTGATGGGCGAAACCGTGTGCATCACCGGCAGGATGGGCACCAAATGCCTTCGGTTCAGCGAGATCCCCGGAGGTGTGCAGGGTTGGGACGGGGACAAGCCGGACCTGAAGTTCAGCCGCTGAAGTGACTGCGAGCCCCGACCCGAATTCTCAGAACCATTGGCTTGGCCTTGCGCGAGCGAGGAACGCCGAGGTTGCCCCCATGAACAATTTTAGGACAGTCGTTGCCGTGTCGTTTATGCTGGCGGGCCCGACGATCGCTGCGGCGCAGGTCCCGCCGCTCGTGTTGCCGCCCGGTATCATCCCATTTGCCATAGTATTCCCCTTGCCGCATTCCCACGCTACCAATTCCCCCTTCATCTCTACGTTGCAATAGGCTAAACCATTGAAGGGTGGTTTTTCGGCATTCGGGGGGCATTTTGGATCAATCAAAGTCTGGGCAAAGTGTTCTCTTCGATTCTCGGTTTCTGGATCGGTACGCAGGACCGATTATCTCGGATACGGGCGTGGCGATTGTCGAACTCGTAGCGAACGCGTGGGACGCATTTGCAACCAAGGTTGAGATCACTTGGCCGGACAGAGCAAATGGTGGCCTGTTCTCTATTCGCGACGACGGAAAGGGAATGACCGCCGATCAATTCCAACAACGCTGGGGCACGCTAGATTATGACAAGCTCAGCATGGAGGGGAACAGGTCGACCCCGCCGCCTGAACTGAAGCATTTTGGGCCTCGTGACCCGTACGGAAGAAACGGCAGGGGACGACATGCGGCGTTTAGGTTCTCGGACCCGTACATTATCGCAACGTGGCGTGACGGTATCGAGACCTCATTTGAAGTGAAACGCGGTGTCAACCAACCGTTCGAAATGCGGCAACTTGCCTCGCAACAGCGCGATGGTTCTAGTCATGGTACTGAGATAAGGGCTACGACCGTTTCCAATCTGGCAATGGCGGCTGATACGGCCCGAGAGGTACTCGGTACACGCTTCCTCGCCGATCCGAACTTTGAAGTGTTCATCGACGGCACAAGGGTCACCTTCGACGACATTCCAAGACACAGTATGGACCGTGTGAAGGTCGAGGTGCCGGGCCACGGCACGGCTGAAATTGTAGTTATCGACAGCTTGAAGTCTGACAAGACGACGAAGCAACATGGTATCGCATGGCGCGTGAAGTCTCGGCTGGTTGGTTCGCCGAGTTGGGTGGGTTTCGATCACGAACGGGTCGTTGACGGGCGCACATCAGAAGCGAAGCGGTTCCTATTTATCATATTTGCGGACTTTTTGGACGATTCCGTTACACCTGACTGGACTGGTTTCAATGCTGATTCCGTCGCTTGGAAAGAAACCCTACCGAGGGTTCACAACGCCATAAAAGCGACCCTCTCGGAGTTCACTGCCGACAAGCGGCGAGAGGCGAAGGCAACGGTCAGGGAAACTCACTTCACGAGCATTGCCAAGCTACCGCCTGCTGGCCGTGAAAGGTGGAACCAGTTCGTCGACCAGGTTGTGGACACATGCCCCTCGATCACTGTGGATCAGCTTGGGCAAGTCGCAGGGATTTTGGCAACACTTGAAGTCTCGACTTCCAAATACGGGGTTATCAGCAAGCTCCATGACTTTGTCCCCGATGACTTCGATGCTCTTGATTCGATTCTACAGGACTGGACCATCCGGTTGGCGAAAGACGCGCTGGACGAGATTCAAAGCCGTCTGAAACTGATTGCAGAACTGGATGTGAAGCTCCGTGATCCGAGCATGTCGGAGGTTGGCGATCTTCAGCCCCTGATTGACAAATCGCTGTGGGTGTTCGGTCCCGAATATGAGAGTATCGAATTTACGTCCAACAAGGGAATGACCGAGGTCGTTCGGAAATTTTTCGGCGCTACTTCTCCTGTTAGCCGCCTGCGACCCGACTATGTAATAGTTCCCGATGGGAGCGTCGGTCTTTACAGCAGAGATAGCTATGACCCGTCTGGCGAGGTTATTGGAACTGATCGGCTAGTGATCGCCGAGATAAAAAGGGCAGGAATTGGCATCGGCTCTGATCAAATTACCCAGCCTTGGAACTACGCAAAAATGCTGAAGACTGGCGGTCACATCTCAGACGCGACGTCGGTGACATGCTTCGTCCTTGGATCCACGATCGAAGCGGGCGAGAACGAGCCGACAACGCGCGGCAACGTGGTCATTGTTCCGATGACTTATAACGTCTTCATCCGCAGAGCTCAGGCGCGAATGCTGGGCCTACGGGCTAAGCTTGCTGACGTACCATTCCTCCAAGAATATGTGGAGGAGCTCGCACCCAAACAGAGCAACCTGGAGCTGGCTGGCATTGCGGCGTCTGCATGAAACAGGTCAGACCGCATTTTGCGCTAGTGGATTGATTCCAACGCTTGGTGCCCGCGTTTGACTGCTGCGATGATCTCTTCGGGATCTGCTTTCCAGACGAATGGCCGCGGGTCGTTATTGTGCTCAGTCATGAAGCGGTTGATTGCCGCCTGCAGGTCGACGACGGAGTGGAAGACGCCGTGTTTCAGTCTGCGTCGTGTCAGTTTGGCGAAGAAGCCCTCGACAGCGTTGAGCCATGAACATGATGTTGGAACGAAGTGGAAGGTCCATCGCGGGTGTCTTGCCAGCCAGGCGCGGACCTTCGGCTGCTTATGGGTCGCGTAGTTGTCAAGAATGACGTGGACTGCCTTATCCTTCGGCAGTTGCGCCTCAATCACGTTGAGGTAACGGATGAACTCCTGATGCCGGTGTCGCTGCATGTTGCGGCCGATCACCGAGCCGTCGAGAACATTGAGGGCAGCAAACAGGGTGGTGGTCCCGTGGCGCTTGTAATCATGGGTCATCGTGCCAGCCCGCCCCTTCTTTAAAGGAAGTCCTGGCTGGGTGCGGTCGAGCGCCTGGATCTGGCTTTTTTCATCGACGGAAAGAACAATGGCATGGGCCGGCGGCGAGACGTAGAGCCCAACGACATCGTGCAGTTTCTCGGCAAAGGCCTTGTCATTCGACAGTTTGAAGCTGCGCCAGCGGTGCGGTGCAAGACCATGCTCGTGCCATATCTTGACGACCGAAGAGGCCGCGATCCCCACCGCCTTTGCCATCGCGCGAACGGTCCAGTGTGTGGCCTCGTGCTTGGGCGTTTCCAGCGTCAGCGCGATGACCTGATCGACCAGTTCGGGATCAAGTGGCGCAATGCCTGGCGGGCGGCTCTTGTCGCGCAAAAGGCCATCCACGCCTTCGGCCATAACACGCTCCTGCCATCGCCACACGCAGGTCTTCGATTTGCCGGTAGCCTCCATAATGGCCACAGTTCCCAACCCGTCATCGCTCATCAGAATGATCTTCGCCCGCCACGCATGCTTCTGCGGCGAACCGCGCTTTGCCACGATGGCTTCGAGCCGGATCCTGTCGGTGGCAGTGACGTCAAATGTAATACCGGTGCGCATGCCCGATCGTTGCACATGCGAAAACCGATGGGAATCCAACATCGGACTCTTTTGTCTCGATCAATCCACTAGATTGGTGCCGATCGTTGGTTTTGGCCGGCCTATTCCTCTGGACCGCCTCATGCCCGCGGCCCCGGGAATATGCAGGTCACTTGATGACGCCGAGCCCGAGCAGCGCGAACATCGTCGCGACGAGCAAGACCATCCAGAGGGCCAGACCGAAAAGCCCGGCGTAGATGGAGGAGAAAAAGCTAACGACGACTCCCGATCCAGCATGCCGCTTGACGCGCCATTCGCGAACCGGGAACAAGAAGGGGGCGACAATCATTGTGCCGAGGCCGCGCAGCCCGAGCATCGCGTAGTCCGGCCAGTCGCGCCAGTTGCCGCGCAGCCAGGCCTTGGCGCGGCCGAGTCCGACGAGCGCGAAGCCTCCAAGCAGCAGGACGGTGACCGCTATCCACGCCTTGCCGATCCATGAGTCCATGGCTTCGTTCAAGGCACGCTCGGCCCCGTCCAGCCACAGCCAGCCCGCGTATACGAACATCGGCATGCCGATGAAGCATAGGGCGATAAAGTAAAGTACTCCGGCGACCTCGTTCCAGTCCTTTGCCTCGCGGAATGCTTTGAGGGTCTCGCGGCCCCCCACCCGGCAAGCGCCAGCAGGCCCCATATGACGGCGATGACAACGGCGACAACGAAGAAGCGCTGCAGGCCTCCTAGCATCGCGTCCTTGCCGAACAACCGCACGCCCGCGATGACCGCGAGCAGCAGGTTAGTGATCCCGCGTCCTTCCATGGCGCTCTCCCCCAGCCGCGCGCAGCGGACCATAATGCACCGCGTCGCCGGAACCGCAAAGGAGGCGGCGGAGTGGTGAAAGTTTCCCAATCCGAAGCGGCACGGCTATACAGGACTCGGGATTCAGAGGGGGCAGTGATGAGATTCGGGATTGATTGGGCGGTCGTCATCCCGACGGCCGTTTTCTTCGTGGCGCTCTGGCTGCTACAGTCGGCCTTGTCTACGCTTTACGAGGCCGTCGAAGTCTCGTGCGGCGACCTCTCCTGCGGCGAGAAAATCGCAATCGCGTACCAGTTTCTGTCGCTGTCCACGGTCGTGTCAGCGGGCGCGGTCGCGTGGGCATCCTACCGCTTCAACACGGCAATCTATAAGGGCAAGGGATAACCCGATGCCTGACGTAAGCCTAGAATTCCTGCTGCTCTCGAACGCAATCACCGCGGCGTCGACGCTCGCCGTAACGCTGGCCGTGACGTATTTCACCCATCGCCTGGCGGTGCAGAAGGAGGCAGAGATCAAGCAAACCGATCTCGACCGGGACGCTCGGTATCTCGCCACCCGGGTCGTATGCATGCTGGACCCGTTCGTGCTGCAGTGCGTGGAGGTGGTCAACGACGAGGGCGAATATGTCGAAGACGAACTGACACCGCAGGTGGACACCCCGTCGATCTCGTTCCCAGACGACCTCGACTGGAAGACGATCGATGCCGCCCTCATGTATCGCATCCTGACGTTGCCCAACGAGATTGCGGCCGCAGACAGCACCATCTCCGCATACGCCGAGCACTCGGGCCCGCCAAATTGGGAAGAGGTATGGGAGGAGAGGAAGTTCCAATACGGCCGTGTCGGTCTCTACGCCCTCGACCTCGCCGCCGATCTCCGCCGCCGCTACGGGCTGGCCCCGAAAGACTACTCGCGCTGGGATCCACGGAAAGTTCTCGACGCTGCGTACACAGTCGAAGACGTGCGGCGGAAGAAGGCCGACGCGAGCGTGAAACTCATGATCGCGAAGTCGCTGAAGAAGAAGGCCGCCAAAAAGGAAAGCTGACGACGGCCTGCGCTGCGTCGCCAATTCTTCCATGATGCCGTCGTCCTTCAGGTACCGTTCGAGCGAATACCGAGGGGTGTGGCGCCCGTTAGGCCGGAACGGAAACCTCGGCCGGATAGCCAGGTCCACTGCGATGCCTGCGTCTTCCTGCTGGTCGTAGTATTCCTCAAGACTGCGGTTGTAGCTGTCGACCCATACGCGCTCGGGCGGTACCGTGATCGCGGGCGAGTGTGGACGAGCCGAATCTCCCTGGGCCGATGGCAAGTTTCGTCGCGTGATTGGACCAGGGCCCGAATAACGGTGGGCGCCAAATTGCCGGCCGTTAGTTTCAACCCTGGGCCAGAAAGAGATGCGCTCTGAGCTCCAAGGCGGGGGATAACCGGCAAGTTCACTCTTTGTTCTTTTCTCATTCTGCGTTGAGCGCTATAGTCTGGAATGGATTTCAACCGGATTTCTAAGCGAGGCGCCGTGGACGGTAAATTGCGTGCTCCCCTACAGCTAAGTCTGGCAGGGCTGTCCCAGCTTGAACCAGCAGTGCGTGCCCTGGCCAATGCGGAAGCGGAGGACCGTGGCGCAATATTCACGCGGCGGGAGGTTGTCGACTTCATTCTTGACTTAGTCGGCTACACGGTCGACCAACCGCTGCACCAGCAGAGCCTGTTAGAACCGTCATTTGGCGAGGGCGATTTTCTGCTTGCGGTCGTCAAGCGCGTTTTTGAGTCCTTGCGGGCCAGCGGAACCAAAACCAACGCCGTGCTGGCACTTAAGGATGCCGTCCGTGGTGTTGAGCTCAACCCGGCGACGTTCGAGCGGACCTTTTCCCGTGTTGTGGAAGCCATGGTCGAGGAGGGCCTCAGTGAGCGCGAAGCGCGCGCGCTAGCGGGAGTGTGGCTTCGCTCAGGTGATTTCCTGCTCACTGAATGGGCCGAGCGGTTCACCTACGTGGTCGGCAATCCGCCATATGTCCGCCAAGAGCTCATTCCGACCATCTTGATTGCCGAATACCGGCGTCGGTTTTCAAGTGTTTTCGATCGCGCAGACCTTTACGTGCCCTTTCTGGAACATGGGTTGTCCCTGTTGCGCCAAGGCGGCCGGCTAGGATTTATCTGTGCAGATCGGTGGATGAAGAACCGTTATGGCGCGCCGTTACGGCGCTTGGTCGCCGACCACTATCAGCTCCTCGCCTACGTCGACATGGTCGACACTCTCGCCTTTCACAGCGATGTGGTGGCCTATCCGGCGATATTCGTTCTCGGTAACGAGCGGACGTCCACAACGCGGGTCGCCCATCGGCCGAGTCTTGATCCTAACAGCCTCAGTAGACTTGCAGAGGCAATGCGGGATGGTGTGGCCAACAATGCAGTCACGGAGGTGGGTGGCGTTGTTCAGGGCGACGAGCCGTGGATCCTGGACGCGCCGGACCAACTTGCCGTGGTGCGCCGCCTGGAGGCCGATTTTCCTCCTTTAGAAGAGACCGGATGTCGGGTCGGGATTGGCGTGGCCACAGGCGCGGATAAGGTCTTTATCGGAAAATTCGACGAACTCGATGTTGAAGCCAGCCGTAAACTGCCTCTGGCCATGAGCCGCGATATTTCAAGCGGCGTGGTCAAATGGCGAGGCTATGGCGTCCTCAACCCGTTCGAGGATAACGGCCGCCTTGCCGCATTGAAGGACTATCCCAAGTTTGCCCGCTACCTAGAGGAGCACGGAGCGGCAATCAAACAGCGGCACGTGTCGAAGAAAAACCCCAGCAGCTGGTATCGCACCATCGACCGGATTTACCGGTCGCTCACCTACAAGCCGAAGCTCCTGTTTCCCGATATCAAGGGTGAGGCAAATGTCGTCTATGAGGAGGGGCGGCTTTACCCCCACCATAATTTGTATGTGCTGACTTCCGATGAGTGGGAATTGCGGGCACTCCAGGCCGTCATGCTCTCGAGCATCGCCCGGCTTTTTGTGGCGACCTACACCACGAAGATGCGAGGCGGCTATTTGAGGTTTCAGGCGCAATACGTACGCCGCATCCGGCTACCGCGTTGGGAAACAGTACCCGAGAGACAGAGACAAGAATTGGCGGCGGCGGCGAGCGCCGGTGACCATGAGCGGTGCAATGCGGCCGTTGCCCGCCTTTACAAGCTCACGGCTGCCGAACGCGTCGCATTGGGAATGGAAGGGTAGCATTACGTGGGGCTGAATCTTGTTAGTTATGAGGATAAGGCGCGGGAAGCCATCAAGCTGTTTTGGGGAAATCGGCACGCCGCCGTCGCGAAACAGAAGCTTGCAGGCAAGGTCGATGCCGGGGAGCGGGCCGGCGTTACCGCAGGCAAGAACATGGACGGCTTTTTCGCCCTAATCGTTGACCTGGTTGAAAAGAACGGGCTGAAAGACGCCGAGATTCATCTGATGCGCCGCGTCTTGACGTTGCCCGGCTATTTCCGACCGACCAAGCTTTGGGACATTTTGATCATCAGCAAGGGACATCTGGTCGCGGCCTTAGAGTTCAAGTCCCAGGTGGGTCCAAGCTTCGGCAACAATTTCAATAACCGCGCTGAAGAATCGATCGGAACGGCTGTCGACCTCTGGACTGCCTACCGAGAGAGCGCGTTTGGAGAGGATGTTCCGCGTCCGTTTGTGGGCTGGCTTATGCTTCTTGAAGACTGCGCGGAATCCCGTATCGCCGTCAGGGACAAGTCACCTCACTTCCCAGTGCTGAAAGATCTTCAGTGCGCGTCCTATGCCGAGCGATACAACAACCTTTGCCGCAAGCTCATGCTGGAACGTCTGTATTCGGCGGCTACGATTATCGTCTCCCCGCGCGATGCCCATGATACGGGCGCCTACAGCGAACTTTCGGACACAACAAGCCTGAACAACTTCGTGGCTAGCTTTGCCGGCCATATAGCAGCAGAGGCCGCACGCAAATGACCGTGCAGCCGACTGGTACGATGTTGCAAGGGAGTAGAGTATTGAACGAGCCTACGATCAGCTGCCCCAGCTGCAAGACCGAAATCAAGCTCAATGAGTCGCTCGCGGCTCCACTTATTGCTGCGACGCGGGAGGAGTACGAGCACCGACTGGCGCAGAGCAATGCGTCTATGGTGGCCCGTGAAGAAGAGTTGAAACGGCAGCAGGCCGACATTGCCAAGGCTAAAGAGGATGTTGATGCGCAGGTGGCCGAGAAGGTGACGGCGAAGCGCGCCGAGATTGCTGCAGAGGAAGGAAGGAAGGCGAAACTGCTGCTGTCCGTGGACCTGGAGGACAAAGACAAGAAACTCGCCGAGCTAGAGGCGACGTTAAAGGCTCGTGACGAAAAACTCTCGGCGGCTCAGCAACAGCAGGCCGAGTTTCTAAAAAAGCAGCGTGAGCTTGAAGATGAGAAGCGAGAGCTTGCGCTCACCGTGGAAAAGAAGGTGCAGGAGGGGCTTGGCGCCGTGCGCATCCAGGCACGGGCCGAGGCCGAAGACGGATTAAAGCTGAAGGTCGCTGAGAAGGAAGAGCAGATTGCCGGGATGCAGCGCCAGATCGAGGAATTAAGACGGCGCGCCGAACAGGGCTCTCAGCAGCTGCAGGGCGAAGTTTTGGAACTTGAACTAGAGTTTCTAATTGCCAGTCGGTTCCCCATGGACGTGATTGAGCCGGTCGCAAAAGGCGAGTTTGGCGGCGACGCATTGCAGCGGGTGATCGGTCCTGCCGGTCAGCAGTGCGGAGCAATTCTCTGGGAATCGAAGCGCACCAAGAACTGGAGCCAAGGCTGGTTGGCCAAACTGAGGGGCGACCAGCGGGCCGCTAAGGCCGAAATCGCTCTCATGATATCCGAGGCCCTACCGGGCGGTGTCGAAACTTTCGACTTGCTGGACGGCGTATATGTCGCCCATCCGAAGTGCGCGATCCCTATCGCAATCATGCTTCGCCAATCGCTGATCGAGCTAGCGAATAGCCGCGTGGCACAGGAAGGCCAGGCGACCAAGATGGAGCAGGTCTACGGCTATCTCACGGGCCCGCGGTTCCGTCATCGCATCGAAGCGATCGTAGAAAAATTCTCGGATATGCAAGATGACCTGAATAAGGAGAAGCGTGCAACAACGCGGCTTTGGGCTAAGCGCGAAGCACAAATCCAAGGGGTTATCGAATCGACAGTCGGAATGTATGGCGATCTTCAGGGCATCGCCGGCCGCGCCATGCTTGAAATCGAGGCGTTTGAGGTGCTTTCGATAGCCAGTTCTTCGGCAGACGACGCGGCCTAGTAGCACTCACTTTAGCGAGAGAAGATCGGCATAGATTTGTCGTAGGTGCTGAGCTGCAGTCGGTAGACTGCGAAGCGGGTGTCGGCAATCACTGACTGGTGCAGTTCCTGTTCCTTGCCGGACCAGGCATCGAGAACAGAAATATCGTTCACGCCTTCCGGCGTGGCGAAGCGCAAATGCTACAATGTCGAGCGCGATCGGGTCCGCCTATTCTGCAAGCCAATCGCGTAGTTCGACTACGATGTACGACCAGCTTGCCTCTGCCTTCAACATCTGATCGATCTCATGTGACCTGCCACGGGTAATTTCCTCCATCTGAGATTAGAGTCCGGCCTCGATTGAAGGACGGACTGATGAAGAGAAAGCGGTTTACGGAAGAGCAGATCATCGCGGTTCTGCGTGAGCATGAGGCGGGAGCAAAGGCGGGCGACCTGGCGCGCAAGCATGGGATCTCCGAGGCGACGCTGTATAACTGGAAGGCGAAATATGGCGGGATGGACGTCTCCGATGCCAAACGGCTGAAAGCCTTGGAAGACGAGAACGCGAAGCTGAAGAAGCTGCTCGCCGACCAGATGCTCGAAGCGTCGGCACTGCGCGAGCTTCTTTCAAAAAAATGGTAGGGCCCGCCGCCAAGCGCGAAGCCGTCGCGCATCTGCAGGCCGTCATGGGCGTGTCGGAGCGTCGGGCCTGTTCCTTCGTCGGTGCCGATCGCAAGATGGTCCGCTATCGGTCCCGGCGTCCGCCGGAGACGGAGCTGCGCACAAGGTTACGCGACCTCGCCAACGAGCGCCGCCGCTTCGGCTATCGACGCCTGTTCATTCTGCTCCAGCGAGAGGGCGAGCCATCAGGGGTCAATCGCATCTACCGGCTCTACCGCGAGGAGGGCCTGACGGTGCGCAAGCGCCGGACACGTCGATCTCCGGTCGGCGCGTTGCTCGGGAACTGACTGACCTGATCGCCTGGCGCGGCAAGCCGGACATGATCGTTTCCGACCACGGCACAGAGTTCACCTCGAACGCCATCCTCGCCTGGTCGAAGGATCATCGCGTCGAATGGCACTACATCGCGCCGGGCAAGCCGATGCAAAATGGCTACGTCGAATCCTTCAACGGCCGAATGCGCGACGAGCTGTTGAACGAGAGCCTGTTCTTCGGCCTCGACCACGCCCGCAGTGCCATTGCCGAATGGAGGCAGGACTTCAACACCGCGAGGCCCCATTCCTCGCTCGGCTACCAGACCCCGGCGGCCTTCGCCGGAACCCTCGCCGCAACCGGCTCCGACGCTGCGCTCAATGAAGGCTTCGCGTCTCCGCCGGTTGCTCAAACCGCGCCATACGGCGTAACAGAAACGGCCGAGGCTCTAATCGCCACTGGATGAAAGTTCAGTGGCAGGTCACCCGGTCCACAAAGCCGACATGTCCATGCCGGACGCCATCTCAGTAGACAGTCCGAAACCCATCACAGGTCGAGACTTGAAGCCTCCATGCGAAACGTCCGCTATGCCATCCCGAAGTCCCGAAGCTGCTATTCCGCTGTCGGCCCCCAGGCTGCCGAGCAGCGATGAGCCTCAGCGGCGAGACGGACCGCCGACAAATTCACACCCTATCTCAACGCCCGTTGATGACGTCCCGATAGCGCGGCCCTCTGAGCCATTTGTCACCCAAGGCCTTCCGAGCCTTCTTGCGTGCCTCTTGCCCTTCCGGGGAGAGGAAGTTCAGCCAGCGAACCCGGTCGGCCTTGTTCTCAAAGAGGAACGACGGCGCATGCACCAAATCGATGTAGCGATCATCTGTTTCGAGTTGAGCCAAACGGAAGGCGCACCAGGCATCCGCCTCGCTGGTGTCCTCTCCAAGCGCCAAATACCAACGCCGCATGTGCAGGGCTGCGGCGAATGATTTGCGCGAAGCCTCGTAGACTTCGCCGAGCCAGCCGCACGCCGGCGAGCGCGACAAATGCGTATCCCGATCTCCGGCCCATGGCAAGGCGCCCACAAGCGGTTGTCAAGTAATGCCGCATAAGCGACCGGTTATCAACGTCTCCAAACATCGCCGCGGTCTCTATCGCCGAGCACGCATATAGTCAAAAGCGAACGTTCGCTAGATGACGGACAGGCGGCTGCGTGCAGCCAGACGAATTGACCTACACCACCTCGGACGGTAGCAAATCCCGATCGGCCAGAGAGCTGATAATCAGCGGACGACAGACAGGATCATGAAACACGAAGCGACGGCGGAGAGCGCGCTCCGCAAAGAGGATCTGGGGCGAATAGCCTTGCGGGAGGCCGAGCGATTAGCTTTCCCGCCGACCGAATGGGAGGCTAACACCCTTGCTGAGGTTCTCGCCCTGCCGCGAGTCACTGTCACGCGGCCGCCCGAAAAGCATCTTCTGGCGGCCGGCATGGTTCCTAAGGACTGCCATGTAAATTGCTCCACACAAGTGGCAAATGACCCGGATCGGCTGAGCCGTCATGTTTGGGGTTGGTGGATCTATGGTCCGATTGTTGTCTTGCATTCGGTTGTCGAGGTCCGCGGGCAATGGCTTTGTCTAACGCCACAGATGACGCCGTTACCTTCACGGTTCCAGTTCATCCCCGACGCCTCGATCGAATGGCTAAAAGCCAACGACGGCGTAGCAACTTACGGATTTCGGGGCGGGGTAAAGCTGCCGGATGCACTTCGCAGATATCCCGAGCATCATCTTCGGATGCGGGATAAGCTCCGCGCTCATATGGCGTCAGGAATCACGGCATTTGATGCCTGGCAAATCGTCGATGCCAAGCTGGGCGCCGAGCTAATGAAAAGAGAGCCCATTTAACTCATGCGTCTCGGTGCCCGAACACTTGTGCAGGATCAAATACGAGGTCTCCTTATAAGAAAATGAGGCTGAAGCCGATCGGCTGCTTTCCGCCACCTAGAACTCAGAAGCGGACCGGTAGCTGCCGGTTAAATGTCTGCTATCCGCTAGGGAGATGCCGCAAGCTGTCGGTCCGCCTTCGGCTCCTAATGCGACACGTTTGCTTCTCGGCTCGGAAGGGTCGCTCTTTGGCACAACTGAGCCCATGACGAATAGCGGATCCCAGCATGTGAGCGAAGTCGTTCTGACGTGTTCGATGTTTGTTCGCCCAAAGTAGCATAAGATGCAGTGCGGAACGGGAGCTGAGCAGTTCCTGAACCGCCCGGCGCCTCCAGCGGCTATAATAATTCAGATGTTCGCAGATGGGTCGCTCCACTTCCCGATCGGCGAACACCAGCAAGGAAATGCATAGGATACCGCATGGTCTTCGGCGTATACGGCTAGGTGAAGAAACGCACTCTCACAATTATGGACAGGCGACGGCCGTTCGGCAGCGGGCTTCGTCGCTGGCGAGGACGAGGGTGTCGGGTCTACGACGAAATGTCGGAAGTCGGACATGGAAGGCAGCTTACCATTTGGGTCGTTGAAAGCTTTATTCCTTTGGCACGATTAGTGCAACGGATGATCCGCAACGTTGCACAGAACCGATACGATGTGAGGGGAGCGTCATCCAGATGTTTGCGTTGACCGTCCCCTCAGTCTTCACCCAGTGGCAGCCGCGCAGGCGCTGGCGTCGCCGGCCAGCCCGATAGCTCATCGATCCAGTCGGCGGAGACAGTAGATAGAATGGGAGAGACACCAGTATGAACTGCGAATGTGATATGGTTGCTTGGGTAAGTGCCATCGCCTTGCTCTGGACGGCCACCGCTGCATCGGCGAACGAAGGCATGTGGATGCCGGCCCAGAGTGCGGAAGTCGGCGCGGCCATGCGCGCGGATGGGCTCCAGATCGATCCCGCGCAGCTGAGCCGTCTGGGCGCTGCCCCGCTTAACGCGATCGTTTCACTGGGCGGATGCTCCGCCTCATTCGTCAGTCCGCAAGGGCTGGTCGCCACCAACCATCACTGCGTGCTGGAATCCATCCAGTACAACAGCAAGGAGAGCCAAGACTATCTCACCAACGGGTTTCTGGCGAAGAGCCTGGGTGAAGAATTGCCTGCGGCGCCCGGCAGCCGCATCTATGTGATCGAGGATATGCGGGATGTGACCGCTGACATGCTCAAGGGCGTCTCGGACAAGCTGAACGGCTTTGCCCGCTATGAACGGCTCGAAGCGAACCGCAAGGCGCTGATCGCCGCGTGTGAAGAACAGCCCAATCGCCGCTGCGACGTAGGGTCCTATTATGGCGGCGCCTCCTACTATCTCCAGCAGAAGCTTGAAATTCAGGACGTGCGCCTCGTCTATGCGCCCGGGCTCGGCATAGGTAACTTCGGCGGCGAAACGGACAATTGGATGTGGCCGCGCCACACAGGCGACTTTGGCTTTTATCGCGCCTATGTCGCCCCTGATGGTTCATCCCGGCCTTATGCGCGCGACAACGTGCCCTACCGGCCGAAGAACTGGCTGCGCATCGCCTCTAAAGGCGTGCAAGAAGGCGATTTCGTGATGGTCGCCGGCTTTCCCGGAGCAACCAATCGATTCCTCACCGCCGATGAAGTCCGGTTCAACTTCGCGCACTACGAACCACTGTCCCAGCGTTTGCTCTCGGATTATGCGGCCCAGATCAAGCAAGCCACGGAAGGCAATCGCGAAGCGCAGATCCGCTACGCCTCCATCCTACAAGGCGTGGAAAACTACAAGAAGAAGCTGGCGGGCGATCTAGCCGGCGCCGACGCGATCGGCCTCGACGCGCGCAAGGCTACCGAGGAGGAAGCTTTTCGCGCCTGGGTCGCTGAGTATCCCGTGCGGCAGACGCGCTTTGACGCAGCAATCCGCGACCTGGACGCGATGGTGGGCGAGAATAGCCGGGCTTCGCTGGCGAGGCTGCGCCAGGCGTTGCTCAATCGCGCGCAACTACTGTCATCGGCACGCACTCTCTATCGCTGGACAAAGGAGCACGAGAAGCCCGATGAAGACCGTGAAAGCGGCTTTCAGGATCGTGACCGTAAAGAAATCTCGGATCAGCTGACGCAGATCGAACGCCGCTATTTGCCAGACATCGATCGAAAGCTTTTCGAGGCCGCACTCGACGAATATCGCCGGCTGGATGCAAAGGACCGCGATACTGTTTTCGAAAGCGCTTTGGGCCAAATTGGCCTTGACCGACTTTATGCAGACACCAAACTCGCAGACACGGCAATGCGGCTCGGCTGGCTTGACAAGCCCGCTGCTGCCTTCGAGGCGTCGGAGGACCCTTTCATCAAGTTGGCGGTCGCTCTCTATCCCGGCGACATAGCTGCGAAGCACGCTGCGAAGGACCGCGCTGGACGCAGCCAGGCGGCTCGCGCCATCTATATGCACGGCCAGCGTGCCTACCGCCAGGCAATCGGCCGGCCGATGTATCCCGACGCGAATGGCTCGCTGCGCATCACCTGGGGCAAGGTGGCGGGGCGAACACGCGACGGGCAGATCTGGATGCCCTTTACCACGGCCGATGGACTTCTGGCCAAAGAAACGGGCAAGGGTGAGTTCGACGCTCCAGATGCGGCTATCGCAGCGATCCGAGCCAAGGATTATGGCCCCTATGCCGCGCCGGCGCTGGGCACGTTACCGGTCGACTTCCTGTCCACCGCCGACATCACCAACGGCAATAGCGGCTCGGCCACGCTGAACGGACGCGGCGAGTTCGTCGGCCTCGCCTTCGATGGCACGCTTGATGGAGTGATCTCCGATTGGGCATATGCCGCAGACCGCAATCGCAGCATCCATGTCGACAGTCGCTTCATGCTCTGGACCATGGACAAGATTGACGGCGCTAGCCGGTTGCTCAAGGAGATGGGAGTGCTGCCGGCGTCGCGCTCCTGAGCGGGGTAGTCTGGTGGTAGGGAAAGGCAATTCGGGGACATTGACGTGAGCTTGCCACAGCGATCGTTGATCGTGCCCGAATCGGCCGGCGCTCCAATGCATGCGCAACATTCAAAGGTTCGCCAGCGCCTGAGCGAGACTGGTAACTTCTCCGGGGTCAGGCGGCACGTAGAAGAGGCGGTTTGGGTTTGAATAGCGGTGGCACGTTCGGTTCGGGCTGACGGAACGGTGCCCGCAGTCGATCACGAAGCTCGCCGTTCAGTTCGGCCGTCCGAACCTGCATGAGCATGTGAGCACCGTGAAGGGACCAGCGCATCTGCTGTTTCTTCACCATCCGCTTGCCGAAGCGAGTCCCAGGGACCGGCTCGGGAGCGAGCGATGTGATCGGCAATCTGCTGCATGGGCTGGATTTTCATGGCGATGTGGAACCAGTCGATGATGTGGGCTGTCGGCTTCGGCATGGCCCGTGGCAGACGCTTCAGGATTTCAGCGCCGTCCGAAATCACGGTGACGTCGCCAAGGCCACGATACCCTTCATGGCGAAGAGCATGAAGGGCGCGAACCCGGATAGCGGTTTGATCGGTGCTGCTGGTCACGAAATAGCGGCCGCCGCTTTCACCGCGCCCACCACGGCTGCATCTGGCCACCACGAGCTCGAAGTTTCGTGCTGAATTGGGATCGGCGCTGCGAACGTGCGCCGTATCGATGCTGATGACGAATTCTTTGCGCCGATCGCCGGGAAGCTGCATTTCAAGCTGGCTTCGGTCGTCCGCCCGCGACCCTGCCCGCCGTTCTTCCTCTGCAATTTGATCGTCGAGCCGCTCGCCGATTCTGATGGTGCGCTTGCGCACGGTCGCATGCGTCTCGGTCGGCTCAATGGGCAGGAATTCGGTCAGAACCTTCGCAGCTCGCCGGTAAGGCATCATGCTTCCCATTCGCGCAGTCAGTTCCATCAGCTCGGACGTCGAGCGGTCGGGACAGATTTCCTTCAGCGGCGCAAAGGCGCTGGCCATGCCAGGGTAACAATCCTGGCACAGCATCCAGCGAGGGTTGCGAACCTCAACGGTGCCGAAAACGGTTCGGATCCGGCGCGTCGTGTAATCCTTGACCGAGCGGAACGTGTGGCAGTCAGGGCAGACCCGACGAAAGAGGGAATAGGTTTCCGCCTCGTGGGTCACAACCGCTCCCTGCAGCGCCGTCATGATCTTCTTGCCGTCCTCGACCGACAAGCCGATGTCGCCGTCGAACAGATGCTCCCAGCTCTTGTCGATCCGGAGTTCCTTCCGGCAGGTGTCGCCAAATTCGTTCTTGCCCTCGATCGTAATCGTCCATTCCACCGCCATCGCTTTGCCTCCTAGCAAAGTGACGTTGATGGACTACTCGAGCCTAACAGCCCGTATTCGACCCCAGAGAAATTACCGGTCTCACGAGAACGGCAAGGCCGATAACTGTGTAGAACCCGACCGCCTCGCGCGGCTTGTGCTCCAGTCCGGTTTTCCACCCGCGGGTCGCATATGGCATAGGCTGCCGATCCTGCCAGCACAGGCACGGCGAGCAGCCCTGTGCCGATGATGCCCGGGCTGAATAGCGCGAATAATAGTGGTGGTGTGGAACGGCCCTCCGAGCCGTCGCGGAACATGACTATGCTGGTGCTCGAAGCGTGGTCGTCAAGAAGGGGACACACCATGGAAGATCACCGACAAGCTTCGATCCTACGGTGCAGCGAAGCGGGAGATCATGCCAGGCGTCGACATCGCTCGCACAAGGGCCTGAACAATCGGGCGGAGAACTCTCATCACCCCGTCAGACGGCGGGAGAGGATCATGAAGCGCTTCAAGTCAGCGCGACGTCTTCAGTGTTTCGTTTCCGTACACGACCCGATCGCCCAACTTCTTTAACGTTCCCCGCCACGATATTCCATCCACCCACCATCGAGAACTGCGAGCAACTGCCATGCAAGCATGGCGCCAAATCGCGCGCCCTCACGCCGAATGAACCAAAGCCTCACTCCCAGATCTTGTTTTCACAGCGTTAAGTTTACGGTGCCCGATTCGATCCTCTTGCCGTTCAGTATTCCGGCGGCTCGACAGGAGGCCGGGGCAGCGAGTCCAGTTGGTTGGCGGCCACTAGAACTGATTCCACTGCGTCTTGGTGCGTGCACGAGGAAGGATCCATTCCGTAAGCTTCCTGAATCATCCGTGATGCGATTTCCCTTTGTTGGTCTTCAGGAACACGGGACAATGCGTTGCGCACACTATCGGCGAACTCGGGTGAGATCACTTGTACTTCTGCATATTTTTCCCACGATACGGGTGCGTTTTGCCTCCGGCGCAAATTGTTGGCAGTGTATTCATTTGTGTCCGGATGCACGAACGGAATCAACCCCTCAAGACGGCTTTTCAGGAATTCGGCGGTGCTTTTGTCCATCGACCAAGGACCTTGCTCGGCCGGCTCTCCGCTCCATGCGCTGTCTTTCAACCGAACAGCGGGACCGTTGGCCCAGGCATCCATGACCACGGTCGACCTCGGGTCGCGGCTTCCGCGCCGCAGTTCGTTCCAGGTGTGACCCGTCTTGACTGGGATCTCATCACCTTCCTCGGTTATCTCTTTCATTGACACGGAAGCAATAGAGGTCATACTCCGCTCGTCGGCCGCCATGTGTGGGGCGTGGACGATAGCGCAAAGGGGAGCGGTCTGATTGCAGCACGCTGCTCCCATGACTACTGCCACTGCAACCTTGTTGTTGCCGTCTGGTGCCATCATTGCAACCGACGATCCGATGCCGTTGTGGCCGTGCGAGGGAATGTCGTCCACCTTAACGTTTCCCCGGCCATGCTTGAGCAGCAGGCGGAGGTCGTGAACTGTTTGCCCCGCTGTCGCGAGTCTTATCGGGCTCGTGACGTCGTCATGGACGAGACACGCTCCCATATGGTAGGCGGCCTGCTGGATCTGATGTTGCTCCAGAGGCGCATCTCCGCCCCATCGCAACTTGTCGGCAGGCGTGCCCAGGGAGACCCTCAGCGCTGATATGCTGCTCTCAAAGGCCGACGCCGTGGATTCTCGCGGCGACTCTTCCGTGTCATATGTGGCATGTCGAGTCGATCCGGAGGATTTGGAGAAGCAAATTCCCATAGCCGTTCACCTGTAGTGGAGTTTTCTGATCGTCGAGGGACGGGATACGCGAGACGGCGCTTAACCGTCAGTGTCATCTGGATGACTCATGCTAGGCGGGTTGGCTTTCGACAAGCTGACGGGCACCGTAAACTTAACGCTGTGAAAACAAGATCTGGGAGGGCACCGTAGCGTTAACCAGCATCGATCAAAATGTGGGATCTGGCGGCATGACCAGATTTTCCCGTGATTATCGTCGCCACCGATTTCCGGCGCAGGTGATTGCCCATGCCGTTTGGCTCTATTTCCGGTTTCCGCTCAGCCTGCGGATGGTCGAGGATATGCCGGCAGCGCGTGGCGTCATCGTCTCTCACCAGACCGTGCGCGACTTTGGGCTGAGAAATTTGGCAGACACTTTGCCAATGATATCCGGAAGCGATCGGCCGGCAAGCTCGGCGACACATGGCATCTCGATGAAGTTGTCATCACCATCGGTGGAAAGAAACACTGGCTTTGGCGCGCCGTTGATCAGGACGGGTTTGTTCTCGACGCGTCGGTGCAAAGCCGTCGCAATGTCAAGGCGGCAAAGCGCTTGATGCGAAAGCTTCTGAAAGGCCAAGGCCGTTCGCCGCGTGTGATGATCACCGACAAGCTTCGATCCTACGGTGCGGCGAAGCGGGAGATCATGCCAGGCGTTGAGCATCGCTCGCACAAGGGCCTGAACAATCGGGCGGAGAACTCTCATCAACCCGTCCGACGGCGGGAGAGGATCATGAAGCGCTTCAAGTCAGCGCGACATCTTCAGCGTTTCGTTTCCGCACACGTCCCGATCGCCCAACCTCTTTAACGTTCCCCGCCACGATATTCCATCCACCCACCATCGAGAACTGCGAGCAACTGCCATGCAAGCATGGCGCCAAATCGCGCGCCCTCACGCCGAATGAACCAAAGCCTCACTCCCAAATCTTGTTTTCATACGCGCAAAGCGACGCGGCGAACAGAGGATCGCGAAGGCGACAACGGCCGTTCCTGGATCGTTTGAGGTCTCCCGTCCCCTGGAGGTGGTCAGATCGACCATACCAAGGCCGATATCTTTGTCGACGACGAGGAAACTCGGCAGCCGGTCGGTCGACCGTGGCTGACACTGGCGATGGACGTGTCCAGCCGGATGGTGACTGGGTTCTACCTTACGATGGAAGCACCGTCCCGGCTTTCGACCAGCGTTTGCTTGCTGCATTCTGTCTTCGAAAAATCGGCATGGCTGAGAGAACGCGAGATCACAGAACCATGGCCCGTTGCTGGCCTGCCTGATACGCTACATGTCGACAACGTCCTAAGCGCGGAACGAAATGGAGCCTGCAGTCAAGGTCTCTCTATCCGCCAGCATGCTTTCGCTGCGTGACGTTGGTCAAGTCGTCGAAACAGGCGGCTTCCACCGGCAAGGGAAAAGGTCTCGTCCATAGCAAACAAAGGGTACGCACGGAGGCGTCCCTCACCGTCCTCAACACGAGCTTCTGATCCAGGCGGAAGACCCGAACATTATCTACAGGGTCATCGAAGCGATGCCCTCACGGCCCTTAGCTGACAGAGGTTCTTCCACCTGGCACCCGCCCTTCAACGAAGGGCCGGTAGTCGGAACCACCTTTGACGACAGCGTGCACGACGCGCGCCATCTTGGCGGTAATAGCGGTCATTGCCTTGCGGCGTAGATCGGGCTTGTCGCGATCCCGCGCAATGTAGCGTTCGAACTTATGACGGAAGCCGTTCTCCCGCTGGCGGATGGCGACTTGTCCAGCGATCCACAGGGTACGGCGTAGCCGGGCATTGCCAATTTGGAAAGGCGGGTCTGGCCGCGATATTGGCCTGACTGTTGTGTCGAGAGGTCCAGCCCGCAGAACTTCAGAAACTGGCGGTGATGAGCGAAACGGCGAAGATCGCCGGCTTCGGCAATGATCGTCAGCGCATTGATCGGCCCGATGCCGGGGATCTGGCGTAGGAGCTGATAGTCCTGGCTGTGCCGCAACAGCTCGTCGGCTTGCGCTTCGATCTCATTGCGCTGCCGGATCAGGCCGCGTGCCTCGTCAATGACCATCCGGAACATGCGAATGGCAGGGGCATCGAGCGGCAGTGGCAGTCCGATCGATGAGCGCGCCGTCTCGTAAATAACCATCAGAATCTGTGTCTTGCTGACCTTGCGGCCGACGACATCCCAAGCTGCCATCACAAACTCCTCCTTCGTCAGCGCCGTGATGCCTGCTGGCGCCGGAAAGGCATGGAGGAAGGCGAAGAACCAGTCGCTGCGGCTGTTCCCCCGGAAACGATCGATCTCGGGAAAATACAGCGGCAGGTAGTGCGTCAGGATACGGTGCTGGATCTCGGTCTTGGCCCTGGCGATCGCTTCATGGGTCTTCGACAGCTCCTGCACGTCGTTGATGCCGGCGCGAATGGTAGACTTGTGTTGCCTGGATCCTGAGCATGTGCAGCATCACCTGTGCATCCTTTGGATCGTTCTTGTCCCAGCTGTTGTGCAACGCTTCTCGCGTTCGGGCCAGCGCCAGCGACGACACCAGCCGCACCTCAAAACCCGCTTCAGCCAGGCGCCATGCTATCGGCCGGTGATAGTTCCCGGTCGCTTCAAAGGCGCAGACCACAGGGCGGCCATACGCCTACAGCACCTCTATCAGATGGTCGTGCTCAGCACGGGTGTTGAGGACCAAAAGACGACGCCGGCGCTTGTGGCCTGGTGCTTCGATCAGAACTTCATTGCGCACCTTGGCAATGTCGATCGCTACCAGCACCGCGGCGGCGGGTGTAGAATCTGAAGTGGTCATGGTCGGTCTCTCCGGAATGGGTTGTGAACATTCACATTCTAGAGAAACTTTGACTGGCCATGGCCGCCTCGAGAGCGGTGCGCGCCTGCAGCGAAAAGCTGCGCGCACCGCCCTGGCGGTCGTCGCCGCTCCGTTATTCCGTAGGTGCTACGGTCCTGACTTCCGCAGCCGAGCCTTCAAGAGAGGATGCCAGGATGTCGGAATTGCGATCGAATGGCGACCTCCGGGCGAGCCGCGCTTCGGCGGTCACATCGAGCGCCTTATCGGTACACAGATGGGGAAACTGCACCTGCTACCCGGCACGACGTTCAGCAACGCGCAGGAGCTTGGCGAGTACGATTCGAAGCGGCACGCGGTACTAACACTGCGGGAGCTTGAGCGTTATATCGCCCTCGACATCGTGGGGTGCTATCATCAGTCGATCCACAGCAGTCTGGGCCGGCCGCCGATTGCGGTCTGGCGCGAGCATGAGGGCGAGATTCCACTTCGGCTGCCGCAGGATCGGCTGCGTTTCTGGCTGACGTTCCTGCCCGAGCAGGAGCGCACCTTGCGGCCAACCGATATTCATCTGTTTGGGCTGCGCTATTAGTCGCCTGCGCTCAGCGCCGACATCGGGCGTTCGGACCGGCGCCTGCTTGTCAAATACGATCCGCGCGACATGGCGCGCATCTTCGTTCGAAGGCCATCGGGTAACTTCGTGGAAGCCCGCTATGCCGACGTGACGTTGCCTTCGATAACCCTCCACGAGGCGCTGACCGCCCGACGCACCCTGCTTGCGAAAGGCCGCCGTGAAGTCGACACCCGCGCCATCGTCCGCACTGCGATCGCCCAGCGCGAGCTGGTCGGCGGCGACCAGGAAGACGGCGGCTGCGCGACGCCGCGGGACCAGCACTTCGAAATCGAAGGTGGATGATGCCGGATGGGCTCGCTTCGCGGCGTCGATTCCAGCAAACCCGTACCCTTTGTCGAGGATACGGATTGAGCTGGCATGAACGATGAAATCTCCCACTCATTGTTTAATCGGCGCATAACACGTTGAAAACGTTCACTTATTTTCAAAATCTGCGCGACAATCCCGACAGCCATGCCGTCAAAAAGTTACGCTCTTGATTTAAAGGAAAAATCGCCAGAAAAATATTTTTGAGGTTTCACGGACTATCGACACCAATCGGGTCACCTTTGCACTGGCCGGCAGTGGCGACTTACCCGACTCCGCATCCGAAAAATACCGTCAGCAATCTATAGCACGCTCGCACACTTGGCACCATCTGCTCCAGAACAGTGCGGCCCTCGTCGCACCGGTTAGCTCAAACCCATCAGATGTCCCTGATCTCAACGCGGCCGGTTGAGACGGTACTCGTTAGCCGGAACGTCTACACGCCATGCCTCGCAAGGATGGACGATGAAATCATCGTCATAGTGGTCGAGGCGGCAGTAGATTTCGGCGATGGACACCGTCGAAACATAGACCGCTGGGTTGGGAAGATCGTAGTATTCGACGTGGTGAGCTGCATACCAGATCGCCTTGTCGAGAGATGGCGTCCACGACATGCCCATGCTGTGCACAGGCCCTGCGCAACCGCGGAACAGCGTGAGCCGCTCACCTCTAACAAAAGTGAAGGTCTCGCCCAAAGGTTTGAGTGCGCGGAGGCGATCCCGATCACACGCGTCAAACACGTCCTTCAGCACCGAGATACCCTGGTCGCGAAAGTGGGATGCATGCACATAGGCGTCAAGCCAAGGCGCTTCGAGCACCCCCAAGGCGGCCAGAACCCGATAGTTGCGGATGATAAAACCAAGGCTCTCCGTCGGGATGTAGCCATGAAAGTTTTCCCCACGGGCGATCGCCTTTCGGACTTCGATAGCGTCCGCTTCCGCGAGCCCAGTAAAGTCCAGGCATTCCGACCCCAGCGGCTCTATTAACGTTGCGGGAGCAGTTTCCATCGACGCATCCCCTCCGACCATACTAGGTATCAAGAAAATCCCATTCACTGCCCGTCACCCAGCGCAAAGCGCTGAGTTTCCCATTGAGCATTCCCCACTCGAAATCGCTCCACGGCCCAAGATTTTCTAGGCCGACCTCATCTTCCGTTCGCTTCGCTGCAGCCAGAGCCCTCTGCCACACGGTGTCGATAGTCACTTTCTGATGGCGCTTGGGGACGCTTTTTCCACTCAGCTTCCGTGACAACTTTGTGTTTGCCGCTCTCAATCGCGCGAAGGTTCCAATGTCGGTTGTACCAAATTTGCCGAAACAGAAGATTTTCAGCCTCCATGATCTCGCTGAGCAATCGCGGCTCCTCCCGGTACTCAAACTCCCATTTCACTTCTTCCATCAGATCCGGCGCGTAATCGTTCAGGACTTCTCCAATCGCTAGCGAATATGTGGAGTTCTTGGCGGCAAACAGGTCGCCGAGATCGGGGTGCGGCTCCCTCTCATCGCCTGCCATGTTGGAGAAGTCATGCTTATTGTGCGTTACAAAAGCGTAGTCCGCGCCTTCGTCGGCCACAGATACAATGTCTCTGTAAATTTCTATGAGAATTGCGTCGCCAATGCTGTTCTTATCTTTGTGAAACGGAGCGCGCTTATCGACTGCGCGCTGTGCAGCCCGAAGCTTCACCGCATCATCCGTCACAACCGGGCTCGCGGCGGCAAACAATTTCTCTATGCGCTGGATGCTCTCATGGACGGCTTCGCCGAGGATCGTGATGCGGTGATCCACGTCATCCAAACTGGCCAAGGCCTCCTCCCGGCCCTCCGCCTTACCAAACTGCCGTACAGCTTCTTTGACCCGCTTGAAGGTGCTGCTCAGACTCTTGCCGCTGTCCCTTATGATGCGGTCCTTGTTGCGAGCGAATTCGTCGACCGACTGCTTTGGCAAAACCAAGATGACTTCACCTGCCTCGATCATCTGCTCAAGAGCGGCAAGTGTGGGTTGGTGCCGATAATCCTTGACCATATCGAGCCACACACAAGTATCAACAAACAGATGCAGCACGATTTCGACCTTCTTTGTTTGGTTTGTCTACCATGCATAGTTCACGCACTCACCAGACGTCTTAGGTTCTGGAGAACCGCGTCTTCCATGGCCTTCGCCGAAACGTTCCGAGCTTCCGCCAGTTCGGCGACCGTGTGGCCGACATCGCGTGGCCTGAGCGGCTGCCCATCCCTCTCCACAAACGGCCCGTCGGTTTCAGTCAGCAAACGGTCGAGCGGAAGACTCCCAACCAGTTGTCGGTGCTTGGGTGAGCGCAGCATCTCTCCGTTGATCGAGAAATAGCAGCCGAGCGCGACCGCCCGACGGGCTTCGGCCGACGTGCCGGTGAACCAATGCATGACAACGCGTCCCCGGTCCTGCGGCAGGGAGCTTTCAAGATGATTCAGCACTTTGCCAACCGCGCGGACGCTATGGACGGTTAGTATCTTCCCGCCCTGTTCAGCGCAGGCGCGGAGGATGCGCTCGAACACCCGCTCCTGTGCCGGAAAACTCCGATAGAAGCGGGGGCCGGCGTCCAGGCCAATCTCGCCGACATAGCGTGCATCTGAGAGGTAGCGCTCGAAGATCGGCAACTCATTCTCGCGTTCGGCGACGAGCTGCGGATGTAGCCCCAAGGCGATCCGGACATGCGCCGACTTCGCCGCAAGCTCCCGGTTTCGCGGCCAAGCCTTCGGCGTGGTCGTGACCGCAAGCGTCGCCACGCGTTCTCGATCGCATTCGGCAATAAGAGCCGAATGGTCTTTGTAGAGATCGACGTGGCAGTGGAAATCGACCCAGCGCGCGGCCGATTGGTTGGATGTCTCTATCATAGCGGACGGGCCTGGACGCCGTGCAACAGTCTGCCGACCTCCTGCAGGCCGGCGACGTAGACGGCCTCATAATCGGAGAGCTTGCCAGGATGATCGATCAATGGCCCCGGTCGATGAATATCGAAACGGGCTCGCCCAGGCTTTCGTGCAAGGCGCGATAGCGCAAGCTGGAAGGAGCGCACATGCTCGCCCTCCGCCTTGTTTGTATCGAGGACCTGCGCTCGAAGATCGGGAATGCGGTACGACGTATCGTCGGTGCCCCAGCCTTCGAGGATCGCAGCGCGCCGGATGAGACACGGCACACAACGTCCGCAATGTTTAGGCGTCCTCTCATTCGGGTCCGGATCGTAGCGGCGACTTCCAGGCGACGAGCACGACATCGTGTGCTTCGCTTCTTTCCGGAGGAACGGGATGTCGGCGCATTCCTTCGCCATTTGGCCTTTCGTCATGAAGGCGTAGGGATTTTCCAATCGAACGCTCAGGCCGAGGCCTTTGAGTAGATCCTCGAAACGAGCCATGTAGAACGGATGTGTCGTGCGAGTGCTAAGTGCTCCGAGGCGGAGCGGATCCAGAGGCACGTTGAGCGAGATCAGGCCATTCTCCGGCACATGCACGACCATGTCGCCGCCGATCGCGTCGGCCGCCATGACCGCCAGCGAGAAGAACAGAAATGAACGCCCCCTCAGCGTGTCCTCGACCGCAGAATGCTCCACCGTATCGGTCGGGAATCCCACTCTTGCCCGAATGTGATGAAGCGTTGTTCCGCCGAAGCGACGCTTCATCACCTCGGCGCAATAGGCTTGGTGCGTGCTGGTGATGCCGTCCCAATAGTGGCTCACCAACATCGGCGCCTCACCGCGCGCGAGCAGATCGATCGCACCAATGAAACTGTCCAGCCCGCCCGAAAACAGGCAGACCGTTGTCGGATTGGCGGTGCGCAGCTTCGTCGGTCTGGCCGCCAGATCGCGAGCGCCGGCAGCGCGAGGACGAAAATAGACGCCCCAGCGGTCGCCGGTCAGGAAGTTCAGCGTTGTCGAGATCAACGACGCCAGGCCTTGCCAGCGAGCGGCGTCATATACCGGCAAGTGGAGGTCGATCTCGCGGGTCCAGGCGTCCTGTGCGTCAGCGGCACGCGAGATACGGGTATCGGCGGCAGTGATCGCCGCGGCCAAAAGCGCCAGATCGACCGCTGTTTCGGAGGGGCGAAGGCCGAGCTCACAGAGTTGATCCAATGGCTGGCCCAGCCCATAGCCCAAACGGAACTCGCCATCGACGAAGTTGATCTCCGTCTCTTGTGTATCCACACGGCTCGGCGAAATGCTTGTGCCGTCTCCCGGACCAAGCCGGGCAATGATCGTATGATGCCTCATGCTGCGGCCTCCCCGGCGACGGCAACCAGCTCGAAAGCCGTCTCGTAAATCTGGTTGACGACATTCTCGATATCGCGGTCAGACAGACGCTCCAGGCTTTCGAGCCTTCCGGCGAGCTGACCGCGCGTTGCGCCCTCGATAAAATCATGAAGCTGCGCCTGGGCGCTTTCCACGGCAGCGATGTCATCAGGGAAGGTGATGCCCCGCCCGCCGAGGTCTGCCATCACCCGCCCTTCGATCGAACGGGAGATGAAGTCCAGGAAGACGTCCTGGAGCTGCTCCGGTGTAAGTGTATCGAAGCTGCCCAAGCCCGCTTCAGCAAGATCACCGATCGTCTCCAGCATCGCCTGCCGCGCGATCGCGTCGTCGACCGCGCCGCCCGGTGGGCAGATAAATTCCAGGATCGTTACGAAGACATCTGCCGCCGGCTGCGTTGCCAATCCGGCCAGGTTGAGTTGACGAAGCGTTTCGGTTGGTCCGAGACGCTGGAAGTCGCGAACGACGCCCAACAATCCGCTGGCTGTGGCGCGGGATGAGCCCATGCGCCGCGCGGCCCGTCGGGCGCCGCCGGTGCTGCCGCGTACATAGCCCGACAATGCACTTCCGAGCGCACTACGGCTGCCGGTCCTTGCGAAGCGCGTGAAATTGCCCCGCGCGCCACCCAGGCTGCCGGTGCCCTTCGTATCCGGACTTGGCGGCGTGCGCGGAACGCCCGGAACAGCAGGCGCTGCCGGCTGCCCCGGTTGCGGCGATGACGGTCCGCCTGGCGCGCCCGGCGCATTCGGACTCACCGGCGCTGTTGCCGGAGGTCGAGGCTGGGTCGGCGGCGTGGGGTCGTCGACGAAGGATGGGACGAGGCCGCTTGAGGGTCCGCCGTAGCTTTTTGACGTGCCCATCCGATCAACCCCGCTGCAGTTTGCTGATGCCCTGCGCGGCCTTTTGCAAAATCGAGTTTTCCGTCTGCTCGGCCCATGACCGCAGCGTCGTCTGGTACTCCGCCACGATGCCTGTGTCCGTGAAGCACGCCCCCCAGCTCGACGCCGCCCAGCTCCCGACCTTGGTCACGGGCAATTCACGGACGAACTCCAAAAGCCGGCGCTGCAGCGTCGGATGCGCCTCGACCAGCCGGACGAGGCCGTCCGCCCCCTTGGGCTTGGCCGCGAAGTTGTCGTCCTGGAGAATCCGGCCACGGATTGCCTCGAAAACCTCCTCGGGCTCTGGCCCTGTGAGTTTCGCGATCTCGCCGACGGCCCCCCGGACCATCATCGTCGGCCCCATCAGCTTCTCGACGAGGCCCTCAAGATGGCTTGCGGCGGCCAGCCCTCCCAACGAGCTACGCTTATCACGCGTGACGAACACATACGGTCGCAGATCTACGCCCGTTAGCGGTGGGTCGATTGCCGCCCAGCCCTTCGCCCACTCGTTCTTTTCCCATTCCATGGCTTCTGCCGGGAGAGGTGCAGGTGCCGAGCGCGCAGCCTTGCGCCCGCCCTTCGCGGCAGGCTTCTCATCGTCGTCCTCCTCCGGCGCGGGCGCCCGGACGTGCTCCTCAAAACGCCGCAGCGCCTCGGGTTGGCCATCAGGGTGATTGGCCGCGAGGCGTGCGATCTGTTCGTAGAAATCTGGATAGAACCGCTCGGCGAGCATGATCTTGGCCAACACCGGACGCTGAATGTCGGCACCGAAACCGCGTTCCTCGGCAATGGCGTGTCGCAGCATCATGGAATTGAGGAAGCGTTTGATCTGGCGTGGATTGCCGCGGGTGCCCTCGCTTAGAATCTTCGTCACGTGGGCGCTGATCACGAGCGCCTGGTCGACGTCGGGCGGCATCTTGCCTGCCATGGCTTGCTCAACGGTCCTGCGATCGAGGCCACGGCTCTTCCACGGCCGTCGCATATCTTCCCGCGCCGATGCTAGCAGACTGAGGAACCGCGGGTCCTTCGGGCCGAGCGCGTTCTCCGCCAGGAGAAGGGTCACGTACACGCGCGTCTCGGTGACACCTAGCGCGGGAATTCGGAAAGGAACCTGGATCAACTTTTCCAGATAATTGCGCGCATAGCTCACCGGACCGGAGCTGGGCGGCAAGTCGGGGAAGTGCTCGCGCACTGCATACTCAATCATCAGTTCATCGGCACCGATGACAAAGGCGGTGCGTTCGACAAAAAGGAAAAGGCGGATCGCTTCGAGCGTCGCGATCGCGGTCTTCGGTAAGCAACGGTCGAGATCGTCGACGATGACGACGAGCTGGTCGATGTCGGCGGCGTCGAGAAGCTCCTTGAACTCCTCGCGGAAGGCATGAATGTGCTCCGGAAGATTATCGCTCTCATCCGGCGTTTCCTTGAGGAACTCGCCCGCCTTTTCGGCGACCCCTTTCAGATCCTCGATCGAGACATGGTCCTGGGGTTTGGCCAGGAACGAGGTAGCAACATCATACAGGCCTTTGACCTGATCGAAGGTTGGGATGCCGGTTGCCGCCGTAAATGCGAAGCCGCCAGCCTTGCGAGCAAGCTTCAGCCAGTCCACCCGCTTCAGGACCTTCTTCGCGGCGTCGGCCACCTTCGTCGACGTCGGACGGGCGCGACGAAGCTCGTCGACAATGGTTTCGATGACGACCGTTTTTGCGTCTTCGAAGCCCTCGAACGTCCAACCGTTGAACCAAAGGCAGAGGACACGATCGTCCTCCGCGAAGGCGCCCTCCAGCATTTTGAGAACGCTTGATTTGCCTGCGCCCCAATCTCCGTGGACGCCGATCGTCACCGGCGCGTCGGGCGTCTTGCGGATCAGAGTGACAACCGTCTTCGCGATGGCCTCGTAGTAGAGGAGATCGGTCGCCGTCTCCTGATCGTTCAAGAACATAGTTCCCCCCTTCGCCTACATTACGCAGGCCATAGCCTCAGCCTATTTGTTCTTCTCATTGACCCATTATCGTTCCAACCGCACGCGCAGTCGGCGCGCACGTTCCTGGAAGGCACCCTCTCCACCTTCGAGAATATCGCAGACTGCTTTCCTGATCTCTGCGTTCTCCAGACCGCCCGACCGGTACGAGATCGGCGGCAGGGAGCCGTGCGGGTGCGGTCCCGCCTCGGCAATAATGATCGGATCCGCATCGGTGTTGATCACTAGGTTCGCATTGTGCGTCACCATGATCACCTGACGGTGGGACTTGGCCTCGACGAAGAGGTGAACGAGCTCATCAAAGACCGATTTTGGATCGAGGTTCTCTTCGGGCTGGTCGATCACCAGCGGCCGGTTGTCGCTGTCATCCAGTGCCAGATAGAGAAGCAGAAGAACAATGCCGCGGGTGCCTGGCGATAGCTTGCGGATGTCGACGCCGTCGTAGTCGATGCCATAGCGGATCGTGATATGATCGGTGCTGAAAAGCCATTGGGCGAAGCGCTTCGACCAAGCGCGAAACTCCGCCTGATCCGTGTGCGCGACCGGAGAATGATCCAACAGGTCCTTCTGGTAGAGCCGCCGGAACTCCGCCATCGCGGTGATGACGGCTTCGGAATCGCCGGTCGCCCACGCGCCCTTGAGCACCTCGTTTACCTTCTGCAGCAATGTGCCCTTACCCCGGAACGCGCCAGTTTTGCGGAGGTCGATCAGGCCGTCTTCGGCCTCGTTCGCCCATTGCTCTACATCGGCCACGCGCGCGACCGAGAACGACAGCTTCTTCAACGTACCGGACGAGGCGGCGAGCCGCGCCATAAGCGGTGCGTAGAGATCTTCCAGTACCGATTGTTCCGCGACGAGCGCGTCGAAGGCCCTGCCATAGGCTTCCTCGCGCTGGGTCTGCAGGTCGCGCGCGCGATCCTTGGCGCCCTTCGCGTCGATCGCCTTCTCGGTCAGCGTTTGCAGCGTCGCGGTCTCGGTCGCGATGCTGCCCGAAAGCGCGGTGTAGCGCCGCTGGGTTTCCTTGTCCGCGCTGACCAGCTTCTCCAGCCGCGCCATTTCCGCATCGAGGACCGCCTGTGACAGCGTGGAGAGATCGGTGTCGTCTGGAAAATACGGCGTGTTCGGATCGCCCAGCGCCGGCGTCGTCCCCTTCAGGGCAGCGATTTTGCTGTCCACCCACTTCACATAATCGGCGAGATCGCTGTCGACCGGGCCTTTGTAGTCCAGCAAGAAGGCCGCCCACTGCTCAGCCGACAGGCCACTGTGCGTATGACGTGTCTGCGCCTGCCGCAATGTCTCGGGAGCCTGGTTGCGACGCAGGTCCTTCACCTCGTCCTGCAGGGCAAGAAAGGTCTGTCGCTGGCCGGCAAACTGCCGCAGCTTCGACCGGACCTGATTGGCGGCTCCGGCAAGGTCGGTATGGCGCTGGGCTCGCATTTCGCTGCCGGCCGACACGAGCTTCGCACGGTCTGCGGTGTAGGCCTCGACCAGCTTCTTCTTCTGCGCGGCCTGCGCCTCATAGGTCGCGGCCAGCTTTTCCTTCTCCAGCTCGGCGCCGATCCGTTCCGAAATCTGCGAGACGGCCTCGGCTTCACGATCACGAGCGAGACGATGCCGGGACGCGCGGTGCTCCAGCAGCTCTTCAAAGTCCAATGTGCCGTCCCGTGCGTCATCGGGGTGTGCCTCGAAGATCACCCGCTCGATCTCCCTCAGCAGGCCGTCCGTCAGGCCGCTTGAAGAGCACAGATCCTCGACGAATTGCTGCGACAGATATCGGACGCGCTCATAGCTGTAGGGTCCGTTCGCATCCGATCCGTCGAGTGCGCGCGTGCTGGGTTCACCGGCCGCCCAATTCACCTTCACCTTCCCGTCTGCGACCAGCGGTCGAGCGCGCACGAGAAAGGACGGATTGGCCCATTCCTCGGCGTTCCACGACTCGTCGGGGATAGAGTCACAACCTGCAGCGATCATGTCGGCGAGTGCAGTCTTGCCGGAACCACGCGCGCCGATGATGGCGACCAAGCCCGGATTAAGCGGAATGACGGGCGTCGTCATCCAGGGGGCGTCGAGCACGCGAACTACTTCCGAGATCACCTGCGACGGCGTGGCCGACCCGGGCGGCTCGGCGCCGACATGCGCGCGGCCGCTGGGGTCGATGCATGCCTGCCGAACTCCAACCCCCCTTTGATCCACGAGAAGCGGTCCCCGAACGGTGACGCCACATCGTCGAGCTTGTGGGCGTCGCTCCCGTGCAGGCAGGGTTTCAGCCCGCCATAGCGGGCCCGAATCTCCTCGGGGCCGAGGTCCCGCAGGCCGAGCCAAAACTCCCGCTGCGCAGGGCTGCCGGCGAAAATGACGTCGGCGGAACCCTTCGATTTCACGCCGGATCGTCTGGTCGGCAGCCTCGCGCACGCCCGACGTACCGTCTGTGGCGCCGCCGGCCACCGCGATCAGGATATTTTTCTTCGCCCAGCCGTTGCCGGTGAAAAGGTCACGCAGTTGCTGGAAGTTGACCTTGAACTGGTTGGCCCCATAGCTCAGCGCCGCGCGGTCGTCGGTGATAGCCGGATCGGCCTTCTTGCCAAGCCGGATAAGGTCCGCGCGCGTGCAATCGAAATGATCCTGCATGACGTTGAAACGCAGGCGCGACAGCAGACGCCGTAACTCTTCGATATGCTGAGGATCCTCCGGACCGACGAACAGGTGGAGGTTGACGAAGCCGCCTTTGGCGGTCGCGACATCGAGCCTAAGCTCGACATTGGGAAAGATCAGCTTGGCCGCCGGCAGTCGCCCGGCCGCCTTTTGCCTCAGCACCTCCTCATAGGTGTCGGTCACATAATAGTCGGTGACCGCGATCGCCTCGATCACGGGCGTGGCCTGCTCCAACGCGGTGAGATAGTCGTGCCACGCCGTAGGACCGCTGAACTGGTTGTTCATGACGGTGCCCGGTGCGTGAATATGCGGCTCCCACCGTCGCCATTCCGATCCTCGAGTCAGCATCTTCCCCCCTATGCGCCCACGCGATTGGCCCGCGCGGCTATGTCGGCGCATCGCGCCATAAGCGCCTCGAAGGGCTCGGCCTCCTCCAGCAGCAGCCCGTCCTCGACCATACGAAGATAGTCGTCCTCCAGCGCCTTCAGCGCATCCCCATCGGGCACAAGGCGCAGGCCGCCGTTGACCGCGACCGCGTAATCGATGGGTTCGCGGTCGGCCGCCTTCCCGGCGAAAAACATGCCTTTGTGGCGCGCGACCGCCTGGGCGAGCTCTCTATCCGCAAACGCAGTGGTCGCTAAGCCGGCCTCATCCAGCCTCGCGACATCGTGCCAATGACGCGCGAACCTGTCGCCACGCAGTCGTGCCTGCAGGCAGAAAACATGGATCGCCGTCGCCTTTTCCCAGAACGTCCGCTCGGCGTGCATGACGCGCGGCCGCGCGGTGGGAAATTCCACTGCGTCCACCAAGCCCGCCGCGTCGCAGACGACATCGCGCGGACTCGCCGGCTCACCGGTTGAGCGCGCCCCAAACTCGAGCATCACGCTCGGCGCGACATATCCCGAACCGGTCGCCGTCGCCTCGTAATCGATGAACAGCTTGTCGTCTTCGACGCGGATCGCCGCCGTCAATCCCTCGCTGGCCAGCGCTTTCGCGATGGTCGGCTGCGCCGTTCCCGCCACCCACTCGGGCAGGCGCTTGCGGACCTCGCTCGACCAGCGCTTTTCCTCGCTCCGGGTCTTCGGCAAGGCCTCGCCGTTGTCGCCCACCAGGTCAGGGGCAAGCGCGCGGATGTCATAGGTGAGGTCGACGTCCTCGGAAAATCGACGGATAACCCCGTAGGCTTTCGACAGCGACGTGCCGCCCTTGAAGACCAGGTTTTCGCCGAGGGGCGAGCCATAGAGGGCGGCAAGCGCCCAGACGACCCAGACATCCTTTTCGAGCAGGTGCGCCGGGCGACCGGACCGGTCCGCCGCGACGCCCAAAACTTCGCGGCGATCCGTGGCCGTAAGGCCGAGGAATGCGTCAGCCATGCGCCGCCTTTCCCACACTGCGCGCGAGCCAGGTCGGAAGCTGCGGCGCCGCCGCCACCAGCTCGTTGAAGGTGGTCTGCGGAAGTTTGCGCTTCAAAGCCAACAGCGCGGCCTCAGCCTTTTCGGGACCAAGCCAGGCCAGCGCCCGGACTGCCTCGCCGGCCGGCCGATTGGCCAAAGCGAGCTGCCAGCGCGGTGCGTGCCGCAGCTCGACCACCTGCTTGCCGAGGTTCATTTTCCGGGTGCGGCCCGAGGTCAAATAGACCGAGCGGACCGGAACCTGCGTCGTGAGGCCAAGGGTGTTGGCGGCCGCTGCACCGCTGGACACGATAACTTCGCCCCGCTGGCTGGCGAGCGCCTCGACCGCCTGCTCCACCGAAGGCGACCGCGTGCCAAACCGGCTCGTCACGGGACGCAGATAGACGCCGCGACCAGCGCGGATCAGCTGGCCACGCTCCGCCAGGCGCGACAAAGCTTGGTCCACCGCAGCCCGATTGCCGAGGTGGAGCAAGCTCTTGGCGGACACGGGCCTCCCCTCGGGCAACCCCTCCGCATGCGCCAAAATCTGTTCGCTCAACCGTTGCATGCTTATCTCCTGTCAGAAATATATGCAGTTTTCTGACAGTTTGCAATCGGTGGCTGCCATTCCCATCCGGCTAGATCAGCGGAGCCCCCGCATCGAGCAGGCCATCCAGAAAGTCCTCGCGCGACGGAACTGACCCCGCCCGCGTCGCCAAAGATCAGCGCCTCGACGACCTGACGGGCCAGCGAACGGGCCATCACTTGCTCCTGCGTCGAGATGTCCGTCATGGCGCGGCCATGCAGGAAGGCGCTCCTGATGTCGAAGAGCTGCTCATACTGGTCGGCATGGCTACGGCCACCGAGCAGGCCGGCAACCCGCCCTCGCATCCGGTTCGTGGCGCGCATCTTCCTGTGACGGTCGGGCGCGATGCGGAAGCTCTTCTGATAATCGGCGCGCAGGCCGAGCGCCGCCTCGATCGTCGTGATATGGGCGAGAAATTCGTCCACGCCCTCGGCTAGGAATGCGCGGACGAGGAAATGTGCGATCGGAGTCTCGAACAGCACGGATCGCTTTGCCTGCTCGACGATCGCCCAGCGGCTCTGGTCCCAGACGGTCAGTTCGGTTGGGGCATCGTCCTTCTGACGTAACTCGACCGGGCGTTCTTCCTCATAGGTTCCGCCGTAACCGTCATCATAGATGTGGTCCTCCCAGCTCAGCGTGTCGGGCGATGGCGGCGAACTCAGCCGCACGAAGAGATCGCTGTCGACGGTATGGACCCATGGCACCCGAAACCCTCGCCAATCCACTTCCGGCATGGTCGACCAGCTCTCCCAGTCCGCCAACAACAGGAAGAACAGCGCTTCTTCGAACGTGCCCGGAAAACCGTCCCTTGTGCGGTTCGATCCGCCCCAGATCCTGGCTGAAGTCCATCGAGAACATCGGAACCGCTCGCGCTTCCGGGCCGTGCTTGAACCCCACCGTCTCCTCAACGACCAGCCAGTGAAACTGAGCGAACCGAGCGGCGTCGAACTGGAACCGCGGATAGAGCCGCTTTAGCCGAGGCTCGTCGACCATGGCGCGCAACTCGTCGGACGTCAGCCGGCAGACCTTCGCCGAACCGAATGCAAGCGGCGGAAGGTCTGCCGCCAGATCGAGCGGCGCCATATGCACGCGCGTCGATTGGGTGGCGCGGAGCGCCGCATCGAGACCCGCCGCCGCTTCCTCCACACGCAGCGCCAGATGCGCCGCTGCGTCCTGCAGATGACACGGCATCCCCAACGCCCTCAACGCCGTCGAGAGCGCGAAGGCCGGTCCGGTCTTGCCGGCGCCTGGGTAGCCATCCCGGCAGATCTCACGCAGACGAACGAAGGCCGGATGCTTGAGGATATTGTCGGGCCCTGGCGGGCGGAGCCGCCACAGGTCGGCCATCGCATCGAGCATTGCGGCGCTCGGGCCGATCACCGCCTCGCTCATCAGGTTATCCGAAGCCGCCGTAACAGCTTGCCCAGGACGGCCTCATAGTCCTCGGCCTTCGAGAAGTCGGCGTAGAGCTTGCCCTTCAGGAATTCAGGCAGCTCGCACTCCTCGTACAGCAGCGGCAGCACCACGACCTCGCCGCTGGCGATCTCCCTGTTCATCGCCACGTCGAGCCTTCACGGACGGCCTGCGCATAGAGACCGCAGCGGCCCGGCTGACGACCTCGACGGAAGGATGGTCACGCAGCCACTTGGCCGCACTCACCGTCGCTATCGGCGAATGAACCACACAAAGTGAGGAAGAACCCGTTTAACTGCCAAGCGACACCCGTAATGCTCTGCCGCTGCCGGACGACGCTCAATGCAGGCGCGACGACGGCCGGCCTGTGCCCTCTACCTCAACCTAGGCGCCCTCCCGCACAGCGGGTTCGTTCCACGGCCCATTTCGGCCGTTTAATGCCACCCGATCCGACAGCCCCTTGTCGTGTCACACGACCGGGCCAAGGCACTACACCAAACCGACTTTGAAATCCTCCAG
Organism: Mesorhizobium onobrychidis; assembly: GCF_024707545.1. Classification (NCBI taxonomy): domain Bacteria; kingdom Pseudomonadati; phylum Pseudomonadota; class Alphaproteobacteria; order Hyphomicrobiales; family Phyllobacteriaceae; genus Mesorhizobium; species Mesorhizobium onobrychidis. The sequence goes on from NZ_CP062229.1 coordinate 6,783,098, forward strand.
AACCTGGCCCAATCCCGGCGCGCCGAGGAGCGTCACAATACGCTTCGGCTGAAGCTTCAGTGTCGCCCGGTCGTAAATGGCGAGATTGGTCGCGTCGTTGAGGCGCGAGGGGTAAATGATTCCATCAGGCTGAGACGGGTGCTCGTGAAACGCCACCGACCATCGGCGAGCCAGGTTCTGGCGCTGCGCCCGAACGACATCCGTCGGCACGCCCATTCTGACGGCATTGTCATCCCTGAGGTCGACAAGGCGAAGGTCCGCTGTGGTCGCGATCTCCGCATAGCGCCGTTGGGTCAGCTCCACCTCCTCTATCGGAAGATCGTCGACAAGTCCTTCGCGGCGGTCGCGGAGCACCATTTCGAGGAAGCACATCTTCAGGGAGTCGCCGAGGTAGAGAACGCCAAAACGGTTGGCAGCAACGCGATGCCGAGGATCGCTGAAGCGGCTCGGCGATTTTCCGCACCGCAGCGGATCGGGATAGGTGCTCCAGTAGATCCGACCGAATGTCCGCCCCGGCGGTATGGTCTCGATTTCGAGCTTTGCGCGCCCGAAATCGGGTGGGGGGTGGAACGCCAGGCATTCAGTCGAAGTCGCCCCTGGCTATGCCTTCCGCCGCGGCCAACACCGAAGCGTCATCGCCTTGCTGAAGCGCACGAAGCCCCGTCCGCCCATCGAGCGCGCCATGAGGTGACACCAAAAACCGGTAGACAGCCCAGGCATTGTTGCCCAACGTCGCGTGAAGCGCCGGCAATGCACCGAACGGCCGGCCATTCTTGTCGAGTTGCCAGACGGGAAAGCGGAAGCCGCGCTTGGCACCATCGACCCCGAGCACCTGACCACTCTGCCGCTTGGCGTTGACCGTCACCCGCGACGTGCCGAGCAGCTTGGCAAAGGCTTCCGCACTCAGCATGCCCTCGCCGGCGACGATTTCGGCAACACGCTTGCGGCCACGCTCACGCGCCGCGGTAAGAGCCGCCTCAAGCTCGGCGTCAGGCTTGCCCATGTCCTCGACGGGAAACGCTTCATCCGAAGCAACAGTCTGTTCCTCGACCGGGGTAATTGTCTGGGCGCCGGCCGCCGGGTCGACTTCCACCCGGAACGAGACTCGATGGCCGATCTTGCAGCTGCGTGCTATTGCTTCCTGATAGCGTTCGAGCAGCACCTTCTTGAAGTCCGACTGCGAAAGCAGCTTCGTGGTGAACGCCATTGTCGTAACTCCCGCTTGGGACGGGGTCATGCTGTGATTACTGCGCTTTGGAGCGGCCATGATGACAACCTCCTGTTTCCATCAATGTGGAGGCAAAATGCAAGTTCGTCAAGTTCGATAATCTCGTAAAGTCAGCGTATCCTTAGGTCGAACGGCTGCGGATTACACGATGCCCCACGCCCGAAACCTTCCCCTCCCCGTCATCTCGCGCAGGCCGAGCTCGCCGATAAGATTGAGCGCGCCCTGCTTCGAGACTTTTAGCACCTCTTGAATCATGCCGGTCGAGACGATCGGCCGCGAGAGGACGAATTCGACCAGGTCGGCCAGTTTCGAGCTGGTGCGCCGTTGTTTGAGCCGCCGTTCCATCTGGCTTTTCGCCATCAGCAGCCGGTCGTGCTCTTTCAGCCCCACGAGTGCGGCCTCATGGATCGCATCGAGGGAGGCCAGCAACCGGTCACTGCGATTGAGTGCTCGCCGACGCTCTCGTGGAATGTTTTTTGCGCCAATATGAAGTCCGGCGAGATGGTGGGCAGCAACACCCTCCTGCCGCAGGAGCGCGGCCGCCAGCAGCGGTCCGAGCCAGATGCCATGCTGCAGCACCTCAATGTCGGACCAGGCTTCGAGCAGGATCGCCGCGCGCAACACCGCCGGCAACTCCCGCGTTTCCGCGAGGACGGCCTGCCATTCGGCCAGCCGTTCTTCTTCATTCCAGTCGAGATCGTAGATCAGGTCCGGCCGGTCACGTAGTGACGTTTCTTCTTTTCGAGCAGGCACGTTAGCTCCGTTCAGGATCCTTGATGAGCGTGCCAGGACAGCATCGATCTCGGCAAACTCCTCAGCCAGAAGATCGCCCTCAGCATCGTCCCGAACATCCGCTTCAACGGAGCTGGCTCCAGCCTCCTCCCCTTCCCGTTTTTTTTGTCCCGCCGCCGGCATGGCGCCACCCCGGCCGGTCAGGGCCAAAAACCCGTCGCGGCCGAGCGCCCAGTCCGGCTTTTGCGAAAAAATTCGCCGGCGGGCGCGGAGCACGGCGTGGGCGCGGGTGAGCTCGTGGGTCGGGGTGCGGACGTCCATGTGTGCGTCGTGCAGGACGAGGTCCTCGAGGTGGACGAGTTCGCCTTCGAGCCAGAGCGCGGCGGCGGCATCGGCGAAATGCTGGCGCTCGACAAACCCTTCGCGCACCGGCGAACGGGCCAGCCGCTCGTCGAGCCGCGCCAAAGCCTCGGTGGAGCGGGCCACCGATCCTATCAGGGTTTCGAGGAACAAAAGACCGATGTCGTAAGCCATTGTTTTCATGATGGCTGATTCGCGATAGTCAAGCTATCCGGAATTTAAGTTGACTTTCAGTTGATTTTCTCTGGAGTCTTTTTCACTATCGGTAATGACCTCTTATCGATAGCGATCAATAGTTCGCTGATTCGACTCTTAACCGCTCATATCAAGCGATTACTTCAATGTATCTGCTGCGCTATTCCAGTCCTGGCGTTGGAGTGTCGCTCCTCACCTCCTCCACCACTCACCAGCCCGACGGGAATATCGCCCGCCAGCAGCTTCTCCTTGCTGAGCAGCGCGGCAACCTCAAGCGCCTCGAAATCGGGCAAGTCCCGCTGTGTCGAGGCCAAAGTGCAACAGGAAAGTCTTGGTCGTGACGTAGGTGTAAGGCGTGCCAAATTGCGGGCTGCGCGGCCCGGAGGCGATAAAATCCTGCGACCGGAGCGCCCCGATCGGGTCGCGGCTGAACGCCTTCAGTGTCTCCCGACGCTTCTTGAAGTTTGGCCTGATCCCTGATGTTGAAATGATTGATGAGGACTGTGGTGCCCGGGTAAATATAGGCGTCACTCATCAAGCGGCACGGGCACGCCTTGCTTCGACATAGGCATCGCCCAGCTGATCGCAGTCCGCTGGCTCAACGGCCCGGCCTCTTCGCACAGGACGAGGAACTCGTTCGAACAGGTTCGGCTCGTCTCGCGACACGGCCATTGCCGAAAGCGCAGCCTTGTGACCATCCGCCAGCATCGCTGCGACGATCGGCTCAAGCGGTTTCTGGTCGAGGGCTCTGATGACCAGTTTGGCAAGCCGCAACGCGTGCGCTCGATCCCCCATAGAGCTCGCCGTTTGCCCTTTTCAAAGGTGCGCACGTACGGAGTTCGCATACTTCATCAAGGGCTAGGGTGATCGGACGCAACGAACCCAAAGTGAGCTAGCCGCGGCTGATTTGCCCATCCACCATGTTTTCAACACCTTTCCTTGCTCCAGGCTCGAGACGGAACAAAGTACGAACAAACAAATTGCTAGTTGTTGACCGACTCGTCGAATCACGTTTTGTTCTAGTCTCAAGGACGCTGGTTAACAGACCGTTTCCACGCAGGGAATTGCCTTCGATGCTCCCAAATGGCTGAGATAGCGCGTTCACGCTTGAAGATCATGCACTCAGGATATGAGACTGCATCCTTCGCATCGCGGGCGAATGAATTGGCAGCGTTTCGATGATGAGGGCCTCGGCAGGATGGCCAGCCCGCTCACGCCGATCATACTTCGTCGACAAAGAATAACGACACAAGGCTGGCCTCGAGGCTACAGTGGAACAATCCAGGGCTTCCAGACACTGGTGGTGGCGCATCGCTTTATCCTTGGCTCTCTTCGCCGGCACCACCCACACGCGCGAAGTTTCGCGGTCGAAGTGCGTTTCGACCTTGCGCCCCTTCGACTCGGCGGCATCTGACCAGCCGTCTTCCGTCTTAATCGAACGGAGGTGCCTTCGCTCCGCTTCAAGCTTGGTCAGTACAGCTTGGCGCGGTTGCCATTCGGCGATCCCAACGTCGGATTTGGCCGCCGGCCGGTGCAGCGCCGGCGGTGGTCACATTAAGAAAAAGTGGAGAGATCAGGATGACTTTCATAACTTGCCTCTAATCGTTTATTCCAATGACCGCCTTCTGACGCCCGCAGCTGACACCAGCCTGAAGCCCTCGGATATTTGCGCCACGAGGTTCAGGGTAGCGTCAGGTTCTGTCAATAAGAATCCTGCGTGCGAATGGGAGCTCGGCACACCTGATGCGAATACTGCTCATTGAAGACGACAAGGACCTTGGCAGTGCGGTACGCGAACATACGATGGCTGACGGCCACGCGGTCGACTGGGCCAAGGACCTGTCCGAAGCGCGGGGTTACGCAAGTGTGGTCTCCTACGAGCTTGCTCTGCTCGACATTCACCTGCCAGACGGTAACGGCATCGAGTACGTGCGGGAGATGAGCAACCGGCTTCCTTCGACACCGGTCATCATCGTGTCAGCTCGCGATCAGATCTCGGACCGCATCGAGGCGCTCAACGCAGGTGCCTGCGACTATTTGGTCAAGCCGTTCGATCTCGGTGAACTTTCCGCGCGCATTCGTGCCGTGGCGCGTCGTCATGGGCAGTTCCCGGAGCCGATATTTTCGGTCGGGAAGCTTGTGATACACTCGGCCGAGCGGCGCCTCTACCGCGATGGGCAGGAGGTCCACCTGACTGCACGAGAATGGGCGATTCTCAACTGCCTTCTGTGCCGGCCCGGAACGGTAGTTTCGAAGGGCAAGATCGAGGAGACGCTCTATTCCTTCGGTTCGGAGATTGAGAGCAACACAGTGGAAGTTTATGTCAGCCGGCTCCGCAAGAAGATCGGCGCGCATCTAATAGAGACGGTGCGTGGCATGGGGTACAGGCTCGTGGTCAGGTGACGAACCCGCGCAGCATGACGCGCAGATTGATACTGTTGCTCGGCGCCGCAACGCTCGTGGGCTGGGTTTCCGTCGCCGCCATTGCTGCGCACAGGCTGCGCACAGTCATCAACCGAGACGCCGACAGATTGATGGAGATAACCGCCTTGTTCTCGGCGCCGGGGTACGCTCTTCTGGCGAAGAGGAATCCGGAGGCCGATGCCCTTCTTAGAATACCTCATCCGCGCAGTTTCGAAGACTATTGGACTATGCGTATTCAAGTTCTAAAGGCTGACGGGGAGGTGCTCTTCTATTCCATGGAAGTCCCACCGAAGCCATTCCCTTCTGCTCCACTGGATGAAGGATTTCGGGATACCGCTACTGACCGCATCTATACAACGAAAATCCTAGACGACGTGTTCCTTCAGGTCGCCCAACCGTTCTCGTTCCGCGATCAGAAAGTCAAGAGCGCGACAGTTAAGGTCTTCGTTCCAATCCTCATCTTCCTGCCCATTAATATAGCCCTCTCGTGGATCGTGATCCGGCGGTCGCTGCGGCCCGTAGAAATTCTGCGACGGGAGATCGAACTCCGAGACGGCGGCAATCTCTCACCCATGGGCTCGAGCGGCCTCCCGGCAGAATTGGCCCCCATCGCAGCCTCCGTCGATCGGCTACTCGAACGTCTGCGGACGGCCCTCAATGCCGAACGCGAGTTCGCCGAAAACAGCGCACATGAACTTCGCACACCGATCGCAGCCTCGCTCGCTCAGATGCAGAGGTTATTGGCCGAAATTCCCGAGGGCCAGGCGAAAACGCGTGCGCGCGGCATCGAGAGATCGCTGTCGAACCTTGGGCACCTTGTCGAAAAACTGCGTCAACTCGCGCAGGCCGAATCGGGGATCGGCATCGCAGACCATGCGATCGATCTTGTTCAAATGGTTCGGCTAGTAATTGATGACCTCGGGAAAAAGCCGCAATTTGCCGGACCGATAATCCTTGACGTTGATGACTGCCCCACTTTGATGCGCAAAGTAGACGTCGAACTGTTTGCTATCCTCCTTCGTAACCTAATCGAGAATGCGCTCACGCATGGACTGCGCGATGCTACGACAACCGTTTCCGTCCGAACTGATGGAACCATTGCCATTGCAAACGCGGGACCGGTGGTGCCCCTCCCAGAACTTAAAGCGATAACAAGACGATTTAGGCGTGGTGCGACCTCAGCGGTGGGCTCAGGCCTTGGTCTATCCATCGCTAGTACGGTGATCGAACGGATAGGTGGCAGTCTTGAACTTGCGTCGCCTGCCCGTGGTCGCGAGGATGGTTTTGAGGCGATTATTCGAATCCCTCGAGTTGCAACGACTGAGTTGGGCGTAGGAAGGATTGTACGCTTCTAGTCTAGTGCGCATCCATAAACCGCTGTTTTTGCGAGTGTTCTGTGCCAGTTTGGCGGCTCAATCCATGCTGTTCTTGCGGCGCGTTATGGCGCGATGTTGAGATCGCGACCGAGGTGTTTGCAACGGTCATGCGGGCATAAGGTATCGGCCGCGGTTGCCGGCATGCCCATTGAGGGGCGACCCGATGAGTGGGGTCAGTTGGGTGTGAGGCGGGCGAAGAGGGCGAGGTTGTAAGCGACCACCGAGGACCAGACGTAAGCCTTGAAGCGGGTGAGCCCACGCCAGGTGCAGCAGGCCAGACCGTAGGCGCGTTTCAGGCAGGAGATGTCGGCCTCGATGCCGGCGCGGAAGTTCCTCAGCTTGCGGTAGACCCAGCGGCTCTGACCATGTCTTCTATTTTGAGGCCCGCCTTCTTGTGGAAGGCCATGTCGCGCACGCCCCAGGCCTTGGCCTGGCTCAGATTGGCACGGCTGGCAAAGCCGCCATCGGCGGCCCGCCTGCCGCGGCGCTTGGCCATAAAAGGCGATGTGGCGCTCCAGCATTGGCAGCAGGCGCTCGCTGTCGGCCGGGTTGCCGGCCTCGATGACGGGAGTCAGGATCAGGCCGCTTCTGCCGGTGGTCAGATTGATTGGCCGTAATCGACATCGCGACGGCCCTTGACGATGATGTCGGCATGCGGCTCGAAGAGGCTTACCAGCTTCTCGCCGGCGGGCACCGCCTCGCCGCCCAGGACCCGCCGCTCGGTCTGGGCAATGATCTGCTCGATCAGCGGCCGGTAGTGGCAGACGGTGGCCTGCCAGAGTTCGCCGGCCGGGCCCGTCGCCAGGGGCAACTGCGCCGCCGCCTGGTCCAGATAGGCCAGGGTTTTGTGGGTGATCCTGAGCAGCTCGCGATAGGACTTGACCCGTTGGAGACGGCTGCGGGCATACTCGATCGTGCGGGCCCGCTTCTTCGCCGCGCGGCAGTGATCATGCCATGGGGTGGCGCTGCCCAGGGCATCGGCCGCGTAGAGCAGCCGCACCATCACCCGCACCGCGTCCCATAACAGGCTGTTGTCGCTTGGCGTGTGGATGAATGCTGCGGTGACGGTGCTGTCGACACGTACGACCTTGCCGTTTTCCAACCTGTCCCGCCGGGCGCTCGTTCGCCGACACGCCGCAGAACCGGCTTCATGAACTGCTTGCGTGGAATTGGCAGTCCCGCCAGATCCTTATGGCCTTGGCCGCGTGAACAGCGCAGGGAACAGTTCCTCCGTCAGGACCAAGGACTTCGCCTTGTCCACATGGTCTGCAATCACCCCCTTCCGATGCAGACGATCCGTCACATCCCAACCGAAGCGCTTCCAGGCGCATCGTTCTTTGTGCAGCGTCAGTCAATGCAGCGCCAAGACCGCATCGCCGATCTTGTCCGTGTCGAACTCCATCCGCCCAGTCTGGCACAGATCACGCATCTGCCGCGGCCCAGACTGGATGGTTACACAACAGTCGGCACGAAGGCAGTAGAATATCTTGCAGCACCGAAGCTGACTTTTTGCGTGCTTCGCGGCGCCAGGCGGAGACCTGCCGCGGCCTGAGACCATAACGGCGGGCGACCTCGGAAATGATTGCATTCGGCTCCAGCGTATCGGCGATTATCCGTGCTTGTCATCCACGGACCACCGACGCCGGCTGCTAGCACCGTTGATCACCTCGAAACGTCGAGGCTGCCGCTCCAGACACAAGCCGATCTCCGATTTCAACGAAGAGGTCGAGCGACAAGATCCTTCCCTCACCGACAGACCCCGGCGCCACGCGGGATCGGGGTCGCAAACCGCGGGTAGTTTCAGGCTGCTGTCAGCTTTGTCTGCCAGAAGGTTGTTCTTGGAACAAACATTCAGGAGACCTTCTGAAAACCGTCCGATGTGCCCTATCGCGGGCCATCTGCAAACACGTGACCCCAAAAGGAAGACGTACGAATTATTACCTCACCAAAAGATACCGCCCCCGCCGGCCTCCCGAAGCCCTCGACGGAATTTCGTCTGACTGGCTTCGCACCGTACTTGCTGCGACGGCGCTGGCCCTGGTCACGACCGCTCCAGCGACAGCCGCCACCAACCACGATAACCCGTGCGAGAACGACCGCCGCCCTGCGAGTGCTCGGGGGACGCGCAGGCCAAGTGACTCTATGGCAAAGTTGCTGCGCGTCCTGTTAACCCGCAGCCCCCTTCGAGCCGGAGCAGAACACGCAGCGCTGCTCGGGTATCGGTTGACCGGCTGCCGAGCGCGGGCAAACCAGTGGCCGCGGTGCTTGCGCAGCACGCGATCGACACGTCTGCCGACATGATAGTCATGGGCGCTTATGGCAGCCTTCGGCTGCGTGAGCGGCTGTTTGGCGGCGTCACGAGATGGATTTTCGAGAAGCCGACGTTGCCGCTGTTTTTGGCGCGCTGACTGGTTCCGGGAGTTGCACTGATGCTGTTCGAAGCTCCAGTCCGCTGGGTGACCTATTCGGATGCCATCGGGAGAAAGATCGCGACGGCGCGAAGCTCTTCGGAGCCAATCTGCACGCGGTGTCACCGGAAATACGCCCCCGAAGCTCGCGTGACGTCCGTGCGGTTCGCTTCGAGACGAAACTCACCGGGCCGGCACAAACTTAATCGGCGACGCGACCGCCGCCGCCGAAACCATCGGCGTCGCACGAGCGGTAGACGAAGCCGGTTGTGAAGAAATCCCTTGCTCCCCTTGATCAGGACAGCACGTTGGTCGCAGTGATTGAGATGAGCCAGACAAAGTGGCTCGTTGCTGCGACGGTCCCTGGCCTTGAACGTCACCCTCTCAAGAAGCTCGATGCCGACCCGGATTCGGTGCTCAGGCTGTTGCGCCGCTGGCGCAGCGAAGCCATCCAAGCCGGGCGTGAAGTCCGGCGCATCGTTGTCGCCTATGAGGCTGGACGCGACGGCTTTTGGTTGGCGCGCTGGCTCCAGGCACGCGCTGTCGAAGCTTATGTCATACATCCATCGAGCGTCGCGGTTTCCCGCGAACATCGGCGTGCAAGACCGATCGCCTCGATACCGAACTGCTGATGCGCGCCTTTCTTGGCTGGCTGCTGGGCGAGAAGCGCCACTGCAGCATGGCAGCCATCCCAACCATCGATGAGGAGGAGGCCCGCCGTCCGAACCGTGAACGAGACAATCTCGTCCGCGAACGTACACGGATCGTCAACCGCATCAAGGCCGTCCTCGCTCGCTTCGGCATTCGCGCCTTCAAACCTAATCTGCGCAAAGCTGCCGAGAAACTGGAGGCTCTGCATACCGCGGAAGGTATGCCCCTACCGGAACGAAGCCGAGCCGAGTTGCGCCGTAATCTCGTGCGTGAACAAATCCACGAGATCGAACAGGAGCGGTTGCGACAGCGCTCGGTGGTTCTGGACACGGAGAAGGATCCGCTCGCAATGGTTCGCCTCCTTGCGCAGATCAGCGGTGTCGGTATCGAGACTGCGGACATGCTGGTGAACGAAATTCTCTCACGCGGCCTGCGCGTTAATTCGTCCTCTCCGCCCCAACGCTCTTCGCCAGCTCAACAACGCTTGGCTTTGTTGTTTCATGAGCAGCATTCGCATCTGCCGAGCTTCCAGGTCCACGCAAAGAACCCGTTGCCATGCAGGATCGCCGTCGCGCAAACCGCCGGTAGCTTTCAGGCTGCCGTCAGCAAAGGCTGCTACAAGGGTTGTTATAGGGACAATCAGTTCCCCTTCCGGGGTATTGCCAATCGTTTTAAGCGCCAAGCGGTGCCCTTCGGCGGTGTCCGATGTCCGACAATGTCGGATACGCAACATAGCAGAGTCCGATAATCACATTGCCAAAACGGTTTTCTCACTTGGCACGTTCGTGCTGGTCATGGCAACCGTCACGAACCCAGGAGAGTCGTCCCATGATCCCCCACCAAAAAATGCCACCTTTCCCGACGTACTCAAAGACAACGCTCGAGTCAGGCTTGGCAGCATGCTGACGGCTCATCTGGCCCGGCGCTGCCCACCGATCCGCGTTCTCCCACTGAGGGCGACGAGAACGCAGCACCTTCAAAATGAGGGACAACTCACTCCGCCTGGAACCTTGCCCATTGCCCAGTCACCACAACCGAAGCCATCGATGAACCTTCGGTCTGGCTGGTTGCGCGGGACACTTTTTGCGACCGCGCTGGCGTTTGTGACCACCGCTCCGGTTCTGGCGGCCACCGATGACACCAAGGCAACGCATTTCCTGCTCGACAACGGCATGAAGGTGGTCGTCAACCCCGATCACCACGCTCCCATCGTCACCCACATGGTGTTGTACATGGTCGGCAGCGCCGACGAGCCGCCGGGGAAATCCGGCATCGCGTATTTGATCGAGCATCTGATGTTCAAAGGGACGGCCAATCACGCCGCCGGGGAGTTGAACCGCATAGTGGCCGAGATCGGCTGCCTCTACCACGCCTTCATCTCTCACGACTACACCGCGCTCTGCGAAAGAGTGGCTCCCTCGGAATTGGGGCAGATGATGAGCTTCGAGGCTGACCGCATGCGCAATCTCACCCTAACGGACGATGCCATCGACACCGAGCGGGACGTGATCCTGGAGGAGCGCCGCTTGACGATCGACAACGATCCGCAAGCGGTGCTCGATGAGGAGGTGGTCACCGCGCTTTGGCAGAGCCAGCCCTACCGAATCCCGGTGATCGGCTGGATGCACGAGATCGAGAAGCTGAATCGCACCGACGCCGTGGCTTTTTATGATCGTTACTACCGGCCGAACAACGCCGTGCTAGTGGTGGCGGGCGATGTCGAGCCGGAGACGGTGAAGGCGCTGGCCGAGAAGACCTATGGCAAGGTCCCGCGTGGACCGGAACTGCCTCCACGCGACCGCCCGTCTGAGCCGGTGCAGAACACCAGGCGCACATTGACGCTGAGCGATGGCCGCGTTTCAGTCCCCTCCTTCACCAGGCATTGGGTGGTGCCGTCCTATCGCACCGCTGAAGCCGGGGAAGCCGAGGCGCTAGACCTGCTGGCCCAGATTCTCGGCGCGGGCAACCGCAGCCGGCTATACCAGCAGCTTGTCGTCAAGCAAGGCATCGCGGCCGAGGCCCGCGCATTTTTCCAGGGCGCCATGCGCGATGACAGCCACTTCAGCATCAGCGGCTCGCCGCGCGGCGACGCCAAGCTTGCCGACATCGGGGCCGCGGTCGACGCCGAGATCGCCCGCATAGCCAGGAACGGTGTCACCAGCGACGAGTTGGAGAGGACGAAGGAACGCTATGTCCGCTCCGTAATCTTTGCCCAGGACTCCATCGCCAACATGTATGGCCTCACGCTTGCCACCGGCGGCAACGTGAAAGACGTCGAGGAATGGCCGGACCGCATTCGCAAGGTCACCGCCGATCAGGTTAAGGCCGTTGCCGCCCGCTATCTCACGTCCGACCATTCAACCACCGGTTATCTCTTGCCCAAGGAGAATTGATTCCATGTCAGACCAACTCCGCAGCGTCATTGCACAAGCGTAGCCCTGACAAGCCAGCGCCCTGCGGCCCGTCATACCGTCGCTGTTGTGCCAAGCGAAACGTCGTCGAGGTCCTCTTCGATTACTCCGGCCGCGTACAACTGATCGAGCATGTCGGCGACAGCAAGGGCGCTTGCGCCGTCCGTCGTGACCCGCATAATCAGCTCCGAGGCTGTACAATTGCCGCACGCGATTGGATCGCCAACGGAAATCGGAACGACATCGTCGAGCACCCGGTGTTCAATGTTGCGTGAGCGGAGATGGAAGTACCGGTACCCAGCCTCGTATTGCAGGCCTCCGCGGAAGCGGATCGGCAGGTTGGGGGGTGGGCTTTCAAGCATATGCTCGTCGATGATGCTCTGGAGCCCCTCCCGGAACTCGTCGGGCGTCCTGAAGAAACGTTGACCCACAATTCGGTACCCGAGAGGCCAGCGTTCGCTACCCGGTACCGGCGTTACCAGTTGTAAACGTCCCTGCCGCATATTTACGAGGAAGCCGGAAACACAAGCGATCGTCGTGGGATAACCCTCCGGCAAGGCGATTGCATCATCTTTACTGGCTGCCTTGAGTTTTTCCTTCCGCGCGCGTGCGCGCCCGGCGAAAGCCTTAGCGGTCGGCGCCTCCTTGCCCTGCAGGACGAGTTCGACCCCCATCAGGTCCTCGGGCGAAAACGCCGCGTGAATCTGATTGAGATGGTTCGTGCTTAGCACGGAGAAACGATTCGTCACGCCACCGAAGCGTTTGAACAGTTCGAGCACGCGCCTGGTGAGTGCCTCATCCTTGAGCGGTGCGGCCGTCGTCGTTTGTGGCAAAGCGCCCGTGATTTGATGGTAATCGAGCAGAAAACGGTCGTAGTCCGGGTTATCGATCGGATCTGTGGCCCAGTAGCAGAAGCCAGTGCGGGCCGCCGAACCAAACATCTCGCTCGCAACACCGACTACGCCGCGCCAGAGCTCTGCATGCTCCTCGCTATATTCAAAGTAACCCTTGAAGCGGTCCGCCGAGAGGCCACAGAACCAGCAACCGACGGTGCAGCCTTCGCTCAGCTCGAAAGCGATGATGGGGTGCGTGATCGACGGCGCCAATTCGCCCAATTCGTCGTTACAGCGCCGGATTTGGCGCTCGCGCCACGCATGAAAGCGATGGTCGATCATCGACATTTCGCCTTGGTCGCGCAGGAGGTCGCGATGGTGCGATATCTCGCGCATATATTCGTCCCACAACATAGCCAGCGGCCACGGAGCAGACTCCGGCTTGAAGCGGTACTTCAGGTAGTCACCGCACCAGAGCGGCAGCATCTCCAATGGGTCAACTTCAATGCCGTAGCGCTCTGTTAACGCTCGAGGGGCGTCGAGGTTCTCCGCAAGTGCCGTGCGGAATTTCCCGTCGCCGGCCAGGCGCTCCATGAAGCGCTTGACGTGGGACAACGTGCGCCGTTCCTCCGGCGTGCGCCGGTTGAGAATTTGTCGCCAGTGTTCGGCCAGAGGGTACAGGTGAGCCCTTGAAGCTGCCCCTTGTAGGCCTGATAGCATGATCTCATCCTCGGACAGTTTCTTCAGACCGGCTCGTCGGAGCCAATGCGCTCAGAGCTAAAATTGCACTAGGTAGCGACCACAACAACAATTACAATAACTACAACAATCGCGGCGACTGCAGTCTTTTCCCCGATTTGCACAGCACTCATGGGTACAGCCGTAGCGGATTTAGCCAACGCAGTGGTGTGCACAAGGTTGGTTAAGCCAGAAACGCTGGAACCACGCCTGCGGCTCGCAATCGCGCTGAGCTTCTTACTACTCGAATTCTGTCGAATGTTTGATCGAATGTAACGTTTAACCTGGTCAAGCGTGATATTGTAGTCGAGGCTCTTTCCAATCGCTACAATCGATGCAAGGCCTCCAAAGCGTGGTTTGAGCTTTTCAAGCGGACTGCCTTTTTTCCCTAAATCGTTGACGAATCGCTCTACGTCAGTTCGCGGCATAGCTAGTTCCCGCCCTCCTCAATGTTTCCAACCTATCCGTCTCGCTCTCACAAGCGATCGGACGATGAGGCTGTTAACACGCAAGCGGCGTACCAACCTCAAATGTCTGACTTTGTGCATTGTCTGACCGCACGCATTGTCAAGTTGCCGACATTTTGGGTTCCGAACTCGACAATTGGCCCGCTGCAGAAGCAGGCAAGGTCGCGTCCCCACAGGTGGATGCTATGGGGCGAGCGGCGAGGGTGTGGCATCCTTCGGCGCTGTCAAAACCACCATCAGAAGGAGGCGCCCCATGTCGCAATCTTTTGACACGAGCCGGTCCCTTACCGCTCTCGAACAGGATAACACGATCATCGCCGTCATCGAAATGAGCAAGGCGAAGTGGCTCGTCGCCGCGCTTGTTCCGGGTCTCAAACGCCAGCCGCTGAAGAAGATCGATGCCGACGCGCCAGCACTGTTGAAGCTGCTGCAGCGCTGGCGCGACGAAGCCGGCCGGGCCGGGCATACGATCAAGCGGATCGCCGTCGCCTATGAGGCGGCCGGCGACGGCTTCTGGCTGGCGCGCTGGCTGCGGGCGCACGGCATCGATGCCTATGCCATCCATCCCTCGAGCGTTCCAGTGTCGCGCGAGCACCGCCGCGCCAAGACCGATCGTCTCGACACCGAGCTTTTGATGCGTGCTTTTCTCGGCTGGCTGCGCGGCGAGAAACGTCATTGCTCCATGGCTGCGATCCCGACACTCGAAGAGGAGGACGCGCGGCGGCCGAACCGCGAGCGGGGGACTCTGGTCGGCGAGCAGACGCGGCTCATCAACCGCGTCAAGGCGATCCTCGCCCGCTTCGGGGTCCGCAGCTTCCGGCTGAGCCTGCGCCAGGCGGCGGACAGGCTGGAGAGCATCCGAACGGCGGAGGGAACGCCGCTGCCGGACAACACCCGCGCCGAGCTCTACCGCTTCCTTGAGCGCCTCAACCTCGTGCGCGCGCAGATCCGCGCCATCGAACAGGAGCGCCTGCGCCGGCTGGCGGCGGCTCCGGCTGCGGCGAACGGTCACGCGATGGTTCGCCTGCTGGCGCGGATCATCGGCATCGGCGTCGAGACCGCCGACATGCTGGTTCACGAGATCCTGTCGCGCCCGTTTGCGCGACCGCCGCGCCGTGGCGGGCTATGCCGGGCTTACAGGGTCGCCAGACGAGAGCGGCCAACGCCGCCGCGAGAAAGGGCTGGCGCGCGCCGGCAATGCCCGCGTGCGGCGCGGCATGATCCAGTTGGCGTGGCGCTTTCTCCTGTTCCAGAAGGACAGCGACCTGGCCCAATGGTTCCAGGCGCGCACGAGCGACGGCCGCAAAACCACGCGCAAGACGATGATCGTGGCGCTGGCACGCAAGCTGCTGATTGCGCTGTGGCGTTTCGTCACCGCGGGCGAGGTGCCGCAGGGCGTCATCGTGCGTGCGGCGTGATGGAGGCACGTGGGAAGAGGGAGAACAAGGCACACCCCAATTGGCGGGCCCGCAGCAGGGTCTGCCGATGACGATCCGAGGTGGCGGCAACCCGAAGCTACACATGGTCCTTCGGACCGCCGGCGTAGAATAGGCCCCGCCGCCCCGGAGCTTCGCCACCGATGCGCATGCTGCATCATGGTCAGATCCCACTGCGATCTACCGCATACAAGTCTGCCGCGCGACCTTCGCGCCTGGCTCGGCGAGCTCGCCTCGGAAATCTGTCGTCGGCATTTGGCCCCCACTGGAAACGGCTCACCCGACCCGGCAAAGCCTGCCGCCCGTGCTCGTGACCGTCAAGGACAAGTCGCTTCGCGATGGGAGCCTGCGGCCCACCCTTAACCGTCACTGCGCGCGGCGGCCAGTTCGAAGCCAGGTCGGCACGAGGAGATGGTCGCCAATCGAGATGGTCGCCAATCGGCCCGAACGAGGAGATGAGGAAACGAACCAGGAGCAAGCTTGACAATCATCGCCCCATACAGGTGTAGCTCGGCGGTAGCGAAGCCGCTCGCGAGCGCGCCCTCCATAAGCGCTGTAGATGCTATGGGCGGCGGCGAGCGTGTGGCACCCTCGGCGCTGTTGAGCAGCTACCCAAGGAGCGCCCCCATGTCACCATCCTTTGATGCAAGCAAATCCCTTACCACCTTGATCAAGACAGCACGTTGGTCGCAGTGATTGAGATGAGCCAGACAAAGTGGCTCATTGCTGCGACGGTCCCTGGCTTTGAACGTAACCCTCTCAAGAAGCTCGATGCCGACCCGGATTCGGTGCTCAGGCTGTTGCGCCGCTGGCGCAGCGAAGCCATCCAGGCCGGGCGTGAAGTCCGGCGCATCGTTGTCGCCTATGAGGCTGGACGCGACGGCTTTTGGTTGGCGCGCTGGCTCCAGGCGCGCGCTGTCGAGGCTTATGTCATACATCCATCGAGCGTCGCGGTTTCCCGCGAACATCGGCGCGCCAAGACCGATCGCCTCGATACCGAACTGCTGATGCGCGCCTTTCTTGGCTGGCTGCTGGGCGAGACGCGCCACTGCAGCATGGCAGCCATCCCAACCATCAATGAGGAGGAGGCCCGCCGTCCGAACCGTGAACGAGACAATCTCGTCTCGACGCGGCTCAGGCCGACGAGACCTTGGATCCCAAGATCTTCGACGTTCCATTCAAGCGCGACGAAGCCGTCGCCCTTCTTCGCTCGCCCTATGGACTGGCCTAGCAGGAGATCGTCTTAGGGCGACCATTCGGATGGCGCGGAACCCCCAACGAATCGTAGAAGCCGCACTGATTGATTGCATCGGGCCGATCACGGCCCGGAACCTGCTGGCAATGCCCGAACACCAATGGGGTCTCCTACGGGACCGCATTACAGACCGCCGTCACGGCAAAGTAACTTTCACCGTCTGATGTGTCAGCAGATCGCGGAGCTCGTCGTTCTTGACGAGCGCCATATCAGGCACGCGATCGCCGAATATCTTCCGCCAACAGAGAATGCGCACGGGCGCTACCCCGATATTTACGTCGAATGGGAAGGCTACGGCGCCTTCGCAATCGAGTTCCAACTGTCAGGCACCTTCCAAACGGAGATTTCGGCGCGCTGCAAGCACTATGAGTACGAGAGAATTCCGCTGCTTTGGATCCTGTTCGGAATGAACACCTCTGCCGACCTTCAACAGAGTTTTCGCGACGTGATCCGCAGGCATCGGGGCAATGCCCGCGGTGGCCAAGCTTTTGTCG
The DNA here is from genome assembly GCF_024707545.1 of Mesorhizobium onobrychidis. Classification (NCBI taxonomy): domain Bacteria; kingdom Pseudomonadati; phylum Pseudomonadota; class Alphaproteobacteria; order Hyphomicrobiales; family Phyllobacteriaceae; genus Mesorhizobium; species Mesorhizobium onobrychidis. The sequence goes on from NZ_CP062229.1 coordinate 6,800,106, forward strand.
CGGCGCGAACGTGAAACCTGACAACGTTGTCAGGTTCAGTACAAAACAAGCAGCTTTGGCTTGGGGGTTTTCAAGCGTAACCACGCCGAACGCTGGCACCGCCTTTCCTAATTGAGCTGCGGCCACACTGAGTAAAGGCTGACTCCGTGCAGACGGGCAAGGCGAGCGGATGCTCCCCTTCCGTTGAACCCTCGTGCCGCGTCGGGAACAAGCTCCCGCATAAAGTCGCGCAATTGGGAATGACTTTGGGGAACAACATGGCACTGCAGATATGGCGAGCCCCTCACGAAACTTAAGGCCGGCAACCTGTACTTCGTCGAATCTTGGGGCAAGCTGGTGCGGACCGTTTGCGATGCCCCTCTGGTCCAGCCGCAGGAGGAGTACAGGGACAGCGGACTCGGAGTCGTCGGAGTCGCGGCTGATGAATAAGCTCCGGCGGCCGTTGAGGCGCGAACCAAGTTGGACGCGTGGTTTGACCGAAAAGACGGTGTCCAATGTCTGACAATGTCGGATACGCAACATCGCCGAGTTCCAACAATCACATCGCCGAAACGGTTTCTCATTTGGCACGGTTCGTGCGCGGTCATCGCAAAACACGTCACGAGCCAAGGAGAAGCCATGATCACCTCACCCAAAAATACTGCCGAACGTTTCCCTAAGGCATCCAAAGATGAGCCTCGTGTGAGGCCTGGCAGCATGCTGGCGGCACATCTGGCTCGGGGCTGGCCACCTACTCACTCTCTCCCACTAAGTGCGGCGAGCACGCAGCACCTTCAAATTAAGGGACAACTCACTTCGCCTCGAACTTTGCCCATCGTCCGGTCACCACAACCGAAGCCATCGATGAATCTTTGGTCTGGCTGGGTGCACAGGACACTTTTTGCGACCGCGCTGGCCTTCGTGACGACCGCTCCGGTTCTGGCGGCCACCGATGACATCAAGGCAACGAATTTCCTGCTCGACAACGGCATGGAGGTCGTTGTCATCCCCGATCGCCGCGCGCCGATCGTCACTCATATGGTGTGGTACAAGATCGGCAGCGCCGATGAGCCGCCGGGCAAGTCCGGCATCGCCCATTTCTTCGAGCATTTGATGTTCAAGGCGACGACCAACCATGCGGCCGGCGCGTTCGACCGCGCCGTCTCCGCCATCGGCGGTTCGAACAACGCTTTCACCTCCTATGACTACACCGCCTTTTACGAGACGGTGGTGCCGCAGGCGCTCGAGCAGATGATGGATTTCGAGGCCGATCGCATGCGCAACCTCATCCTCACCGACGACGTCATCGCCACCGAGCGCGACGTCATCCTCGAGGAACGCCGCTCGCGCATCGACAGCAATCCGCAGGCAGTGCTCGGCGAGGAGGTTGACGCCACGCTCTGGCAGAACCAGCCCTATCGCATTCCGGTGATCGGCTGGATGCAGGAGATGGAGAAGCTGAACCGCGCCGACGCCAAGGCTTTCTACGACAAATATTATACGCCCAACAACGCCGTGCTGGTGGTGGCCGGCGATGTCGAGCCGCAGGTGGTCAAGGCGCTGGCCGAAAAGACCTATGGCAAGGTCGCGCGTGGTCCAGACCTGCCGCCGCGCATCCGTCCGGTCGAACCCGAACAGAACACCAGGCGCACGGTGACGCTGGCTGACGCGCGTGTCAGCGTGCCGAACTTTTCGACGCAATGGGTGGTTCCCTCCTATCACACTGCGAAGCCGGGTGAAGCGGAAGCGCTGGACCTGCTGGCGGAGATCCTCGGCGGCGGCAGCCGCAGCCGGCTGTACCAGCAGCTTGTCGTCAAGCAAGGCATTGCCGCCGAGGCCGGCGCCTTTTTCCAGGGCACCATGCTCGATGCCACCAACTTCACCGTCTATGGCGCGCCGCGCGGCGACGCCAAGCTGGCCGATGTCCAGGCGGCGGTCGAAGCCGAGGTCGCCCGCATCGCCAAGGACGGCGTCACATCAGGCGAGTTGGAGAAGGCCAAGGATCGTTTCGTCCGCTCGATGATCTTCGCCCGCGACAAGCAGGATTCGATGGCCAACATCTACGGCGCGACACTCGCCACCGGCGGCAACGTCAGGGATGTCGAGGAATGGCCGGGCCGCATCCGCAAGGTCACCGCCGATCAGGTCAAAGCCGTTGCCGCCCGCTATCTCGCGTCCGACCATTCAACCACCGGCTATCTCTTGCCCAAGGAGAATTGATGTGATGACAAACCAACTCCGCAGCAGCATTGCACAAGCGTTGCCCTCTCCTATTGGAGGAGGGAGGACCACGCGCCTCACGACCTGGCTGGCCGTCCTTCCCCTTGCTATTTTCTTCCTTATCCTGCCCGCTCTCACCGCCCACGCAGCAATGAACATCCAGGAGGTGAAATCTGAAAAGGGGATCACCGCCTGGCTGGTGGAAGACCACACGCTGCCGATCGTCACACTCGACTTTATCTTCGACGGCGGCACCAGCCAGGACCCCGCCGGTAAGGAGGGGATTGCCAATTTGATGACCGGATTGTTCGACGAGGGCGCCGGTAATTACGACAGCGACACCTTTCAGGTACAGCTCGACGATGCCGGCGCCGAAATGAGCTTCAACGCGCGGCGTGACGGCATCCATGGCTCGATACGCCTGCTTTCCAAGCGCCAGGACGCCGCTTTCGATCTGGTCGGGCTCGCGGTGAACAGGCCTCGCTTCGATCAGGAGCCAGTCGACCGCATCCGCGCCCAGCTTCTCTCCGGCATCATCGCCAACGAGCAGGAACCTCACGCGATCGCCGAGCTTGCCTGGCGGCGCCGACTCTACGGCACGCATCCGTATTCGAGACCGCCCGAGGGCACCAAGAAAAGCCTGGCCCGCATAACGCCCTCCGATCTAAGCGCCTTCCACAGAGCCGCTTTCGCCCGCGAGGGGCTGCATGTGGCGGTCGTAGGCGACATAGATGCCAAAGCCCTGAGTGCAAGGCTCGACCAGCTGTTCGGCGATTTGCCTCAGAAGCAGGCGCTCGCCCCGGTACCTGATGTCACCCCGAAGCTCGGCGGGTGGACGTTGGTCGCATACGCCCTACCCCAGACTTCGCTCCAGCTGGCTTTTCCTGGCATCGGACGCAGCGACCCAGAATTCTATGCCGCGCAGCTGATAAACGACATACTCGGGGGCTCGCCATTTACCTCACGTCTTTTCCAGGAAGTGCGCGAAAAGCGCGGCCTTGCCTACGGTGTCTCCTCCGGCTTGGAAATCCACCAGCATTCCAACACGCTTGTCGTGGCCACGTCGACGCGCGCCGACAGGGCGGCTGAGACGCTCGACCTGATAAGAAAAGTAATCAAGGAGCTGGTGGACACAGGGCCAACAGCGGCCGAGCTCGAAGCGAGCAAGAAGTATCTGATCGGCGCCTATGCTATCGACAATCTGGGTTCCTCCAGCTCGATCTCAGCCACGCTAGTCAGATTGCAGCTCGACAAGCTCGGCATAGACTACATCCAGCGCCGCCCGGCCCTCATAGAGCAGGTGACGCTCGACCAGGTCAGGGCGGCGGCGAAGAAGCTGCTTTCGGCCGAGCCCGCGATTATGGGCGTTGGCCCGCGGCTAGCTGGGGTCCCGTGACAGCGAATAATCCCTCGCTCTACAATAATTGCTGAAGGACTCCGCCGATATATGTGTGGCTGATCCGACTTTGGTGTGGCAGAATGAACGCCTTGATTTCTGCCTGCTCGCCCTCGCAGACCAGGTTCTCGCCCGGCGGTTCGATTGCCGAGCCGGAGAACGCCGACGTTCCGAGAGTCTAACTTTCGCGTATTTGAAATACGCGAAAGTTAGAAACTCTTGATGTGGAGCGGACCATGCTAACTTTCCCGTATTTCAGACACGGGAAAGTTAGAAGAATGGCCCTTCACCTCGTCGGTGAAAATATCGATAAGATCCGCAGCCACTATCAGGCTGAAACGGGCAAGCTCGTCCAGCTAATGCGCGGCATCTATGTCGATGCCAGGGAGGATACCGAGGCACGGTACTCAAGCACGCCGTTCGCATCATAAAATACCTGTATCCCAACGCTTACCTCTCGGCGGCCAGCGCTGTCCTTCTCGGCCCGACCCGCGATGGCCGCCTGTTCCTGAGCGGGCGGCGAATACAGCGCAAGCGCTTGAGCTCTGCAAATCATTCAGAACGCAGCGCCCGACCACCCATCAGTCGCTCAAGCGATTGTCGATGATGGCATGGGAGAATTCCGGATCGACTTCTCCTCATGCGCCAGCGCTTCCTCGAAGCTTTCCGCCTGCGCAGCGAACACGCGGCATCCATCGACGAGACGATGCGCGAGACAGTCGCGAACCGCCTCAATAGAAGAATACGGCAGCGCCCAGGGCGCTGCCGACGCGACATGGGCGGCGCTTGCCCGCGAAAACCAATGGTATCGCGAGGGCGAGCACGCCGAGCGCATCCTCCTCCGCCGTCCACTGACCGCAGAGCCCGCGCGCAATGAAGCCGCGCTCGATCTGATTGTAGCGTGGCACGGCGCTCCGCTCGGCAATCTCACACATGATGGTTTTGAGTGGCGCTGGAATCCAGACGATCAGGATGGCCCGCCACTTGTTCGCCAGACCACGCCGGGCAAGCTCCCTCCTTTCATTCTGTCGCTGCTGCCTGAAGGCTGGCTTGAACGACCGCGACGAGCGCGCGACGCTGCGCTCGGGCAAACGCTCCATGTCGAACATCACCATCGTCGAGCGTGCGAGCGATCTCTCTGCCCTGCCGCCCGACATCCTGCTAACCCGGCTCAATGGCTTTACCAGGAACTCTGTCTTCACTGGCCAGTATGCAGGGCCGGGCCGCGGCGATTTCGAGCAGAGCTTCGAGCGCAATCTCGCACAGATATTCGAGCGTACTGATACGCCTCGCCTTTCGGGTGTTTAGATCAAAGCGCCTATGTTTCTCGATACCGACGGTACTCTCTCCCCCAGTACCGGCAAACCGTTCACCCACATTCTCTAGCCTGCCGGTACAGGTGGATTTGAAGCCCTGCCGGTTATCGAATGGCAGTCGCTCGCTTTGGGCAGCGCGGCCGGTTTCACGACGCCCGCGACAGCGCTCGTCCCCATGCCTGACGGGATGCCTCCGGCGCTGCTCGTCGAGCGGTTCGACAACAGAACGAGCATCGAGGACAAACACCTGCTCGCGCTAGATGACTTCTGCTCGGTACTGGGCGTGCCCACCGAAGCAAAATATGACGGCACGATGGAGCGCATCGCGCGGGCACTAAGGCCGCTATCGACCTCTCCCGAAGAAGACGTCCTGCTTGTCCTCAAGCGATCCTTATTCGCTTGGCTGATCCCCGATGGCGACATGCACCTGAAGAACATGGCTCTACTGAAAATCGCAGAGCCCGGCAGCGCGCAATTCAGCTCAGTCCGCATGGCTCCGCTCTACGACGCGGTCACGACTCGCGTGTTTCCACGCCTCGAAAAAGACCGGGATGGCCCTCAAGCTGAACGGTAAGGACGATCGTCTGCGGCGCGCCAACTTCAAGGCTTCGCGAGCACGGCTGGCCTCAAGGCAGCCGATGCGGATACCAGCATCGACGATGTTGTTGCAGCCCTCTCACGCGCGCTCAACCACCTCGAATTGCCGCCGCCTCTATAAGACGGCTCTCAAGGCGCGAAAATGGCGGAGCAAATGCGCGCGATTGTCCACGAACGCATCGAAGGGTTGGCGTAGATGATCGATCTAATAGATACGCCGGTTTCCTGGGACCGCACTTCCCAGCGTGATAGGCGAGACCGCCCGGACAAGAGTTGGCAAGGGCCCAAAAATTCAGGCTAATGATAGATGCTCGTGCGAGCTGGCTGAATCGAATGATCGATGGCTCACTTATTCATCGCTACAGTCAGTAGGGCATGAAGGTGTCCATGACCTGCCCACGTTGCCTTTGCATTTGGTCGCTCGACTGCAGGCTAGAATCCGGATCAGGCATAGATTGCTGCTTGAACATAATTTGAGACTTGTGCGTATGCGCGAGCAACAACTGTCGAGTTCGACCCCTCGGATTTTTCTACAATTTTCCAACCTCCCCCGTCTCTTGTTCCGATTGAAACGCGATCTGGTTCATGATCAATTTGCCTTGCCAAATGGGGGGAATCATGCCGGATATCACACCTGAAGACGAGAACGCGAAACTGCCTGACGGAGTGGTAGAAGACGGTGTTGTACGGCGGATTACCGACGCCAGAGATTGGTTTCTTCAGAACTTGGTCGATTTGGTGAATCACACCGGGGTGAGCATTGGAATTACCCTAACCGTGGGCGGCGTTCTAGTAAGCGGACAACTTACATCGGGTAAGAAGTATTTCGAGGAATTTGGGAAAACTTTTGCGGGTGGATTCAAGGACGGGGACCCAGAATTTATAGCCTATTTGGAAAAAGTGTACTCGCAATACGGCGACATATACGCCCCTAGCAAAAGTAAGGGTGAGCACAAAGAGCTGCCTAGTTACGTCCATCTGAAGGACGTTCACATCTTTTCCGCCCCAGGTCGCCCAATACCAACTGAGGATGGCAACTGGTGGCGGGGTAGGATTTGCGAGGTGCAGGGTTTCATGCTCGGCAGTTTGAATTTTCCCGACGAATGATTGTCCAGTGACCTTTGAGACGGTCTAGTTTAGGTCGAACGGCTAAAGCCTAGCGGCGGAGCCGGAGTCGTGGAGTAGTACGGCATGAGCCCTGAAGAAATTCCACTTCTTCAAAGGACAGTGAAAGGCGCATTGATCCTACCGGCCCCCGGCGTTGTTTCCAGCGACACGCTAGTTGCCATGCCGGAGATTGAGTGGCGGGCGCTCCGCAACAGCATCACAGACGGACACAATGGGCGCGTTGGCGGCCTAGAGGCCCGGTGTATGTTCCCCGGTTGCAACGGCCTCGTTTTCATCTCCGAACGCGTAAAGGGAAACACCCGTTTTCCCCTTTTTGCCCACCGCAAGGGCGAAGGCATGGGGTGCCCTTGGCATCAGCGGGCAAAGCTCACACCGGATGAGGCTAGGGGTGCGCAGTATCAGGGCAATCAGGTGTCCCCGGCGCATGAGTTCATCTGTCGCGAACTGGATCGACTGGTAAGGATGGACGAGAGGTTTGAGAGCGCAGAGATCGACAGGACTTATGTCGCGCCTTCAGGAGACGGGCACGGACGTTACCCCGATGTTAGATTCAAGTGGCGGGGTTTGCCGGAAAGCGTTCTTGAGGTGCAGTTGTCCAATACCTTCCAGCCGGAGATTTCGGAGCGCGGTATTTTCTACGAGAAAAAGAAAATGCCGCTCATTTGGATATTGCACGGCGTCGAGCCCAAACTTAGCAATCTGCCGTCGTCATATCGCGATGTGATCCTTCGCCATAAGCAAAACGCCTTTGCGTTGGACGCCGAGGCAATCCAAGCGTCGGAGCAAGGCCGAACGCTCATATTGAAATGCTTTCTCTTGGACAAAGCCGGCAGCGTGACGGAGACCCAGCTGGTTAGGTTCGACAGTCTAACTTTCCCTGAAATGGGGCTTCCCTACTACCGCAACTTGCTGCTACCCGACCTTGAAGCCATCCGCGCCAGGCGTCATCCATGGGTTGCCGCACTGAAAGCGTTGAAGGCCAAAACAGACGGCAATTGGTACGCGTCGAGTATGGGAATTGATCAGGTTGAAGCGGCGTTCAATGCCTTACCAGACCCCCCGAGGACGCGCGAAGATCGCTATGACTTCGCGCGAATGATTGCTATCGTGTTAACGCTATTGTTTGAAGCGACCGACAAATATCAAGACCTCGTGTACAACGACCTTGCCAACGCAACTGCGGCCCTCAATGCGTTCCTTAGCCGAGGCGGCTCCCAACAAGCGGTAGCATCTATAGTGGAGACACTGATAACGCGTTCAGTGCTGTCGCAAAAGCTGAAGCCTTCGGTGCACAACCATATCAAGAAAGCCAAAGCCGCAGAACCGGTACAGATTGAACTCGGCCATCCGTTTTTCGCAATGCTCGCTTGGTTGGTGCCGGAGATTTTCGATGAAGCGGTGCGAGAGGAGCTTGCTCTGGCCGATGCATTGCCCACATGGGCTGTCGCTTAACGCCTGTCCCGCCCCTACTTGGTCCTCAGCGCCTTTTTAAGGGCTAATGTCACCACCCTTAGCCGCGCCTACCCCTCCCATAGTTCTCTCCCACGCCCCCACTCGAATGCCCGAGTATCATGTCTTGGGTGGGCTTCGGCACTCCGGCCACCCGAAGGCGGTCCTTCCTGTTGTGCCGAAGCGAGTGCACGACGGCCTTGGGGTCTTTCACGACAGCCCGAACGTGCTTCATGAGGGCCGTCGAGGCGCTGGTGGCTCCGTGATCCCCGCCGTAACGAGGGAAAACAAGGCACCCTCCCCCGCGGCCTCCAGCGCCGCCTTGGCCGCCCCTAGCGCCTCCCCGACAAGTGGCACCTTTCGTCGCGAGGAATGGGTCTTGATGCGCCGCCCTTCGTGCCACTCTACGCGAATGTGGGGCATCCCCTACGTCGGCAAGCCGGCAACCGGTGCCCTCCAGAATGGGCCAAAGATGCTTGAGATCGGCCGCGCGGATTTCGCTTGCGTATTTCGCAAAAGCCGGACAGGGGTTCCGCTAAATCCCGGACAGTGATGGAGTGCACCCCTCGACTGAGACAAATAAATAGGGGACAGTTTCTGGATTGCAGGAACTGGAAATGGTTGGAAGAAAGCCGAGATTTAGCGAACAAGAGAAGCTCTCCATGCTCTTGCGGATGCAAAACGGGGAGAACGTCAGCCGATTAGCTGATGAACTGGGTATTCGACCGCCAACGCTTATATGCCTGGCGTGAGCAGCTGCGGACGTGTGGCAATCTAATGCCGAGCCGCCCGGGGCGCCCAAAGAAGCGGCCTCCCGAGGCACCGCCAGATCGGCATGCCTTGGCGGCAGGTTTTGCACTGTCGGCTGAACAGCGTCGTGCCGATGCGTTGGCGAAAGCCCGCCGCCGCATTGTCGAACTTGAACGCAAGATTGGGCAGCAACAGGTTGAACTTGATTTTTTTCAAGAAGCCTTGCGGCATGTCAGGGGCAATCAACAGCAGAAAGACGCACCTGGCGGTGCAGCGTCTTCGAGGTCATTCAAAAAATGACAGCCCATGTGCCGCAAGGCTCTCCAGGAATTGAACAGATGTGCCGTCTCGCCGGCGTCAGCAGGGCTGGATACTACCGGCACTGGCGGCAGTCGGCGCCGCGGCAGGAAGAAACTGGTCTGCGAGATGTCATTTCAAAGGCTGGCCTTGGCCAACCGGCACTATGGCTATCGCCGGATCGGCGCCCTCCTTGGCCGCGAGGGTTGGCAGGTAAACCACAACGTGTGTTGCGGGTAATGGGGGAGGATAATCTCTTATGCTTGCGCACTCGGCCATTCGTGCCGCGCACTACAGATTCCCGGCACAGCTGGCGGATGGTGCCGAACCTTGCCCGAGGCATGGAACTGACAGGCGTCAACCAGCTTTGGGTCGCCGACATCACGTATTTGCACCTTGCCGAGCAGTTCGCCTATCTGGCGGTTGTGCTCGATGCATTCAGTCGCAAGGTCATCGGATGGGCGCTCGAACTCCACTTGCGGGCCAGCCTTGCTGTCGATGCCCTGAAAATGGCGATCTCCGCACGTGTTCCGGTTCCCGGCAGTTTGATCCATCATTCGGACAGGGGCGTTCAATACGCTTGCACCACCTATTCTGATATCCTCCATGGGCATGGGATCCAGCCGAGCATGAGCCGGGTGGGGAACCCTTATGATAACGCACGCGCGGAAAGCTTCATGAAAACCTTGAAGCAGGAAGAAATCGCAGGATTGGCCTATCGCGATGCACCAGATGCGCGGCGGCGTATCGCGAGCTTCATTGAAGATGTTTACAATCGGCAAAGGCTGCATTCAGCACTCGACTATCTCACCCCGGAGGAATACGAAAAGACCTTGTCGACACCGTCGGAAAATGCCGCACTTGAACTCACGAGCAGGGAATTGTCTCGCAATTTCTCTGTCTCACAATAGGGGTGCACTCCATCACTGTCCGGGATTTAGCGAAAAGGTGTCCGGCAATTACCGAAACACGCACTTGCGCTGAACATGAAGATCATTACGCGATAATCGGCGGAGCTGCATGTGACCGTTTCGTCGATGACCGTGACGCCGTCGACCTTGCGTTTGGCTGTCTGCAGCGCGTCGTAGTGGCCGTCGTCGAGGAGAATCGCCGAGAGACTGACGATATCCTCTTCGACGGGGATGGGCGTCAAAGCCGTAGTCTTCGGGGAGGTCGAGGGTTCCCGGCTTGCGCGAAAAGAGCTCGATCATGAATGGGAAGCTTTGATCCTTCGGCTTGTGGAAGCGATAGAATTCCTTTTTGCCATCGCTGCGTTGGCGCGTCTGATATCCGCCTGCATCGAGAAACGCCTTGAAAGCCGCGCCAAATGCGGGGTCGACGACCTCGACGCAAAGCACCATGTCGATGTCTTTGGTCGCTCTGAATGGGAGACCCGCCGCATCGAACAGCAGGCGTTGCTAATCCCCTTCAAGGCCCGCGCGTTCCTCGATTTGACCGCACGCGCGGAGTCTGGCGAAAAAATTGATGGCAAGAACATCAAGAAACACCGCAACGATGTATTCCGCTTGGCCCAGCTACTGCCCAAAGATGCTCCATCAAGCTTATCGACTTGATCCGCGAGGATCTCCGAAAATTTCTCGACGCGGCTCAGGCCGACGAGACCTTGGATCCCAAGATCTTCGACGTTCCATTCAAGCGCGACGAAGCCGTCGCCCTTCTTCGCTCAGCCTATGGACTGGCCTGGCAGGAGATCGTCTTAGGGCGACCAATCGGATGGCGCGGAACCCTCAACGAATCGTAGAAGCCGCACTGATTGAAGGCATCGGGCCGATCACGGCCCGGAACCTGCTGGCAATGCCCGAACACCGATGGGGTCTCCTACGGGACCGCATTACAGACCGCCGTCACGGCAAAGTAACTTTCACCGTCTGATGTGTCAGCAGATCGCGGAGCTCGTCGTTCTTGACGAGCGCCATATCAGGCACGCGATCGCCGAATATCTTCCGCCAACCGAGAATGCGCACGGGCGCTACCCCGATATTTACGTCGAATGGGAAGGCTACGGCGCCTTCGCAATCGAGTTCCAACTGTCAGGCACCTTCCAAACGGAGATTTCGGCGCGCTGCAAGCACTATAAGTACGAGAGAATTCCGCTGCTTTGGATCCTGTTCGGAATGAACACCTCTGCCGACCTCAACAGAGTTTTCGCGACGTGATCCGCAGGCATCGCGGCAATGCCTTTGTCCTCGATCCCGCCGCAGTCGCGGCATCGAAGGAGCAAAAGACGCCTTATTAAGCTGCTATCTGCGGAACGGAGAGGGCTTCGATGCACCAAAGCTTGTCCGGTTCGATGCATTGACAATCCCGAGGTCGAAGCTTCCCTTTCACGAAGACCTGATCGCAGCACCGCTCCTGGCCGAGATTGAACGCCGGTCAAGGCGTTGGCCGACTGGAATCACTTTGGTCCGCTATGTGACCTCGAGCGCCCGCAAAGCCTGCTTGTCGCCGCTGCCTTTTCGATCGTCGCGACGGCCAATGGCAAGGAGCGCAACTACGCAAGCGGGCACCCCAACATCTGCGCGATGCTCAATACCTATCTGCATTCCGGAACACTTGCCCCTTACACCAGTCTGCTGACCCGACTCATGCCAACACGGCGATGGCGGACCTGCTTGCCACCAAGGTCGGTGACCATCTGCGCCGCCATAGCGCCGAGCAACAGGTGGACGAGCAATCATCGGCGGAGTGGCGTCTTCTCAAGCATTTGCTCCCCGAAGCGCTGGATCCCGTAGTTCGCAATGAACTCAAATACCTTGATGCGTTGCCGGAGTGGGCGGTCGTCAAAGCAGCTCCACCGCTGAAACTCTCGCCGCAGCACACCGAACCGCAGCCGATTTAGAACATGGCACACGACCCTCGTCACGGCGCCATCGCCATAGACCATCGCACGCGCTCGGCGAGAAACGCGGCAAACGTTTTAACATTCATATTACCGCTCGCCTCCTCTAGTCCAGCGAGATACGCATTTCGGTCATCGACTCTGACGACGGTCCAAGGGTAGCCGCCTGAAGCCAGCATCGCGTTCATGATGAACCGCGCCATTCGCCCGTTGCCGTCCGGATAGGGGTGCACATAGCCCACAAGCCAGTGCCCCAGCACGGCACGCACCGACGCCTCCTGCTCCGCCTCCAGCAGGTCGAACAGCTCATTCATGCCGTCGGCCACTGCTTCGGTACGCGGCGGCACGTGTTGGGATGCGCGCAGGTACACAGGGTGGCTGCGATATCCCGCAAGCGCGCTGGCTTTGAGGATGCCGGCGGTCACTGACGGCGCGAATAGCTCCCGGTACCACTCCCTGTGGGTTTCCCGAGTCAACGCGCCGGCCGGCTTGCCGTCGATGATCGCAGCAACTGAGTCTTTGACCTTCTGGAATGCGAGGTAGTAGCCACGCGCGGCGAGTGCATCTCGGTTTTTGCGGTCCTCTTCATCAATCTCCGGATTCCAGCTCCCCTCACGCACCCGGTCGATGAGTTCCGGGGTGACGCTGTACCCTTCTATCGAGAGCGAATGGTAGGCGTCGCTCTCGTAGATATCCTCGACGAACTTCATGTAGGCGTCTTTGTCCACCGGCAGTCCCGGCGCCTTCGGAAACATGTCAATCACGGCTTCGCGCTGCGAATCCCAAATCGCGCGCAGGCGGGCGACCAGAGGGGGTACGCCTGCTGCAATGGTGGTCACGCCCGTCTGCCCGGCGAAGGGATCTGTCTCGCGAACGTCGTATCCGGCTGCTTGGAAGGCGGCCAGTATGTCATCGGCAAAAGCATGCCGCCCGACGCGACGGAAGGCCCCCGCAAGCCGTCCCGCCACGGCGGAATGGCCGCCATCAAGCAGCAGGCCCAGCACGGTTGATACGTCGCGCACGGATGCTATGGCGACCTGCATCTCGATAGGCGCGCGCTGGAAGAACGCTTCCGGCACCCGGATTAAGGCGGCCTCGACAGTGAAGACGCGCTGCCGGTTTTTCTCTGTCAGTTCTGCGGGCATCTCCTTGACCTTGAGGTCATAGAGCGACGTGCCGAACAGCAGGTCGATTTTGTTATTGTTGCCTTTGGGGGTGTTTACCACCACCTGAGGCGGAATGCCGGGCGCTTCCGCGTGCAGAAGCAGCGACTGCTCCGGTGACAGGTACCAGTCCTTGCCAAACCGATCATTGCAGTAAAGGGAGCAGAACTCCCAGAAGCTCGCGTACCAGGGGGTGGTGTCCTGCTGCTGTGCCTGCGGACCGGTCGACATAAGCCAGCCCTTGATGACATCGCGCAGGAAGCCGTTCTGCAGCAGCCGCTCCCGGTGGACGCGGGCCAGCTCATTTGACTTGAATATGCGCCGTCCCCCCTCCTGCAGCTCTTTGAGGACGGCCAGTGATTGTGCGAGTTTTTCATGGGGCTTGGCCATCGGCCGGGCCTTTGCAAGTTTTTAGCGTCGAGCGACTACAAGTATATAATGCTGCCAGATACAAGTCAATCACGCTGTTGGATTGCGAGTTTTTTCTGTCGGTAAAAGACAAGTTTTTTATGTGACACTCGCAAATTTTCACAATGGAATCAAAATGTCGACGACATTCCCATAATCCTTCTGCGCGACGGATCCTTATATGTTCGCCGAAGGCTACGCAGGGGCTTGGCCCCACTCTACGACGGGTCACGAGTCGCGTGTTTCCACGCCTCGAAGAGACCGGATGGCCCTCAAGCCGAATGGCAAGGACGATCGTTGGCGCCGCGCCGACTTCAAGGCTTTGACGAGCACGGCTGGCCTCAAGGCAGACGATGCCGATACCAGCGATCTCGTAAGCCCTCTCACGCACGCTCGCATCAGACTATAGCAGTTCGCTTCGGGTATTTATGGGTCATTTATTGGGTATGAGGCCCGAAGATCGATTCACAGATCACCCCCGAAATCCTCTCGCTCGTAGCGGAAATCGATGAGTTCAAAGGGGCTTGGCGCGCGCTGGGCGCACCGCGCCAGAGCGCCTATCGGCTCTGCGCCGCGTTGCGACCATCGAGAGCATCGGCTCCTCTACCCGTATCGAAGGCAGTAAGCTTACCGACGCTGAAGTCGAGCGGCTGCTCGTCAACCTCGACATCAAATCCTTCGAATCCCGCGACGAGCAGGAAGTCGCCGGATATGCGCAGGTAATGAAAGTGATCTTTGCGCATTTCGATGCAATTGATCTGACCGAAAACCACGTCACGCAGCTGCACCGTGACCTGCTAGCGTTCAGCAACAAAGTTGAGCGTCATCGCGGCGCGTACAAGACACTCGCCAACAATGTCAGTGCGTTCGATCCCCACGGAAAAGAGATCGGCGTCATCTTCGAAACGGCGACGCCCTTCGATACGCCAAAACGGATGAAAGAGCTTGTCGAGTGGACGCGCAGCACGCTTAATGAGCAAAGCCTGCATCCTCTGCTCGTCGTGGCAATTTTCACGGTGGTGTTTTTGGAGATCCATCCGTTCCAGGACGGCAATGGAAGGCTATCGCGCGTTCTGACGACGCTTCTGCTGATGCGCAGTGGCTATGCTTACGTGCCTTACTCTTCGCTCGAAAGCGTGATCGAGAACAGCAAGGAGGGCTACTATCTGGCGCTTCGTCAAACCCAAAAAACGATCCGCAGTCCGAAGCCTAATTGGCAGCCTTGGGCCGTCTATTTCCTGCGCGCTCTTCAGCGGCAAAAGCGACGGCTTGAGAAGAAAATCGAGCGCGAGCGTCTCGTGCTCGGCACGCTTCCGGAACTCTCACTTCAAATCGTTGAAGCCATCAAGGAGCGCGGGCGCATGACCATTGGCGAGATCGTCAACCTGACCGGTGCAAACCGCAACACGGTCAAAAAACATCTGGCAACCCTGGTCGAAGCAGACCATCTAGCCCAGCATGGAACCGGCAAGGGAACGTGGTACGGCAGACGTTAACAACAAGACTAATTTATTTGATTCAACCCAGGAAACGTACCGTTCGAGGGGCTGATTGCCGCCGCCCTCAATGCATTTACCGGTATTCCGTTCCGGCTTGCCAGCAGCGGCTATCAGCGCGGGGTCAATGGCAAGTCCTCCTTTGAAGGCGCGTTCGCATTCGAGGGGGAGCTCTACACGGACGACCTGCCGCAAAGGGCGTTCTTTCGAAAATACCCGACTTCGTCCGCCACAACGACCACGCCGATCTCGTTTGGGTTCTGGGCGCGCCCTGCACGGTCCCGAGCCAGATTGCAGATGATCTGCGTGCCGATGGTACTAAAGAAGGCGTCATCGTGCTGATTTTCGATTGGGTCCCTTGATTTTCCACGCCTCGCTGTGGCGCTCGCGATGGGGGGCGGCAAGATCGAGGATTTTTTGAGAGCCACTCTCAAACCGATGATGCTCAAAAAGGAAACTGCTGCACTGGCTGCTATCTCACGGATGCCCAACACCCGCGGTGGGAAGCCGATGTCTATTGTTCAGTTTGCACCTGGTGAGAACCCGCAAGCCATCGACCAGGCGAGTTCAAGAAAGCTAGCTGCAGGATACAACCGACGCCCTGTCGACATACCATCCAGAGAGAAATCCGGTATTGCCCCTGTGCCTGCCGATGATGCGTCACCTGAAATCCCCCGACCTGTTTGGCGCCATCGATCGCCTGCCGGCACTCGGCACGCAGGTTAGCGAGCGGAGATTTATGGTCCTCAACCCGTCGAGCGGCGAAGTGCTGGCAGAACTTCCTGACATGGGCGTGGAGGAGACACGCGCTGCGATCGACAGGGCCCATGTCGCGCAGCCTGGATGGGCGGCGCTGACCGCCCGAGAACGCAGTGACGTTCTGTGGCGATGGCATCAGCTGATTGTTGAGCACGCCGGTGATCTTGCCGCCATCCTCACCGCAGAGATGGGCAAGCCGTTTGCGGAAGCCAAGTCGGAGGTTTCGCATGCGGCCGCGTATCTGCAATGGTACGCCGAAGAAGCCAATCGCATCTATGGTGAGACGATCCCCGCACCGTCGACAGACCGCCGCATGATGGTGATCAAGCAGCCGATCGGTGTCGTCGGCACCATTACGCCATGGAATTTCCCAGCGTCCATGGTGGCGCGCAAAATCTCGCCGGCCCTGGCGGCGGGCTGCTCGATCGTGCTCAAACCTGCCGAACAGACGCCGCTTGTGGCAGGTGCAATATTTGCCCTCGCGCACCAAGCCGGCTTTCCCGACGGCGTCGTCAACCTGATCTATGCGTCCGACGGTGATAGCGTTGGACGCGAACTCTGTTCCAATCCCAAGGTCCGAAAGATCAGCTTTACAGGCTCGACCGAAGTTGGGCGGCTGCTCATGCGCCAGTGCTCGGACCAGATCAAGAAGGTCAGCCTCGAGCTGGGCGGCAATGCCCCTTTCATCGTCTTCGATGACGCCGATGTCGACGCCGCGGTCGACGGTGCGATTCAGGGCCAAGTTCCGTAATGCCGGTCAGACTTGCGTTTCGGCGAACCGCCTTTACGTCCAATCGCGTGTTCACGATGAGTTCGTCGAGAAGTTCGTGGAGAAAGTCCGGCATTTATCGGTTGGCGACGGCTTCGCTGCCGGCGTGGACATGGACATAGTAAGCGTGCAGCTCAATTCCATGTAGAAGCGCAGCGCAACAGCCCGATAAGCGGCAACTTCGTTAAGGGGAGGACTGCGCCGAGTGTCAACGACCGGTGCCAGTCGAAATGGGAAGCGATCCGCACGGCCAGGTCGGAAGGGCGCTCGGCATAGCTCGGCGGTCGCCATAAATCGCAAATGAACCAGGTCGATCCCCGCACGCTGGTCGACCTCGAGCGCATCGTCAATGGCTGGCCCAACAGCGACATCGATGCCAGCGGCCCGAACTGGACCGCCGCAGCTTCCCGCCTACGCATCGGCTGACCCTGCAGGTGGAGACGGTCATTGCGGCGGTGAGTAGGCGGAGGACATGGCTCTGCTTCAAACACGAAGCGGGAAAGCGCTATTCGGCCCTTGTTTGCCGGCAAAAGATACTTTGACAAAATGCTGTGGCACTCGTCTGCGATTGGATCGGCAGGAACCGCACAGTTGCTGAGGCGAATTCTGCGAGGCGATTTTGTAGCTCTCAACGCCTCACAGAAATTTCAGCTGCTCGATCGAAGGGCTCGTCTACCTGATCGAAGCGGGCGCCAATGCTCTCGAAAGGCTGGCCTCGCCGCGGCCGTAAATTTCCGGATTGTAGTTGACGAGCGTGTCGGTCCTGGCTGTATCCAGCAGCTGATTAGTAATCTGTGTCGGTGTTGCGGACGTAAACTTGCTGCCAACGATGGCGGCATAGCCTGCAACTATAGGTGCCGCGACAGATGTTCCGGATAGCCCAATCTTGTCACTTTCGAGCCCCACCGTCAGGAAGTTGTTCTGCACCTCCGAATCTGAACCGGCGTAATTCGAATAGGAGGCGAGCTTTGCCTTGTTCTCGGGAGTGCCATTGTGCTCGAGCGCACCCACAAAGATTGTCGATTGCGTCCCAGTCAGCTCGAGAGCCAGGAAATCAATATAGCGTTCGGTCGGGGTACCTACCGCTACGGACTCGTTGCCGGCTGCCTTTGTGAAGACCGCAGCACCCGCCCGAGCCGCATCGACAATCGACTGCTCAAGCGGGTACCCGCTCACTGGTTGCTCAAGGGTATAGCTCAGATTAATGACATTGAGCCTATCCTCCAGCGTGAGCGGAACGGGTGTGAAATAGTCAAGCTCAACTGTCTTTGCGCCAGGCGCCACCATGCGGGCTGCTTGAGCGATCCACTTACCACGTTGCCTCCATTTGGGGCCATGGCCGAGATCCCCAAAGTCTTCGATTCCACCTGCGAAGTCGTCTACGACAGTCACCGACACCCCAGAACCGGTATAGCCCGATGCCCATGCTACACCAATATCCGGGCTCATCCAGCAAAAGGTCCCGTCGGCGTTTTGTGGGCAGCCCGAGCTCCTGCTTTCCGTGGTTGGCGCTCCGATCCTTCCTTTACCGCTAACCTGGGCACCGAGATCACCAGCGAAACCGGGTGCCGCCATCAGGCACACTACAAGTCCGGCAACGAAACCTATCGGGGAAAACTGTGTTTTGTGCATAATAAACTTCCTGTCTGGATTGTTCTTCATCAACGAAATGTACCGCCTATGCCTTTCACCATCGCTAGAATTTACCCCTGAACCGGAGATCGAGGTTCAATCGGCTTGGATTGATGTTTGCCATGTATTTCAAAGTGTCCGCAGGCCGGAGTTGCGACGCGGCCAGACGGCAATTCACCGCCTGGACGCCGCCGACGGCGCCATAGTCAGCCGTGCAAGGTCGTTCCGTCAGGTCCCCGCCCAAAATCGAACTGACAGTGAGAGAAAGCGTCGTGGATGGTGTCGGTCGCTTTTGCAGAATAAAGCCGAGTTTCAAACCCGGGTCGATTCGGACCTTTTCGGCACGCTGGCCGGTGCTTGCGCCCCACAGGAGACCGAAATCCTCCGACAGCAGGGTCAACATTTCAAATCGCATGTCGATCCAGCTGCTATGGTACCACTTGTCGAAAGACACTTGGGTGCCATCCGACAGCTCGTATCCGCCTTGTCCCAGTTGGTTGGCGGCGTCGGTTAGCTCCGAACCCTGATAAATGCCGACAAGGCTGGTCTCCTGTCCGTTCGCAGTCATCGCGCTGACGAAGAGTGCCGACACGAACAGCGCGAAACCCGCAGCCAACCTTATGCGTATCTGCAACGCCCATTGTTGGAGCCGCCAGCAAATCATGTGCGATCGACAGGCGTACTGCAGTCCCCTCGCCACATCTTCAAACCCTCCGGAGGCCCTCGCCGCAGACGCAAGGCCGCCAGCGGACAACGTGTTCATCCGCAACAAATCAGTAATCTCCAGTCCTTCAATTTTGCCGAGCTATCTCTTCGCTCTCCTGGCAAGTAACTCCAGCTCCGTCTACACGGCACTTAGCAAAATTCATGGCAATCAAGATGACAGCACCAACGAAGAGATTTTATATTAGTTTCAGTGGTTTAGCGAAAACGTCCAAGACGCCGGCCAAACAGGCTGTGTCGTGAAACCGCCAAAGCCGACAAAATTGTCGGATTTCGCCGAGCACGCTTTAGCGTGAACCACCTACGGCTTGCGCATAGAAACGCTCCCTTCGCGCTCCGGCCAAGTGCCTTAGGAGAGTCCTCGAACGGCCTTTATATTCCATTCGACGCAATCCTCTTCAGCCGGACATTGCGCCTCTAATTTGAAGTTCTGAACACGAGTAAGTCTGAACACGTATGCCCGGCAGGAGACTGAGCTCGCTGCCGGGCCGGGTACGCCTTGGGAGGTGGCGTAAGTCAGAGACTCTCGCAGAGTGGGAACCACTCAGTCCGCGCATTTTGCGGAAAGCGTGCATGTACCGTGCCAAGACTAAAAGCATTTAAAAACACCGATAGTCAGCTTCCTTTACGTTGCGTACTCGACATTGTCGGCTATCGGACAATAATGCCGAACGTGCCTCTCGGCATCGACCGACGCCTGAACCAGAGCGCACCCGCAAGGCCTTTCGCTGCGATGTCGACCGGGCGAACTGGAGGTGACCGGGTTCTAGCTCCAAACTGTTCGCCGGTTGACGCACAGGGCCGACTGTCACTTTCAAGTGAGGAAATCTATGTACCCTCCATTCATGAGCGCACGGCCACGAGAGACGGCGCGGCGAATGCGGTCGCGCAGATGATCGCGAGGATCCCTCCAGTCGGCATGGACGCGCCGTTGACCAACCAGAGCTTCGGCGAGATCGCGATGTGATGCCCCAGCAAGCGAGCCGTCGAGCGCACGAAGAACGAAGGTCAAACGGGGACCTCGCTTTTCCGGCGGAAACAAGCGGGCAGGCAGGTGCTGACCCAGACTTAGAGCATTGAGGCACTCGAGCGCCCTCAGGCGGTGCTTCGAAAGCATCGCGGGCCAGATCGCTTCCGTACGGAGGCAAACAGGGTGCAAGATATCCGCGCCATTGACGGCGAGCTGGAGCGTATGCTCCGCATTGCGAAGAAGAACATGCTGGCGCTTGTCGGGCGCCAGCAGGACCGTCGCACGACATGGCAATGCCGAGAGCTCGAACGGCGACGTCACCGATGATGCGGACAGCTGTTCTGCAATGACTGGCAGCACATGGACGCACCAGAGCGGACACCAGAATACGACCGAATTTCGCCCATAAGTCTCGGCGAAACAGAACACCCCAGCGTGACAGCTCGCCGGCCGACGCGACCACGTCGAGAAAGGGTTGGTGAGACCAGCTATTGGCCTGCTGGCGCGCAGCGACCAGATCACGCTGGAATGCTGGATTGCGGCGTAAGAACTCCCAGGCCCATTCGCGCGGCGTCAGACCAGTGGTGTAATCGTATGATCTTTCATCCCGCCAATCAGCCTCATCCGGGCCAGTCACGAGAACTGTAGCCATGACTGTGCCCCCCTGCCCGCCCCCACTGACGCCGAAACGTCATGCCAATTGGCAAAGCACCGGCGCCGAAGGCACCAGAGACGGGTGGCGCCGTTTCGTCGAAGCGTGTGCCATTGGCACTGTTGAGGGCAGAAGACGCCCGCAGACAGCGAGCAGACCGTCGAAGCAACACAGCGACAGCCAGCGCCACCCGAGCACGCCAAGGGAGTCGGTTTGATAGCGGTGATCGGCTCTTGCGTCGCGTTCCAGACGTTCCTTGAAGGCGCATTAGCGTGGCGGTGGATTGCACGTTGGTTGTGGGCAGGCTGTCGTAGCGCGAGCGCTATAATCTCAGTCATCATAGGTCTCCTGGGGCAAATTTCCGCCATTGGAGGCCAAGCTTCACGCGATGGCAGCCTGTATAGTTGTACAGGTTAAGCCGACTGATCAGTGGACCACAAACGACCGGCGAGGCGCGCAATCGCTTCTTGGATTGGTGCTCACGGCGGCTGTTTGCGAGCGGCATGGAGATGGAGCGCGGTCGGGCTCCGCCTGTCGCTGCGGCAGCCGATTTCTCCAGGCAGACTTGCCACGCACTGCCCATTGTTTGCGGGCATCCCAAAGCGCGGCGTCAGCAAGACATCGCCGACCATTGGCGGTCTCGCATAGATAGTACTCCGAGCCGGAGCTTCCCCTGTCTCCAGACCCTCGTACCTTGCATATTGAACCGACCGCTCGCCAGCAGCTGAATGCCCTAGCGACCACTGCCATGTGTTCGCCCGAATGCAGCTTGCTCGCGTGATCGACAGACTTCAGGAACACGATCAAGGGGACGAGCAGCGAAGATTGCTTGCAGGGCCTGGGCGATATCAGGCTGGCCAAGCGGTGCCCCATTCCTTTTCCTCGGGGTCCGCTTCTTTCCAGCTGGCGGCCAATACACAGGCGCGGCCAGCTTGATCGCTCATCGCGTTGATCGCCTCATGGTGTCTGCCATTGAATCCGTGTGCGTGAAGCGTTCCAGCGCGATGATGTTGGGGGGCAACAGGTTCACCGGTGAGCTTCACTGCTCAAGTTCTGCACGGTGTCACAGACTCGTCCGGGAGGTCGATCCTGTGATTACGAGGTGCGTCGTTGTCGGATTCTCGACGATGTCGGACATGTGACACAACGCTATCACAAGCGATCGCGTTGTTCCGAAACGATTTTCCAGTTGGCACGACAGATGCAGTCCTATGCGCAAAAGCACTGCGACGCCCCACTGACTGAGAAGAACCTACCTGAATGATTTCACTTTTCGAACATGCGGTGACCGCAAACACTGAGCTTTCCCGAGCAGATGGAAGCCATTGCGCTTTCATTCCTCTGGTTGTCCGGACATGAGCGAATTCGATTTCCGTCCAACGCTGGATGCACCCGACGATGACCCTCATCTTTGGCTTGAAGATGTAGAAGGCGAACGGGCACTTGCGTGGACCGCCAGCCAGTCGGCAAAGACCCTGAAGCACTTCGCGGGAACGCAGTTCGAGCGCGACCGGGCGGCGCTTACAGTGATGTTCGACCGTTTCGACAGGATTCCCCTGGTCACGCGCTGCGGTCAGTACCTCTATAATTTCTGGCGAGATGCCGGAAACCCGCGCGGACAGTGGCGCCGGACCACCTTTGCCGCCTACATGAGGGCGGATCCTCAATGGGAGCTACTGCTCGATCTGGACGCCCTCGCGGCTAGCGACGGAGAAGACTGGGTGTGGGGCAGCGCATCGATCGAGCCGGAGACGCGCGAAAGAGCCGTCTTGCGCCTGTCGCGCGGCGGCAGCGACGCGGTCGTGCATCGCGAATTCGACCTGAGGTCTTTGAGCATTGTCGCCGAAGGTTTCAATCTCCCGGAGGCTAAGGGCGGGATAAATTGGCTCGACCCTGACACGCTTCTGCTTTCAAGTGCGCTTGGTAATGGCATGGCCACCCGCTCCGGCTTCGCGCGTACCGTGCGGTTGTGGAAGCGTGGTGCGGATCCCCTCACCGCGCCGGCAATCTTCGAGACCGGTTGTTCCGAGTCCCTAGGCGTGTCTGGTTATCTGGACCGCACCGCCGAAAACGAGCGCCTTTGGTTCATCGAGGGTCCGGGCTTGTTCAAGGCGATAGGACGAATCGGCGACCGCAGTGGGCCGAAGCTTGAGATCAACCTTCCTCGGGACACCAGGTGGAATGTCTTCGGCGATTGGCTGGCGGTAAAGCCGCGCAAGCCCTGGACAGTGGGAGGGACGACCCATGCCGCCGACGCGCTGATCGGCATCTCGCTTTCCTCTTTCATCGCTGGCGAACGCCGTTTTAGCACCCTGTTTGAACCGGACGAGAGGCGCTGTCTGCAGTCATTCTTCTGGAATGACGGGAAGCTCATTGTCGCCTACCTCGCGAACCTCGCCCCGCGTTTCGAGGTGTTCACCCCGGGTCGGCATGAATGGACGCGCCGAGCCCTGGACACGGTGCCCGCGCAAGGGACTGTCCACCTCTGGTCACTCGACGAGGAAGATCACGAGACCAATGGAGAGGTCCTCGTTTCGGCTCAGGACCCGATCACACCGTCGCAACTGCTCCTACTCGATCTCAATGATGCGCCGCCTCTCGGTGCTCCAGTGATCCTGAAGCGCAACCCGGAGAATTTCGACGCAACCGGTCTAGTGGTCACACGCCACGAGGCAGTCTCGATCGATGGTGAGATGATCCCCTATACGCAGGTCGGTCCGGCGAACGGCAATCGAGATGCCCCGGTTCACCTTTCCGGCTACGGCGGGTTCGGCGTATCGCTCCTGCCCTCCTACAGCTCCTCGCTCGGCAAGCTGTGGCTCGAGCGCGGGGGCACTTGTGTGGTGGCGCACATCCGTGGGGGCGGCGAGTTCGGCAGCCGCTGGCACGATGCCGGACGGAGGGAGGGCAAGCGTCTTTCCCATGACGATTTCGCCGCCGTAGCAGCCGACCTCGTGCGAAGGGGCATCACACTGCCGAGGCGGATTGCCGCCGAGGGCGGCTCGAATGGCGGCCTGCTGATCGCCAACATGCTTACCCGCTATCCCGAGCATTTCGGCGCTCTGTTCTGCACAGTTCCGCTTATCGACATGCGCCGCTACACCAAGCTCTTCGGCGTGAGCGGGATTGACGAATATGGCGATCCCGACAAGCCGGAGGATTGGACTTTCCTGAGGGAAATCTCCGCCTATCACGCCGCGACGCCGGGACAGCCCTATCCGCCGATCCTGCTCGCCACCACGAAGCGGGACGACCGCGTTCACCCGGGCCACGCGCGCAAGATGGCCGCAAAGCTGCAGGCCCTTGGCTATCCCGCTTACTTCTACGAGCCCAGCGCGGGCGGGCACAGCTACGGCAAGGACAATCGCGAGCGGGCCGCATTCATTGCCTTGGGCATCAATTTCCTTCGCAGTGCCATCGGTTGGCAACACGATGGCGTTCGATAAGTGCGCCAAACAAGGCAACGTTTCAAAAAACTAGCACAGGTCCGTGGTGCGCGAACGCGCAGATAACGACGGCACAGTCTCGTGCAAAGTGAGCATGAGATTCCTTCAACACAAATTGATCAAAGGAGATTCTTAGTAGTGCAGTGCGCCATTTCTGAAGAAAAAGGAGAGAATATCATGGCCAGAACGCGAGTGGGCGTGGTCCAGGGAATAGCAGCCGCCGTCATCCTCATGGTGATAGGTCCGCAAGCCGCCGCGGCGGACCTTGCGCAGGCCGCGAGCGTCCCGGAAGTAGGAGTCTTGGCCTTGGACGTAGGGGACTGGGCCTCGGAATGGCCAAGCCCTTGGCAGATCCGCCTCCGTGGGTTGGGGGTCATCACCCAGGATTCGGGCTACGTCAACCGTTCAATCGGCTCCGGTCTTTCCTATTCGAACACCGTGACGCCCGAACTCGATATCTCGTATTTCTTCACGGACAACGTCGCTGCCGAGCTTATCCTCGGTACCACTTATGCCAACATCACAGGCCAAGGCTCGATCGGCGGGCTAGGGAATATCGGCAAGGTTTGGCTGCTGCCGCCGACACTGACATTGCAGTATCATTTTACCGATTTCGGCGCCTTCAAGCCCTATGTCGGCGCCGGCGTGAACTATACGATCTTCTTTAACCAGGATGCCGGCAGCGCCGATGATCTCAAGGTTAAGAACACGTTCGGTACCGCACTGCAGGTCGGGTTCGACTACATGGTGGACGAGCACTGGGGCGTCAACTTCGACGTGAAGAAGCTTTTCCTGAGGCCAGACTTCGACGTCACCGTGCGCGGCGCCAAGCTGACGGGCAGGGCGGAGCTCGATCCCTGGCTGATAGGCGCGGGTGTCACCTACCGTTTCTGACACGGAAGGCGAAGGCGGCTTACTCAAAGCCCGAGTCAAATGAAGGGCGCCTCGTGCGCCCTTTTCTTACGGTCGCCCCTGCACGGGTACGCTTAAAGAAGCCGCCGTCGAGAGAGCAGCCGCCCTCTTCAAGCCACCAGGAAGCGCACCCTTGGTGAAACGCGGCCTCGGCCTCGACCTGAAATGGAAGTGCTTCGACGTGCCTTGGAACAGGATGGCTTGGATTGCTGATGGAATGCTGCGGCCAGACTGTTTGCCGGCATCGGTCTCCTGGACGTCATCTAAGCTTATTCGCCCCGCCAAGGCCAGCACGGAGCTCCTCGACGCCAACAAAGTTGCCGTGTTGAGCCATGCTGCGACAGCTGCTGGCTCTTTTACTGGAGCACCGGTAGATGGCGCCCCTGAAGCATTCCTCGGCAGGCCAGGGCTTACCTTTGCCCTGCTCCATGGCTTGACCCACGGAACGGTGCCGGACTCCAGCTCGGCAATGATGCGGTGCGGGAACTCCTGATAGAGCCTGTCGCCCTCGCCTATCTCTCCGCTAGCCGTTCGCTGTCTCGCATGCATCGTTTGTCCTGCGCTCGCCAATCGCGACTTTCCCTGGAAGCGGGGGTGGGCGGCGAGTTGCGACCGGAAGGGCCGCCGTCCAGGCGGACCGCATCCGAAGGACCGAAACGAAGAGAAGGACCCGAAGCGAGAGCGAAGGGTTGCGGGGCGCCGCGGCGGACCTACAACCGGGCGCCGCCCACCTTAGCACTGCTGGGAAAGGCCCAACAGAGAAGAATTGCGAGGGCCTGACGACCCGCGCCAGGGGCCAAGCCAAATGGGCGAGACGCCGCACATGCCGAAGAAAAGCGGGCTCGATCTGCGAGCGGCAGGTGCGCTCCGCGAGGCGCGCGGTCGCCCGCTACGTTCGCAAGCTGGACAGAATCTCGCACGGATCAGCGTCAAGAACCGCAGTTACGTCGAGAAACTCAATGACATCGAGACGCCGCTCTCCACCCTCATACTTGGCCACGAAGGATTGCGGCCGGCCAAGTTTCTCAGCTACCTGCGCCTGGGTCAGGCCTTTGGCCTTGCGCAGCGATATCAGTTGGGCCAGAAACCGCTGGTGGCGGGGAGATCGAAGAGATTTGGGCATGCAGGCGAACCGGTCAGGTACAGACCGGCTCAGCGACTAATTCCGGTTCCGGATTATCCCATTTTGGGATATGCTGCGTTGGATCCAGCGCTCAACATGCGAGGTTCGGGGCAGACATGAATCGATCAACGGGAACCGACGGGGCTCAAAGCTCAACACTGCGCGACGAAGTCCCCTGGTCGGAGAGCCTCACGAGCTATGACAGGCAGCATTTCAAGATCTATCTGAGGATTCTCGACGCCTGCGCCGACAATGCCAGCATAGAAGAGATGGCAGATCTCATTCTCGGCATTGACCCGGCTCTTGAACCGGTGCGAGCTCGCCAGGCTGTGCGCAGCCATATCGACCGGGCGAATTGGATAGTGACAACCGGCTACAAGGAACTGTTCGCCGGCTGACGCGCCGCGCGGCTGGCACTTTTTCAGGCAAGGAACTCACGATAACCCGATGAGCGCACGGCCGCGAGAGACGCGTGGCGGATGCGGTCGCGGAGGTGATCGAGAGGATCCGTCCAGTCGGCGTGGACGTGGCCTTCCCCTTCAGCACCTCAGCGATCTCGCGATGTGACGCTCCCCAGCGAGCGATCCGTCGAGAGCCCGAACGCAGTTCACTCTGAGGCCGCGTTTTTTCTGGCGGAAAAAGGGCGGCAAGCACGCGTTAAACATAAAGGACATTGAGGCACTCGAACGCCGACAGGGATGATTTCGTGCGATGCCTCCTCGCGGGGAAATTCCCGGCCATTGGATGCGAACATCCGCGCCAGGGCAGCCCGTGCAGTTGCACAGGCGAAGCCAACTTGTTAGTGAACCGAAAAATCCGAACGCGCGAGGCGCGCAATTGCTTGCCTGGTGGTCGTCACCCCAAGCTTCCGGCGAGCGTTGCCCAAATGAAAGGCGGCCGTGCGCTGCGTGATCCCCAGGATGCAGCCGATCTCCCAATCGGACTTGCCTCGTGCAGCCCACTGGAGGCACTCGTATTCGCGCGGCGTCAGCAAGACACCGTCGATCATTCTATTGGCGGTCAGTTTGCGGCGAACGAACACATGAAAACAAGTCGCGATATACGAGAGACCTTCTTCATAGCGCTCTGCCGCGCGGAAAAATGCAGGAACAGGCTTTTCACCGGCAAATGTCATAGCCGCGAAATTGCCTCGGCCATCGATAATCGGAAATGTCACGCCGCAGCAGATGCCAAACTGCGCCGCTTCTTCGAACACCTGAGCCCCTGAAGCCCCTTCCGCACCGCTCAGGTCGGATCCCCATTGAAATGTGCATCCGCCACCGCGTGCACGCACAATGACGGGGTCGACACTCTGATACCGGTTCGCGAGATAGTGTGCTGTCCAAGGCGCCGGATAATTTGAGATCAGCGTGGGCTTGCCATTAGGACGGGGTGGCAACGAGAGGTAGGCAAAAGCGAGCAGATCGAATCCAGAGGCGACATCGGCCATAGCGCTGCGGAGATCAGCCTCATCGATGCTCTCTGAAAGCCGTTCCAAAAATCTCTCGAAGATAGCTCGCACGTGTCTAGGCCCTACCTTGAACTCACCCCCGATCCACAGGCAGCGAATCGCTGCAACGGCGCGTACCGCCGGGCAGACAGCGGGTAGACTAGCGGCCTAACTCGCCGCGAATGCAGCACGTCATAAAAGCAGACCCAACGCCGCGAAGTCGGCACCAGGTCGCGCTAACCTTTTGCCCGCTCGAACAAAGACGCATCGAGGCATTGCAAGCAGCGCAATGCCGGCGGATGACTTCCTCTCCGTGACGAAATGAATATCCACCTGCGGGCGAGGAGGTGCGCTGCCGGGGCCTGCCGCACATGGACTGCAGATTGTTTTGCAATGGATTGATGTCGTTGCCCGTGCCGGTAGCTGCTCAAATTTCTCGAGCAATCGGGCGATCGCGCCCGATGTGAGTCTGATCCCGATAATCTGGCCACGACGACACTGCCGCAGATCGTTGTGCGTGAGATTCATTTTACCCTCATTCTGCTGTCCGGATTAAGACAGTCAGAATTTGATCTTCGCTATTCCTCGCCTCTCTCAGAACCGCGACCCGCGTAGATTAAAATGGTCGCTTTTTTCTCGTCTAATACTTCAAAGAGAAATAACTTGGTCCGCAATTGGCAGAGCCATAGATGCAAGAGCCATTCGTTCGGCTTGCCGCACATGAGTACCATGAGGGGCTTCTGATTATGCGCTGCCGGTGTCCTGATGATCGTCTTCAGACATGCTCGATCCGTCCAGCTCAGGCGGTTCGAAACGGCATCCGGGTGGGTGTGCCAGTCCCCGAGATATGTGTCCAACCTCCCGGAACGCTCGTAGTGCCTTGCGATTTCCGCCTGTTGCCAGCTTTGATCAGGGACAAAGCTGCTTCGTTCGTGAGATGCTTGGGGCCCGGCCGGAATCATTGCTGTTACGACGGCAGCGTCGTTTTCGGCCCAGTATCCCATGAAGGTCCCACCCGTTTCCCGATCATACCAGAGGTCGGCATCGGTTTGCATGTCCTGCACGATCGCTTGAGGCAGCCAGACTACTGGTTGCATCCGCATTCCTTCATCGGAGGCAAGCGATCGACCCGCCAAGACGGCGGCACCCGCCTGACCCCGTCATGTAATGTGAGGGTGTGAACCAAGGACTCCTTGAAGTCTTCTGGCTGGGAAAGAATGTCAACAGTCAACCGGACAGCCTCTGAAGATAATTCATGGAGGTCGAACGAAGCCCCATCGAAGGTCAGCTCCGCGCATCCAGGCGGCTGATTCAGGCCGGACGTTTCTCCTGATCCAGGAGCTTTCTCGATCAAACCTTTCGCATAGGCGAATTCACGGCAGGTTGGGCAGCCGGATTTCGGGTGATAGGCCGCAACAACACCTCCCTTCAATGATAGCGTTCCGAAAAGAGAAATCATCGGTTTGCCTGCGGACTTGCAGTGGTCGACCAGCAACCGTGAGATCCCGGAGGAAGCCGTTGCGTCGATGACGATGTCGGCCTTCGCAAAGATCGGCGGTAGAACTGAATGGTCTCCCCCGTTCCCGTCGGCTGCCGTCGCTATCCCCACGTGGTGATGGATCGCCTCAACTTCGACCCCCGGGTATTCGGACTCCAAATGCTGCTTGACGGCAGTGGTCTTTCGCATTCCCCAGGCCGTCGCACCAAGTGGCCATCGGATGGAGTTTCCTGGCTCGATGATGTCATGGTCGATGACGATGAGATGAGAACAACCGTTGCGGGCAAGTTCGATCGCAACTGGAGCACCAATAGCTCCCAATCCGAAGATGGCAATCACCTTGTCCTTCAGGAGGCCCACCGACTGAACTCGGTAGCCTATGTCCGTAGCCCCGGCGCGGTAGGTCGGTATGATCAAGACCGAGGGTCCAGTTGCCTTCTTACCAGGTTTCGCCGTCCGGAAGGATTTCGCTGGCCCG
Organism: Mesorhizobium onobrychidis; assembly: GCF_024707545.1. Taxonomy (NCBI): domain Bacteria; kingdom Pseudomonadati; phylum Pseudomonadota; class Alphaproteobacteria; order Hyphomicrobiales; family Phyllobacteriaceae; genus Mesorhizobium; species Mesorhizobium onobrychidis. The sequence goes on from NZ_CP062229.1 coordinate 6,829,577, forward strand.
TAAAGCAGAGGGAAAAGCCATGTATCTCCACTCTTCTTATGGCTGAGTTCCGTCGACTGAACGGTTACAGACATCGAAAAAGCTGGAGAGTCGCCGGTGAAGGCATGCATCTTGAAGGCAATCTGATCTTTCACTTTCTTTCCTTGCCAGCCGTCTGCCGGTGGAGGCGCAAAACGTTCCACACGGGTCCAAGGGAAGGTGCGGATAGTCTTCTTGGTTCGTAGGTGTGGAGGCAACGGAAACGTTCGACTCGCGAGCACAGTCTTATCGTGCGCTCTAACCTCGTCGACGACGCCTCGAAACTGGATGTTCTCTCCAATTCTCAATAGCGAACACGAAGCTTTGATCGTTCCGCCAAGGGCACCACGTAGGTCCCACTCGCTGTCGATCAGCATATAGCTTCCTTCGGAATACCCAGGGAATTCTGGGGCAATGACGTTCCACCAGACTTCCATCGGTTCGCCCTGCTGATCCTCCACGCCCGTTCCATCCAAGGCGTTTGCGAGCTGTTTCTCAAGGAGCTTAGCCAGAGTCCACTTGATGGACCACAGTCCCGTGTCGCGGCCCAACAAGCAAAGGTTGCCGTCAGTCGGCGAGCAGTGCCTGCGCGGAAAGGTTTCCGGTTTTCCTCGAAGGGCGACTTGCGGCCGGACGAAGGGATAGCTGTCGGGGAACACTGCGCGAAGCTCGCAGCCTTCCCCGGATGCCAGCGGCCATTCGAACTCGACGCTGAGCACCCCGTTTTTCAGTTGATCTTCGTCGATTCGCAGCGAGTCTCGGGCGAAGAATGCGAGGTCACGAAGTTCGAAATCCAATCGTCCTACGCAGGTACGCTCCCAGTGGGGGAGCATACCTGCTTTCAGACCGCCATAGCCTATCCAGGTCATCCTACTGGACGATCCGGCGGCTGAGGTGGGTCCTTGGGGCCAGGAGGAACGCCGGGGGGACGACCCGGAACGCCATCCGGCGGGCCTGGGATCCAGTCGGGCGGTCCAGGCGGGGTGTGGCCTGGATTGCCGGGGGTTGGTGGCCGTGCCATGTTCATTCTCCATTTTGGCTTTGGTGGAAGGTATAGTCACATCGCGGCGTTCTCAGTTAAGCTGAGAATACGATCGTTTTGTTCCCGTTGAGCATGATCCGCCTCTCCAGATGTAGCTTGACGGCCCGTGCAAGGACCCGGCTTTCGATATCGCGGCCAGTCGCGAGGAAATCTTCCGCAGGATAACGAAAAGGTCGCCGACGAGGCCGTAGCCAACGACCTCGAAGATTGGACCTCCTCGCCCTTGTTGATGCCGACACGACCTTCGGAGCGTCTGCTGGCAGGGTTCAGTTTCGGAGAGCTTCTTTTGGATGAAAATGGAAAGCCTCGGGTTGGCTGCCGCCGAGATATTCTCGACGGCAGCCGCATTGCCTTGGGAGGCGCTTGGATGCGAAGCGGTGCGCACGGTGATCACCTTCTTGGCGTGGGTCGAGACTGCACCGTCTGGATGGCATTTCCTGGCATAGATCGGCCGCTTGAAGGTGTCGGGCGAGATGACGTCGGAGACCTCCGCGTCATCGAGCAGTGCGGCCAGGCGCGGCGCGACATTCTTGCCCGACGCGGTCGCCGGCGCAATGATGGTGTCATAGGCGCCCGCTATGCTGATGACTAGCGCTGCCAGTGGTTCGGCAAGGCGTGCGGTGAGTTCGTCGGCTTCGGCGAGCAGCACCTTGCTGACGCCATTGAGCCTGGCGGCGGCATCGGCAGCTCCCTTGGCGCCCTTGCCGGCGACCAGCGCATGGACATCCGAACCGATCTGCAGTGCCGCCGAAAGCGCCTTGGTGTTCTGGTCGGCAAGCGTTGCGTTGTCGTGTTCGGCAATGAGCAGAATAGCCATGTTCTTGTCTCCGTTCCGATCGCTTACAGCACGCCGGCTGTTCTTCCCGTTGAGATACGGTCCACTCATTGGGTCGCGAAGCGAAGTCAGCCTTCCTATTCGCGACCCGCGCGCCATTGTCTGTATGCGAGGTTCAACCGTGCACCCACGTCGGTAAACGGCTGCGGCGGCAATGCCTGAGGCTTCTCAAATGAGCGGAATATTTCCCCGAGCTGGGATCGATGCCCCGCTACGAGTTCGGCCGTTGCGATGCCCGCGGCCGTGGCTTTAGTCCCCCCTATGCCGTTGCACGCGCATGCTGCGAAGATGCAGTCTTCCACTTGCCCAAACAGTGGCACCGAATTCCAAGTAAGCGCCATTGCGCCAGCCCAACGATACTGCATCTTCAAGTGACGATGATCGGGAAAGCGGTCGGCGAACTTGCTGTCATGGAGGTCGCTCGCACACTTGATCGAGCCCGCGCCAACTTCGATCTTAGGGTTATAGGTGTAGCGCGAGCGGATGAGGATTCGGTCGCCGTCGGCCTCGTTGATACGTCGGACGGTCGTGCCCATCGGCGCGGCCGGTGTCGCTCCCCATTTCCGCGATCCGGCAAGCGTAGAGGGATCGAACGGTTCGGTCAGCGAGGCGTAGGTGAAGAGGTGAAGAAGTTGACCGGTCCCGAACCCGAAGCTCTCTGCGTGGCCGTTTGTTGCCAGGATCACCCGGCCGGCCCTCAACTCGCCTTTGGGTGTCTTTACCGTGCAGCCGCTCGACGATGTTTCGATAGACAGGGCGGGCGTCCGCTCAAACAGCCTGACGGGTTCCCGAAACAAATCCGCAATGGCCCTCACCAGCGCTGTAGGCTGCACCATGACCGCGCCGGGAGTGAAGAGCCCGGACTTGAAGGATCGCGTGCCCGTGACTTCCTCGATCTCCTCGGCACCGAGAAGCTGGTGCGGTTCACTCAATGAATTGAGCTTGGACGAGTACGTCGCGAGATGCTCCGTGCCGGCATCGGTCATGGCCACGCTGTATTTGCCACTACGATCGAACACGTACTTGTCCCAGCCATTTTCCTCCGCCAGTCGGGCGTAATGTTGAATGGCCGTCCGTGCTACCACTATCTCATTGTGGCTTTTGGCAACAGCGTCCACCCCGAAATTTCCCGACGAAATGTCGTGGGGCAAATCAATGATAAATCCGGAGTTACGGCCACTGGCCCCGTTCCCGACCACGTCGGCATCGATAACGGCGACGGAAAGTCCTGGGTGGAGATGGGCCAATCTCGTAGCGGCCGCCAACCCGGCGAAACCCGCGCCGATAATGACGACATCGACAGTGATGGTCCGATCCAGTTCGGGCGTTGGCGTCCTCGGAGGGAGCAATGCCGCCCATCCGGACTCCGCGCCATGGGCGGGCAGGCGACGCGCACGAAAAGTCTTGCTGGTCATCATACCGCTTCTTGTTCGACTAGCGCGCCCAGCGCCGTCCGAAGCGCCGCGATGCGGTCCGTCGAAAGGGGACGGAACGGCTTTCTCGCGTCACCGCACCCATATCCAGTGAGTTCCGCGGCCGCATACACGCTTGGGACATAGTCGCCGTCCCAAAGAAGGGACATAATTGGCTCCAGTTGCCGCCAGAGCGACTGCACATCGTCCCAACGCTTTTCCCGAGCGGCCTTGACGATCGCCACGCAGGTGCGTGGCGCAATGTTCGCGCCGCCCCAGATCAGACCGGAGCAACCCGCGAAAAGGGAGAACGGGACGAGCGGATCGGCACCGTTGATGACATTCAGGCCGGTGCCGATCAGCCTGACCTGTCCGATCAAGTCTCCACTGCTGTCCTTGACTGCGCGGAATTCGGGCAATTCGCAGAGTCTGCGGAGCAGGTCCGGCGTTATGCGCACACCGACCGCCTGGGGCACATTGTACCCAATGATGGGCAATCCGACCTTGGCAACTTCGGCGTAGAAGTCGAAGACGCTGTTGTCGTCCGACGGACCTTCGAAGAAGGGCGGAAGGATCATGACACCGTCCGCACCGGAATCCTTCGCGAACTGCGTCCTTTCGACGACGTCGGCCGTGAGCAATGCCGAGGCCTGGGCGATCACCTTGGCCCGTCCGGCGACGATGCGCGCACCGCGTTCGATGAGGGACCTCGATTCATCCGGCGACAGATAAACATGCATGCCCGTGCCGGAGCTGAACACGATACCGTCGACGCCCGCGGCCAGATACCGCTCGATGAGTTCCTGGAAGCGATTGAAATCGATACGCCCGTTCGAGTCGAACGGGGCCGTGATCGCGAGATTGAGACCGGAGAAAGCAAATGATGACATTTCAGAAACCCTCGTTCGAGCTGCTCAGGTCGATCCAAAGCGTTTTGGTCTGGCAATATTGATCATGTGCGTGGAAAGCCTTGTCCCGGCCGCCGAAGCCCGATTGCTTGTAACCGCCAAACGGCGTGGCGGCGTCCCCCTCCCCGTAGCAGTTCACGGTGACAGTCCCCGCCCGGATCGCCCGTGCGGCCCGAAGCGCCCGTGTGCCGTCGGCGGTGAAAACGGAGGCAGCCAGACCATATTCGGTCTCATTGGCAAGCGAGACAGCCTCCGCGAGGGAGTTCACCCCAATGACACAAACAATCGGCCCGAAAATCTCTTCCCGGACGTGCTTGCTGTCGTGGCGGTCGAATTCCATGATCGTGGGCTCGATCGTGGTTCCGTTGAAGACCTTTCCGCCAGCCACCACCTTGCCATCGCCTGCCAGATAGCTGCTGACCTTCTCGAAATGCGTGGCTGAGACAAGCGGACCGATGCGGGTTTCCGGATCAAGCGGGTCGCCCGCGGTCCAGGTCTTGGCGACTTGCGTCAGTTTTTCGACAAGGCGGTCCTTCACGTCCTTGTGGACAAAGACACGTGAGATGGCCGAGCAGTTCTGACCCATGTTCCAGAACGCGCCGTTGCCGATGTGGGAGGCCACGGCGTCAAGATCGGGAACATCGTCCATCACGATACAAGGGTTCTTACCACCCATTTCAAGAACCACTTCCTTCAAATTGCTCTCGGAGGAGTACTTCAGGAAGCGACGACCAGTGTCGGTGGAACCCGTGAAGGAAATTGCGTCGATGCCGGGATGGCGACCGATTGGTTCGCCGACGTCCGGACCATCACCGGTCACGACGTTGAAAACCCCAGGCGGCAGCCCGGCATTCAGAGCGAGCTCTGCGACCCGCAAAGTGGTAAGCGACGTCTCTTCGGCTGGTTTGACGACGATCGTGCACCCCGCTGCCAGAGCAGGGCCGATCTTCCACGCAAGCATGAGAAGAGGGAAGTTCCAGGGGAGCACGATGCCGACGACGCCGATCGGCTCGCGCACTATCAGGCCAAGAGAGGCGTCATTCGCAGGTGACACCTGGTCATATATCTTGTCGACGGCTTCGGCATGCCATCTGAGGCTGTTGATAGTCTCGGGCACATCGATGTTGATGCAGTCGCTGATGGTCTTGCCGCTATCCAAGCTCTCCATCAGTGCCAGCTCTAGCGCGTTTTCCTCGATGACAGACGCCAGCCTGAGAAGGACTTTCTTCCGGTTCGCTGGGGCCAGCTTCGACCACCGGCCGTCCTCAAACGCATGCCGGGCGGCGGCGACGGCCTTGTCGACGTCGGCCGCCGAACCTGCCGGGAGCTCTGCCTGGACCTTCCCCGTCGCCGGGTTGAGGGTTGGATAGGTTTTGCCGGACAGGGCCGCAATCTGCACCCCATCCACTATCATCTTGTTCGGCAGCTTGAGTGATCTCGCCTGCGTCTTGTAGTCGACTTTATTGAGCATTTCTGTTCTCCCTCGTGTCCAAGTGACACCGACAATGATTACCCGTCGAGTTCGCCTTGCATGCCGTTGGGCACGGCGTAGAGCGCCACGTCGCTTCGGAACACTTCGAGATGGGCGCGCACCAGTTCGCCCGCCCGCTCTGCATCCCGGGCTTCGATGGCCTCGATCATCTGATCGTGCTGCCGCGCAGCGGTTTCCTGGTTTTTTTGAATCCGCGGGCCGCCGTTTTGGCGATAGAAGATCTTCCCGATCCGGGCGTGATCGATGAGAAGCTTCTTCAGACTGGGAAGCAGATACTGGTTGTGTGCCATCTTCCCGATGTTCAGATGGAACTGGTGATTGAAGATCACCCTGTTCTCGACGTGGCCGTCGGCAATGGACTGCCGGAACTTGTGCTGAGTATGCTTGAGGACTTCGAGGTCCCGAGCGTTATGGTTGACAGCCGCGAGCTTCGTCGTTCCGACGTAGATCATCGGGGCGACGATCAGGAAATCCCGAAGCGTCTGGTAGGACATGATGGAGACGCGCGCAGCGCGGTTGGCCTCAAGATCGACGTAGCCCTCGCCCGCCATCTGTCTCATGAGTTCGCGGACCGGCGGACGAGACAGGCCGAATTCCTCACTGAGAGCGACTTCGTCGAGAACCGCCCCCGGCTCGAGCTGCATGGTTAGGATGCGATGCACCAGTGTTTCAGCAAGAATGCCCTTTCGATCCGTCGAGGCAGCAGGTTCATCCAGGATCATAGCGGCTCCTCAATTTCAAAGAAAGACATATGGTAGACAAAGATCAAGAGTCAAGATAGGTAAATGATATTACGCTGATGCGGTGACAGCCATACGGCAGCTCGCAGGGTGTTCCAACGGGTCGAGGCAAGAGGGTGTTTCATTCATCACCACGGCGCAGACAGGCACGATCGGTCCGGCTGAAGGTCGGGTTCATCCTGGCCCGCTCCTTCACGTTGACCGCCTTCGCCATGTTTATCGACACACTCAGACTCGCCAGCGATGAATCCGACAGGTCAGGTCGGATCAATGCGGACTGGGAGGTGTTGTCAAACACCCGGCATCTCGTCACGTCGAGCTGCGGCGTCCAGGTCTCGCCGACGTCTTTATTCCTTGACCCGATGGAGTTTGACTACATTGTCGTCGTAGGGGGACGATTGACCGACGGCCAGGCCGTCGACAACGAAACCCTGAGGTATCTTCGGGATGCCGCGTTCAAAGAAGCGCGATTGATCGGAATCTGCACCGGAACGTTCATTTTGGCTGAGGCAGGTCTTATGGCCGCGCACGAAACCTGCGTCAGCTGGCTTCACTACGTCGACTTCAAGGAGCGATTTCCTGATTTACAGGTTCGGGCGGACAGAATCTATAACTTGGATGCCACGCGGGGATCATGCGCGGGCGGCAGCAGCACTGCCGATTTGGCGGCAGAATTGGTGCGACGGCACATTGGAAACGCGGCCGAGCGGAACGCGCTGGAAGTGCTGCAGATCGACAAAGTTAGGAACGCAGAGTGGGTGCAACCGCGTCGGCCGTTGACGATAGAAACGCAGGACCCGAGGCTCCGCGCTGCGCTGATCCTGATGGAGCAGAACATCGAGAACACACTGTCGGTTTCCAGGCTGGCCGCAGCATTGGGTATTTCGCGACGACAACTCGAACGGCTGTTTTTCAAGGAGGTGAACAGCTCTCCTGCGCTTGTCTACCGGCGCGTGCGGCTGGAGCGCGCAAAGCAACTTCTCAGGAAAAGCGACACTCCTTTGATCGAGGTCGCTATCGGGTCAGGTTTCGAGAACGCCTCTCACTTCGCCAGGGTCTTCCGAAGGGCTTACGGTCAATCACCCTCTGCCTGGAGGCGTTCGGAGTTGACTTGGCCAAGTGGCGAACGTGGAGCTTTGCAGAATACGTACTCACTGGGCGCCGACGCGGTTGAATAACTCGGTGATGGATGGCCGTCTTCCCGTCCACGTCCGCGACGCATATTACGGCGATTACGCCTTGCGACGGGTGCCAGGTGTTAGCATCGGGTCCTGACAACCCAGTTTTAACGGCCGAGATGAGGATTTGACTAGCAAGAGTCGCCGGGTCGACCCCTCGAAGAGACATATTGTAGACAAGCTATGATAGGCTATCTATGGTGATGGGCGATGACGAATAGCCTGCCGCGCCGCTCACTTGCGCTTTGGACCTGGTCGTTTACGCAGCCGATTTTTCCGAAATATACTGGGCGCGTTAGAACACATGGTTCGGGTGCGCACGCGGGTTTTACTTCTTCTCATGGCTGGAGTAATGATAACTTCATGTCAAATTATCGACGGCTTCCGTTGAGTGCGCTGCGCGCATTTGAAGCTGCCGCACGGCATTTGAGTTTTACCAAGGCTGCCAATGAGCTTTCGGTCACTCAAGCGGCAGTGAGCCGCCATATCTTGACGTTGGAGGACCACCTCGACACCCAGCTTTTCAACCGCGGAAACCAGAAGGTGTCATTATCTCCCGCCGGCGAGGAGTTATTTGAAGCTGCGACCCTCAGCCTGGCGCATATTGCAGCGGCTTTTGACAGCGTGAAGAGAGGCCAGAAAGCCCGACGGTTGACCGTCGGCATGCCGATGTCGTTCGCAACGCTGTTTATGAGCCACCGGATTGGAGATTTCGTCGCGAACAACCCAGAGGTCGACCTGCACTTGGTCTCCCTCGAACGCAGCCCGGCGCCGGCGACGGACGGTTTTGATGTGTCCGTGGTAATGGGGTATCTGGCGCGCCCGGGGTTCACAGCTACCGAGCTCTTCGGCGAGGAAGTCTTCCCGGTTTGCAGTAAATCATATCAGACACACTCCCCGCGTATTCTCACTCCGGAGGACCTGGTAAACGAGGTCCTCTTGGATATGGACGATCAGCATTGGTCCGCCTACCCATGGTCACCCTTCAATTGGGCCCACTGGCTTGGACAGTTCGGCGTTTCGTCCGACTTCAAACGCGCCATCACGTTCACTAGTTATCCAACGATGATCCAGTCAGTGATCAAGGGCTACGGCATCGGGCTGGGCTTCCGTCACTTGGTAAGTGATTACCTCAATGAAGGCACCTTGATAAGGCCTCTGAGTGAAAGCTATTTGACCGGCCGAAAACATCATTTGGTCATTCCGGATACCGCAATTGAGCGAGGCGACGTCCAGATCTTCAGCAATTGGCTGATCACACAGGTCGCAGATCTTAATCCGATCCCGCCAGCGTCGGCTGCGGAAAACATCAAGGCAGCACCAGTTGCACCCAGCGAGATATCAGCTGGCTATCCAGACCTGACATCCGCCTGATAACATTTAGTCCTGCGGTACATGACTTTTTGTACGGTTGTTTTGCAGCCGCCTCGCCGCTAGCGTTTCTGGACCAATCCGATGCGACAGCCTCTCAAGCTTTGCTGAAGGTCCCAGCAGACAGGGAGTGTAATCCGTAAGCAGGTGATGGATGCGACGGCAGCTGACCTATGACACACAGCGGGCTCGCATCAGCGCTCCGTAGTTATCGCTCAAATAGGTCCTGACTGAAAGGAAGTCTCGTGAAGCCCGAAGACGTTCTAGATCCTTTCAAAACCTGGCACATACCGTTTGGTGATTGGGTTGATGTTGGGTTGGGGTGGATTGTTCAGGAATACCGCCCATTGTTTCAGAGCTTGAAGTGGCCAATTGACCAGCTTCTGAGGGCATTTGATCTCGCGCTGAATGGCATCCCGCCGGTCGTTATAATTTTATGCTTCGGATTGGTAGCGTGGCAGATCGCCGGGTGGCGACTGGCAGGTCAAGTCGCTGGTCTGCTGCTGATTATCGGCTTCCTTGGCATTTGGGGTGAAACGATGACGACACTGTCTCTCGTTTTCACCGCCGTTCTTTTCTGCACGGTTGTTGGCATTCCGGTGGGGGTAATTGCCGCTCGAAGTGACAGGGCGGCTGCCATTTGCCGGCCAATCCTCGACACAATGCAGACGATTCCATCCTTCGTCTATCTTGTTCCCGTGGTCATGTTGTTTGGTATCGGCAACGTGCCTGGCGTGATTGTAACCATCGTTTTTGCACTTCCGCCCGTTATCAGGCTGACAACACTAGGCATTCAGCAGGTTTCTGAAGAAGTCGTCGAGGCTATGCGTGCCTTTGGAGCGACCAACAGTCAGATCCTGTTCAAGGCTCAGCTGCCGCTGGCTCTTCCGAGCATAGTGGCAGGTATCAACCAGACATTGATGATGTCACTATCAATGGTTGTTGTTGCCTCCATGATCGCCGTTGGGGGACTCGGCCAAATGGTTTTGCGCGGCATCGGTCGCCTCGACATCGGGCTGGCTGCAACGGGCGGAATCGGCATTGTCATTCTCGCAATCATTCTAGATCGCCTGACCCAATCTGCGTTTTCTAAGCGCAAACGCTTCGCCCACATTGCCTGGCACAAGCGGGGTCCAGCTGCGCTATTCACCGGTGTAATCAAGACCTTCCAGGCCTCTCCGGCCCGGCGTGGAGGATTGGAAACTGGCCGGCAACGGACTTCTAGCTAAGAAAGAATGGGAGCGACTATGAGCTATCGGTTTAGAATAAATTGGCACTTTCGGGGGCTTGCCGCCGCTGTCACAGTGCTTGGCACTTTGGCCCTGTCTCCTGGATACGCGGCTGCGGAGGACCTCCCGGGGAAAGGCGTGACCGTTCGGCCCCTATATCTTGGCCAAGCGGAAGAATTATTCGAAGCCTACGTCGTTAAGCTAGGCCTCGAGGATCTCGGCTATACAGTTGATGAACCCTCCGCAACCCAGGTTCCACTTGCTCATATAGCGGTAGGGAACGGTGATGCGGATTACTATACGCCGCACTGGTACCCCTTGCATATTGCGTTTGCCGAGAAGGCCGGCGGCGATACCAAGCTTCGTCGCGTCGGGACGCTCGTAAAGAACTCGATCCAGGGGTACTCCATAGATAAGGCCACAGCCGACAAGTACGGCATAAAGACGATCGATCAGTTGAAGGACCCGAAGATTGCCAAGCTGTTCGATGTGGATGGGGACGGTAAAGCAGACCTGTATGGCTGTGATCCGGGCTGGGGATGCGAACGCATCATAGAACATAACCTTGATGCATACGGCCTTCGCGATACCGTCACACACAAGCAGGGTGAGTATTTTGCTCTGCTTCCTGACGTCATCCAGCGGCTTCAGTCCGGCAGTCCAACCTTGTATTACAGCTGGACACCCAACTGGCTACAAGGGGTTTTGCGCCATGGAAAAGAGGTTGTCTGGCTGACGGTTCCGTTCACGGCGTTGCCCGAAGAGCAGGCTGGCGCGAACACGACGGTTTCAGGCATTGGAAACCTGGGATTTTCCGTGAACAATCATCACGTGATTGCCAACACACCCTTTCTCGAGAAAAACCCCGTCGCAAATAAGTGGTTCGAGCTAGTCGAGGTCCCAATTCAGGATATCGACGACGAGAATCTTCTTATTCACAAAGGTGAGAAGTCCAACGAGGACATCCACGGTCATGCTGAGTCCTGGAAGAAGGCCAACCTCGACCAGTGGAATACTTGGATAGCTCAAGCAAAACAGGCAGGTAAGTAACGCTGGACTTCGGAAAGCATGCTCGCCCGGTAAGCTTTACGCTGCCCGGGCGACACCTCTCAACCGTGGAGCTTATCTTTGGAAGCGCATGCCATTGAATTCAAGGATGTTTGGAAGGTCTTCGGGACGAGCTCGAGGTTCGACCTTGCGAGCATCCAGCGCGATGATCTTTCGAAGGCCGCACTCCTGGAGAAACATGGGTGCGTAGCCGCCGTCGCCGGCGTCTCCTTTAAGGTAGAGGCCGGTGAAATCTTCTGTGTCATGGGACTGTCCGGGAGCGGAAAGTCAACGCTGGTCCGACATGTAAATCGTTTGATCAAACCCAGCGCTGGCCAGATCATTGTTGGCGGCGAGGATATCAATCGGAAGTCCGAAAATGAGATGCGAGAACTCCGTGCCCGGACAATGGGGATGGTTTTCCAGAATGTGGCGCTCCTGCCTCACCGAACGGTCCGCGACAACGTGGCTCTGGGTCTGGAGCTACGAAAGGCAAGCGTCCGACAACGCTGTGAGATTGCGGAGGAAAAGCTGGAATTGGTGCAACTGGCGGGCTGGGGAGATCGTTATCCTGATGAACTCTCTGGTGGAATGAAGCAGCGAGTAGGGCTTGCCCGAGCGTTGGCAGCTGATCCCGCGATTTTGTTGATGGATGAGCCATTTTCTGCGCTGGATCCGCTCATACGACGCGACCTACAGGACGAGTTCAAAGCGCTTTCGACGAAGTTGGGTAAAACCACGCTTTTCATAACTCACGATCTGGATGAAGCAGTCCGGTTGGGACACCAAATCGGTGTCATGAAAGACGGGAAGATGCTTCAGATCGGCTCCGCGGATGACATTCTCGGAAATCCCAAAGACCCGTATGTCGAAAGATTTGTCCAAGGAAGCAGCCGGTTGAAGCTTCTGAAAGCCGAGTCCGTGATGTTGCCGCTTACCGAATTTGCGAGTGTCGGTGACGGCATGGCCTTGGTGGATGCGCCACGGCTCAGTCTTGATACTCCGATCAAAGAAATGCTCGACCTGTCTCATCGACATGGGAATTTGCCGTTAGTGGTTGTCGACGCAGGCGGAGTTGATGTGGGCATCGTGACCGCGTCCTTACTTTTGCGCGGTGTACATGACAGGATTTAGGTGGGCTAGGGTATTATAATGACCCTAGTTCATAAATACATCCCCCCCTATTTGTATTAGTCTCGAAATTAGGTTCTGCCGCATATCCTTCGTGCTCGGTGCTGAGCAGGCAATTGAAAGAGTTATGAGCCGCAATTCTCCGAACTTGGTTGGTTAAACGATGATGAACACTGAAAAGAAAACCGTGGTCGTAACCGGAGCTGCTGGCGGAATGGGCCAAGCAATCTGTAAAAAGTTCGTGGCTAACGGATATTTTGTAATCGCTGGTGATGCCAACCAAGAGCGGTTGATTGCCACGACTGACGAACTCAACCGAATTGGCCAAACTGCTTTGGCCAAGCATGGCGACCTGAGAAGCAAGGCATATTGCGAGGATCTCATCGATACAGCTACCAGCCTTACCGGCCGGCTGGACGCCCTTGTCAACAATGCCGGCATCATCACGCGCGGTACAATCCTCGAAACAAGCGACGAGGATTGGGAAAAAACCTTCGATATCAATCTGAAAGCAATTTTCTACACCTGCCGACGGGCAATAGCCTTCATGAAGGAGAATGGTGGCGGTTCGATCGTGAACATCTCCTCGACCTGGGGCATCTATCCTGGACCTAGTCACGCAGCTTAGAGTCCGTTTGGGAATTGGTTCAATGGCTGTTGCGCATCAAAAGACTGCCCACGGCGACGTGGATCATGGCTTCGGAGACGTCGATGCGCGGTTCGTAGTCGCGCACGCGCGGCGCCAGCGTATTAGCCAGCCGAACGTTCTTTCGACCATCCAACGCCTGAGCAGCGCCTTGAAGCCGGCCTCGGTATCGATACGGCGCAACACTTCGATGACGAAATCGTAGCCCATAATCACAATTCGATCGCGCAGGCAATCAACCGGACTCTTACGCGGCAGGGGAGCCACACATGACAAAATCATTTGATTTTGGAAATGAACCTCGCCAGGACGAGTTTTCATGCTTGGTTGCAAAGGAAGTCCAGCGCGTTCTTGCTCAGTTCGCGGAAGTTATGAAGGGTGGGAGCTCAATCTCATCGCACATGGGGACAGGCACTGCCGCCGATTTGCTTTCTGCAACGCCCAGACAGGCCATTCATGACGATTTGAGTGCCCTGGCCTCTGAATTTGTTCGCAGGCTCGCAGCCGAAGCAGTGCGTCGTTCCAATGAAAGCGCCGGTGAGGTGGCTCCGCTCACGGTTCGAACCGAGGGCGCACATGGGTGCGCAGTCCTAAAAGCGCGAGATCAGCAAAGCGATAGCCTGCGCATCGAAGACTGGGCGGGCGCGGTTGCAGGGCCCACCTATCTGGAAGCACGCTTCGGCATACCGCGATCGACATTGCATTGGTGGCAGCGGCACAATGATGTAGTTGCGTTGCGGAAAGGCGCGCGCAAGCATGTGTTCCCCCTAGCTCAGTTCATCGACGGTAGGCCCGCGCCGGGGATACGACAGGTGCTCTCCTTGATCGTCAATCCCAGACCGGCGTGGCTTTGGCTGACCTCCCCTTCACCTCGGCTTGATGGCCGAATTCCCATAGAGATGCTCCGGCAAGATCTGGCTGCAGAAGTCATCCGGGCTGCACGAGACTTTTCCTCGACATGAAGTCCAGCTGACGAAGCCAACTGCAAATCAGTGCACCGCGGCAATCGGTTGATCCCGTTGTGAGCCTGTGAAGGCCCTATTGAGGGTCGCACGCGCCACCACGCACTGCGCAATGTATTTTGCAATATCGTGCGAACTGTCCAGTTTGTGTTATTTGTATAGTTTGCACGAATTGCGCAGTATATACTGGACTTTCGTGACATAATCGCAACTGTAGTTTTATATATCTCTGCTTAGCCCGCCTATATCTTGCATTATTTAGTATCGCGTATAGCGTCAAACTGCGAGGAAGCGGCGCGATGCGCATCTTTTTTCGATCGTGGGGAATGGGGAGGGATGCTGTCTTCAGCAGGAAGATGCCCTGGCCCTTTTTTTAATCTTTTGAGTGGAGATCAAAATGAACATCAAGAGCCTTCTTCTCGGCTCCGCTGCGGCACTGGTCGCAGTTTCCGGTGCGCGCGCCGCCGACGCCGTCGTCGTCGCCGAGCCGGAACCCGCTGAATACGTCCGCATCTGTGACGTCTACGGCGCTGGCTACTTCTACATCCCCGGCACCGAGACCTGCCTGCGCATCGGCGGCTATGTCCGCTACGACATCGGCGTCGGCGACGTCGGCACATTCACCGGTGCGGGGACCGTCGACGTCGAGGACGGCGACGATCAGGATACCTACTGGAAGCGTGCTCGCTTCACGCTGAAGACCTGGACCGGCCAGGAAACCGAGCTCGGCACCTTGAAGACCTACACCGAGACCCGCTTCAACTTCCGCAACACCCAAGGCGATACATCTCCGTACCTCAACGAAGCCGGCAACACGGGCGTTTCGCTGCCCTACGCCTGGATCCAGCTCGGTGGGCTGCGCGTCGGTAAGGACGACTCGGCCTTCGATACGTTCAGCGGCTACGCCGGCAACGTCTTGAACGATACGCTGGTTCCCTACGGTGGCTTCGACACCAACGTCGTCCAGTACTATTTCGACGCCGGCAACGGCTTCTCCGCCGTCGTCTCGCTCGAACAAGGTTACGGCGCCTTCACGATCGACAGCTACGTCCCGCATGTCGTCGGCGGTGTGAAGTGGACGCAGGGCTGGGGCGCGATCACCGGCGTCATTGCTTACGACAGCAACTATGAAGAAGTGGCCGGCAAGGTTCGCCTCGACGTCACCCCGATGGAGAACCTGTCGCTGTTCATCATGGCCGGCTACGGCACGGACGACAACTACACGGATGGCGGCTTCGCAATCCCCGCCGGCGGCCGCGGCATGTACAAGCTGTGGAGCGGCAATTGGGCAGTCTGGGGCGGTGGCACCTACACCGTCAACGAGAAGACCTCGTTCAACACCCAGATCTCCTATGACGAAGGTGAGAATCTCGGCGTCGTGGCGAA
The DNA here is from genome assembly GCF_024707545.1 of Mesorhizobium onobrychidis. Taxonomy (NCBI): domain Bacteria; kingdom Pseudomonadati; phylum Pseudomonadota; class Alphaproteobacteria; order Hyphomicrobiales; family Phyllobacteriaceae; genus Mesorhizobium; species Mesorhizobium onobrychidis. Next base: position 6,844,974 of record NZ_CP062229.1, read on the forward strand.
CATCGCCTACGATATCGTCCCCGGCCTGACGATCACGGCCGAAGCCAGCTACTTCCATCTTGGTGATGAGACCGTCAGCAACTGGACCGGTGCGGATGACGACGACAACTTCGGCGGCCTCCTCCGCTTTCAGCGCTCGTTCTGACGGATCGAAGCATTGACCATTAGCGCCCGCCGCATCCGTTTGCGTGCGCTAGACTTGCCGCTCAGCCAGCATTGGCTGAGCGGAGATCCCAAAGGAAGTGTTTTTTGCGGCTCGCGCGAAATGCTTGATCCCGTGGCCTCCCGGGGGTCGGAGCGTGTCGCCGAAGCGAAGGGCGCCTTTAACCAAGGCGCCCTTCGTTCTACAGCGTCGAGGATTCTGACGAAGCGAAGGGATCGCCGTCGTGTAGCGACGACCTACTGTCAGAAAATCTGGATTTGAATATCACGTCGGGGGATGTTGTTGTCTACAGAGCGGTACAGCGGCTTGGGACTTCCACTGTCATTCCTCATTCTTGATTGCTGAAACGGAGGGCGGATATGGTTGCCGGAGAACCGAATGACGTGCGATTGAAAAATGTCGACGGCCAATGGATTGTCCAGGTCCTCGAAGATGGCAAAGCAACTCCGTATTTATTCAACGCTCAAACCGTTGCCGAGAGCTACGCCGAATTCCAGCGAATTCGGCTCGGCCTGCCTGGAAAGCCACCAATTTGGGAGGAGAACCCGGTGGATGAGCGCCCTAAGAGGCTCCGCGAAACACCAGACTTCATCATCAACGATGTTCTCGACCTCGCCGAGTACTCCGATCGCGGTGTTGTCACCACCCTAGTTGATAGTAAGCGGTGTTTCAGTTGATACCCACGGAATTCGCCTTCGTCTCCACCTCACAGTCGTGACCTCAGAATTGCTTTGCGAGCGAATTGCCAACGCGCTGGAGCGCCGGTACGGCGAATAGCGACCTAAGAGTCCTCTCTGTTTTGAAATTCAGGGATGAGCGTTTCTGCGGATGAGATTGCCGCCCATAGCGACAAGGATCATGGCGTGAGAGACGTCGACGCTTCTCGTAGTCGCGCACGAGGCGGCGCCATCTTGTCATCCAGCCGAAGGTGCGCTCTGACAACCCAGCGGCGGGGCAAGACTTCGAAGCCCTTCTGGTCGTCGGATCTGCGGATGATCTCTACCACGAAGTCCAGATAGGCGGCCTTGTCCATGAGCTTCAGCCGATCGTAGGCGCTATCGGCGAACAGATGCTTCAAAGGCCAGCGCTTGCGGATACCATCCAAGATCGTCTGGGCGCCGGCGCTGTCGGAGATATCGGCTGGCGTAAGGTTGACCATCAACAGACGCCCATCCGTATCGACGGCGATATGGCGCTTGCGTCCGGCGATCTTTTTTCCGGCGTCGTAACCCCTTGTTCCAGCTTGCGGAGCCTTGACCGACTGGCTGTCGATCACCGCCGCCGTAGGGCTCGCCTCGCGCCCAGCCCGCTCACGATCCAACATCAGAGCCAGGTCGTGGATGGTCTGGAACAGAAATCGCCGCGCCAGCTCGCGAAACCACCCATAGACCGTCTGCCAGGGCCCGAAATGAATCGGCAGCATCCGCCAGCCGCACCCCGAACGAACCAGGTAACGCACCGCATTGATCACCTCGCGAAAATCAACCTCACGCGGACGCCCACGCCGCCCAGGCTTGGGCATCAGCGGCGCGAACTGCTCCCACTCCTCGTCGGTCAAATCAGACGGGTAGCGCTTGGTCTTCTTGGCGATCTGGGCCATCCGGCCACGGCTCTGCTCTGTCCACATCCAACGCTTGAATCATAACCCAGCCTCAGACCGAGCCCCCAGCAAGCCGATTTTCAAAACAGTCTCTTACTGCGCGAGTAAAGCCGCCGTAGCCACATTTTCAAAGTGCCTTGGCCGCGACCACGCAGGGGATGGGATAAGGATCAATGCCGTCTGCCCCGGCGAGATAGATACACCCATGCTTCGCTCAGGCTTTATCCATCGCGGGTTCGATCCCGACACAGCGGTTGCCGAGCTCAGCAAGTCAAATCCGCTTGGTCGACTTGGCGACCCGGAGGATATCGCTGATGCGGTGTATTTCCTGAGCTCTGACGCCGCTCGCTTCATCGCGGGGACCGCACTCGAAGTCCACGGTGCCAAGGCCGTCTATTAAACAGTCCGTGCCCCTGCCTAGCAAACGGTAGCCGATATTGTGACTTTGAGTCTGGGACTGCAAAAGGTCGGCGTGCGTGTTGTCCTCAAAGAGCGGCTTGTCAAATCGACATGAAAACAGGTCGCTATTGTGCGTCAACGGCGCGCGGGGTCGACCTTGGCATCGTCACGCATTCCTCGTTTTGTTCGGCATTCAGAGCTGGCTTTAGGCTGGCGCGAGTTTACGGTCATAACCTCAGTTCATAAGTTACATTCCTTTTTATTGTTCGTTTCCGCATTTGTTATGCCCTATATTCTCGCCTCGAATCAGGGATTATAAAAATGTCCGCAAGATCTGGAGGCCGAGACGCTCGACAAAAGCTACGTTCTGACAGGACGGTAACTTACTTGCCGTCGCTGGAGCGGGGTCTGCCTTATATGAATTTGCTGAACCCGGATGATTTGCTTAGGCTTCACAACATTTCGATGCAAATACTTGAAGAGATAGGCATCGAATTCCGAGATGACGAGGCCGTCGAAATGTGGCGGGCAGCCGGTGCCGACGTGACCGGTCAGCGCGTTAGGATCGACAGAAACCAGCTGCTGGAACTTGTGGCAAAGGCCCCAGAAACCATCACAGTTCACGCTCGGAATCCCGCCAGGACCGTCACTCTCGGCGGTCGGAAGACCATCTTTACCCCAGCGTACGGTTCACCGAATGTACTTGACCTTGAGGGCAAGCGGCGGAACGCGACAATTGAGGATTTCGTTAATTTTGCAAAACTCGCCTACCAAGCCCCCGCAATGCATATGACGGGCGGAGTTCTTTGCGAGCCGATGGATATTGCCGTCCCGAAGCGCCACCTCCACATGAACTACAGTTTGATACGGTACTCCGACAAGCCATTTATGGGAGCGGTGACCTCGCGTGAGAGGGCAGAAGACACGGTCGCTATGGCCAAGATTGTCTTCGGGGACGAGTTCGTCAACAACAACACTGTGATGGTGTCGCTTGCCAACTGCAATTCGCCGCTCGTTTGGGACGCGACCATGCTCGATGCGGTCAAGGTCTACTCCGCAAACAACCAGGCCATGATCTTCGCCCCGTTTGTCCTTGGTGGCGCCAGCACCCCGGCGAGCACCGTGGCTGCAGTCGCGCAGCTTAATGCCGAAGCACTTGCCGGCGTTGCCTTTGCGCAGCTGGTCCGGCCGGGCGCGCCCTGCATTTATGGGCAGTGGTTGGCGACCGTTTCAATGAAAAGCGGCGCGCCAATGGCAGGAACACCCGAGATTTGCCACATGAATATGTTGGTGGGTCAACTGGCCAGACACTACAAACTGCCTTGGCGCTGCAGTGGTAGCAACACAAGTTCAAAGCTCGTCGATGCCCAGGCAGGCTATGAGGCCGCCCGCAATATGTACGGCGCACTTATCGCCGGTGCGAATTTTGTGCTTTCGTCCACCGGTTATCTCGAAGCAGCTTTGACCCAGAGCTATAGCAAGTTCATGCTCGATGCTGAGCAGATGGTGATGTTCTATAAGCTTGGGCAAGGCATAGTGATGAGCGAGATGGATGAAACGCTCGATGCGATCCGCCAAAGTGAGCCAGGCAGTCACTATCTTGGTACCGAACATACACTGAAGAATTTCGAGAAGGCCTTCTTCACGCCCGACTTGATGAACCACGACAGCTTTGAGCAATGGTCCTTCGCCGGAGCTAAGGATGCCAACATTCGGGGGCGCGATGCAGCTGTGCGGGCCCTGAAGGAATATGAAGCACCGCCGATCGACGAAGCAATCGACGAAGAGCTCCTTGACTTTATCAAACGTCGGGAACTCGTCATCGGTGACGCTGTCCTTTAGGCAAGCAGGATCAATGCAAATGGCTGCGGCACCCTCGCCAAGATCGTGTCTAAGAAAGGCCGTGCTCGGCAGGGCGGATGAATCTCTGTGTCTGCTTCACCACGAGCGCTCGCCCAGCAATAGCCGAAAAAGCGCCAGGTGTCTCCGGGCTCCAGAATACCTTGGTTAGCTTTTTGCGAAATGCATGGACGAATCCTAATGAACGCACCTCCCAATATGAATGCCATGAAGTCATTGTCCACGCCGGACGATCCGGCAAGGGGCGGCCGACCAATTGAGCTGGTGGTTCTGGTATTGCCAGGGTTCTCGCAACTGGCGCTTCACGCCTTCATCGAACCTTTCCGCATCGCCAATACGGTATCCAAACTGACCCTGTTCCGGTGGCGGATCGCGGGATCCGACGCCCAATCCGTCAAGGGGGCGAGCGGCCTCTCGATCGCTGTTGATGTAACGATTGACGAACTGAACTCTTGTTTAGGCGGCCGGGGGCCACATCATCTCGCAATTTTCGCGGGCGAGCCGGTGGGCCGGCGACTGACGGCACAATTCAATAATTTCTTGCGCACGATCGCACGCCGCGGGGTTCCCATTTCCGCGGTTGGAACAGCGACATGGCTGCTCGCGCAGACTGGTCTGCTGGCAGGCACACGCTGCACGATTCACTGGTCGCGGCTGGCCGCCTTCACGGAAGTATTCAGCCAGCCGCAGATTCGCGATGCTCTCTTTGTCAAGGATGGGCAATTTTCGACATGCGCGGGGGAACTGGCAGCCTTCGACTTGGCGGTCGATCTGATCGCCAGCCATGTCGGCGGGTTTACCGCACAGGAGGTTTGCCGCTACGCGACCGTCGACGGTCAGCGCTCAGGTTCCAACCGCCAGACTGGGCCATCGGGTCTCGCCTTTGCGGGTGTAAGCGATAAGCTGCTGATGGCTATGAGGCTCATGGAAGAGAATGTGGAGTACCCGCTGACCATGAGCGAGGTTGCGCAACGGGCTGGCGTGTCACGGCGCCAACTGGAACGCTTGTTTGCAGCACACGTGCACATGCCGCCGGTACGCCACTACCTCCGGATCCGTGTCGCTCATGCCAAGCGCCTGATTGAAGGCACAAGCATGCCCATTATCGATATCGCAATGGCCTGCGGATTTTTGTCGCCTTCACATTTCGCAAAATGCTTCAGAACTTTCAACGGCCTCTCGCCGCAGCAGTGTCGTGCAACGACGCCGGCATGGGTCGGACCCGGCCTCGGCTAGACAAACGAAACCGCAGGATCGCTGCGATCCAGTTCTCTAGCGTTTATTGGACGTCCCCAGCCGAGACCAAGAAGGGCCAGCCCTCCCCGCGGTCCACCCGACGAGTGTTTGCAACGACATACCGAACAATTTCGGGCGAGTTGCGCCGTACAGACCCGCCTTAATGCCTAAACCGCAATCCTGGGCCTTCCCGAGGCCACCGCCACCACATGTGCCTCGATGAACATGCGCTGGCTTTCGACCGTGGAGACGCGGAATTCGGTGGTGACGTCGATCTCGGCGCTGTCGGTGCCTGCATCCCTGGCGCGCTCCGCAACGATGGCGCGGACGTCGGCCTCGGCTGCCGCGATCGCCGCAGCCTCATCGAGGAAATCGCGAACCTTTTCGCCAGTGGCAAGCCGGAACAGCCCTTCCTTGGGTTGGCTGACCTGTGCTTCGGCCGACACCCGCACCTGGCCGACAACGGCGCCGAGCGCATTGGCGACGTCGGTATCCTCCGGCACGACGCAGTCGTTGCCGACCAGCTCGGCCAAGCCGGCATAATGGAGCGGCGCCGAGGCGCCGAGGCCGATGACCGGGCGATCGAGCGCCACGCTGAGGCGAGCGATGCCGGGATGGGAATCGACGGCGCGCTGCACCAGCGCGTGCGCCACGGTCGCGGCGCCGTCCAGCCCATCCTCGGTAAAGGCAGTCTCCAAGATATATTCGGCCGACCAGCGCGTCAGCGTCAGCAGCACCCGTTCCGAGATCGCCTCCGGCGTGGCGGCGATGAACTGGCCGCGCCCGTCGCGCTTACGCGCGAACAGTTCGGCGCCGAGCCGGGCCGTTGCCGCATCCCAGTTGGCCTGCTTGCCAAGCACATGGGCGGCATCCGAAGGGGTGAAGCCCGAAATATGCACCAGCCCGCGCGACACCAACCGGTTTAAGGTGGCGTTCTGGGCATTCGAGATCAGCAATTTGTCGAGAGCGACGGCCACAGCACCAATCATCTCATAGAGCTTGGCTTCGGCGCCGGACAGGCCGGCCGCGAGCCGCTCCGGCACGCCCGTCCTGACCGCCAGGCGGCCATCCATGCGGCCGGGATTGGGCGCGCGCAGCTGGCGCTCGAGCTCGGCGGTGACCGCTTCGCCATGCACCATGCCGGCCAGCGCCAGTGGCACCAGGCGGCGCGGCCCGAGCAATATCCTGGGGTTGAGCGCGCCGTCCTCCAGCGCCACTTCGGAATCGCCGCCGAGCCCAAAAGTGCGCATGGCGACGGCTTCGACCATGGTGCGGAAGCCGCCGACGGTGGCGCCTTCCGGATCCAGCCGCGGCCGGCCCTTGTCGAGCACGGCGACATCCGTTGTGGTGCCGCCGATGTCGGAGACCACCGCATTGCCGAGCCCGGTCATGTGGCGGGCGCCGACAAGGCTGGCGGCCGGGCCTGAAAGGATCGTCTCGATCGGCCGCTGGCGGGCAAAGGCGGCCGAGACCAGGGCGCCATCGCCGCGCACTACCATCAAGGGCGCCACGATCTTGCGCGCTTCCAAAAAGCCTTCGGTCGCTGCCACCAGCCGGTCGATCATCGAGATCAGCCGGGCGTTGAGCAGCGTCGTCAGCGCTCGGCGCGGCCCGCCGAGCTTGGCTGACAGCTCATAGCTGGCGGTGACCGGCAGGCCGGTCTTCTCGCGGATCAGCTTGCGGGCGGCGATCTCATGCGCCGGATTGCGGGTGGCGAAATAGGCGCAGACGGCAAAACCAGATACCGACGCGACAAGTTCCGGCAAGGCCGCTTCGAGACCGGACAGGTCGACCCCAGCGGTATTGCCGTGCACATCGTGGCCACCGGGGCAGAACACCACAGGATCGGTGCCAAGCGCCGCCTTCAGCCCGTCGCGGGCAAGATCGGTCTCGGAGAAGCCGATCATGACCAGCGCCACGCGGCCGCCCTGGCCCTCGACCAGCGCATTGGTGGCCAGCGTCGTCGACATCGACACCAGTTTTATATCGGCTGGATCGGTGCGGGCCTTCTGCAGCACAGCGTCGACCGCTCCGGAAATGCCAACGGCAAGGTCATGCCGCGTAGTCAGTGCCTTGGCCTTGGCCAACACCTTGCCCTTGTTCGGCCCGTGCTGCGGGCCTTCGGTTTCAGACCACAGCACGGCATCGGTGTAGGTGCCGCCGGTGTCGATCCCGAGGAGCAGCGGTTTTTTCTTAGGGTTGGCTCTCATTTTCAATGGCAGTTTCAGCTGGTGTTCGTCTTTTCCACACCTTAGCCGATGCCGAGCGCCCTGCCCGCCTGCAAGAGCGCGAAGGTCGACAACATCGTGCGGCTTCAAGCGAGCCTAGATTCTGTTTCTGCCGGGCGACAGCCCCTGTCGCAATCCGTTCGAAGTCGCCAATGCACCACTATGACTGCGGCTTCGTCAGCTTGGCCCGATACTCCTCGTCCAAAATGGACGGCAAGGATATCTTCTTGGTTCGAGCCCCGTCGACAGCGATCATTTCACCGCTAACGAAGCTGGACTCATCGCTGGCCAGCCAAAGGACCGCATTGGCTATCTCTTTTGGAGTGCCGATTCTTCCTACCGGGTGAAGTTGTCCTAATTCCCGCTCGACCAAGCTTCGGTCCGGATGGAGTTCGACGTATGCACGATTCAGCTCGGTATCGATCCAACCGGGGCAAACGGTATTGCAACGTATACCATCGGGCCCGAGGTCAACTGACAGCCCCAGCGTGAGACCGTGCACGCCGGCCTTGGTGGCAGCATAGGCTGTATGCCAAGGGTTGACCATAAAGCCCTCGACCGACCCAATGTTGACGATCGCGCCTACGCCGATGCGTCTCATTTCCGGGACCACATACTTGGCCATTAAAAACGGACCACGAAGATTGACCGCCATAAGCCTGTCCCAATCCTCGGCAGTCTGTTCGTCGATGGACTTATGAATGACCATACCGGCATTGTTGACCAGGACATCGATCCTGCCAAACTTCTGCAGGACGTCGTCAACGAATGCGCGAATTGAGGCCTCCTTTGTGACGTCAAGAGACATAAATGTGAGCCTCTCGAGGCTGCCGGAATCGGCGGAGCGATCATCACGCAAGTCGCCGACGACAACCATGGCGTCTTCATCAGCGAGCCTCTCAGCAATTGCACGCCCTATGCCTCGGTTGCCACCGGTGACGATGGCCACTTTGCCTGATAACCGATTACCCAAGAATTCCTCCTATCCTGCCGTGAAGCCGCCATCTATCGGAACAGCAACCCCTGTGATGTGCCTGGCTTCCTCGCTCGCGAGGAACAGCGTCAAGCTCGCAATTTCCTTCGGAGTCGCCACGCGACCCTGGGGTATTGAATCGATGTTCCTCTGGAGGACCTCATCGACGCTAACCGGCTTGCTGTGGGCCGACACAAGCATGGGTGTATCAACGGCACCCGGGCAGACGGCATTGATGCTGATTTGCTCTTTGGCGTGATCGAGGGCCATGGCGCGTGTCAACAAAACGACCGCGCCCTTCGACGCACAATAGGCAGCCAGCCCGGGACAGCCAACCAACCCCACATTCGAGGCTATGTTGACAATGCTTCCGCCGCCGGTTTTCCTCATGGCCTTCACTGCGGCGCGGCTAAAGTAGAAAACACCGCCGACATTGGCGTCGAATGTCTGCCGCCAATCATCATCCGTGGTTTCGACCGCGCTTCCACGTCGGATGATACCGGCGCTGTTGACCAAGACGCTGACTTTTCCGAACCGCTCTACGGTGGAGTTAATCACGTGGTCGGCGAAGGCCGAGTCAGCCACATCGCCCAGCATCAATTCGGCCGGACAATCGAGTTTGTGAACCGACTCTAAAGCTCGTCGGCCCCGCTCTCGATCGCGGCCGACCAATACGAGTGACGCGCCCGTCGCGGCGAAGGCCTCTGCGACGACCTCCCCTATCCCCGACGTCGCGCCAGTCACGATAACCACCTTCTTGGAATGCGTCATAGTAGCGATTGCCCGGTGATGAGGCCTGGCGGGTAATTCCGGCGGCCTGCTAGTGATCTATGCCGGCATCAGGCCTGTTCGCAAGCGTCCAAAAAATCATGCGCCATACAAGCTGAAGTCATGGCGCGATGGACATCGGTACGGAAATTGCGCCGCCTTATGCGACCCTTGGACATGGTCATAACTCCTGGTTATCCGGCCAGCCAATAATACTCATTTGAAGTGCGGTGCGCCTCTGCATATAGCTCACAATCGTAGCATTTCTGCCGTAGCCGATTATGCTGCTGGGATGATGCAAAGGCGTCCGCCGGAGGCCAATCGCGACAACGCCCGGGGAGAGGCTTCATGAAAATAAAGCGCATCCGAGTTTTCCAAAAAAATCTCCCGATTCCAGAAGGAAAGGTCACTGTTGGACAGGCCACGCTTTCAGAGCTCGACTCTACAATCGTGCAGATCATTTCAAATAATGGCCTAATTGGCTGGGGTGAAACTTGTCCAATTGGTCCGACTTACGCTCCAAGCCACGCTCTTGGAGCTCGCGCGGCAATCATGGAAATGGGCCCTAGTCTGATCGGTGCGCCTATTAGCCCGGTGCTGCTGCACCGCAAGATGAATTCACTATTAAACGGACATTCTTATGCGAAGGCGGCGCTTGATATAGCGGCGCACGATCTGATTGGTAAGCGGACGGGAATGCGGGTGGCAGACCTGCTGGGAGGCGCAACGACGGAGCGCGTTCCATTTTACTTTTTCATCGGGGTTGGCGACGGGGACGAAGTAGTTCGGTCTGTAAAGGAGGCCCAGGCCGAGGGATATGTTCGAATTCAAACGAAGATCGGGGGGCGTCCAGTAGAGCAGGATATCGAGGTGATTCGGAAGGTTGGTGAGGCCCTGAAAAAGGGAGTACGTTGGGCAGTCGATGGAAACAGGAGCTTGACCATGCGAGACGCAATTCTCCTGAGCCAACAGTGCAGTGGTCTTCCATTCGTATTTGAACAGCCCTGCAATACTATCGAAGAAATTGGCGCCATACGCCCAAAAGTGCAGCATCCAATTTACCTAGATGAGAACGGTGTTGATCTAAACACTGTTATTCAGGCCATTGGCAGCGGTTTATGCGATGGCTTTGGAATGAAGATTACCCGGATTGGTGGGTTGAAGCCCATGGCGACTTTCCGAGACATCTGCGAAGCTCGCTCGCTGCCGCATACTAGCGATGATAGTTGGGGAGGCGACATCACAGGGGCGGCTTGCGCCCACCTTGGGGCCACGGTGAGGCCAGATTTGTTTGAGGGATGCAGTTGGGTCAATAAAATTTCTGACGAAAGTCACTATGATCCAAAGAACGCAATTCGCGTGACAGACGGCCACATCTCGCTTCCGACGGGTCCCGGCCTTGGTTTGGAGATCGATGAGGCGATGTTTGGCGCCCCCATTGCAGAGTTTTGATTGAAGTGCGCCTAGAGCGCGTCCGCAACTGCGAACAAGCTAGTCCGCAGAGTTCAACGAAGGAGTAAGCTATGCCCGTTATTCATATCGAAACGTTCAAATCAGACGATGACAAGAAATCGGAGTTGGTCGCTGAGATCACAAAACTGTTTTGTGATAAGATGAACTTGAAATCAGAACAGATCCATGTTGTCTTTGATGAGTATGAGCCAAACAACTGGGCGACCGGCGGCAAACTTTGGTCGAGGATGTGAAGTCTGCGAGTGTTATCTGTGAGTGTTGGTTGGCAAGAGTTTTGTTCAAGCGCCGGAATGGAAAAAGATCACGGCGCGTACCGAGCAGGACGGCCCGCTGTCAGCGAGCCGAGGGATTATGTTGAATTCAAAAGACCGAAACCCTCATTGTCGTTGTTGTAGCTGAAGAACGCAGACAATAGCTTACAGATTGGCCTTTGCTTCTTGAGACTGGCGCGCGGCATGTTGGAGAAAATCGAGTACATGACGCAGGACATATGTCACGCGGGCCGCCGAAGCGTAAGGGGTCGTTTCATTCGCGCGAGTTCCCTTCAAGCGCCCGTTCCAGTTCACGATAGCGGCGAGGACCGACGACGGACAACTCAGCCAGCATCATGACCGTCCACCGCTCGCCGAGACGGTCAAGGATCAAGCGCAACCCGCAATTCTCATGTTCAGAAGACCTGCAGGGAGCCAGAAAGGTGGCAGGGCAAACATCCATGTGCGTGTCGGCATACGGCGTCCTTAGGTTAAGTGCCACACATACGTGAAAGGAAGACCATGATCCTCATCACCGGAACCTCGGGCCAGCTGGCATCGCAGATTGTGACACGGGCGCGGCAGAAGAGCATTGCCGTTCTCACCGCCAGCAGAGCGGCCAGCGCTGACCGGCAAATGGACTTCGACAGACCTGAAACGCTTGACTTCACCGGAGTCGAGACCATGTTCCTGACTTCGGCGGGCTCTGCCGAAGACGATTGCGTGATGCGTCGGCATGGTGCCGTTCTGGCTGCTGCCCGCGCTCAGGGGGTGGCGCACGTCGTTTATACGAGCCTCACCCGTGCTAGCGATCATCTCGGCTTTGCCCTGGCCCATCGCTGGACCGAGCGCGAGCTTCGGGCAAGCGGCATGGCCTGGACCATCCTTCGCAACGGTCTCTATGCAGAACTGATCGGCGCTCTCGCCGCGCCGCGAGGCGGGCTGATTGCCACGCCTTTTGGTGAGGGTGGGATTTCGGCCGTCGCACGAGCGGATCTGGCCCAAGCGGCGCTTGCTGTACTGGGCGATCCCGCTGCTCATGCCGGCCGCTGCTACGAGCTTTCGGGAACTACCGCATTTTCGGTCCCGGACCTCGCACAGAGGATGACTGTCACCTATGAGCCTAGCAGCTTTGAGGAGGAGCGCGCGCGGCTTTCTGCCCTGCCACTGTTCGCCTTCCAGCCGCCGATGCTGATGTCCATTTCGTCCGCGGCGGCGGCCGGGTTCCTGGAAACACATACAACAGATCTGACGGAGTTGGTGCCTATGCCGCTAGACGCGCTAGAGATTGCCTGCGCCGTCGCTCGACAATCGGCACAATAGCTCCTGGTGCACCAGGAAAAGTTCGATAGTCGTCTTTCTTGGCTCGGCTCATAAAAAAGAGGCGGTCTTGCCTAACAGGCGAACATTAAATGAGGTCGCGTCCCACTCTCAAAAAGTTAATCGAGTGCGACCGGGGCATACTACTACCGGATAGTCAAGGGGGTGTTCGACCGCATCTTCGCGGCCCTTACCGGAGCCAAAGCGCATCATGACGATGCCCCCACCTGAAGGCCCACCGCACGGCGGCGAGCCTTCTTAAAAAGGGGATGCTCCCCGCCGTATCGGGCGCACCAGAGGCGGGCTGAACTCCCAGTTGCACGCCGTCTGCGATGGTGAAGGGCGACCGCTCATCCTCTAAGCGAGAGGCAGATGAGCGACCACAACGGCGCTAGGCTCATGCTCGACGCCTTGGCCTGCTGCCGGTTTTTCGGACATGCTGTTAAGCTATTCTAGCATAGCTTTCTCCTCGAACTCGACAGGGCTCAGATAGCCCAGTGTCGAGTGCCGTCGCCGAGGGTTGTAGAAGCGCTCGATGTAGTCGAACACGTCCGCCCTGGCGTCATCCCTCGTCCTATAGACCTTGCGGGCCGTCTTGAGTGACGAGAAGACGCTCTCCATCGCAGCATTGTCCAGACGTTGCCCGACCGGCTCATCGAGCAGGTGATGCCGTGATCGGTCATCAGCCGCTGGAACTGCTCGCTCGTATATTGGCTCCCTTGATCGCTGTGGTGCAGCAGACTGTCCGGCCTGCCTCTGCGCCAGATCGCCATGATCAGGGCGTCGGTGACGAGCTGCGCCGTCATCTCCGCCTTCATCGCCCAACCGACGACGCGCCTGGAGAACAAGGTCGACGACGGCCGCAACGTAGAGCCATCCTTCGGCGGTCCAGATATAGGTGAAGTCGGCGATCCATTTCTGGTTTGGCGCCGATGCCTCGAAGGCGCGGTCAAGGAGGTTGTTTGACGCCGTTGCGACTGAAGAGCTTGTGCTCAAGCGCATCGTCGGTCAGCTCGCCCGGCAAGGGCCAGCTCAATCCAACCGCGGCTGCACGCTGCAAATTATCCTGCACCGTACTGCGCGCTATCCCCAATACGACCGCAATCTCGCGGGAGCTCGTCCCGCTTCCGGCAAGCCGCAGCATTTTGTCTCAATTGTCTCATGGTCAGCCTTCTCTTTGCCGGCATCAAAATGTCCCCGTTCATCGCGAGGTGATTGATGCCAAAGTTGCTGACCCAGGAGGTAATGTTCAGTGCCGAAAACGGGCCGGCTTTTGATTGGAATGGTGGCCGGCTCAAATCGGAACGGTGGCCGGTCTTTGATCGGAATGGCGGCCGGCTTCACGTCGGAATCCGCACACGAGGATCTCGTCGTGCCGGGAACGAGCGCTGGGACTGCGATTGAGCCAGGCATGGAAGCCTGAGCGCGACACATCCAGAGCCTCGCACAGCCATGCCACCGGCCAGATGTTCCGGTGCCTCGCGATGAAAGCGAACCTCATGTCACTTCCCACGCGAAGTAGGCTGCGGCCTTTTTTAGAATGTCGCGCTCCGCCTTCAGCTTCGCGACTTCCTTGCGCAGCCGATCGATCTCGAGCTGCTCAGGCTTCATCTGCCCATGACCGGGAAACGCATGCTGCGGATCGGCCGATAGCTCGCGCACCCATTTACGCAGCACATTCTCGTGGACATCGAGATCGCGAGCAGCCTGAGCCACCGCAACGCCCCGATCCTTGACCAATCTCACCGCCTCAAGCTTGAACTCGCGGCTGAACTTCCTTCTTTGCATTCCTACTCTCCAGTTCCGTCAAACACCTTATCTCGGTGTCCACGAAACCGGCAGCAGGCCATTCCGCTACGCGGAAGACGCGCGCCATGCCGCGGGAGTAGAAGTAGGACGCAAGTCTAAACTCGGTGTCGTTGGCTTGGGCGTCAACTTCGGCTTCTGTGGTGAAGCTGAATAGGGAAGCTAGTCTAGCGGCCCAAAGGTTTCCTCGTTGGTGACTATCATGTCGCGGGTGACGTCGGTGAGGATCGTCGGCTGATAGAAGGTTCCCCCGAGCCTGCGCCGGTTTCCGCCAACAGCGATGCGCGCGCCCTTGGCGACGGTGTCGTCAACATGCTCCTGTACCTTGTCGAGGGCGGCTTGGTCAATGAGGGGACCGAGGATGACGCTCTCCTCGAAGCCGTCGCCGACCTTGAGCTTGCTAACCGCCTCGGACAGCTTCGCTGCGAAGGCGTCGAAGACGGCATCGTGGACGTATATTCGGTTGGCGCATACGCAGGTCTGACCGTTGGTGCGAAATTTCGCCGCAACGCAGCCCTCAATGGCGGCGTTGGATCGGGGTCTTCGAAAACGATGAAGGGGGCGTTGCCGCCGAGCTCGAGACCGAGCTTCTTTATCGTCTTGGCGCGCGGCTTGCACAATTTGACGCCGACCTCAGTAGAACCGGGGGTGAGATGCGCACCAATGGATTGGCAGTCAGCTCGCCGCCGATTTCGGAGGACGGACCGGTCAGCGCAATGAAGAGGCCCTTCGGGCGCCGGGACGCTCGGCCAGGACGGCAAGTGCTAGGGCCGGGAAGGGGTCTGCATGGCCGGCTTCAGCACGCCAGCGCCGTACGTGTGATCATGAAATTGGGAAAGTTCCAGGGGTGATGGCGGCCACGACGCCGATCGGCAGCTTTATGGCCAAAATGCGCTGTCGGTCTGCGGCGCCGGGATAGTGTCTTATTCAATGCACATGCCGTCAGTTATCAGGGGCTACGGCATCGGGCCGGGCTGCCGTCATTTGGTAAGGGATCACCTCAATGAAGGCACCTTAATAAGGCCTCTAAACGACATCATTCGGTCATTCCGGATACCGCAATTGAGCGAGACGACGTCCAGATCTTCCGCAATTGGCTGATCACACAGGTCGCAGATTGCAATCCGGTCCCGCCAGCGTCGGCTGCGGACACTAGGGCGGCACCAGTTGCACACAGCGTGAGATCAGCAGGCCATCCAGGCCTGCCATCCGCCTGATAACATTTAGTCCTGCGGTACATGACTTTTTATACAGTTGTTTTGAAGCCCCCCCTCCCCTAGCGTTCCGGGACTAAATCAGAGGGAGAGTCTAATTCCGCGTAAGCAGAACTCAGATGATATATATATATATATATCTATGCGACGGCTGCTCCTGCAAGCTTCAGCCTGGCAGGAGCAAGCTTACAGCTGCGTTAGACACGGAGTTGGAATGTGCGATGAATACCCGCAAGTCAAACATCTTTCCGTGGTCGGGTCGCGTATGGCGCAACCCTCGAAGCAGTCATGGTCATATGCGTTGAAAGCTAAATTGGCCGTTCAAACTCCCGAGTAGAAGGCGATCGCAGCGCGCACAAAAACAGATGGTCCGCAAAAGGTCGAACGCAACTTAAAAAAAGTGGGAACTGAACTATGAAGATCAAGGCTGCTATTCTCGCCTCCCTCCTACTGGGCATATCCAGCAGCACGCACGCGGCTGAGCGAGTAAGACCTGCCTGGAACGGGACCCCCGATACCCTGTTTCAGACCTATGTAGTTATGCAGGGCCTAAAGGATCTCGGTTATGATGTTGCCGAGCCAGCACAACTCCAAATCGAGCTGTATCACGTCACGATTGGTAACGGCGACCTTGATTTCAACGCTGAGCACTGGGAGCCTCTTCACAAAGCGTTTTGGGAGAAGGCTGGCGGAGCTGCCAAACTGATGCCCATCGGCAAGCTGTGGAGCAATGCCGTTCAGGGCTACTTGATTGACAAGAAGACCGCCGACGCGACCGGGATCAAGTACCTCGAAGACTTGAAGGACCCCGAGAAAGCTAAGCTGTTCGACATCGATGGCGATGAAAAAGCCGACCTTTACGGCTGCGACCCCGGTTGGGGCTGTGAGCGCGTCATCGAACATCAGCTCGACGCCTATGGTCTCCGGGACACCGTCGAACACCTGCAAGGTGGTTATAATGCTATTATCCCAGATGCAATCGAGCGCTTCAAAGAAGGTAAGCCTGTATTGTATTACAGTTGGACTCCTTTTTGGCTTTCGTCGGTACTTCGACCAGGCAAAGACGTGGTTTGGCTGAACGTTAAGGAAACTTCGCTCCCCGATGGCCAGACAGGCAGCACAACTGTGCCCGGCCTCGGAAACCTTGGCTTCCCGGTCAATGACGTGATGATAATCGCAAACACCGCATTCCTGAAAGCCAATCCCTCAGCAAAGAAGTTCTTTGAGCTCGTGCAGATTCCGACTGAAGACATTAACGCGGAAAACCAGTTCATATTTAAGGGGGAGAAATCAAACGAGCAGGTTTTGAAGCGCACGACAGACTGGATCGCCGCACACAAATCCGAATGGGACAAGTGGATTGCAGAAGCCAAAGCAACCAAGTAGCAACGCTCGCGGTGGCGCCTACGGGCGGCGCCGCAACTTCGGAATGCCCGGGAACCCCGGCGGGGTATTCCGCCTATTTCCCCGAGAGCGTTCGAGCTTGGAGCATAGTCACCTTCGCCCACGCACCGTTGATCATCGGAAACGACCATCATATGCCGGCGTGTGCGGTGAAAAAGACAAGGCCCGCTTCAGCCGACCGTATTTGTGCAGAAGTTTGGTCAGGAACGCGAGGAGTAATAACGGTCGTCGAGGAACTCGCATGAGGTCCTGGAAGTCTGAATGTGGGCAACAGTTCGAAACCGGGAAGGATGTATAGTGAGTCGCACCGAGACCTTAACTTGGATTCAGGACAAAGTAGCGGAGACCATCCTCGTTGATACGCACGAGCATCTGGTCGAGGAGTCGCGCCGCATTTCTCCGCTCAACGACTGGCTTCTCCCCTGCGATGATTGGGCTTTGCTATTCAGAGACTACCTGCAGCACGATCTCCATTGTGCAGGGATGAGTGGCGCGGAGGAGAAGCAATTTTTTAATCCGGAGCTTTCGGCGATTGATAAGTTCAAGATAGTTTCGCCCTATTGGGAGCGCGTCCAGCATACTGGATATGGGCAGACGTTCTCCGTCACGATCAAGGAACTCTACGGCATAAACTCCTTCGCCATCGAAAACATTGAGCAGCTCGCCAGCCAATATCATGAAGTAAAGAAACCTGGCTTCTACGAACACATTCTCAAGCACGTCTGTCGCATCTCGGAATGCCACGTGAACTCATTGGAGCGGATATTCATGGAGACCGCTCAGCCACTGCTACTCAGGCAGGACCTCAGCATCATGGAGCTGAGCCGTTGCAACCTTACGGACATCAGGAACGTTGAATCAGAACTTGGCGTTCAGGTTAGTTCATTCGATGACTGGCTGGCCGCGATTGATCGGTATTTCGAGAAGTTTGGAACCAAGGCGGTCGCGGTAAAGTACGTAGGAGCCTATTACAGAGCTTTGAACTTCGGGCACGTCGAACGACATGTCGCGGAGCAAAGCTTTACTACACTTGTCGCAGCGCGGTCATTCTTAGGCTCAGACGGCACCCACGCGCTCGAAGATTACCTTTTTCACTATTGCCTAGGAAAGGCACTGGAATATCGGCTACCTGTGAAACTCCACACAGGATACTTAGCCACCAACGATTCGATGCCTCTAAGTCGAGTGCGGGAGAACGCCGTGGACGTCTGCCGATTGCTGGAGGCCTATCCCAACATTCGATTTGTACTCATGCACATTGGCTATCCGTATCAGGATGAGTATCTTGCCCTTTGTAAGCAATACAGCAATGCCTATGTTGACCTGTGTTGGGTGTGGATCATCAACCCGGTCGCATGCGTTCGTTTCCTTACCGAATTCCTCGTATCGGTCCCTGCTAACAAGATTCTCACGTTCGGCGGCGATTTCATCGTTGCAGAGAACGTCGTCGGCCATAGTGTGATCGCTCGCAGCGGTATCGCAGAGTCCGTATCGGCGTTAATTGATGGTAGGTGGATTGACCGAGGTGCGGTGCCCGAGCTGATTACCCGCCTCATGCAGTTGAACGCCGAGGAACTGTTCTCCAAGGAGAAATCGATTTGACTTTGCGCCAGCACGCTGGGCTTGTTCGAAGCCGTGACGGTTCGGCTTTGCAACCGGATTCAGGTAGTTGGAGGAAATCGAGTGGGAGGCCACGAGCTCCAAACTGCAACATTTTAATCGCGGAGCATGATTTTGACGCTTGCGCCAGACAGCAGGTCACGCAGTAAGCGCTATGTTTTTCCCCAACAGCGCCTATGCGTGCTCCGAACAATCAAGAGCCTTGTAACCGCCCGCGAGGCTCATTGCCAACGCGCAGACCTAGTCGTTGGCACTGAATAGCGCGGCGATGTAAACGCGCAGGGCCCTTTTCAACTCCCCGTCGCTAGGCGGCAATGAAGGAGCTTCTCGCTGTGATGATGACTCACTGTATGCCAACTCAGCCAATACGATGAGTATGATTGGAGATTGGTACCGTCATGGATAGGGAATATTTTAATATTTTGTTGCGGTTGAGCAATTGAGTTCGTCTTCAAGCTCGCCCAGGACGCGGCTTATTGCTGTGAAGGTCGTTCTGGATCCCTTGCGCCCGCGGAGGGGAACGAGGCCACGCCGACTTGGGTGGAATGCCGCAGCGGCGTTGTGCGTTTCAGATCTCGCGCGCGTGGCCGTGGGTGACTTAACGGCCGCCGACTAGCTGAGCCGCTCTTGCCGGCGACAACCACCCGAAAGGGTTAAACGGAGCAGGCAATCTCGCACATGGATTGGGTCACGGTTATTGGTTACCTCGCAGCTCTATGCTCGATGACCAGCTTTACCCCGCAAGTCTGGAAGATCATCAAAACCCGGGACACGAGCAGCATTTCAGCGCCGATGTACGCCATCTACGTGCTGGGACTTGCGTTCTGGCTGACCTTCGGAATTCTGAAAAACGAATGGCCCCTTATCATCACCAACGGCGTGTGCCTGATGCTTTCGACCTTCATTCTCGTCATGACGCTCCTTCCTCGCGCGAAGAAGGATGCCGTTGCGGACGCTCTCGACCCCGCCTCCTCAAGCACCGAGCAGTCGGGCGGGCGAGCTCGTCTGGCCAATTCAGAGATAAAACGGTCGAAATGACGCGCATCGCAACCTTCAACGTGAGTGGCGTCGCATGCAATTTAACGCCCCTGATGCATGCGGTGGCTCGCATCACTGGGCCCGACCGTTGGGCTCGTTTGACCAGGACGTGAAGCTGATTGCGCCGCAACTGGCCAAGCCATACCGTCAAACGCGGCAAGAACGATGCTGCCGATGCCGAAGCGCTGTGTGAGGGGAAGCGCCGCCCGACCATGCGCTTCGTTTCGGTAAAGACAGCTGATCAGCAGGCCGCCTTGATATTAATTGGGGTCAGGCAGATTACTTCACAATCGTACGCAACTGGCCAACGCCATTCGCGGCTTTGCGATGGAGTTCGGCATCATCGCGGCCAAAGGCATCTGCAGAATCGAACCGTTATTGGAGCGCTTGGTGGCTGATCAATCCCTGCCGGAAGCCGCCGACGAACGGCTGCACCGACGCCGGCAGGAAGGCCGTCTTCTCGTCACCGAACTTGAGGCCCGGCCGCGGACCGAGTGCGGATTCCAGGAATTATTCGGACGAGATTCCGATCAAAATCCGGACAGTGGTGGAGTGCACCCCTCGACTGAGACAAATAAATAGGGGACAGTTTCTGGATTGCAGGAACTGGAAATGGTTGGAAGAAAGCCGAGATTTAGCGAACAAGAGAAGCTCTCCATGCTCTTGCGGATGCAAAACGGGGAGAACGTCAGCCGATTAGCTGATGAACTGGGTATTCACCGCCAACGCTTATATGCCTTGCGTGAGCAGCTGCGGACGTGTGGCAATCTAATGCCGAGCCGCCCGGGGCGCCCAAAGAAGCGGCCTCCCGAGGCACCGCCAGATCGGCAAGCCTTGGCGGCAGGTTTTGCACTGTCGGCTGAACAGCGTCGTGCCGATGCATTGGCGAAAGCCCGCCGCCGCATTGTCGAACTTGAACGCAAGATTGGGCAGCAACAGGTTGAACTTGATTTTTTTCAAGAAGCCTTGCGGCATGTCAGGGGCAATCAACAGCAGAAAGACGCACCTGGCGGTGCAGCGTCTTCGAGGTCATTCAAAAAATGACAGCCCATGTGCCGCAAGGCTCTCCAGGAATTGAACAGATGTGCCGTCTCGCCGGCGTCAGCAGGGCTGGATACTACCGGCACTGGCGGCAGTCGGCGCCGCGGCAGGAAGAAACTGGTCTGCGAGATGTCATTCAAAGGCTGGCCTTGGCCAACCGGCACTATGGCTATCGCCGGATCGGCGCCCTTCTTGGCCGCGAGGGTTGGCAGGTAAACCACAAACGTGTGTTGCGGGTAATGGGGGAGGATAATCTCTTATGCTTGCGCACTCGGCCATTCGTGCCGCGCACTACAGATTCCCGGCACAGCTGGCGGGGGGTGCCGAACCTTGCCCGAGGCATGGAACTGACAGGCGTCAACCAGCTTTGGGTCGCCGACATCACGTATTTGCACCTTGCCGAGCAGTTCGCCTATCTGGCGGTTGTGCTCGATGCATTCAGTCGCAAGGTCATCGGATGGGCGCTCGAACTCCACTTGCGGGCCAGCCTTGCTGTCGATGCCCTAAAAATGGCGATCTCCGCACGTGTTCCGGTTCCCGGCAGTTTGATCCATCATTCCGACAGAGGCGTTCAATACGCTTGCACCACCTATTCGGATATCCTCCATGGGCATGGGATCCAGCCGAGCATGAGCCGGGTGGGGAACCCTTATGATAACGCACGCGCGGAAAGCTTCATGAAAACCTTGAAGCAGGAAGAAGTCGCAGGATTGGCCTATCGCGATGCACCAGATGCGCGGCGGCGTATCGCGAGCTTCATTGAAGATGTTTACAATCGGCAAAGGCTGCATTCAGCACTCAACTATCTCACCCCGGAGGAATACGAAAAGACCTTGTCGACACCGTCGGAAAATGCCGCACTTGGCATGAAGCTCCTCTATATCCACGAGGGGAACTTCATGCCGTCAAAGGCTCTCTGCCGGCGGGACAAGCGTTCGCGAGATTGCGGCGGTGCTCGGGATCGCCCGAAGTACGGTGCAAGACAACCTGGATCGAGCTAAGGCCGCTGGGTTGTACTGGCCATTGCCAGGAAAACTGACAGACGATGCTCTGGAGCATCGGCTTTTCACCCGCCCGGCGTCATGCAGGAACAGCCGCGATGTCACGAGCCAAGCTGGGCTAACTTTCCATCGACCTGAAGAAGCCCGGCGTGACGCTGCTGATCCTGTGGGAGGAATATCGCAGCGTCCATCCCGATGGTTATGGTTACAGTCGTTATGTTGCGGCCAAATTTATGTTGCGTCTCCGGGGGATGAGCCAAGGTCTCGGTGATTTCCTTGGCCCAAGCCGCCACATAAGAAGAACGGCGATGGTAGTTCTACAGGGCTTTCAGGAATGCCATTAATGACGGCAGAGATCGCTGCCGTGGGGGCTCTTTCAAGCCGCTGATATCAACCTTGGCCAACGCCTTGGCCTTCATTTCCAGATCAACCTCGGCGTAGATGTGCGTGGTGTCCAACGACACATGGCCGAGCCATGCGCGGATCGTGTTGATATCGACGCCGGCACGCAGGAGGTGGACGGCTGTCGTGTGCCGAATCGTATGGGGGCTGACGCGCTTCGTGGCCAGGGTCGGCACGGTTTTGCTCGCCATGGCGGCATATTGCGTCACGACGCGGTGTATTCCGAACCGTGTCAACGGTTCCTTCATCCGCCCCAGAAAGACTGCATCGTTCCTATCCCGATCGGTCACGAGGCGAGCCAGCGATATCGCCGTCGCTGGCCACAACGGGCAGATCCGGATCTTGTTTCCCTTACCATGAAGGCGCACTGACGGAGACGCGCCCAGCTGAAGATTGCCGACCGTCAACTTTGCTGCCTCATCGGCGCGCGCACCAGTGTTGTAGAGGAATAGCAGCAGGGCATGGTCGCGCACTCCAAGACTCACACGCCTGTCGGGTTGGCCCAGGAGCGCATCCATCTCAGCCTTTTCGAGATAGCCGATCGCGGCCTTTGCCGTCTTCTTGAATGGTATCGCCCTTATCTCGGAACACCAGGCCAGGTTGACCGGCGAGCGCATGCCGATGAAGCGTGCCAGTGAATGAATGGTCGCAAGCCGTTGGTTACGGGTTGCTTCGCTGCATCGGCGATCACGTTGCAGATGGTCGCAGGAATTTGCGGACGATTGCCGGCGTCAGCTCTTCCACCGTCATACGATCGATAGCACGACCTCCCTGCTTGCTTGCAAACGGCAGCAGCAGTGTAAGCGTGTCGCGGTAGCTGGCTTGGGTGTTGCGGGAAAGATTGCGTTCGGCAACCAGGTGCTCCAACAGGAAACGACGGATCCACGGACCAAGGAGGCTCTCATCCTTCATGGTTGGCCCCCATTGCGTATTGCGCAAAGCGCTGGCTGGCTGCATCGAGGAGATCCGGCGTCATGTGCAGATAGCGCTGCGTTGATCGTATATCGATGTGGCCAAGGTAGGTTGCGAGTGGCGGGAGCAACCGTTGCACGTCTTGACCGGAGCGATACCAGGCAATCACCCGGTGCACGGCGGCCGTGTGCCTAATATCGTGCAGTCGTGGCGGCCGAAGCTCGCCGATAGGGCAACTGATTCCGGCGGCTCGGCGGACATGCTGGAACCAGGAAATGACCCGCACGTAGTGCCACCGCCGGCCATCGCGCGTGGTGAACAACGGTGATTCTTGCCCGCGCAACAAAGGGAGAAGGCGCCGGCGCTCGATATGCGCAGCCAGCTCGCAGTTGAGCTTTGGTCCGATCGGCACAAGACGCGTTTTGAAGAACTTCGTGTCGCGGACAGTGATGATCTGCTCGGTCAGATCCACGTCGTGCAGGACCAAGCGAAGCGCCTCGCCGATGCGCATACCGCTACCGTAAAGCAGCAGGAGAAGGGTACGATAAATTGCCGACACCTGAGGACTGTGCCCAACCTTCAGGATCGAGGTCGCGTCCACCAGTCGACGTAGCTGTAAAAGTTTAAACTTTATCTGACAGACGGTGTCTTAGGCTGAAGCTTGAGCCGAGGCCGGGCGCGGAGTGGTCAGGGTTCGCAGCGCCCGGCCTCGGCGTTGGAAATGACACTGACATGACCAAGGACCAAAAGATCATCCGCGCCAAGGTGGGGCTGCTGGAGCTGGCCAAACAGCTCGGCAATGTCAGCCAGGCCTGCAAGATGATGGGCTATTCGCGCGACAGCTTCTACCGCTTCAAGGAGCTTTACGAGACTGGCGGCGAACTGGCGCTGCAGGAACTGACGCGCAGGAAGCCGCTGTTGGCCGCCGCCCGAGGTCGAGGCGATCATCCTCGAGCTGACGCTGGAATATCCCGCCTATGGGCAGACCCGCATCGCCAACGAAATGCGCAAGCGCGGCCACTCGGTCTCGCCGTCGGGCGTCCGCGGGGTGTGGCAGCGTCACGATCTGGAGACGATGAAGAAGCGGCTGAAGACGCTGGAGGCCAAGGTCGCCCAGGACGGTATCGTGCTCACCGAGAGCCAATTGGCGGCGCTGGAAAAGGCCAAGCTGGACAAGGAGGCGCATGGTGAGTTCGAGAGTGAATGCCCGGGCTATTGCGGCGGCCAGGACACCTTCTATGTCGGCAACATGAAGGGGGTCGGACGCATCTACCAGCAGACCTTCCTCGACACCTATTCGAAGGTCGCCTTCGCCAAGCTCTATGACCGCAAGACGCCGATCACCGCCGCCGATCTCCTCAACTCCGCGTGGTGCCGTTCTTCGACGCCCACGAGGTGAAGCTAAGCCGGGTGCTGACCGACCGCGGCACCGAATATTGCGGCAATCCCGAACACCACGAGTACGAGCTCTATCTGGCGGTTGAGGACGTGGATCATTCCCGCACCAAGACCAAGAACCCGCAGACCAATGGCATCGTTGAACGCTTCCACAAGACGGTGCTGGACGAGTTCTACCGGGTCGCCTTCAGGAAGAAGATCTACGGCTCGATCGAGGAGCTGCAGGCCGATCTGGATGAATGGGTCAGAAGTTACAATGAGCAGCGCCCACATCAGGGCCGCTGGTGCTTCGGCAAGACGCCGATGCAGACCTTCCTTGACACGGCCCCGCTGGCGAAGGAGAAAATGATCGCTGCCTGATCCTATCGGACAGGCAAAACCGACCATTCTCAGACGCCAACTGTCCGATCAAGTGCAAACTTCTACAACGTAGCTCTTCGGTCGAGTAGACGTACGGGGTCTGTTGCGGCGGCAGCTTCGGGATTGTTGTCGGCAGCGGCGAGAATGTCGCATGGCCGCGGCTGATGGCAAACCGGTAAAAGCCGCTCAGGACTTTGTAGCGCAGCATCCAGGCGGCGCTGAGCGAGCCGCTGCCTTGGAGAAACGCGGCTACCGTGTCTGGGGTAATCTCGCTGATCTCGGGATTGCCCAACACGCGGCAGAACCTGCGCAGCAGCACCTCGGCGGACTCGAAACGCATGCCTAATGACCGCTGCTTGGCCAGATAAACGTCGACGACGTCGGTCAGCATCATTGCAGCGCTCCCAGGTCGAATGCACCAACCTCGCGAAGAGCTGCCAAGTCCACCTTGGCGTAGATACTGGTTGTCGCCGCGCTACGGTGCCCCAGGTGGTCATCGACAGACCTTCGGCAAGAAGCCGGGAGGCGCAGGCATGGCGCAGCGCGTGCCCCCCGCGATGGGCCGCTTCGATTCCAAGCGCGACAAATCTGCGGTTCGCGACATCATAGATGCTCCCCGCCTTCAACGGCCGACGGGGCGCTTGCATGCAGAGGAAGACTTCCGGGCACGACGATGACGGCCGTATCGTGTCGATGTAGTGGGCGAGCGCCTCAGCAACAGACGAGACGAGCGGATAAATCTGCGGCTGGCGGCGCTTCAAACGGAAAAGCCGTAGCGTCCGACCGGCCCAGTCGATCTGATCGAGGCGCAATGCCACTACTTCCCCGCTGCGCATTCCATAGACCGCAAGCAGCAGCAGGATTGCACGATCGCGGATGTCCCGCGGCTTGTCGGTCTCGGCATCGGCCAACATGCGTTGCACGTCTGACCAGTCCGGGGCGTACGGCAGAGACTCCTGTCGGTAGAGTCGGGGGCGGCAAATCGATCCGGCTAGGCTGTCGGCGCACATTCCCCGCTTTCCTGCGCAGCGCAGAAATCCGCGCAGAGCCGAAGCCGTGTTGGCGACCGAGACGCGGGACCATCGTCCCGTTGCCTGGGTAACGAAATAAGCGTCGATGTCCGCGGCCTGAAGAGCCCCGAGTTGCCGGTTCGTCTGCTCGCACCAGCGCAGGAACCTACCGATCACACGGGTCCATTGCTCGAGTGTCGATAGTGTGAAGCCGCGCTCGTCGCGCATCCATCTCACATACTCATCGAGTTGGTTCTGATACTCGAACCCGGCACTCGGTTCACGCCACCAACCGAGAAATCGAAGCCAAGGTCGTCCGATATCGACTACTCTTCGCGCCGCGGTGACCGCTCCGTGGGCCTGTTGCCTCTCAATGGCAATCCGTCGAAGTGCCTCGATGTCGATGCCTTCCGAAGCGGCATCCGGGCCGAGACGCGTAGCAATCCACAACAGCTCGCTGCGCTTGGTTCTGAGAGAAAAGGGAGTGGCGCCGCGTTCCGCGCAGTGGCGAAGGTAACGACTCCGCTCTTCGGCAAACGGCGCGACATCATTGTGGTGGCCCGACGAGTGGCCGGCATCAGTCGTCTGATCCATAGCAAACCTCCATTGGAAAGGCTTGCTAGTGTCCTGATCGCGTAATTCGTGCGATTATTGCGTTGATTCGATTGGAGATGCAATGCATGGCACGAGTTGCTGCGACCATCGACTTGAGCGCCGAGGAACGCAAGGAGCTTGAAGGTCTGTCTCGCCGGCGGCGAACGGCGCAAGGTCTGGCGCAGCGGGCAGAGATTGTGTTGTTGGCGGCCGAGAGGCTTGAGAACAAAGTGATCGCGCAGCGCGTCGGGGCGGTTGAGAACACGGTCGGCAAGTGGCGACGCCGCTTTGCCCAAGATCGGCTGGATGGCCTCTACGATGAGCCGCGGCCGGGTCGGCCACGAGAGATCGGCGATGATGCGATTGCCGAGACGATCCGCCTGACGCTGGAGGCGACACCGCGCGAAGCCACGCATTGGAGCCTGCGCTCGATGGCGCGCGCGGTCGACCATGCGCCATCGACAATCCATCGGATATGGAAAGCCTTCGGCCTTCAGCCGCACCGCGCAGAAAGCTTCAAGTTGTCGAGCGATCCTTTGTTTGTCGAGAAGGTGCGCGACATCGTCGGCCTCTACATGGCACCGCCCGAACACGCGCTGGTCCTGTGCGTGGACGAGAAGAGCCAGATCCAGGCGCTCGATCGTAAGAAGCCGATCTCGGCGCCCAGGTGCTTGGGATCGGCGGCGATGGTGCGCAGGGTCTCGGCGGCGGCGCGGAAGAGCAGGCCGTAGACGAGAGCCTTGTTGTGATAGGCGATGGCGGCAATGTCGCCGGGCAGCGTGAAGACGACGTGAAAGTATTGCGTGTCGAGGAGCTCGGCGCGACGATCCTCCAGCCATTGCGCGCGAGCCACCGATTGGCAGCGGGGGCAATGCCTGTCGCGGCAGCTGTTGAAGGCGATGCGCCGGTGGCCGCATTGATCGCATGCTTCGACATGCCCGCCGAGCGCGGCGGTCCGGCACAGTTCGATCGCCGTCATGACGCGGCGCTGGGCGGTCGACAGCGACGCGTCATGCTGCTCGCGATAGGCTTCGCCGTAGCAGCGGAAGATATCCGCCACTTCCGGCCCCGAGCGGGCCATCGGCGCGAGCTCAGAAGTACTGAGGCTTGGCGGCCGGCGGCACGGTGGGCGCCGGACGCGGTAAGAGCTCGAAGGGGCTCGATGTGGCGCAGACCTTGTTGGTGGCAATCCGCAGGTAATGGGCGGTGGTCGCGAGGCTGCGGTGACCGAGCAGCAGTTGAATGGTGCGCACGTCGGCGCCGGCCTCCAACAGATGGACGGCGAAGGCGTGCCGCAAACTGTGCGGCGTGACCGGTTTGGACAAGCCGGAGAGGTCGCACGCTTTCGCGCAGGCCTGTCCCACCGCACCCCTGGTGATCGGCTGGCCGGCACGATCGCCGGGGAAGAGCCACGCCTTTGGCCGCCGCAGCTTCCAATAGTCACGCAGGATCTCCAGCAGCTTGGGCGACAGCATCACGTAACGGTCCTTCTGGCCTTTGCCCTGCTCGACGCGGATGACCATTCTCTGGCTGTCGATGCCCGTGGGCTTTAGCTGAACCGCTTCCGAGATGCGCAAGCCGGCGGCATAGCAAGTGGTCAGGATGGCGTGGTGTTTGACGTCGAGGACGCAGCCGAGGAACCGCTGAACTTCCTCGGCACTGAGGATGATCGGCAGCTTCTGCGGCTTCTTGGGAAGCGGCAGGACCTCTTCAGGCGCCCAATCCCTCTCGAGCGTCACACTGTAGAGAAAGCGCAGCGCCGCAATTGCTGTGTGGATCGAACCAGGCGACAGCTTCTTCTCGTTGGTCAGATAGACCTGATAGGTCCGAATATCCTCGCGCCCGAGCAAGTCCGGCGACTTGCCGAAGTGACGCGCATACAGCGACACCTGCTGAAGATAGGAGAGTTGGGTGTTGAGCGCGAGGTTGCGCACCTCCATGTCCTCGCTCATGCGCTGGCGAAGTTGGGTCATGACAAGCTCCTTTGTCCGATGGAATAGGCTGCAAGCAGCCACTCCATGCTGACGCAGTCGGAGCTTGTTGTGGACACATGAACCAGCGCGACAGACGACGCGATCAGATCACGCTGTCGGCACTCACCCTCCTTGCCGCTCCGCATTCGCGGAGCGGGTTAGTCCAACGACTAATATGTTCAGCATAACACTTTAGTCGTTTCAGCGAGCTGTTCCGCGGTTTCGAGCAGTGTCTTTCGCCGACGATGGGCCAGGAACATGCGGCCGGCGACAAGGTCGTCGTGGACTATTCCGGCAAGAAGGTGCCGATCGTCGATCGCAAGACCTGCGAAGTCCGCGAGGCGGAGCTGTTCCTCGGCGTTCTCGTCGCATCAAGCTACACCTATGCGGAAGCGACCTGGACCCAGACATTGCCGGACTGGATCGGTTCGCATCTACGCATGTTCAGCTTTTTCGCCGGTGTGCCCCGCCTGATCGTGCCCGACCAGCGGAATACCGTCGCCCGAAATCATAGCCACCGCGGCCCTGCCGAATGGTTACGTGTTTGAAAAGAACATACGCTGCTTTGGTGTTGGCCAATCCTAGCACGCCAAGGGAGAGCTAGCTGTGAGCTTTCAGTAGGTTGTCCATCCGGTCCGAACCGAGGATGCTGAGGTTGTCAAAGCTTCAGAGTCCAAGGAGGGACCGGATGAACGTCCACAAGAATGCCCGTTTGACGTCGTGGGGTCGAGAGCGTCTTGCACGAGCGGTGCTGAGCGGGCGGACGCCGGAGGCCGCCGCACGAGCCGCAGGCGTCTGCCCGCGGACGGCACGCAAGTGGGTTGCGCGGTTCGAGGCTGAAGGCATTGAGGGACTGAAGGATCGCTCGTCGCGGCCGCATCGGCTGCACCGGCCGACCCCGATGGCCGTGGTCGAACAGGTTGAGGCCTTGCGCCGGCAGCGCTTCACCGGCAAGCAGATCGCCGCCGAGCTGGGCGTATCGCCGGCCACCGTCAGCCGGGTTCTCAGCCGCCTCGGCCTCAATCGCATTCAGGCGCTCGAACCGGCGGAACCGATCCGCCGCTACGAGCGCGAGCATCCGGGCGAACTGATCCACATCGACATCAAGAAGCTCGGCCGCTTCGACAGGGCCGGCCACCGCATCACCGGCGATCGCCAGGCCGGCCGCTCGCGAGCCGTCGGCTGGGAGTTCGTCCACGTCTCAATCGACGATGCCTCCCGCGTCGGCTTCTCCCAGATCCTACCCGACGAGAAAAAGGAGAGCGCCGTCGCTTTCCTCAGGACAGCCGTCGCCTACTACCTCAGCCTGGGCATAGCTGTTGCGCGGGTGATGACCGACAACGGCTCATGCTATCGCTCAAAAGCCTTCCGCGATGCTTGCCGCGATCTCGGGCTCAAGCACATCCGCACCCGACCCTACACCCCCAAAACCAATGGCAAAGCCGAACGCTTCATCCAGACGGCGCTCCGGGAATGGGCCTATGCCCAAGCCTATCCGACCTCAGACCACCGCGCTCACGAGCTGCCGATCTGGCTGCACAGATACAACTGGCATCGTCCGCACGGCAGTCTAAAATCCAAGCCGCCCATCAGCCGCCTCGCGCTGGATCGGGACAACCTGTTGAGGCTCCACAGCTAGCGCCCATCGCACCTCCCATGCGCTCCACCAACAGGTGCAGCCGCAGGCCGAGATGTCCATCCGCTAAATTTCAACAGCAAGTTCCTGATCGTCCATGCACCTAGCGCTCCGCGATTCCGCGCCCGACAAGGAATCACACGAGCTTCAACCAGCAAAAGAGATGTGGGGTTGGAAGCACCGGCGGACGGATACTTTCTCCTCCGCTACGCCGTCTTTTTCTGTCCGCTCGACGGCGTGAGGTGGGCCTCCTTGAGGAGATAAAAGGCATCGTTGATCACGAATCCGTCGAGGCCTGCCGCCCGAGCGTAAGCTAGCAAGTCGCTTGTACGATTGATGAAGCCGGTCCCGTTGAAGTTCAGCGACGTGTTACAGAGAACGCCAACCCCGCTTTTCGCTTTAAACGAAGTGAGCAACTGAAACAGGCGCGGGTTTTGCTCCTGTGATACGGTCTGAGCCCGCGCTGTGCCGTCAACGTGCGTGACGGCTCTCAATCGGCTATCGAGAACTTTCTGGAAAAGGAGCATATAGGGCGAAGGGCGTGCTAAATCGAAGTGGAGCGCGACATCCTCCTCCAAGCAAACGGGCGCGATCGGGCGGAAACCCTCCCGGTTCTTGATGCGGTTTAACCTCTCATGAGTTGCCGTTGAGAAGGGCGCAGCGAGAATTGACCGGTTGCCGAGCGCTCGCGGCCCGATTTCGCAATTCCCCTGTACCCAGCCGATCACCTTGTCGCCGAGCAAGGCCGAGGCCACTTCGCTGTAGTCGAGTGGATGGACCTCGAGTCCGGTCCGGTCGATTTCGTCAAATATGAAAGGTTGGCCTGAATAGACGTTCCACTTGATCTTAGCATTGCCGGTGAAATGCCGCATCGCGTCGACTGCGCTCCCGATCGCTGAACCTGTATCATTTGTGCACGGTGGGATGAAAACATCGGAAAAGAGGTTCGTTTCGACCCATCGGCGATTCCACTCGCAATTCAACCCGCAGCCGCCGGCAATCAGCAGCGGGAACCCCTTTGTCAAGTTCTTCTTCGCAAAGGTGTGGAAGGAATCGAAGATGGCGTCCGAAACGCGCTTGGCGAGGTTGGTAAACTTCTGATGAGTTACGCCAATGTTGTAGTAGGGCGAATTTCGAAGATCCTCCTTGGACAACGGGGACTGATCGCTTGGGAGCAGGAAATCAATCAGCCCCTGCTCGTCCCGGTCAGACGATCCGGTCTGCCCATAGGCGCAAAGCGCCATTACCTTGCCGGCGTCTTCGATACGCGGTGGTCCTTTGGGCAAGATGAATTTCGGATCGGCGAGCGCATAAAGGAAAGCATATTTGTCACCAGGCTTTGCCATCACTTTTCCCCGATGCACGACTTGCAGATACTCATCAATTTCATAGAAATCGCCAAACCAACCTTCCCAGATCAGCACGTAACAGGGCATCCCGGTAGGGAATGGCGACATGCCGTAGGAGCCCCAGATATGGGAGCGCTCGTGCGTGGAGGAATAGAAGTGCACCTTGCGGCCAAAAATCATCCTCTCGCCGACAACATCCGATCCCTGAGCTATGCCGGAGTATCCTACCGGGTCGTGGCGAAATCCCGTCTCCCACCCACCGACGGCAATGATATCCGGAATGGCGTCTAAGCGCCCAGCGGCTTCGAGGATAGTCATCGGGTTAATGGTCGAATATCTGGGAAAGCTATCCTTCTCAGCCTCGTATGAACAAATCAGCTCGGCTGCTGACACATCTAACGCTGCAATTGTGCCATCATGGCCCGGCTTGAAAGACATTATCTTCATGTTTCTATTACTCCCTAGGGCGATGCCGCTTTTTTGCACGAAATTCCTTAATCCGCTCAGCACTTTTGCCGCTTTTATCCGCGAAAGAACCATCCGTTGCTTGCACGCCGCGTCGAAAGTTCCAAGCCCCACCCTATAGGCAGCAGGATCGACTCGATATCCTTCCTCAGGCGGATGTGGTGGCGGTAACTCTCACCAGCGACCGGATCGGGGCTCGTGATGTTGTCGGCGATGACGTAGGCTAACGGAGCGAGCTTTGGATAAAGTGCGTCAAGCGCTGGAATATAATAGCTGTTCCAGAGATCGATCAGACAGAACTCGATTTCCCCGTCCAAGCCATCAATTTCTTCAATTGCTTCTCCCGAACGGAAAACAACATGCCCTTCCAGTCCGGCTTGTCTCAGCATGTGGTTCGCGAAGATTTGCTTTTCTGCATCAAAATCGCAGCTCGTCACGATCCCGCTATTCGCGCGCGCTGCCTCGGCCAAGTAAATTGTCGAATAGCCATAGGACGTCCCAAGCTCAAGAATAGAGCGCACCTTTGATGTCTTAAGAAAAGAATTCATGAATTGGCCACAATCGGGTCCAACCGGAAGCAAAACGGCTTGTGGAGCATCCGGCAGAGAAAGCAGCGTGCCGGACTCGCACCGATAACGTTCTTCATATTTGACAATAACCTTTTTAACTTCGGTATGCATTTCTTGGCTCCATCCAGAAGAAAAATATATATTAGTTTAGGCGTTATTATTATAAAACAGCCTTTCCGCCGCGAATACCTCGGATTATATTGTAACATTAAAATTTCTCTGTATTGTATGGTATCTTTCTGCATGGATTTCACACGCCGGATGCACACAATTAAATACTTAATGCGCTTCAACTTACCACGCACCAGAGCAATGGCAAGTGCATTTACTGATAAGTTTTTGTTAATACTTGTGGCAAAATATTCTAACATATGAATAGGGCACGGATTGCCGGAGGGCTGGGATTCAGGCCTAGAGCAGATTCGACTTATTCCGGGTCATAGCCGGCTGCCTCGAAATAGTGCCTGCATTCCTCGGCTGTGAAAGCTGCGAGGCAGTTGGCCACGACCGACCAGAGTTCGTCGATGGTTCGGGTTGCAGCCTTTCTCAGGAGAGCCTTGAGTTTCGAGAAAGCCATCTCGATCGGGTTGAAGTCGGGCGAGTATGGCGGCAGGAACAGGAGCCGCGCACCAACCTTCTCGATCGCCTCGCGCACGCCGCTGATCTTGTGGGCGGGCAGGTTGTCCATGACCACGATGTCGCCGGGGCGAAGCTCGGGTGCGAGAACCTGCTCCGCATATGCGAGGAAGGCAGAACCATTCATAGGGCC
This sequence comes from Mesorhizobium onobrychidis, assembly GCF_024707545.1. Taxonomy (NCBI): domain Bacteria; kingdom Pseudomonadati; phylum Pseudomonadota; class Alphaproteobacteria; order Hyphomicrobiales; family Phyllobacteriaceae; genus Mesorhizobium; species Mesorhizobium onobrychidis. The sequence goes on from NZ_CP062229.1 coordinate 6,877,806, forward strand.
ATCGAGCAGCATTGGCGCCGCCAAGCCGCCCAGCCGCAGGCCGGCCGTGAATGTGGTGGTCTTCCAATGGCCGTGAGGAACGGCCGCCCGGCATCGTTCGCCGCGTAGGCTGCGGCCACGCAACCGCGCCATCTTTGTGGATGCTGCGGTCTCATCGATGAAAATCAGCCTCTCGGGGTCGAGATCGAGCTGGCCATCGAACCAGGTTCTGCGGCGGCGCAGGACATCGGGGCGCTGCTGTTCGGCGGCGTGCGCCGTCTTTTTTTGAACGTGATGCCGCGCCGGTCGAGGTACAGCCAGACCGTGGACGACGCTGCCCGCACGCCGCGCTCGGCGGCAAGGCGCTCCCCGATCTCGGCAAGCGTGATGTCCGGCGCGTCCTCGATGAGGCCAAGAATGAAGGCCTCATGCGCATCGAGCTTCGAACGCGACGGCTGGCCCTGCTTGCGCGCTTCCTTCTCGCCGGTCTCGCGATAACGGCGATACCAACTCCCGGCCGTCGAAATACCGATCCGGAAGCGACGCGCCGCCTCCCGCGTCGAAACCCCATCTTCAATGGCCGCAATCACGCGCCCACGAAGGTCCGCGCTCAGGCTCCTCGTCATCATCACCTCCTCGCAAATCACCGGGACAGTGAATCAGACAGGACCTATCGCGTGAATCCCCAAACCGACTCTGTGTTCATCAAAGATGCTCTAGATAGCTGACGAGCTTCGGCGGTTCGTTGAAGCGCGATACTTCGCCGATCGCCGCCGTCGTGGCCAGCGCGACGGTCATGTCGACGCCGGGAATTGTAATCAGCCGCTTCGCGTCATCATTAGCGAGAGCCGAGCGGGCAAGATCGCGCTCGATGACCCGGAGATCCTCGCCGAGCCGATCGAACTCGCGCAGGTGCCGCTTGATCGCCAGACGCTCGTCCTCCGGAACGACCTGCTCATTCAGCCAATCCTGGCTCTTGCCCGCATAGGTCGGCATGCGGAGTGGACGAGATCAGATGCGCATGCAGGCATGCAGGATCGCCTCGGTGATGTCGACACCCGGACTGAAGCAGATGCATTGCTATCGTGTGTCGATTATGTCTTGATCGAGGTAGGCGCCACAGCGCGGCGATGGAGCTGCTGCAAGCAGGAGTCGATTGCTCGGTGATCGCTCTGTGACATGCTATGGAATTTACCCAGCACTGAACGTGCCTCAGCTGCCCGCCTATTACCGAACGTCTGGATGCGCGGAGCGTGTTCGCGACGCGAAGACGGATCTGCTCAAGATCTGCGAAAGTTGGGGGATATCCGCGAGGCGCTGGAAACGCAGACTGTATGACATGATGCGGGAAAGAAAGATTTGAACGTGACGAGTTGCTGCGGGAGAAGGACCGTTTGCATGTCACCTTGGTCGAACTGTCGACAGAGCTCGCCGTGGAGGGGTCGCGCAGGCACATCTGTTGGGACATCATCCTTTCTCCTGTTCCGCTCAACAAGCCGAACCGTATCAGGTGGCGCGACTTGCCCCATATTGCTGGAGCGGATTAAGCTTGAAGCGTTCGGGCTGTGCAGCCCAAGCCTTGCAGATGAACTCATAGGGCGTGAGGCCTTTGAGGGTCTTGAGCCTGCGGCCGAAGTTGTAGGCCGAGATGAAGTCGGCAAGGTGCTGGCGCAGCTGATCATGGCTCTCATAGTAGAAGCGCCTGACGGTCGCATCCTGGATGGTCCGGTTCATCCTCTCGACCTGGCCGCCTTCTCATGCAGTTCGACGAAGGCGAACTTCGAGGTGCGATCGATGGCGACGAACATGTGCAGCTTGCCCTGCTCGGTGCGCACCTCGGCGACGTCGATGTGGAAGTAGCCGATCGGATAGGTCTTGAACTTCTTCTTCGCCGGCCTGTCGCCTTCGACATCCGGCAGGCGGCTGATGCCATGACGCTGCAGACAACGATGCAGTGACGAACGCGTCAGGTGTGGGATCGTGGGTTGTAAGGCATAGAGGCAGTCATCGAGCGGCAACAGAGTGTAGCGTCGGAAGGCGACGATGACGGCCTCCTCCTCGGGCGAGAGCACCGTCGATCTCGGCTCTCTTGGACCGGTCGGCAGATCGGCCACCGAGGCCCTGCTCCCGCCATTTAGCGACGGTCTTCTGGTTGATCCCATAGCGTTTGGCACCGCCCTCAGGCTCTCTTGACTATGCTGTATCGCTCGACGGATCGCCTCTGTCGTCGTGGCGCTCCCATGAAGAACCTGGCCCATAGTGCATCCTTTGATTCGGAGGATAAGGATGCCCCATCAAAACCTGGGATCAAACATCTAGGAAGACACCGAACGCAGGGCAGGTTACGCTTCGGTTAGTCGTGGCACTCTCATCATCACAACCCTTCCGCCGAAAAGAAATGAAATAGTCGATACGATTATCGCCATTTCCCTCGTAGCCTTGCTGCCGCGTTCAACCGCTGCCGCCAAGACTGCCTTGTCCGCTCCGCGATTCTCGCCCCAAGCTGCTCAAACCTGATCTGTTGTACTGGAATGCATCGCCGATGGAAGGTGTGGAAACAAACTGCCGTCGAAGATCTGATCGAGATTCTTTGCGACATAATCGGGAGCGCCGTTCTCGTCTTGACGCAACTCGCCGCAGTTGTTGAGGCCAGTGGTTACGAGAAGTGCATCGAGCCCGGCAGCCTTTGCACCCTTGATATCAGTATCAACCTGATCGCCGACCATCAAAAGACGGTCGGTACCGGCCCGAGCGATGCACTCTTCGAAAATCGCTCCTCCTGGCTTGCCCATAAACTCTACTGAGATTGGAGGAGCTCCGAAGGACGCTAGTCCTGCCTTAAGCATTGGCCCTATTATGCTTGGTCCAAAGACGAAGCCGTTTTTGCTGGGATAAATGATGTCCGCGTTTGCCGCTATCATACGGGGCATCTCGCCCGTCTCGATCAGTCTGCGTTGAAAGGTCGACAGGATGTGATCGGCAGCCCGTTTAAAATCGAAACCTTCGTCATCGAGCACTAAGAGTGTATCGAATGTCTCGGCCGAGTCAGCGCGATGAAGATTTGGATGCTTGCCGAGGATCTCATGCGCAGCGTGTGCACTGCCCACATACGAAACTAGCCGCCCGGCCGCCAGCTCTTCGAGTACGCGATGTCGCGCAACACCTCCCGCGGACACGATACGGTCGACCGCCGGAATCGGAAGTCCCGCGCCGCGGAGACGTGCGAATATTGTTTCATCCGATCCACTGCTGATATTCGTCACGATGTAGTATGGCTGACCGGACATATTAAGTCGGGCCAAGATATCAGCAGCGCCGGGGAGCGCTTCATTTTCGCTGATCAGGACCCCCATCGCGTCGAAAAGTATCGCGTCATAGCAATCTGCCAGTGTCTGAGGAGGACGCTCGAGCGTTGGTAGGCTGTCGAGGGCCGCGGTCAGAGCACAGGCCGACGCCGTCCCTGGCTGAACCGCACGCGTCTTAAACGGCGGAAAGTAGCCTTGATAAGCCTCTTGCAACGCTCTGATGCGCCAGTCGTCGCGTGTGATCTTGCCGCGGCAGTGTGGGGCGCCACACTTACAGCCGGAAAAGCCGCCTGCCGGAGATCCGGTCATTGCGTAATCAGGAGCTCGACGGGCCCCTCCTTGCTCGCAATGATATGTTGCATCGCCACAAGCGTATCGGAGAGGCCGACATTCGGTTCACAGCTATGATTGATTGCTCCGATCCGTGAGATCTCATCAGCGTTTTCGGGGCAACCGTACCAGCGCGGGTGAGCCTGATGGCCGAACTTGCCCGCCTTCGCCACATAGGCATCGATATGATCGGCTGGATCGAGGCGGCCACCGAACCGTACAATGATTTCGCCCTTGCGGACGGACCTTATCGCGAAAAGGCCATGTCCTGTTGGGTCAACGCTGCGCTGCATCTTGACGGCTTCTGGGGCCCATTTGCCCGCTGGGGGCAGAATCTTCTCCGGCAGTTGGACACGAAAGTACACACTTGCAGTAGGTTCTGAGTAGATCGGCCGCTTTTGTTGAGTCATCATCCTTGAACAAGCTCTCTGTCACGCACGACTATCGCGTCGGGGGGTATGCTGGCCTCGCACGTCTCGCTGTAAGTCCAGGTCAGCCACTCGCATAAAATCGACAAGTCATCTGCCTCGACCGTAGGCCCCGCCCATATCCGAAATCCCGGTGGCGCGTCACCATAGCTCCAGATGTCAAAAGCCGCGCCTTCGGCTTCGAGTAGACGGATCATCCCCGCAACGATTTTACCGTCGTCCTCTTTCTCGCCGGCAGCGAGCTGCTCTCGTACAAGCCGAAGAGTAATTGAACAGGTGGAGCGTGCTGCCGGATTGGTGCAAGTCCAATCAATCCAAGGAGTAGAGTTCACCCAGTCGGCCATCACAGCATAGTTATTGGCAACCCTTTTCAGAAGCGCGGGTAGTCCGCCGCAGGCTTCGGCCCAGTCGAGCGCAGAGTGGATATCCTCGACGGCGAACATGCTGGGGGTCGAGATCGTCCGGCCGCCAAAGAACGCTTTGTTCACAGATCCGTCGGGGTTGTGCAGTCTCATGAGCCTAGCTACAGGCTTACGTCCGCCGGCTTTCAGCCGTGCCTGGGCTCGAGGCGAGAGCGCGATCATGCCATGGCCGCCTTCGCCGCCAAGCGCCTTCTGCCATGACCAGCACAGAACATCGATCCGATCGAAGTCGAAGCGCCTCGTAAAAGCTGCCGAGACGGCATCTGCGATCACAAGCCCGGCACGGTCAGCAAGAATCCAGTCGAGATCCGGTGGACAAACGCCGCTGCTGGTCCCGTTTAGCACTAGAACGATGTCGTGATTGGGGTCGATCCTGCTAGTGTTCGGAAAATCTCCGTAAGCACAAATGTGCCGCCTTTGGGGGGCAAGCGCCAACGTATCGATCTCATTTGCCCAATACTGCGAGAAGCTGTCTGACAAGAATGTCTCGACTGGAAAAGGGCCGAGTAGATTTTGTAAGGCCATGCTGCAGGCCCCAGTGCCCGAACCGGGCACGATTCCGCAGAGCCAGCTATCAGGCAGCTCTAGCAAAGAGGCCATGCGCCTGATTACCTCTCCTAGCTTTTCTGCTCCCTCGGAGCTCCGGTGACTTCGTCCAACATAGCGCAGCATAGTTGGGTGCACGCTCCAACCAGGATGTTTACGACAAGGGCCTGATGCAAACCGCGGATCCGACGGGAGGACCGATGGTTTCACAACCGCATTTGGTAGAGTCATGGCTTCCTCCAAATTGGGAAAAAGGGGCGCCTCAACGGAGATATCTGCGATCAGGCGATGTCCTGCGCCATCACCGCCGCCAGCTTTTCATTGGCAAAACTCATCCGTTCATCGGCGCGGAGGTCCGAAAGGCGCCTGATAATCGCAGCGTCAGACAATGCCCCTCCTTCACGTAGCTTTTGAACATAGGACGGATGGATAAAGTTTGAGCCCGCGAATTGATATGCCGCGCTGCTGCCCCAGCCATACCGTTTGCGAAGCGGATCGAAGTGACGCAGGACGTGCTCGAGGAGTGCCCGTTCCTTGGATGTTTCGAGGCGAGTGAGAATCGGCAGGAGCTGCTCACTAGCCGTATTTCCTGCCCCGCGGCCCATGCCGCCCATGGTGCAGTCTATCCAGGTCGCTCCCGCCATCGCGGCGGCCACTGAATTGACCAGTGCATATCCGCGGTTGTCATGGCCGTGGAATCCGATGTCAGGCTCAATCCGACCCGCAAACCGGTCGATAAATTCCTGAACGCGAGTCGGCTTCATAGAGCCAAAGGAATCGGCAATATAAAGCACGTCGATGGTGTCGATCTGCTTTACCTCCTTGAGGCACATCTCAACTTCTGCAGCATTTGCTGCATCGATCTGCATGAGATTCAAAAACACACGGAAGCCCCTGTGAGACAACTCAGCGCAAATGTTCCGGCAGGCGGCCAAGTTGCTGTAATGCGCCGCCACGCGGACGGTCGTGATATGCCCTGGCACTAGTCCTTCCATCAGGCGGGTCACGGCAAGGGGTATAGGCAGTTCGCTCGCAAACGCATCCTTGGCATCGATCATCACGCATGCCTTGGCCAGGAGGCCAGCAGCCACCTGTTCGGCCTTAGAGCTCGTCACACTGGCGAAATATCCGTGGCTCTCAGGCTTCCCGGCGAGGCCCAGCTCGACCATGCGCACTGGGAGAGTGTTGATAGTGGCGACATAGTCCGACACCAGTTCCGGCGCGAAATCCCAACCTGTGTAGTAGCCACCGTCGCGCAAGGTGCAGTCTAGGAAGTTCACGTCATCTGGCATTGTGCTTAACATTGCCCAGCCTCCTCCAAATTCATAACATCGAAGCATCCTGCATCAGCTCGCTGCGTAGCCCCCATCGACATAAAGAATTTCGCCTGTTACGAACGATGCAGCTGGGCCTGCGAGGAAAATGTACGGCCCGAAATACTCGGACAAATTGCCGCGGCGTCGCATCGGAGTGAGTTCCATTGCGCGGCGCTGATAAGGGCTATCGAGATTAGGATGCACCCCATCCATGAAGTTGTTGATGAATCCAGGGGCGACGGCGTTTACACGAATACCCCTATTGGCCCATTCTACCGCCATGGTGCGCGTCAGTTGATTGACGCCACCCTTGCTCGCAGCATAGACAGCCAGGCCCGGTATGCCGAGCGAACTGGCGACCGAAGAAGTCATGATGATGCTGCCGCCGCCTTGATCCAGCATTGCTTGGGCGGCAAACTTGGCACAATAGTAATAGCCACGCAGATTGGTATCGACAATTTCGTCCCATTCCGGCTCTTCATATGAATGCGCTGGTTTAATGATGTCGGTACCTGCGTTGCAGATCATCACATCGATCTGCCCAAACCGGTCGACCGTGCTACTGATCAGTGCCTTGCAATCGTCGTGCGACCGCACATCAGCGCGGATAGCCGTCACGTTGATTCCTTGGCCCGCAAGTTCGACCTCTGCTTCGGTCAGCTCTTCAATATTGTGCGAGGAAAGGACTATCTTCGCGCCCAACCGTCCGAAGCAGGTGGCGAGCGACTTCCCTAGACCGCGGCTCGAGCCTGAAATGCAGACTACCTTGCCATCAATTCCGAAGAGCTCCTGGTATCCTTCTTCATCAATTGCAGAATTACGCTTTGTATCAGACATAATAGATTACCTACTCCACCTATGATTTTCACTTTAGTTCAAGTCAATATCAGCGTGATGTAAATCACAAGCGATGCTCGCGGCTGCAAAGTAAATACCTTGGAAAGCCCATACCCTGTTTTGAAGATAGTCCCCCTTGAAGTTCCCAAATGTTGCGCGGAACCTTAGAAAGAAAAAGACATTGGCGATCGCGAATATAGTCGTAGCGTTCTCAAGCGTGGCCGGCTTGATGACGTAGGCCGGGATCAAGCCATAGACTGCGTAGAAGGCCAGACCGAAGCAAATTGCCGCCAGCTGTAGCATCAATGCATTGTCCTTAAGCGCGATAAACGCGCCACCCGCCGTGAGCACACCATAGTAGAAGAAGAAATTGCGAAACTCCTTCGTTGTCCCAGTCTGGCTCATTTCGAACTCCACAACCGCCATCGTCGGTCGGTGGGCGGAGTAATTTTCAAGCGTCAGGAGACTAAAAGGGAAGGTGAGCTCCTGCTCAGGACGATCGCGAATACGCGCATGTGCGATTGAACGGCCAAGATCGATGGCGGTCATGTTTGCGTTAGCTTCGTTCATGTGTCGGCTCCTAGTGCGACGATTGTTCAGACGGTTGCACTCAGCCCACCATCGATGACGATCAGGGCGCCGCTGACATAGGCCGCGCGGGCGCTGGCCAAGAATGCAGCAACTGCTGCGAATTCCGAGGGATCGCCAAGGCGGCGGGCCGGGGTCCTATCCTCGAGCGCACGGATGGCTTCGGCGTGGTCGCCAAGGCGATTGGCTTCGTGAATCGCGGTGCTGTGTGCTCCAGGAGCGAGCACGTTTACGGTGATGCTCTCCCCCGACAATTCTTGTACGAGCGTCTGGCAGTAGGGCACTAGCCCTGCTCGTGCGACACCCGACAGCGCGAAATGTACTGGGGTCCGTACAATAGCCTCGGAAGCGAGCATCAATATTCGCCCCGCCCGCGAGCGCCGCAGATACGGCAAGGCAGCCGTAACTAGATTTATCGAAGGTAAAAGCACTCGGTCAAACGCATCGTCGAAATCCTTAGGCGTCATGGCCGAGGGTGGCCCGGCAGAAACGCCGCCGCAATTTGTCACCAAGATGTCGATACCCCGAAAATGCTCTGCTGTTTCGGCAACCCAAGCTGCTGCATCCGCGCAGTCAGTTACATCGGTCGCGCGCGCCAGTACTTCGGCGCCTGTGCTGCGCAACCGATCCACTGCTCCTTCTAGCCGCCCCGGATCCCGTCCACAGATAGACAGGCGGCAGCCTTCGTTGGCTAACTCCTCGGCCGTGGCCAAACCTAAGCCGCTGGAGGCAGCCGCGACCATTGCCACCTTGCCGTTTAGCCCTAAATCCATTTTTTACCCCCAATTAACATCACCGCGCTTCTTGGCACCGTTGCAGACAGCCGAGCATGTACCGTGCCAAACGAAACAATCCTTTCAAAACAGTATGATAGCCCTGCGGATAAAACTTCGGCTTGCTATGCCGGGCATGATGATGACACAAATGTACGGAATCCCCCTTCCGATAGGTGACCGGTCGCCTGCCGGTCATGAAGACGGACCTGGGTAAGCAACCTGAAGCTAAAGCTTTTACCGCGAATTAGTCGTGTACAACATCGACCGCAGCGTCCTCACGACGCACTGGGCGGCGGCGTGCCGCTCGACCGCAACCAAGCTTCGCCGCGCCAGTATCACGACCCGTCGAGCCAGAAAAACGCCTAGGGCGATCTTCTGCGTCGCGTGCAGCAGCATGGCTTCGTCTCCATTCTTGGCCGCACCATGCGTTTGTGCAGGGCCTTCGCAGGACAATCCGTCGCCTTCAGGCCAACCGCCACAGACGGCGTCTTCGACGCCTGGTTCAGACATCAGAAAATAGAAAATGCATTGGGGCGATAGCATGCAAAACTGTTCGCAATGTCCTCGCACACCTGTTCACGATGTCCCGCTCCAAACACGGAGGAGGCGCGGTGGTGAGCCACTTCGAATGGGTGAAGAATCTGACCCACATCTCTATCGGCTTGATGGAAGGCGGCGGAGGGAGCGACGAAACCAGACAATCGCCAGAGCGCTCGAGCGGATGATAGGCAGGCCGTTTCCAGCCGATATGCGCGACGAATTTCTTGAAGGGGCGCCGAAATCGGTCTCGGGCGGTCCGCTTATGACGACGTCATACGTAGCATACGTAGCACTTGGGGCTGTATGCACCAACCTCCTTGAGGAGCAGCCGGAACTCGGCGACTGCTGATAAACTAGCGGGCCGCGCGATTGGATGGTAATAGGATGACGAGAATTGCGGCTTGCGGCCTCAGCGTTAACGGCCTTCAGCGTTTTCAAGGATGTTTTGCGGCGACGAGAGACATATGGTAAGCCTTCCTCCTCGAACCACTTCTCCACCACGCCATTGTTGATCGAGGCGGCGTAGCGCCAGGAGCGCATACCGAAGCCGAGATTGTCCGTGGCGACCAGCATGCCCGGCTGGCGCGTGAACTCGCCCGAGCCGTCCGGGATGAGCTTGATGCGTTGCATCGGCTGCCGGTTTCGACAGCAAGATTTGCGGTAGCGTCGTCATAGCCTCGGTTCCTCTGGTGCGCTGGTCTTCTCGGGCACCTGGAAGACCCAATAGTGCGCGTCCTCCTCGGCGACGTATCTGCCGTTCCTTAGACACTGTGCCGGTATAAGGACGCCCTCATCCTGCAGACGCCGCACATGGTCTTCAAAGGATGTCGTCTCCGCATAGCTCTTGCGGGTGCTTGCAATGACGAAGCCGTTCGGGCGGGTGACGCGAGCCAGCTCGCGCAACCCATCCGGCCGGACGTGTCCGAGCGTGAGGACGCCGCAGCAGACGGTTAGGTCATAGCTCGCGCTGGAGTAGTCGGAGAGCTGCCCGTTAAGGTCGACATCGCCTCGGGCATGGCGGTAGACGCCGGTTTGCCGGGCCTTTTCGGCCATCTCTTCGGAGAGATCGAACCCGTCAATCAACCGGAAGCCGAGGCGTTCCAGTTCCACGCCGACGAGCCCTGTTCCGCAGCCAGCGTCCAGGATTGCGATGGCATTTCGCTGCCCGGCCAAATAGGCTGTCTGCACGGCGCCTGCCAGTTCCGCCACGATCATCGGCCCGCAGTACCCGACGCGGGCCTGATCCAAGTCGAAGGCACTCGCCCATCCGCGATATAAGTGGGCCAAGCGACCGGCGTCGCCATCGAGGGCATGGGATGCCTTCATGCGCTCTCGTGCGGCTTGCTCCGGTGCTGTCTGCTGATCCAGGGTGTTCATAACAGTTTCCTCCGTGTAAGGGCAGATGGGTGCGGCACTGCATTCATGGGCGCAATGGCCGCGGCTGAAGCCACGAACTGTTCCTTGCCACTATGCGGAGCATGGTTGTTTGACCATGCGAAGGCGTCTAGACACAAAGTAATCACGTCGACGTCCTCTAGCGGAAACATATGTCCACCCTCTCGGCTTGATCCGCCCGGCGGGTCAGCAATTCCTGACCTGGCTGCTGCCGGTCTGCATCGACGCTCTCCACGATAAGCCATCGACGCTCCCAAGAGGGGTAGCAGAAAAAGACGATCTGGAATTCTCAGGAGCGACTGTACCAGCGGCATGCGCGAGCAAAAAGATGATTTTTCAGATTTTATATTAAGTTGCGTTATAATTTTGAGACATACTTCATATTTCTACTTAATCTTCCGAAAATACCCCGACATACGTCGGCAACAACACTGTAAGAAGACTTCCGCGTGACGACGTCGTATTGAGCATCTGGGTTCGCTCTGCGGCGGACAGGTGGCGGCGCGGCGTCTTTTTCACCGCGGCTCTGTCTGGACTTGTGAACGCGCTGGGGCTTCGCCTTATAGCGGGTTCCGGCATAATAACGGGTTCCGGCATAGCCACTCAGCACATGCTAGCACTCCAGCGCGCGGCGGATGCGGCCGTCATCGGCGCTCTCGTGGACAAAGCCGCCGGAGAACCGTGTTGCCGGGCGTCCGAAGATGTAACCGACGCCGTTGTCCTCCCACTATGCCATGGCTTGCGTCGACTTAATGGCATCGCCCCGTACCAGCATACGGGTGGTCGGCCGGCGCAGATGCGCCGCGCGAGACGGCGCAGATGGCCGCGGATTTCCTTGGCCGTCAAAAAGAGCAGGCGGCCGGCGGCGTGATAGACATGGATCGGCAGGAAGCAGCGCTCGTGATATGAGCGTTGAAGAGCGACTGCTGCTGAAAGCCGTGAACGACACATCGAGCGTGTGTCGATGTCGAGCGTCACCGTCTCGGGGGGCGCGACAATAGCTCGACAGCCACAGTCGACCAGCACATCGCCGAGTTGGATGAGGGTCTTGAGGTCGGGCAGGTTCCCTGACGGCGCCAATCGTGCATGCCGGGGATGGCTTTACCACTGCGACCGCGGATGTGCCGTTGTCGGCAGGCGGCGAAAAGGGTGCCAGACTACTGGAAGCGACGACGATATTCAGCATATTTTGCTGCCAATTCCTCCGCGCGGGCTTCGCACTCGTCCAACGCCATTGCGTCGCAATCGTAGGCGAGCAGCTCGCGCATAACTTCCGCCGACTCTGCCGTGAAGCGCACCGTCCCGTCGCTTTCCACGGCCTCAATACCATCGTATTTCTGACATCCCCTGTTGATCTCTACCGCATCGTCCAATGACAGGCCTTCAGGCAGGTCGATCGAAATGCCTGTTGGAGCAACCCTAACGGGATAGCCGCCTACGAGACCCGATGGACCCGGCGCATGCACGACACGTTCTACGCGATCAGCCAACGCACGAAGAACAGCTGTCGCCGACGATGCAGTCACCGATTCCCCCTCAAGGCCTCCAAGCCGCCGAAAACGTCGGGCAACGTTCGCGAAGATCACATCGTGGCCCATTTCCTCAGGCCTAATTCTCTGGCCCTCCCGATATATGGCTAGATGGTAGGGCGCGCCGTCCGTGGAACCGGTCCTCGGCATACGATAACTGACGTAGTGTTGGGCAAAGAACCGCACATCGATTGCTTTCACTTCGCAACCTAGAAGATGCGCGGCCGCCAACCTGATGCCCGGCACGGCATTCGCGACGTTGCCGATGCCAACCGCCGGCGAGAGACCCTCGGCGGCAAGGGCGGCATTTGTTACATCAGGGTAGGATGCATTCACGACCACGGTCTCGAGCCCGGCCTTTCGCACAGCTCTCATCAGACGTCGCACGAGAACAAGATGCATTGGCGTCCATACGCCGCCGCGTGGTCGATCGATCCGCTGATAAGCATCGGGCGGCAATTGGGTTATCAGCCACCATGTATGCAATGTCGTTGCATTGAAAATGATATCAGGACGGAGAGCCGCCAGTCGCTCTGCTGTAGCATCTATATTCATCAGATCGATAGGCACCACCTCGATGCTCGGATGGTGACCGAGGTTCAAGGCCGTGTGCTTCGCAAGATTGGCCCTTAAAGTGCCCCGCTGCACATCTTTTGCTCCGACATGCAAATCGTAGGGTCTGCCGCTTTGGCTGAGAAAATCAAGGACCGCCCCACCAAGGACGCCGTGGCCAATAATCAGGATATTTACGCGATCTTGCATCGAAGATATCCGAGAGGATTGTGGAGGAAATTTACAAACGATCATTCGCTCTCTCAGAGAGAAATGGCAGTGTTAATTTAAAAATGGCAGTATTAAATTTAGGATACAAGTGTATTTTCGTAAATTTGCGTTAAATGAAATTAAAAGTTTTGCGATTTTAGTAATGACAATTCATAGCATGTGGTACGATAATGACATCTGTTTGTCGCAATTCTGCTTTACAATAATCTAAAATTGCGTCGAATGCTCTCTTATGCCGAACGCGTTGGAACAGAACGGGTCTGAGCTTTGTTGGCATGACAGTTGATGTGCCCGTCGCAGGCGCGGGGGGTAAGAAGCGGGACGCCGGCACCGACGGGTTCGATCTCTCCGAGGAGATGGACGAAAAGGCCCGGCAAACCGGCGTCTACCGAGCCGGCTTGCAGCGCGCCAAAGGCGATCCTCGACATTGCTGTCGTCCCCGATGGTGATCATGGCGGGGTGGCCATGTCCGAGGCGATTTCGACCTTAACGGGCAGCTCTCCGACTACTCCAGCGCGAGCTATGACCTAACCGTCTGCTGCGGCGTCCTCACGCTCGGACACGTCCGGCCGGATGGGTTGCGCGAGCTGGCTCGCGTCACCCGCCCGAACGGCTTCGTCATTGCAAGCACCCGCAAGAGCTATGCGGAGACGACATCCTTTGAAGACCATGTGCGGCGTCTGCAGGATGAGGGCGTCCTTATACCGGCACAGTGTCTAAGGAACGGCAGATACGTCGCCGAGGAGGACGCGCACTATTGGGTCTTCCAGGTGCCCGAGAAGACCAGCGCACCAGAGGAACCGAGGCTATGACGACGCTACCGCAAATCTTGCTGTCGAAACCGGCAGCCGATGCAAGACAATTTGTACAGGGGAGCGTATCTCAACATGATGGCACGATCGAGCGCAGAACTCCAGGCCGAGACGTGAGAGCGCGCTGCCGCGCGCCGTTGCATGTGCATTTCCCGTGTGCGCGGAACGCGCCCAAGGCGCAGTTTGGGACATGGAAGTCCGTCGATATATCGATTTCATCGGCGGCATGGACGCGCCTTGCGGTCGGACATTCGCATCCACAGGTGGTTGTGATGCGGTCAGAACGCAACTGCAGCGCTTCGCCCATACCTCTTTGGCAGCATCCGCTTATGATGGCTACGTGCGGCTCAACGCGTTAGCCCCGTTCCCCACGCCGGCGAAAACTCTGCTTGTCACCTCTGGCGCAGAAGCGCTGGAGAACGCGGTAAAGATCGCTCATTTCCACCCGGATCGAAGGGATGTCGTTGTCTTCACAGAAGCTTCCACGGACGCACGTTACCGACCTTTGCGATGACCTCACAGCTCGACCCGTACAAATGCGTCTTGTCTTCGGTACCTTCCCCCCCCCGAAACGCAGATCAAACCCTACCAGGTTGCAGCTATGTTGATCGAGCCGGTTCAGGGGTGAAAGTGATTCCTGCCAGCGCAGCTGGAGTTCATCCTCAGTCTGTGCGCTTTGTGCGATGCGCACAGTATCGTCCTGATCGCAGATGAGGCCCAGTCCGGCTTCGCTCGCACCGGACGGGTTTTCGCCGGCCGGTAGCGCTGGGAAAGAGTTTCGGCAGCGGGCTCCCAATCGCCGCTGTCATCGGCGCGGCGGTGATCATGGACGCCGGGCCGCCCGGGCGGTCTCGTAGGCACCTACGCAGGAATCCCCTTACATGCGCGGCGGCACTTGCCGCACTGCGTCTGACAGAAACTCGCTTTGGATGGCTGCGTGTCATCAGGATCACGGGTTCAGTTCCAGCAGCAGGAGAGCAGCAAATGTCACGCGTTCGAGCGCCCCCAGCTCCCATTTGAGATCCGGGATTTCTAAACGAATCCACGCCCAGGAAATATCATCCCGACCCCGTGATGGCGATAGCCGCACCCTATGCTTCCGGGCCATGCAAAGACGCGCCGCGGCGCGAGCTCTAACTCCAAGGGTTCCTCTCTTCGCTCGCGATCTTCCGCAACCAGTCACGCAGCCGCTCGGCCTGCGCGACAGGGGGCGATTATCATTCCACGTCAGATAGTACCCTCCGCGGACATCCAGCTTGAGGTCGGTAATCCTGACGAGCTTGCCGTCTTCGACCAATGTGCGCACCAGTCGGTGCCAGCCTACTGCAACGCCCTGACCAGCCTGGGCGGCTTGCAAAGCGACGAGGAACTTGCTGAACGTACGGCCACGAAGCGGGCCGTGAGGGATCCTGGCGCGGCGCAGGACCTTGTCCCAGTCGACCCAGCCGGCTTCGATCAATCGTACCTGCAGGAGTGGCAGTTCCGGCAAGCACTTAGCCGTCGCTTCGCGGTGGTCTTTGGCGAAGCCGGGCCCGCAGACCGGGTATATGATATCGCGAAACAACAGTTCCGCTGCCTCATCGGGCCATGGGCCGAAGCCATAGCGGATGCGTAGCTCGACTTCAGCGCGCCGATAGTCGCGCGAACTGTCGGCAATCACATGGCCGACTGTGATATCACCGTCCTGTGCCCAAAAGCGCGGCATGCGCGGTAACAGCCACATCGACGCGAACGCTTCGGTGGAGGCAATCGTGACATCCCGGCAACGACCGCCGCGTTTAATGGTCGTGACGACATCGGACGCCTTGGAAAAAATGCTTGCCAGCTCGGTGTAAAGGTCTTTGCCGGCGCTGGTAAGCACCACGCCGGTTCCTGGCCTCACAAACAGCGAAACACCAAGCTCGTCCTCAATGGCTTTGATCTGCCGACTGATCTCTTCCAATGTCACGTTCAGCTCGGAAGCTGCAAGCTCGAGCGAAAGATGGCGTGCCGATGCCTCGAATACCTCAAGGGCAGTGAGGGCAGTGAGGGACGGCAGATCATGATAGGGACGGGCCATTGAACACTCCAACCAGATCGGCAGTCGCGAATCGAGTGACCGGCTATCCATGTCGTCCTCTGGGCTATAAAGGACTGCCGCCAGTCTACACGCGTTAAAGTTGAGAGACTGATTAGTTACGACCAGCCTCCGAGGCGCAACCGCGGCCGTCTGGCGTGACCGAGCAAGTTACGTGCCGGTCGATGAACCGTTCTGAGTTGCACCTCTCGTCCACACCGACAGCCGGCCCGCCCGACGGTTTCGTCGGGGTTCCGACATTCTTGTCCAGCTTCGGACAAAAGGTTTGTGCATGGAAATGCGCGGTATCGTTCACGTTGACGAGGTGGGATCCGGTCACCGTATGAGAAGTATGAAAAGGCCGGCTACTCGGGTTGTTCCGCCACCGCTTCCCTGCCGAGGTGGCCAGCGCGGGAGGTCAGCCACGAAACGTGGGGCCGTTGGGCGAGAGTCCGGATAAAGGGCCTATCAGTCTGGCTGAACCGCAAAACAGTTCACGGAGCAGCAATGATCCCGCGTTCGCGCGGCAGATGCTCGAGACACCGATCCTTGACGGTCGCATGCGCTGGAAGCTCCAACCGTTGTCGATGACCGCGCTGCCGTCGCCGCCGTGCTTGCCAGTATTGTCTCACCCACGGCATTTTCTGAAAATCCGCCGCCGGCGGCTTCGAAAGCCCGCCTGTTTGCGGACTGGCTCTGCCAAGAAACTTCGAATCATTATAGCTCTCCGCAATGAAGTGCGGCAGACAGTGTCACGTGAGTAAGTGCCTGTCCGCTCTCACGCTTTGGCCAAGTGAGCATAACTAGCTGCGAAACGGTCGAATTTGTGCTCGCCGCACGTCACGGTCTTGTAAGCGAAGCGGGTAGCTGTTTGTGATGCATGAGGCCAATGGCTCTGTTGAAATCAGCATCGATAAAGAATTGAGTATCGTTCACGCCCCGAGGAGTTCACCTTGCGTGACCTGATGAGGTGGACGGCCTCCGCTCTCGGCATCGCAATGTGCCAAAGTGTGGCTGTCGAAAGTCACATGAGGGAGAGCCGTCCATGGAGAAGGTTAGCACAATCGGTCTGGATGTCGCCAAGCACGTGTTTCAGGTGCACGGCGTTGACGCGCAGGGCGCAGTGGTTGTCCGCCGGAAGTTGCGTCGCGACGATGTAGTCGCATTCTTTACGTCCTTGCCGGCGTGCTTGATCGGCATCGAAGCCTGCGCAACGAGCCATCACTGGGCTCGTGTCCTCACGGCTCTGGGGCATGAGGTTCGCCTGATGCCTGCGTCATACGTCAAGCCATACGTGAAGCGGCAGAAGAATGATGCTTCGGATGCCGAGGCAATCTGCGAGGCGGTCACGCGACCGACGATGCGCTTTGTTCCGACAAAGAGCGAGGAGCAGCAGAGCGTGTTGATGCTGCATCGCGTCCGCGAGCTTTTGATCCGGCAGCGGACAATGCTGGTGAACGCCTTGCGCGGCCACTTGGCGGAGTTGGGCATCATCACTCGTCAGGGTGCTACAGGGCTGAGCATGCTCGTCGCGTTGGTTGAGGACGAGGGGCACGACCTCATTCCCCCGCTTGCCCGATCGGCCCTCTTTCTTTTGGTACAGCAATTGCGTGAGGTGCACGAGAAGGTCGGTGAGCTGGACCGACAGATTCACATCTGGCATCGTTCGCACGAGTTGAGCCGTCGCCTCGAAACGATCCCCGGCATCGGTCCGATCACCGCCAGCGCAATCGTTGCGACCGTGACAGATGCTTCCCTGTTCAAATCCGGCCGGCAACTCGCGGCTTGGCTTGGCCTGGTGCCGCGACAGAACTCATCCGGAGGAAAGGATCGGCTCGGGCGGATCAGCAAGCAAGGCGATCCCTACATCCGTCGCCTTCTTGTTGTGGGAGCCCATGCCGTGCTTCGCTTCTGTCGTAAGGGCAAAGCGGCACCCACTCGCTGGGCTGCCGAGCTTCTGGCGAAAAAGCCGTACAACGTCGTTGCGGTGGCCTTGGCAAACAAGATGGCCCGGATCGTCTGGGCGCTGATGACTACGGGCAAGCGCTTCGCGGATTCACCGGCGTAGTGACGTAGTCGCAGAGGATGCACAGAGGTTGGTGAGGTGCTGATGGTGTGATGACGGACGGTCAAACCGGGATCGGAAAAACCCGCTCAGTGGGTGCCGCTCAAAAAGCGCGTTGACCTGTCTGGGATCCGATCCGCGGACTTCATCAAGGCCAGCGGCATGAACAGGCCGCACTCAAAGGCCGAATACATGCCTGCACCCGACCAACCTGTCATCAATGTCAGAAAGCCCTTGCCACGCGGAGGCCGTCCATACATGCCATTGAACTTTCATCCAGCGGCGATTAGAGCCTCGACCGTTTCTGTTACGCCGAGGGGCACGGGTTGAGCAACCGGCGAAGACGCGGAGCCTTCGATCAGCACAGCGTCGGAGCGGGTTGCGGTGATGACCTCGGCATAGGCCGCCGGGGTCTGGTACCGAGCGAGGAATGTGGCCTCGCAGTGTTGAACAACTCAGCGATGCAACACCCACGGGACCGGCCCGGAGCGCGAGCTTCTCTATCCATGGCATCCTTGGGCGGGTCGCCAAGTCCATATTCACGAAGTGATCGATCGGAATGACGTAGCAGTCTTCCGCTGTAGCGTTTTCGGCCAGGCCTCGGATAAGAGGTTGGAGGTCCCGGCTTGGATGTTAGAGTTGGCGCATCACGACTGCTCCGCACGTCGACCTTGCCGCGCTGGGCACCCCGGCGAAGCCGCTCCTCGACACGGGCGCCCCATCGCAATCGCCGGAGATGGGCGCAGCATTGGGCTCTCACGCGAATCGGGCCAGATGCCCATGCCGCGCCAGCCCACGACATACCAGTTCGATATGTTCTCGAAGCCGAACGACGCCAATACGGTGCAGACGCCGCAATGGCAGGCGCTGCCGGCCGAGACGCGCCGATCAGTGACGAAGCTGACGGTCAGCCTGATCCTCGGGCACGTCGACGGCGAGGGTGCCCTACAACGGGAGGCCGCCGATCATGATGCATGAGAAGATCAAAGAATCGGCCGCCCACGGCGAACATTGAGTCAACAAAGTCCTGCGGAATCTGGAGAAGCTATGGGGCGAGCGGCGGCGGTATGGCACCATTCTCGTCGATAGAAGCGACAGAGGTGCCCCATGACCCAGGCTAACGATTTGAGCCGTTCGCTGGTCTCGTTTGAGCAGAATAGCAGCGTGACGGTCGTTGTCGAAATGAGTGAATCGAGCTGGCTGGTGGCGGGACAGGTTCCCGGTCTCGAACGCCAGCCGCTGAAGAAGCTGGACCCGGATTCAGCCGCGCTGCTGAGCCTGATGGAACGTTGGCGCGAGGAAGCCGTCAAGGCCGGCAGGACGATCGAGCGGATCGCGCTGGCCTTTGAGGCGGGACGCGACGGGTTCTGGCTGGCGCGGTGGCTGCGGGCGCGCGACATCGAGGCGCACGTCATCCATTCGACCAGCGTTGCGGTATCGCGTGAGCATCCCGTGCGAAGACCGACCGGTTGGACACGGCGATGCTCATGCGCGTGTTCCTGGGCTGGCTGCGCGGCGAGCGCGGGCATTGCGGATGGTTGCGATCCCCACGCTCGAGGAAGAGGATGCCAGACGCCCAAGCCGTGAGCGAGAAAGCCTGGTGGGCGAGCGCACGCGGATCATCAACCGTATCAAGGCGATCCTGGCGTGGCTCGGGATCCGCGGCTTCAACCCCAAATTGCGCAGAGCGGTGGAATGCCTTGACGCGCTGGGACACCGGATGGTGTGCCGCTGCCACCGAACACGGTTGACGAGCTCCGGCGCGATATGACCCGGCTCGCCATGATCCGCGAGCAGATCAAGGCGATCGAGGAGGCACGCCTCGCGCGTCTGGAACAGGCGCCGGTGACGGGGGCCACATGCCATGGTGCGTCTGATTGCCAGCGTCATCGGCATCGGCGTCGAGACCGCCGATATACTGGTGCAGGAGGTGCTATCCCGCAACCTGCGGATCGCCGAGCGGTTGCCCGCTATGCGGGGCTCACTGGCGCGCCTGACGAGAGCGGTTCCAAACGGTGGGAGAAAGGCTCGGCGAAGGCCGGTAACGCCCGAGTGCGCCGCGGCCTAGTCCAGCTCGCCTGGCGTTTCCTGCGGTTCCAGAACGACAGCGCGCTCGCCCAATGGTTCCGGGCGCGAACAGATGGCCCGAGCGGTATGCGCAAGACGAAAATGATCGTAGCGCTCGCCCGCAAGCTGCTCATCGCTTTGTGGCGCGTGGTCACGATCGGCGACATCCCGGCCAGCGTCGCGCTGCGGCAGCCGGCCTAAGCAGGTCTGGGAGGAATCCAAACAAGCAGTTCAGCGTCCGGTCGACTTTCCTGACTGGCCGTCGATGATCCGCGGTGGTGGTGACCCGAACAGAAACCTGGCTTCGATGCCTTCTGGAGAATGGGCCTGCCGCCTCGGAGCCTTGCCGCCGAAGCGAATGGATGCTTCATGGTCGGGATCCAGCACGGATCTCACCGAATACAAGGTCGCGGCGCATGTGTTGCGTGCGATGGCGGGCTCCCCTCGGATCCTCTCAATCAGGCGGGGCTGGTTGAAACGAAAGAAAACAGCAAGGCAGCCCAAATGGCTTGACAAACAAATCCCCATACAAGGTTTCTGTGAGGTCCGCACGCTCAACGGAGCACACCCGCTGGTCTTCGACCTCATTGCAAGCCGGATTGAACGAACCGGACGGTCCTGGCGCTATGGGGATTGTAGCCTGGAGAAGCGATCGGGGTCGTCGGTGCCGGGCTGAAGAAGGGCATTCACGATGCGGCCAGCGAAGCATGGCACGCTGGAATGCGGAACCGTTTGGCGCGGGCCGTCGGATAGGCTGCAGTGCTTTCTATCGTCGGGCTGGCTGCTTGCGGCTTTGTGCGGCAGTGCCGGCGCGCGTGGCGACGGGTGATGTGGACGCGCCCGGCGGATTATGAGGGTTGTCCAGAAAGGGCTCGGCGGCGCTTGCCCGCACTGCCAGATGGCGAGTGTGATCATTCCCTCTCCGCAGCAGAGCCAGCGATGCGCTACAGCAAGATGCTAGCGGCGACTGCGGCGGATCGACCACGGAGAGAGAACCTTGAGCCCGGCAAGCGCTGCATCAGCGAAGAGAAAGGAGCTCATTGACAGAAGCGATTAGGGAACCTGTGGTGACGCGACCCATCGGAACCCTCCGAAATTCATCGAGAGGCTGCCTGCCACACGGCCGGTACCAAAACGTTGCAACAGATCCTTCAACTAAGTTTGCAGTATCTTTACGACCGCCAAGCGCTGACAGTGGTACCTTCACCGCAAAGGTTTGAGATCAGGCATGGATAAAAAAAGCCGATGCCGGTTTACACTCGGGCCGCCGCATAGCAAGCAACGTCGGAGTCAAAAACCCATGGGAAGAAAAGCGCTCATCCTGGTTGAAGGTCATAGAGGTAATGGTCCGCTCTACGTCCAAGCGGCTCAGCGTGACGGCCTTCATCCAATTACCCTGGCTGGAGAACCGGCTCAGTACGAATATCTTGCGGCGGAAAGCATTGAGGCTATTCGTGTTGATACAGGTAATCTCGATGCACTGATCCGCGAATGTTACCGGCTGCGTGATGCGTATGACATTGTTGGCATTACTGGCTTTGCGGGTGACGACGAGTCTTTCTCTGCAACAGTCGGCAAGCTCTGCCAGCACTTCGATCTACCCGGCCCGAATCCCGCATCGATTGAACGATGCTGCGACAAATTCGTTCAACGTCAGGTTCTCGCGGGGGCTGGCGTTCCAGTACCTGCTTATCGCGTGGCAGAGAATGCGGCGGAGGTGGAAAGCTTTGCCGCCGAGATCGGCCTGCCGGTGATTCTTAAGCCGGCCCTGGGCAACGGCAGCGTCGGTGTCCGATTGTGCCGCAACGTCGATGAGTTGGCCGAACATACGAGTTATCTGTTGGGCGGGAAGCACATATGGCGATCTTCGCCGAGGATACTGGTCGAAGAATTCGCACAAGGCCCTTATTATACCGCCGACATCATGGGTAATGAGGTCATTGCGATTGGCGCCGGTGAGTTCGGTCCCCACCCGCATTTCGTTTCTCGTGATCTCACCTATCCGGCCCCGCTGACTGATGACGAGCATAATCGTATCGCCGATGTTTCGCTGAGCTCTCTGCGAGCTCTCGGCCTTGGCTGGGGGCCAACGAACATTGAACTTCGGTGGACGAAGCGTGGCCCAGTCGTCATTGAAGTTAATCCGCGTATGCCGGGTTCGCCCGTTCCTCAACTGGTTCAGCTGGCTTACGGTGTCGATCTCATCACCGAGCACATCAAGCTTGTCATCGGCGACGAATGGAATTTGCGCAGAAGGCATTCGCAGACTGCGGTCGCGCGGTACCTAGTTGCTGATCGCGATGGCACCCTCGATTGGATCGACGGCAGTCGGGCGGCTGCTGTGCCAGGGGTCGCCGAGGTCAAATTCTATATTAGACCCAAGACGCCGATCGTCAGGAAAGGCGATTACCGGGACTGGATCGGGCATGTTATCGCCGTCCCACCCAACCGTGCTCGGACCAAGACAATACTTCAGCGTGCTGCCGATTTGATCGATTGTTCGATCACACCATTTGCGAACCTTGACGAATAGCGGCAATCTCTGGCCCTTGCCGGTTTGCGGGGAGCGGAATTGGGGGCGCATGGATATCAGTGCGCTGCGGATCAGGCTGCGGGAATGGCGGGTCTCAGAGCAGGCCCGGGTTGTCAAGCGAAGTGAGGATTCGACCCCTTGGAGCATCATCGCACAGCTTGCATTGCCAACAACGCGATTGGTGGAACATGAACGCGACGGTTCTGAAATTCGGCGGCTCTTCTTTTCTGCATCCCAAAGACTACAGTCGAGTTGCTGCGCACATAGCCGACCGACGGGCGGCTGGCAAAAACAAAAATCGTTGCCGTGGTCAGCGCAATGTCGGTTACCACATCCGGGCTATGATGTCAGTCAGCGCTGCCGCAAGCGGATCGAGGAGGTGTTCGGCTGGATCAAAGCCTCGGCCGGCATGGCCAAGATCAAGCTGCGAGGATGCGCCCGTGTGGGAACCTGGCGGCCTACAATCTGATCCGCTTGCCCAAGCTGCTGGCAGCGCCGGCATGAGCGTCACCGGCCGCTGGCGGATCGTCGCGATGTCCTACTATGCCGGGGACTATCGCGACATGATGGAGCCCGCCTACATTGAGTTCGCGGCAGATGGCTCCGGCGAATTCGCTTTCGGCTGCGTCACCGGCCAGCTCTTCGGACCGGGCGACGGCAACAATGTCGCCCGCTCCTGGCAAGGCAATGACGAAATGGATGAAGCCCAAGGCAATGGCTGGGCCGAAATTCAACCAGACGGCTCCATCAACGGACAAATCTGCTTCCATGGCGGCGATGAAGCAGACTTCATCGCCCGCAAGTGGACTTCTTCAACAGCCTGCTAGGGCGAATGCTGCGCGGGGCCTGCGCGTGCACAAGCCTCCGGGGAATGGCAGCCGTGCTATTTCTCTGAGCCAAGGACGGTTTTCTTCGTATTCAACCATTTGAGGAAGCTATGAATATGTCAGGCGACAATCATTCTCGTCCAGCCCATCGCGTGGATGGATACGATACCGTGGGCTCGATTGAAACAAACGTTGCGGACGGCTTCACGATGGTGGCAGTCGGCGACCTCATCGTATCGCGACCGCTCACCAGATACGGACATCCCGGCTTCGATGACATCGTCAAGATCCTTCAGGACGCTGATGTCACGTTCGGCAACATGGAAACGCTTATCTTCGATATCCGGTCGTTCAAAGGAAGTCCGCAGGCTGAGCACGGCGGTTGCTACCACGTCAGCGTGCCAGAACTCGGCCCTGATTTGAGGGCGATGGGCTTCAATCTAATGAGTCGCGCAAATAATCATTCCCTCGATTGGGGTCTTGAGGGAATGCGCGAGACGAGCCGGGTGCTTGATGAGAGTGATATTGTTCACGCAGGTGTGGGAGAGAATCTCGCACAGGCGAGTGCCGCCCGCTTTTTGGAAACCGCACGCGGTCGCGTGGCGATAGTATCGCTTGCCACAACCTTTGCGCCTATGGCTCGGGCGTGCGATCCCGCCGGCGAGGCGCCTGGCAGACCAGGGCTCAATGCGCTTCGTTTGGCCCATAGCATTGTCCTTCCGCCAGAGATGCTTGAGAGCTTGAGACGGGTGCGTGACGTGTTGCCAGGCAGTATGGCCAGCGAGAAGGATCCGAGCCGGGTGGTACTCCTTGGGAAGACTTTCAAAGCGGGCGACAAGCCCGATTTTAGTTACGAAGCAGATCCGAGCGATGTCGCCGATATCGTACGAAACGTTCGCCGGGGTAAGCAATTCTCCGACTTCTGTATCATCACGAACCATGGCCACGAACCTGATTGGAGCGAGGAGGTCAGTCAGGGACCTGCAGATTACGAGCAGTCCTTTGCGTGTAAGATGATCGATGCCGGAGCAGACGCATATATCGGGCACGGACCGCATTTGCTGCGAGGCATCGAAATCTACAAGGGCCGGCCGATATTGTATAGCTTGGGGAATTTCTTCTATGACCACCTGCGGACGCCTGCGGGGGCTGACATGTTTGAAGCCTACGGCAAAGACCCTCGGATTGACACGGATGCTGAGGTAACGGTCGATGAGGAAGCAAAAGGATATCCGACGCCGGACGGGTTTAGTGGCGCGTTCGCGGCACCGATATATTACGAAAGCGTCATCGCTGTCAGTCGCTTTGAGCAGAACCAGCTCACTGAATTGAGGCTTTATCCGGTCGAGCTTGGCTTCTCCAAGAGGTTTGCTAATCGCGGCATCCCGCGGCTGGCGAGCGGGCAACAGGGAAGAGCCATTCTGGAGCGAATGCAGAAGCTCTCGGAGCCGTTTGGGACCGAAATAGCCATCGAGAACGACGTTGGAGTCATCAGATTGACGCCGGGCTCGCCGCGATGACGCAGCTCGGCTGCGCCAATTGAATCGTATCGGCTCGCCAAACCGATTGCTTGGGCTGGCGAACTACTTTTTGGGCACTTACGCCTGGCTGGATCGAGCCGTCTATGCGCACCCGAGGACTGATTCAGGGGTCGTGACGTGCCAGGGCATTGCCGGTTGTCGGCACGCTGATCGCGTTCATCGAAGACGAGAACAATGAGCTCATCCCGCCCCTTGCGAGAACCCCGCTTCTTCCCCTGATCGGGCAGTTGCGGGAGATTCACGAGAAGGTTGGCGAGATAGATCGCCAAATTCATGCCTGGCATCGCTCGAGTGAACTGAGCCGGCGCCTCGAGACGATGCCCGGAATTGGCCCTATCACCGCCAGCGCGATCACCATAAGCGTGACGGACGCGTCGCTCTTCAAATCCGGCCGGCAGTTAGCGGCATGGATAGGTTGGTGCCGCGGCAGAACTCCTCGGGCGGCAAGGACCGCCTCGGCCGGATTCGCAAGCAGGGTGATCCCAATCTCCGCCGCCTTCTCGTGGTCGGAGCCCATGCTGCGCTCCGATTTTGCGGCAAGGGCAAAGCGGCGCCTACCCGCTGGGCTGCCGAGCTTCTGACAAAGAAGCCTTATAATGTCGTCGCCGTTGCACTCGCGAACAAAATGGCGCGGACATTTGGGTTCTGATGATCACCGGCAAACTCGTTGAAGCTTCGGCGGCCGCGTGACGCGACCGCCGAGGATGCAGAGATTGGTGATGTGCTGATGGTATGATGGTCGAGCTGGATCGGACAAACCCGCTCAGTGGGTGCCGCTTTTCCTCCCTGAATGACATTTGTTTCCAGTGTGCACTTGCCGATCGGATAAACCGTGTTTAGGGCTGCTGCCGACTGTGATCTCTCGTTGTGATTGTCTCTGATTGCCTTTCCGATTCAGACGAGGTCGCGGGGGATCGTCTTCGATCACGACTTGCAGAAGATTCGCTCGCACTTTCGAAAGCGTCGAAGTTAAACTTCAGTTGAAAGGCCGACTTGGTGGCGGTCATAACTGCCCGCCCCTCCACCGCTGTCTGCCAGGCTCCGCGGCCCCGCTCATATCGGAAGTAGGCTTCCGTGCGGGCCGATTGCGCGTTTCGGTAATTCCCGGACACCCTTTTCGCTAAATCCCGGACTCCACCATTAGCGGAACCCCTGTCCGGCTTTTGCGAAATGCGCAGGCCGATGTCGGCGACCGAATAGATCAGGTGCTTTTTAGAGGTATCCCCACGGTGACGGCCGCCTTGCTGAGGTAGGGTGAAGGCTGCAAGTCCTAGTGCAAGCACTAGGAGTAGCCCTGTGACGAAGCATCAGATTGGAGTGATCACGTCGGTCGAGCGGCGCCGGCGCTGGTCTCGGGAGGAGAAGGAGCGGCTGGTCGCGGCGACGTTTGAGGCTGGGGTCAGTGTTTCCGAGATCGCTCGATCGGCCGGGATTCATGGGAGCCAGCTTTGCCGGTGGCGCAAGGAGCTCTGTCAGATCTCTGCGCCGTCAGTGCCACAGCTTGTTGCAGTGGAGGTCGTCGAGGCGCGGCCGGCGCCGCAGCCGCCTGCGCAGCAACCACCGATATCGCGACAGCGCAAGAAGAGCAGCACGGTGACGATCGAGCTTGGCGGCGCCCGTCGGCTGCGGATTGAGAGTGATATCGATACCGAAGCGCTCGGCCGGATCCTGGATGTGCTGGAGCGGCGATGATCCCGGTCCCGAGCGGCGTGAAGGTGTGGCTCGCCACTGGTTATACGGACATGCGCAAGGGTTTCCCCGGCCTCGCATTGATGGTGCAGGAGACGTTGAAGCGCGATCCGCATGCCGGCGATCTTTATGTCTTCCGCGGCCGCAGCGGCAATCTGATCAAGATCATCGGGCATGATGGGCTCGGCATGTCGCTGTATGCAAAACGGCTCGAGAAGGGCCGGTTTCTATGGCCGTCGCCGGCGGACGGTACGGTTTCCATATCACCGGCGCAACTCGCATCGACTGGCGGATGCCGCAAAAAACCTGCATCCGAGCTCGGCGGGATGAGCAAAATCGTTGGCATGGAGGAGCGAATATGATTCCATCGCGCCATGACCGATGCGGCCGATCAGCTTCCTGATGATCTTGCCAGTGCGCACGCGATGATCCTCGCGGAGCGTGCCGCCCGCCGCGAGGCGCAAGCTCTCGCTGCCCGCGCGCAAGCCGTGAACTCGCACTCGCCCAGCACCAGCCGCTGAACCGACAAAGCGAGCGCTATGCCCGCGAGGGCATCGACCTCAGCCTCTCCACACTGGCCGACCAGGTCGGAGCCTGTGCCGCGGCGCTGAATCCGGTGCATGCGCTGATCGAGACGCATGTGCTTGCCGCCGAGCGGCTTCATGGAGACGACACCACAGTGCCGATCCTGGCCCGCGGCAAGACCGATACGGGCCGCATTTGGACCTATGTCAGGGATGACCGGCCGTTCGGCGGGCAATCGCCGCCGGCGGCACTTTACTATGCCTCGCGCGATCGGCGGCAGGAACATCCCGAGCGACATCTGAAGACCTTTAGCGGCATTCTGCAGGCCGACGCCTATGGCGGCTATAACCCGCTGTTCAAAGTGGGCCGCGATCCCGGTCCGCTCACCCAGGCGCTGTGCTGGGCGCATGCGCGTCGCAAATTCTTCGTGCTCGCCGACATCGCTACCAATGCCAAGCGCGGCAAGGATGCCGCACCAATCTCCCCGATCGCGTTCGAGGCAGTCAAACGAATGGACCTGCTGTTTGATATCGAGCGCGACATCAACGGTCTTGCCGCCGACGAACGACTGCAACGACGCCAGCAGGAAAGCCGGCCAATCGCAGAGGCGCTTGAGGAATGGATGCGGAGCGAGCGGGCAAAACTGTCCCGAAGCTCTCCGGTTGCTGAGCCAATCGACTATGTGCTGAAGCGCTGGGACGGCTTCACGTCCTTCCTCAGCGACGGCCGGATTTGTCTGACCAACGACGCCGCCGAACGTGCGCTGCGTGGCTTTGCATCTCGGGGTCATTCTGCCCATGTTGGGCAGGAGGTCGAGGTCCATTACCGTTGGCACCCGTATTTCGGACGTCGGCTTCGCTGCGAGAACAGCGAAGAGCGCGCCAACGGCCGGATCATTCATCTCGTCGTCGCGCCCGGGCATGTCATTACCGCTTCGGCCTGGATGATCGATCCCGTGGCTTGCGCGGCGATGGACCTGGGCTCCCCGCGCGTATCGCTTGCCGCGCTGCTTGAGCTTCACAAGCTCTTGATCGAACGCCGTTTCCGGCGAGGCTCTCCGGATGGCTTCACCATCGCGGAGGCGCAACATGAGAACCCTGCCACCCCCGACACGATCTCTCGTGGTCGTTCGCCAACTCAGCTTGCCGCTCGACTATCGCTGCGCACGGTGCACAAGATCAGCGGCTATCGTTCTTCCGACAAGAGTGGCGAGTGGCTCACCATGTCGGATGCCGCCGCGAAGCTCGGCGTGTCGCACGTCAAAATCCGCCGGTTCATCAGGGATGGCCTCTTACCCGCCGAGCAGGTCATGCGCGGCGCGCCCTACCAGATCCGCGCCAGCGACTCGAAGACGAACGGATCAAGGCCGATTTGGCGCGCAATACTCCGCGTCGCATCCACGACGACAACCCGGAATCGCTGTTTTCCGCCGTTTGAAAAGGAGGTGCATAATGAATCAGTCTTCGCCCTCGGCAGGAAAGCTTGGCTGTTGCAGGCTCCGAGCGCGGTGCCGATCGGGCCGCCTTCATGGCGACGCTGATCAACAGCGCCTTATGCCGCGCGCGGCATAATGCAGAGCGTTTTTAGCTTGGCGTCGCGGAGAAAGGCGGTGGCTAGAGCGCGCTGAGATGGATCGCGACGGTGAGCTAAAAACGTGTTGGACTAAGCCGCCGGCACGGGTGGCCGCTATGGGCGTTCAATCAGGCCGTGGCCATGAACAGGCATGGCGTGGGCGCGGATGCGGTCGTGGACGCAGCGATTGCAGGGGTCGTGTGCGCCGAAAGCGGCACAGATATAGGTTCGGCAAAGTGAGGACCGGCGTCGCGCCTTGCCCGGCAAAGGCAGCCGGGGGTGACGGCGCGCAGCTTCGCGGACCGACTCGGTTTTCCGGCCGAACGGCTCGTGCGATGCGGTGACTGCGAAAGCGGAGCGGTTCTTTCATGAGGTATCCCAGTATGGCGGGGGTCCAGTGGCGCCGTCGAAGATATCGACGATGATCATCTGGCCTTGACGACAGGCGGGGCATTGCCTGAGGGAATGACCGGTGAGATCCTCATAGCGGTCGCGGTAATCCCTTTCGGAAGAGCCATCCGACGGCTCTGGAACCGGCATGCCGAGCAGGTCGCGGCAGTGGGCGAGCTTTTGCGCGCGGTAGCGATTGCCGAGGAAGCCGTAGTAGCGGATGCGATGAAAGCCCTCGGGCAGGACGTGCAACAAGAAGCGGCGAATGAACTCGTCGGACGCGACGGTCATGACCTTCTGCCGATTGCCGTGCCGGTAGTCCTTCCAGCGGAAACGAACGGCGTTGTCCTCGATATCGATGAGGCGGTTGTTGGAGATGGCGACGCGGTGCGTATAGCGCCCGACATAGTCGAGCACCTGGGCAGGTCCGGCGAAGGGCGGTTTGGCAAAGACGACCCACTCAGCCTTTCGTAGCGGCGCCAAATAGCGCCGGAAGGCGTCGCGCTCGCTCAGGTGCTGCGGGCCAGAGAAAAACTGCAACTGGCCGGCGTCGAAGGCTTTCTCCAGGTGCTCCAGAAACAATCGTCGGAACAGGCGTGAGAGCACCCGGACCGGCAAGAAGAAGCCGGGCTTGCAGGCGATCCACCGACGACCGTCGGCAGACAGGCCGCCGCCGGCGACGACGCAGTGCAGATGCGGATGATGAAGCAGGTTCTGGCCCCAGCTGTGCAGCACGGCGAAGAAGCCGATCTCGGCGCCCAGGTGCTTGGGATCGGCGGCGATGGTGCGCAGGGTCTCGGCGGCGGCGCGGAAGAGCAGGCCGTAGACGAGAGCCTTGTTGTGATAGGCGATGGCGGCAATGTCGCCGGGCAGCGTGAAGACGACGTGAAAGTATTGCGTGTCGAGGAGCTCGGCGCGACGATCCTCCAGCCATTGCGCGCGAGCCACCGATTGGCAGCGGGGGCAATGCCTGTCGCGGCAGCTGTTGAAGGCGATGCGCCGGTGGCCGCATTGATCGCATGCTTCGACATGCCCGCCGAGCGCGGCGGTCCGGCACAGTTCGATCGCCGTCATGACGCGGCGCTGGGCGGTCGACAGCGACGCGTCATGCTGCTCGCGATAGGCTTCGCCGTAGCAGCGGAAGATATCCGCCACTTCCGGCCCCGAGCGGGCCATCGGCGCGAGCTCAGAAGTACTGAGGCTTGGCGGCCGGCGGCACGGTGGGCGCCGGACGCGGTAAGAGCTCGAAGGGGCTCGATGTGGCGCAGACCTTGTTGGTGGCAATCCGCAGGTAATGGGCGGTGGTCGCGAGGCTGCGGTGACCGAGCAGCAGTTGAATGGTGCGCACGTCGGCGCCGGCCTCCAACAGATGGACGGCGAAGGCGTGCCGCAAACTGTGCGGCGTGACCGGTTTGGACAAGCCGGAGAGGTCGCACGCTTTCGCGCAGGCCTGTCCCACCGCACCCCTGGTGATCGGCTGGCCGGCACGATCGCCGGGGAAGAGCCACGCCTTTGGCCGCCGCAGCTTCCAATAGTCACGCAGGATCTCCAGCAGCTTGGGCGACAGCATCACGTAACGGTCCTTCTGGCCTTTGCCCTGCTCGACGCGGATGACCATTCTCTGGCTGTCGATGCCCGTGGGCTTTAGCTGAACCGCTTCCGAGATGCGCAAGCCGGCGGCATAGCAAGTGGTCAGGATGGCGTGGTGTTTGACGTCGAGGACGCAGCCGAGGAACCGCTGAACTTCCTCGGCACTGAGGATGATCGGCAGCTTCTGCGGCTTCTTGGGAAGCGGCAGGACCTCTTCAGGCGCCCAATCCCTCTCGAGCGTCACACTGTAGAGAAAGCGCAGCGCCGCAATTGCTGTGTGGATCGAACCAGGCGACAGCTTCTTCTCGTTGGTCAGATAGACCTGATAGGTCCGAATATCCTCGCGCCCGAGCAAGTCCGGCGACTTGCCGAAGTGACGCGCATACAGCGACACCTGCTGAAGATAGGAGAGTTGGGTGTTGAGCGCGAGGTTGCGCACCTCCATGTCCTCGCTCATGCGCTGGCGAAGTTGGGTCATGACAAGCTCCTTTGTCCGATGGAATAGGCTGCAAGCAGCCACTCCATGCTGACGCAGTCGGAGCTTGTTGTGGACACATGAACCAGCGCGACAGACGACGCGATCAGATCACGCTGTCGGCACTCACCCTCCTTGCCGCTCCGCATTCGCGGAGCGGGTTAGTCCAAATCGAGTAATGTTGTGCTGCACATTACTCGATGACTGGGGACCGGAAAAACTTAATGATGACCAGCGGCGTGATGTGCTTGAGATCATTGAAGACCGCTACGAACGCCGATCGACAATCGTCACCAGCCAGTTGTCTCTGGATCGCTGGCACTTTGGCCGACGCCATCCTGGATCGCCTCGTTCACAACGCCTATCGCATCGATCTCACCGGTGAAAGCATGCGAAAACAGCGCCCGCCGATCGCACCCGAAAACACCGAAGCTTGACCTGAAACAAAACCCAACCCAAACATCAACGAGACCCAGGATCAGTCCGAAAAATGGCCGCCTTCAAATCGGAATGGCGGCCGGAATGAAATCGGAATGACTGGCCGGCTTCAAATCGGAATCGGTGGCCGGCTTCATCGGAACACGCACTCGCCCGCATGACGCACGATAACGCGGCCGCCCAGCACCACGACTTGGACGTTCTCCCCGATCAGCCGCCACGGAACCGAGTAACTGAACTGTTCGTGTCCAGGTCGATTGCGCAGTCCGCCTGGACCTTGCGCACGAGATCCCGCAGCTGCCCAAACGGCGCCCGTCCGCCCAGAGCCTCTTCGGCAAAGCGCTCCGCAGGAGCCACGCCGGTCGTGCCATGCACACGCTGATCGGCAATCTCGCGCGTCCACCGGTCCAGATGCGCCTCGAACGCCGCCCAGTTCTCGAACCGGCGGCCGGCAATCGCATTGCGCTTGACGTAGCCGACCCCGCGTTCGTCCTTCCCCTTCGTCCGCGCCCGATAGGGCGCACAAGCCCGCGGCGTAAATCCCCAGTAGCGGGCAAAGGCGTGCAGCCGCATGTTGAACCGCACCTCCCGCGTCGTCGCATCGTGATGTTCGACCAGCGCCTTCGGGTTGTCGAACAGTACTTCCGTTGGAACCCCGCCGAAGCGAAGGAAGGCTCCTGCCATCCCCTCGAACCAGTCCGCCTGGCGCTCCCGAAGCGAGCAGGGCTGTCCGGGGAAAGTTTTGAGTGAATCGAAATGCCACATGTGCATGCCCCGTAAAACGGGTTTTGTCCGTCTTCTCTCTGGTTGTCGAGACTCAGAAAAGGAACGGGGCATGCGCTTTGCACCTAGCATCTTCGGGCAGCTTCTTGAACCCATCGATCGGCGTCAATTCCAAGCAATTGTGGATCGCCACGACGGGGATGCGTACGACAAATCGTTCAGAAGCTGGGATCATCTGGTGGCGCTGATCTATGCCCAGTTCTGCGGCAGCAGCGGCTTGCGTGGCCTGGAAGCCGGCTGGAACGCCAACAGCCAGCATCATTATCACCTGGGCAGCGGTCCCTTGATGCGTTCGACCTTGTCGGACGCCAACAGACGGCGTCCGGTCGCCATCTTTGCCGAGGCGTTCGGTCTGGTGGCGGGTCTGCTTGACCGGCAGACGCGGCGCGAGGGCACAGAAATGCTGCGGCTGATCGACTCGACCCCCATTCCGCTCGGCAAACTGTGCGATTGGGCCAAGTCGAACGGGCGCATCCGCGGCATGAAGGTGCATGTCGTCTATGACCCGAAGGCCGACTGTCCGCGCGTCCTCGACATCACCGACGCCAACGTCAACGACGCCCAGGTCGGCCGCCAGATCACGATCGAAGCTGGAGCGACCTACGTGTTCGACAAGGGCTACTGCCATTATGGCTGGTGGACGGCGATCGCCGAAGCCGGATCGATCTTCGTGACGCGGCCCAAGGCCAACATGGGGCTGGCGCTGGTGTGCGATCGCCCTATAGCCGAGCCGCAGGGCGACGGCTTCCTGGTTGTGGAAGACAGTGAGGTAAGCCTGGTCAGCAAGGGCGTTTGCAAGCTGCCGATGCGCCTGCGTCGCCTGCGCGTTCAGCGCGAAGAGGGCGACACCATCACGCTTTTGACCAACGATCTGGAGCGCTCCGCCATCGAGATTGGACGGCTCTACAAAGGCCGCTGGCAAATCGAGCTTCTGTTCCGATGGATCAAGCAGCACCTCAAGATCCGCAAGTTCCTCGGCAACAACGGCAATGCCATTCGCCTGCAACTCTTTGCCGCAATGATCGCCTATGCGCTGCTGCGCATTGTCGCGCGCACCCGCCGCGTCCCTATTCCAATCTTGAGGTTCACAGAACTGGTCGCTCAATACTTGTTCGGGCGGCGGAAAATGCACACCATCCACAAGCCGCCACCGGTCAATCAAAGCCGACCAAAAGACCGAGCCTCTCCCAATCAGATGGCCTTCATATATGAATAACTTTCCCCGGACAGCCCTGCGAAGCGAGGGACGGATATGCAGCCGACGCGAGTAACCCAGCGTTGCTACAAACAGGTGCACCCGAACACGCTCGCCGCCGATCCACGCCCGCGTGTCGCCAAAGTCGATCTGCATCTGATGTCCCGGCGCCGTCTCAAACCGAACCATCGCGCAAACGCGGTCGGCCGCACAGGCTTGCGAAACGGAACAGTCCCGCCCTCGCGTAGATACCGACGCACCGTGTTGCGCGCGCACCCGAATTCCTTCGCCAGTCGCTTCGCTCCCCAGCCAAGCTCATGCAGCCGCAGCATCGCTGCCACCTCTTCAGGCTGAAGCATCTCCTCTCCCTGCATCGTTCTCGACAATGCAGGAATCGCCGAAATCCCAATCGTCATCCATGCCTCCTCTCATAACCGAGGGGGTCAGTTCTTCATTTCGTCAGGGGGTCAGTTTCTCAATTCGACCGACATGTGTCAGGGCAACATTTTTCACTTCCTCGGTTCGGTTGATCGGAATCCATGGTCTGAGCCTGATTGCGTGACGCGTCTCGTTTATCCGAGCCAGATCCAACTTATATACGGTCGCGGTTTGAGACAGCGGCACCAACATCCCGCTTGCGGCGGACAAGGGCTCAGGAGGACGAGGCCATTCTGGCTGACGGCCATTTCAGCCATGCATATTCTCGGCTCGTCCCACCTGGATCCACCAGGACTTGATCAGGCCCTGGAAGAAGTGCTGAGTTCAGATTCTATGGAGGAGTGGCATCAGGCGCTCTTCATGACCGCGCCCTCGATGACGACGCCGGCGCTGACGTATTTCCACAGCGCTACGAGCAGCTTGCGGGCGAGCGCAACAATCGTCGCCTTCTTCAGGCGGCCGCCGTTGTGTTTGACCCGGTCCCGGAACCACAAGGTGAGCGCCGATCGCGGTTGATGGCGCAGCCACAGCTAGGCTGTCTGGATCAGCGTCGTTCGCAGCCTTGGATTGCCGGCTTTCGATACCCCCTGGTCGTGATCGACCGAGCCACTCTGCCAGGGTGTCGGCGCGAGGCCAGTCCCACGGCTGGCGTGATCGACAGCCAGTCGGTCAAGGCTCCGCAAGCTGAAACAATGGGTTACGACGCTGGCAAGAAGATTGTCGGCCGCAAGCGACACATTGCCGTCGATACGGACGGGCGGCTGTTGATGGTCAACCTCACCACCGCCGATATCTCCGACAGTGCCGGCGCTCAGGCGATCCTGGATGGTATCCGCAAGCGCTGGCCCTGGTGAAGCATCTGTTCGCCGACGGCGCCTATGACCGGCTGAAGCTCATGGGCAAAGCCACCTATCTCGACTTCGTGGTCGAGATCATCCGTCGATCCGACGACCAGAAGGGCTTCCACATCCTGCCCCGCCGGGGTCATCGAGCGGACCTTCGGCTGGATGACAAGATGGCGCCGCCTCGTGCGCGACTACGAGCAGCGCACCGACGTCTCGCAAGCCATGATCCTTGTCGCAATGGGCGGCAATCTCATCCGCCGAAACGCTCATCCGTGAATTTCAAAACGGACTCTAAGCGATTACCTCAATGAAGGCACCCTGGTAAGGCCAGGTAAGGCCAGGTAAGGCCTCTAAATGAAAGCTATCTCACTGGCCGAAAACATCATTTGCTGATTCCGGATACTGCGATGGAGCGAGAGGACGTCCAGATCTTTCGCAATTGGTTGATCACACAGGTCGCAGACCTAAATCCGATCCCGCCGGCGTCGGCTGTCGAATACGTTAGGGCAACACCAGTCGGGCGCAATGAGATAACAGCTGGGGCCTACAGTGCCGCCATCGCCTTATAACATTTAGTCCTGCGGCACATAATTTTTTGTTCGGTTGTTTTGTTGCTCCCGCGTCGCTAGCATTCTCAGAACAGTAAGGGGCAATGGCCCCTCAAGCTGCGTTCTTTTACTTGGATATTGAAGCAACGTTTGGATCATGCAGTTGAACTGTGATGAGAGATTAGAGGGTTATCGGCGGATGCTTCGCATCCGTCCATTCGAAGAAGAGGCTATGCGCCAGTACAAAAGGGGCAAAATCCCTGGTTACCTCCACGTGAGCGTCGGTCAAGAAGCCG
The DNA here is from genome assembly GCF_024707545.1 of Mesorhizobium onobrychidis. Classification (NCBI taxonomy): domain Bacteria; kingdom Pseudomonadati; phylum Pseudomonadota; class Alphaproteobacteria; order Hyphomicrobiales; family Phyllobacteriaceae; genus Mesorhizobium; species Mesorhizobium onobrychidis. Next base: position 6,913,265 of record NZ_CP062229.1, read on the forward strand.
CTATCGTGGGGGGGGGGTATGTCTCGCCTTTCGGGACGATGACGCCATGACCGGAACGCATCGTTCGCACGGCCATCCGATTGGGAAGGGTGCCCATCTGGGCGCTCATGGCCGAGCTTGGGAAAGGAAGGCGGCATTTGTAAGGGGCGCGACGGTTCGGAGGCGCCGGCGATACGCGGAGAGCCCGGCGATCGCTAGAGTCAATTCCGCACTTCCGGCTGGTAGCCAACCGCCAAGCTGATGATCTTGCGTTGGCGAGCAGGGATCAACGGAGTTGATTGCAGAAAAATGCTCCATCAAGCAGATAGGCGCGGATCGTTTCGCGCCAAAACCAAAAAAGGGGGAACTGAAAGATGGCGATTTCTCGACGCAATCTCTTAAAGACGGGTATCGCCGCCGGAGCGGCTTTTTCGATCCCTTCCGTCCTGCGGGCGCAAACGGCAGCGACCGAGGCGCGGACGGTCCGTATGTCGATGAGCGGCATACCGAGTATATTCGATCCCGTTATTACGGTTTCTCAAACCACCACCGACCACGCTGCGGCGATTTACGACACGCTGTTCGCGCTTGATTCGAAATTTATGCCGCAGCCGCAGATGGTGGGAAAGTGGGGCGCTTCGGATGACAAGAAGACTTACACTTTTGAGCTCCGCGATGGCCTAGGATGGCACGATGGCAACTCCGTTACCGCGGCGGATTGTGTGGCCTCAATTCGTCGCTGGGGCCAAGTGGATCCCGGCGGGCAGTTGATCATGGAGCGGGCCAGCGACATCTCGAAGAAGGACGATAAAACTTTCACGATCGCGCTCAAGGAACCTCTGGGGCTACTTCCCAATCTCCTGGCGAATCTGCTCTACGTCATGCGGGAGAAGGATGCGGATAAGCCGGCAACGGAAGCAGTGACAACCAACATCGGATCGGGACCGTTCAAATTTAATCAAGCTGCGGCGAGGCCTGGCGCTAGTTTAACTTACGACCGCAATGATAAATATTTACCACGCCAGGAACCAGTTGACGGATTGGCCGGTGGGAAAGTCGTCAAGGTCGACCGCGTGATTTGGGAGAATATTGGCGATGCACAAACTGCTATCGCGGCCCTTCAGGCGGGTGAGATTGTTTTTTATCTCACGCCGCCTGCGGATCTTTTCCCAGCCATTGAGAGCGATCCAAACCTTGAGCTCCAGGTTCTCTACAAGCACGGTCAGGACTTTTTCCTGCGCATTAATTGCTTGCAAAAGCCGTTCGACAATTTGAAGGCGCGCCAAGCAATGCTTCACTTAGTCGATCAAAAAGCCTTTTTGCAAATCCTTTCCTCCAACCAGAAGTACACGAATACTGTCACGTCATTTTTTGGCAGTGGCAATCCCGTATCTAACGATGAAAATACCGGATGGTTCAAAAAGGGAGGCGACCCGGAAAAGGCGAAGCAACTCTTCAAGGAAGCAGGATATGCAGGCGAAAAAGTCGTTATTCTTCAGCCGACGGACTGGTCAGACGCCAGCAACACTTCGCAACTTCTAGCAGACGCTCTACGCAAGATCGGGATTGACTCCGAGCTTGCCCCGAGCGACTGGAGCGGGCTTGTTGCACGCCGATCAAACAAGAACGCCATCGAAAATGGGGGCTGGAGTATCTTTATAACAAGCGACACCGACTTCGCCCGTGGTGAGCCTATGACTACATCCCATCTCGCGCTGAATGGCGAGAAAGCATGGTACGGTTGGCCACAGAATGATGAGTACGAGGCCCTTCGTGCCAAATGGGCCGATGTTGAAACGGTGGATGAGCGCAAGGCTCTGGCCCGCAAAATGCAGGGAATTGCTTGGGATTATGTGCCCGAGGTTCTCCTGGGCCAATTTACGGCGCCAATCGCACGCCGAAAGACGCTCACCGGCCTCATCGGCATGCCTGATATCGTTCCCATGTGGAACATGGAAAAAGCTTGAGCGATGGCTGGTTACATCCTTCGCAGAATTGTTTCGACCATCGCCGTTATGGCGTTGGTCGGGATCTTCGTTTTCTTGCTGCTCAGGCTGGCGCCGGGGGACCCTGCGGCGATGATCGCCGGCAGGTCGGCCACGGAGGAGATGATCGCCGGCATCCGCGAGCAGCTGGGACTGAACGATCCCATGCCGGTTCAGTTCATGCGTTGGGTGCGCGACATGCTCGGCGGCGATTTCGGCACCTCGATCTTTGCCGGACGACCGGTCCTCGAGCTCATCTCGCAGCGGCTTGAACCGACCCTTTCCCTGTCGATCCTGACAATGATCCTTTCGGTAACGGTCGGGGTCTCCTTCGGCATCTTTGCCGCGTGGCGAACTGGCGGTCTCGTCGACCGGCTCCTCACCGCCTTTTCAGCGTTTGGTTATTCTGTCCCGGTCTTTGTCATCGGCTATTTCCTCATATACTTCTTCGCCATCAAGACACACTGGCTGCCGGTTCAGGGATACGTGGAGATCGAGCGTGGCCTCGGGCCATGGTTCGAGCATCTGGTCCTGCCCACCGTGGCGTTAAGTCTTGGCTTCATTGCATTCATCGCCCGGGTTACGCGGGCGAGCATGCTCGAGGTTCTGTCGGAAGACTATATGCGAACGGCCGCCGCCAAAGGCGCTTCGTCCTATGCCATGCTTTTCCACCATGCCTTGAAGAATGCCGGCGTCCCGATCCTGACCGTCATCGGCATAAGCTTCGCTTATCTGATCGGCGGAGTTGTGCTTACGGAAACGGTGTTCAACATACCCGGTATCGGTCGTTTGGTCGTCGATGCGATCAACAACCGTGACTATCCCATCATCCAGAGCGTGCTCATCCTGACTTCGGGTCTGTATGTCCTTATCAATCTCGCGGTCGATCTCGCCTATACGCTGATCGATCCCCGCATACGATACTGATATGACGATTTTGTCCGCACCAGTTGAAGCTGTGCCGATGGGCCGGCTGCGAATATCTGACATTCCCCGTCTAACAAGGCGTCATCCGCTGGTCCTGGCGGGCGGCGGCCTGTTGGCGCTCCTCATCGTTCTGGCGCTGGCCGCCCCGCTTTACGCCGGCGATCCAGTGAACCTGGATCCATTCAAGCGCCTCCAGCCGCCTTCCGCCGAAATGTGGTTTGGGAGCGACAATCTGGGCCGGGATGTGTTTGCGCGAACGATCTTCGGTGCCCGCATTTCCCTCTTGGTCGGATTGATGTCGGCGGCGTGCACGGCTCTTGCCGGGCTTCTGATCGGTGTCATCGCCGGCTACAGCCGCAGCTTCGACAACGTCGTCATGCGGGTCATGGACGGCCTGATGTCGATCCCGACGATTCTGTTGGCGATTGCGCTCATTTCTCTGACAGGACCGGGAATCGGCATCCTTATCGTCGCGATCGCGATCCCCGAGACGCCAGCCGTCGCGCGGCTGGTTCGTTCGGTGGTTCTGGGTGTTCGCGGGCGTCCCTATGTTGAGGCCGCACTCTGCGGCGGGGCGCGCCTGCCGAGGGTGCTGTGGCGACATATCCTCCCGAGCACCGTTCCGGCGCTCATGGTCCAGGGCGCTACAGTCTGCGCCAGCGCGATCATGACGGAGGCGGGGCTGAGCTTCCTCGGCGTGGGCGTGCCGCCGGAGATTCCGAGCTGGGGCAACATGATCGCCAGTTCGCGCCTGTATCTCGCCATCGCCCCATTGACGATCTTCGCCCCCGGTATCTGCCTTGCCGTCACAGTCCTTGCCGTCAACCTGCTTGGCGATGGCCTGCGCGACATGTTTGATCCCCGCGCCAAGCAGAGGCGCTAACATGCAGATGCATCAAACCGCAGGCAATGATGTGCTTCTCGACGTTCGAAATCTCGAGACGCACTTTTACGGCGAAGACAGCGTCACCCGTGCGCTCAGCGGCATCAGCTTCCAGGTCAAGAAAGGCGAAACGCTTGGCATCGTCGGCGAATCGGGATGCGGGAAGAGCGTCACCGCTCTCTCCATTCTTCGCCTGCTGCCGAAGCTGACCGCCAGGACCGTCGGCGGCGAGATCCGCTTTCACGGACGCGACCTGCTTGAGCTGTCCGATCGCGAGATGCGAAAGGTCCGCGGCGATCAGATCGCCATGATCTTCCAGGAGCCGATGACCAGCCTGAACCCGGTCTATACGGTCGGCCGCCAGATTGCAGAGGCGGTGCAAATCCACACGAAAGCGTCCCGCTCGGTGGCTATGGCAAAGGCAGAAGAGATGCTGCGTCTCGTCCGCATCGCGGACCCTGAGCGTCGCGTCGACAACTATCCGCATGAAATGTCGGGTGGCATGCGCCAGCGCGCCATGATCGCCATGGCCCTTGCTTGCTCGCCGGAACTGTTGATCGCCGACGAGCCGACGACAGCGCTCGACGTCACCATCCAGGCGCAGATCCTGCGGCTGATCGTCGATCTGAAGGAGCGCACGGGAACGGCCGTGATGTTCATCACGCATGATCTGGGCGTTGTGGCCGAGACATGCCAGCGCGTGATCGTGATGTATGCTGGCCGGATCGTAGAACAAGCGAACGTCATGGATTTGTTCGCGCGACCGGCGCATCCCTACACTCAAGGGCTCATGCGATCGGTGCCTGACCGGCGGCGCGGCCGACAGCGCCGCCTTCCAGAAATTCCCGGCATTGTCCCAAGCCTGCGCGAGCACATTGTGGGCTGCAGCTTTGCGCCTCGCTGCCCGTTCGCTGTCGACATTTGCCGCGACAAGACGCCTGCCCTGCGTGATGTCGGGCCGAGCCACGCCGCGGCTTGCTGGCGCGCGGAAGAGGTGATGGGCGCATGAACGGTCCTCTGCTGAAAGTCGAGAATCTGACCAAGCACTATCCGCTTGGCTCGGGAATCTTCAAGAAAGGCATTCCGGTGATCCGGGCGGTGGAGGATGTGTCCTTTTCGGTCGAGGCGGGCGAGACGCTGTGCATCGTCGGTGAATCCGGCTGCGGCAAGTCCACCGTGGCGCGGCTCTTGATGCGGCTCGTCGAGCCGACGGGCGGGCGCGTGCTAATCGACGGTACCGATATTGCGGGCCTCAAGAAGGACGCGCTTCACGCCTGGCGCCGTCGGATGCAGATGGTGTTTCAGGATCCTTACTCGTCGCTGAACCCGCGCCTCACCGCTGGGCAAATCATCACCGAACCCGTCGAGAATTTCGAGCGTCTCAGCCGGAAGCAGCGCCAGGCACTCGCCGCGGACCTTCTCCGACAGGTCGGAATGTCGCCCGAGATGATGCACAGGCTGCCGTCCGAGTTGTCGGGCGGCCAGCGCCAGCGGCTCGGGATCGCGCGGGCGCTGGCCCTCCAACCCTCGCTCATCATCGCCGACGAAGCGGTCTCAGCCCTTGACGTGTCCGTGCAGGCACAGATCTTGAACCTGCTTCTGGATCTCCAGCAGCAGATCGGCCTCGCGTTCGTCTTCATCTCGCATGACCTCGGCGTCGTGGAGCATATCGCGCATCGCGTCGCCGTCATGTATCTGGGGCGGATCGTGGAACTCGCCCCATCCGAGGCGTTCTTCGCCAAGCCGGTCCACCCCTATACCGAGGCGCTGATTGCGGCAGCTCCGGTGCCCGATCCGACGCGGGTTCGGCTGGAGGCGCCCGTTGAGGGCGAGGTGCCAAGCCCCATCAATCCGCCGAGTGGGTGCGCCTTCCATCCACGCTGTCCGCTCGCGGTCGAGCGTTGCCGCATCGACGTGCCACCTTTGGTGCCGATGGCAGATGGGCGCGTCGTGGCCTGTCACGTGCGCGCTCCAGCCACGGACGTTGCGGCCGAGCCGGCTGCGGCGGCCAACTTGGCTATGCCAATCTCAGCAATTACCGGGAGATAGGAATGGAGGCCAGCTTAGTACGCTCATTGCCGAGCCATTTCCGCTGGCCGACATAACTGGCCAGCCGCATCAATGCGGACGGCAGTATGGCCACGAGACGCCGATCAAATTCGAAAGGGGACATCGCAACATTCCCGACCGCTAAGGCGCCTAAGCAAGAATGTTCCCGTGCCGGAGGTTTGGCGCGACAATAGTTTGATGAAAGGAAGTCTTTAAATGGGAATGCTTGAATTCGATGGACATCGCTATCTTGATGGCCGCGCGTCCGATCCTCGGGATCTTGGCTGGATGCGTGACGCGCCGCCGCCCGTAGAAAAGCGCATCACGATCGAGAGTGATACCGTTCTCCAATTCCCGCAGATGCGCTGGTCGCTGTCGCACATGCGTGAGCTCATGCCTACAGTGAACGTGTGGCGAAAGCCTGGCGCGCCTTCGCATTTTGAGCGCCACGAGAAGACTGGCGAGATCGACGCATTGACGTTCACAGATACCAACGGACGCACCCTCCGCTTCGATGAAGCGCTCATCGACAACTACACCGATGGCATCGTAGTATTGCATCGCGGACGCCTAGTTTACGAGCGTTACTTCGGCGCCCTCGAGCCGCACCTGCCGCATGCGTGCCACTCAGTCACGAAGTCGTACGCAGGCACGGTCGCGGCCGCTTTCGTGCACGAAGACGTACTCAATGACACCAAGACGGTCGCGTATTACCTGCCCGAGCTTCAGGGCACGGGGTGGGAAGACGCCACGCTGCGCCAGGTAATGGATATGCAGACAGGTCTGGCCTACACGGAGGTGTACGAGGACGAACGCTCCGGCGTCAGGGCGTATATGCGCGCTTGCGGCTGGCGGCCGCGGCCGGTCGGCTACGACGGGCCAAAGACCTTGTGCGATTATCTGCAAACGGTGCGCAAGGAAGGCACCCACGGCGAAACTTTCGATTATAAGACCGTCAACACCGACGTAATGACCTGGGTGATGACGCGCGTGACTGGCCGCTCGTTTGCCGAACTGCTGCAAGAGCGCCTGTGGGCGCCGCTCGGCTGCGAGGAGGACGGCTACCTCACTATCGATCCCGTCGGCACGCCACTAGCCGGCGCTGGTCTGAGCGCGAGCCTGCGCGACCTCGCGCGCTTTGGCGAGTTGATACGATGCGAAGGTGCGTGGAATGGTAAGCAGGTCATTCCCGCATTCGTAGTGCACGACGTGCAAAACGGCGACCACCCGGCTAAGCTTTCCGGCGGCTACTCGTATCGCAGCCAGTGGTGGGTGACGCACGATGAGCTGGGCGCAGTCGAAGCCCGGGGCATCCACGGTCAGCGCCTCTATATCGCGCCGGAGGCGGAAATGGTGGTCGTCCGCTTCGCGTCGCATCCTTTCGCGAACTCCCAGGTCGGCGACATAATCACGACCCCGCAAATGTTAGCTCTAGGGCGAATGCTGCGCGGGTAGCTGCGCGTGCACATGCCTCCGGGGAATGGCGCAGCCGTGCTATTTCTCTGAGGTTCGGCTGAGCCAAGGACGGTTTTCTTCGTATTCAAGCATTTGAGGAACAAATGTCAGGCGACAATAATTCTCGTCCAGCCCATCGCGTGGATGGATACGATACGGTGGGCTCGATTGAAACAAACGTTGCGGACGGCTTCACGATTGGTAGCAGTCGGCGACCTCATCACATCGCGACCGCTCACCAGATACGAACATCCCGGCTTCGACGACATCGTCAAGATCCTTCAGGACGCTGATGTCACGTGGCGCTGTTCGCACGGCTGCGGAGAAATTAGGGGAGATCGCAGGGCAGAAAATGCGGGACTGTGTGCAAGCAATCACCTGCGGATTCGGCGGCGCATATGAGTTACGAAAACGGAGCCAATGAGCGGAGTGGTTGCAACCTATGAAAAGGCAATCGTGAGTTCGGGCCCGCTGTGGGTAAGCAAAATTATCGGAGGATGTACTTGGATCTATGTTTATTTGCTTCATGAGATTAGTCGCCGCACGGGCCGCTGCGATTGGTCTGCTATTTCGGTCAATCTAACAAGCTGCCGAATCCGAAATCGCGCGCATCTTGGGCAACTTGTCGGCTGCAACTCCCCGTAAGAGATTCGAGCCTATGCTGATCCCGAATGGGTGCGATGGTACCCTGGCGCCCTCCGCCACTAACACGTTCAGTGGTTGATCAAGCGCGCCACGAAGAGCGTGTTCCGGAATTCATTTTCATATCGAATGCCGCTGCCGGGACTAGAGCCCTGGATCCGTTAAACTAGCATTCAGGTTAGCTCAGCGTTGCAAGGTAAAACCCATCATCACAAAGGAGGATTCAATGACCTTTCATGTCTTAACCGCAGAATTTTACCATGAAACTAATACATTCAGCCTGCGACCGACCGACTATCAGGCGTTTTGTGTGGACGGCGTTCATTTTGGTGACGATGCCGTTCGCGCACGTGGCGAAGCCAATACGGAGATTGCCGGTTTCCTCGACATCGGCCGCAAACATCAGTGGATCGTGCAGCACATCGTCAGTGCCCAAGCTGAGCCAGCCGGGCCGGTGACTAGCGGTGCCTTCCACCGCATCGGCGGTGCTATTGTCGAGGCGGCTAAGGAACTGAAAAGCGAGATCAATGGGATATTGCTTGGCTTGCATGGCGCCATGGTTACAGACTTCTCGCAAGACGGCGACGGCGAACTACTGGAGCGACTGCGCGCCGTAGTCGGTGAGTACCTTCCCATAGTCGTCACACTCGATCCACACGCCAACGTTACGTCTAAGATGTGCGAAAACGCCGATATATTGGTGTCTTACAAGACCTTCCCGCACGTTGACGTGCGCGAGACCGCACGCCATGCAGGCGAATTACTGCAGCGAACCATGACCGGTGAAATCCGTCCTAAGACGCTTCTCGTACGACTCCCAATGCTAGAAGAGGCAAACGGTGGGCGCACCGACGTTGGACCAATGGTCGATTGGATCAATGAGGCACGGATCCATGAGAAAACGCCGGGCGCTCTAGCCGTGAGCATCAATGGCGGTTTCCCCCACGCCGACATCTTCGAGGTAGGGCCGACCGTGCTTGTGACATACAACGGGGATCGCACGCCACACCAAGCTTTCGCTGAAAGCATTGCAAATAAAATCTGGGATAATCGCTTCAATGTGCTGAATACCTTCCATACGGCAGAAGAGGCAGCCGAAATTGCTCGGGAATATCGAGGCGACCGGCCGCTAGTTATCGCGGATTATGCTGACAATCCAGGAGCCGGTGCTTATGGGGACGCGACAACCCTGCTCAAGGCGCTATTGGACGCCGGCGTTGACGGCGCGTGTTTCGGACCGATCGTTGACCCGAAGACAGCACTTCAGCTCCACAACGCCACTATCGGCGAGACCGTTGCGCTCACGCTAGGAGGCAAGACAGACGCCCGCTTCGGGGGCGGCCCAATAGAGGCCGACGGAAAGGTGCTGTATGTCAGCGATGGCAAGTTAATAGGCGACGGGGAGCAACTAGGCGGTCTGGAGTTAAACTTCGGCCCCACCGCCGTGGTGCAGATTGAAGGCGTCACTGTATTGGTGGTCACGGAGCCGTCCCAGATCCGTGATCTGCAACAGTTCCGTGCCTTCGGTATCGACCCAGTTCGCCATCGTGTGGTCGGCTTGAAATCTATGCAACATTTCCGCACGGCTTTCGAGCCAATTTCGGGCAAGGTGATCGTTTGCGATAGCGGCGCCCTTTGCACCATGGATTTCTCCCGGATGGCATATGCCAATGTCCCGCGACCGATCTTCCCACTCGATCGCGACATGAAGCTCTAGAGGACAAGATGGAAACGAGATTCCTTCTTGCGAGCCTATCAGTCGTTTCGGCTGCAACGTTCGATCGGAGTTATATAGAGTCTTGGAAATCATCAATTCCACAGCGGGCGACATAGACGATAATAGCGCAAGCAAAGCATGGGGCAGACGTCATCGTCTTGGGGCCGGCATCATCGGCGTGTCGGTCGCGCTGTATCTGTTGCGTAAGCATCTGGCAAAGGCCGCAGCCCAGGACCTCAATTTTTTCGGCGTGATTTACGGGCCCACTTTACGATCAGGTCCTCGACGGCTTTGTTGAGTTCGGCGAAGTTGGGCTTTTCTGGATCGTAATCTCCGCTGCCCCACCATTCGACGAGCTCGGCGTGCCGCTCGTGGGTCGGATAGGCGAGAGCCTCGCGGAACTCCTGATAGCCCCCACGGACCGCCGATGTCCTCGGGAGGGCAACGTCCGGTTGCCTCGATGAGCATTGGGTCTGCAAGGCCGATAACGGGGTAGGTGCGCTCGATCTTGATACTGTGCGTCCAGCCGTCGCCGAAGTCGTAAAGGTACTTGAATGATTTCGCGCCGGTATCTTCGATAGCTGCCAGAAGCGAGATCTTGCGCGCGTCGAGCGGACCATCTCCCCAATCCTGATCAGGCAGACCAAAGCCGACGTCACGGATGCAGAATTCGTAGAGGTGGCATTGGTCCAGCCCATCGCCGCCTGCAGCACCTCATGAAGCCGGTTGAGCTTGATGCGGAACGGCACCACAACGCGCCGCATAACCGTCGGTTCGACATGGTCGAGGGTAACCTTCAGGCGGACCAGAGAGGCCGGCATCTTTATGCCGCCAGCATGTGCGCCGTCCGGAATGTTCTTTTTCAGTTCCAGGGCAGAAGCTCATCGATCCGATGCGCCGGATAGCCGGCAACACGGCTCAGCACATCGGCGAGCCAGGCTTGAGGATCGGCGTCGTTCATCTTGGCCGTGACGCAAGACGACGCTGTCGAGGCCATCGAATGGATCACGCGACAGGCCTGGTGCAGCGGCAGTGTGGGCATGATCGGCATCTCGTGGGGTGGGTTCAGCGCCTTGCAAGTCGCGGCGCGCCGGCCCAAGGGCCTGAAGGCGATCATCACGCACTGCTCGACTGACGATCGCTATGCTGATGATGGGAAGTACATGGGCGGATGCCTTCTCAACGAGACAGTGGTTTGGGGTGCGTGCTGTTCCGTGCAAATGGCGCAATCACCCGATCCGGAGATCGTCGGCCAGGAGCGCTGGCGCGCGATTTGGATGGACCAGCTGGAAAACGCGCGTCCGACGTTCTTTGATTGGCTTACTCATCAGCGCGGAGGTGATTTCTGGAAGCAAGGCTCGGTCTGCGAAGATTACGGTGCGATTGATTGCGCGGTCTTCGCGACTGGTGCTTGGAACGATGGTTATTCCAACGTCATATTCCGGCTTCTCTCGAAGCTAAAGGGGGTTGCCGATTCCGACGAAGCCGCCCCTTTGTTCCGATATGATTGCGCCCCCCGGATTCCAATATGATCTCGCCCCCTGGGGCTAGGGCTCTGCTGGCGTTGATTGTTGTCATTTCGTATGCGTCAGGTGTCAAGCTTTTTGCGGCTGCTTTCGCCGCAGGCTTTCGCCCGTCAGATCGATGCGATGAGCGTTGTGAACGAGGCGATCCAGGATGGCGTCGGCATAAGTCGGATTCGCGAATGCTTCATGATGCACCTTTCCTTAATCGCCTGGTCCGTTGCAGTCGGCGTTGAAGTTGATCGATCTGGTCGCTGGAAAGGCTGATCTGCCAAGGCTGGCCTTTCGTGCTTTGCCGACCGTGGACAAGGCCCTGGGCGAGGTAGTCGAAGATGGTTTGAGCCGTCACGCCGATCGCGGTGGCTGCGCCCTGTACAGAGTAGGTTCCATCAGGCCAGCGCGGCGGATTGGCTGCGACGCCGTTGATCTTGGCTGTGGGGATTCCCAAACGGTGGCGTAAGAGCCAGATGTTCTCATAGCTGAACAGCTTGCCTCGCGCCGAGCGGACGCCCTCGTCATTCAATATTTTGGCGATTTGCCTGTCCATAGCGCCCGCAGAATTGAGTTCCGTGATCCGCTCACGCACAAGCTCGAGTTCGCCATAGTCTCGATCGTAAGATTGAACGCGGCGTTGGATTTGATGTTCGCTGGTTGCGCCGGTCTGCCAGAGAATCCTGATGATGACCTGGCCGCGTATCTTCTTCTGGTCGAGAATGACCTCCTGCACGATGAAGCGCAAGATACGTTTGCGGTCTTCTGGCTGGGTGGTTTCTGAGTGCCAGATAGCCGGCAAATTCTCGGCGAGTTCCTGAAGCGCCGCGTGATCCTGTGCCTGTAACACCAAGGGCTCTCGGTCTCTCCACCGACGATATTCCTGCTCGATCCCATCGACCAAGCGCAGCTTGTCTTCCCATGCCTTTTCCAGGGTTCTGGCGACGAGACGATTTTCCGGTTCCACGGCGTCGTATTGTCGCCGAGCCCGCTCGGCGTCATACCGCGAGCGTTCCCGCCGTAGCGCCCATTGTTTCTCGAGGCTTCGTGTTTCCTCCGCAATCTCGTCGAGCGCAGCGATGGCGATGGCGATTTGGTCAGGTTCCAACGACTTCAGGAGGATCCGGGCGACCAGTTCATCTACTGCGGGCGCCCGAACCTCCTGACAGAGAGAGCTGCCGGTCTGATTGCGGTCCGCCAAGCAGCAGTAAACGGGGCATGCACTGTCGGGGCCGCTGTAGCGCACGGTCATGCGCCGTCCGCATTGGCCGCAAACCGCCAAGCCCTGCAGCAAAGCAATGCCCTTGCGCGCCGCGCCGCGGTGGCCGGCCTCGTATCGATTGGTGTTGTCGGCGAGGCGTCGCTGATTGGCCATGAACTCCTCCCAGTTAATATAACCAGGGTGTGCGTCTTTGATGCAAACCTCCCAGTCGTCAATGGCCACCTTCGAGGTTGCGCGGTGCGAACCCGGACCTTGGCGGACCGCATTGATTTGGCGCCGGCCATAGACATATGCGCCGGCATAGGCCGGGTTGTGCAAAATATGATGGACGTGGGCGATGGTGGCGTCTCGCCACAACAGCTCATGGGGCGCCGGCCCGCGAAGCGGCCGCACCGGTACGCATAGGTCGTGTGTGCGCAGGTAACGCATAACGCGTCGCGCGGTCTGAAGCTCTCTAAATTTGTCGAAGATCAGACGCAGCCGAGCCTGAACCTCTTCATCAGGGTTGAACACGATCTGGCCGGAGCGGTTGTAGGCCAAGCCGCCTGGCAGCGGTATGCGAAGCTCGCCCCGCGCCGCCTTCTGCCGCTCCCCTTGATGCAGGCGGATGCGGATCTGGTGCAACTCCGCTTCGCTCATGATCCCCGAGAGCCCTAACAGCAGCCGGTCGTGATAAGCGCAGGGATCGTAAAGACGTTCACCATCGGCGATGACAACGCCGAACAATGAACACAACTCGAGGAGTTGATGCCAATCCCGGTTGTTGCGCGCCAATCGAGATGCATCGAGGCTGACCACCAGACCCGCGTTGCCGAGCCCGATCTCGGCGATGAGCCGTTGGAAGCCGCCACGCTCGACTTGGCCGTTTCCCGATTTTCCAAGATCCTCATCGATGACGACGACACGATCCGGCGGCCAGCCCAATCTGACGGCGCGGTCCACCAAGCTGTACTGAAGTTCGGTGCTTTCCTGATGGTGGCGCACCTGGTTTATCGAGGATTGGCGCACATACACGTAAGCGAACTTTGAACGCCGGACGGCCGTGAGCCGCTCGTCAGAACTGCTCGGAATAGCCAACATCAAACCGCTCCCTCGCCGCTGGCGCGTTCGGCGGCATCCGGCGGATCAGAGTCGCGAGCATCTGCGTGACTTGGTGCTGAGATACCGGTGGGAGATTGTTCCAAAGGCTGGGCATATCTGGCTTGATCCGTACCAGTGGAACACTGGTCTCCGGTAGAGACACCGCAATCCGATGCGCCAAAGCATGAGCAACCATCGCAACTCTCTATTGAGTTACTAAAGGTGATTCGCGCATAATACACTAAAGGAAGCAAATTCCGAACGGATATTAACTTTCTCGCCGCGCTACGATGTTCATGATCATCATCGCTAGCAGGCGACAAATCCGTCACTGACCGGCGGATATTGCGTGACCGTCCATCCGGAAGGCGGATGACAATAAAGGCAGGTCCGCGCCCCGACCGAAGTGATGCCACCTCAAACCGTTGTCCACAGAGCGCATGTCGACGGTCAACTACCGTGACATGAGACACCAACCGATCAACAACAGGGGCAACCGCGATCCTTGATCGCCTGCTTCATCATTCGACAGTGATCACCATCCGCGGTGACAGCTACCGGCTTCGCGAAAAGCGTCGTTCCGGCCTATTGCAGAAGGCCGGAACGACGCTCGAGACCAACGAAACCGCAAAACAATGAGGGATCAGTTCTTCGTTTCGCCCAAGGGGTCAAATCCTCACTTCGCTTGACAACACATCCGTTCCGCCTTGATCTTCCTCATATAAGTATATTCGATCTGTTCGCCGAGCACGAGATCGGCCGCGAACTGCAAGCGATATCGCACTGGCTGGACGCGCATTGTGATGTGCTGAGCCAGGTGGCCGAGGATCTGCGTCGGCGCGGTCTCAAGGAGACCGGCCGGCAGGGCCTGCCGGCGGAGGCGGTGCTGCGCTGCGCTGCTCAACCAATACCGCCAGTTAAGTTATCAGGGCTGGCGTTTCATCTGGAAGATTCCGCATCGTTCCGAGCCTTTGCCCGGCTGCTGTGGGGATGGAGCCCGAAGAAGTCGGTCTTGCACAAGACGATCAGCGCGATCGGGGCAGAAACCTGGGAAAAGATCAGTCGGAGGCTGTTGACGAGCGCCCGGCGGGACAGGTTGGAAAACGGCAAGGTTGTGCGTGTCGACAGCACCGTCACCGCAGCATTCATCCACGCGCCGAGCGACAACAGCCTGTTATGGGACGCCGTGCGGGTGATGGTGCGGCTGCTCCACGCGGCCGACGCCTTGGGCAGCGCCACCCCATGGCATGATCACTGCCGCGCGGCGAAGAAGCGGGCCCGGACGATCGAGTATGCCCGCAGCCGTCTCCAACGGGTCAAGCCCTATCGCGAACTGCTCAGGATCACGCGCACCACCTTGAGCGATCTTCAGCAGGCGGCACAGCAGTTGCCTCTGGCCGCGGGCCCAGCCGTCGAACTCTGGCAGGCCACCGTCTGCCACTACCAGCCGCTGATCGAGCAGATCATCGCCCAGACCGAGCGGCGGGTCATGGGCGGCGAGGCGGTGCCCGCCAATGAGAAGCTGGTAAGCCTCTTCGAGCCGCATGCCGACATCATCTTCAAGGGCCGTCGCGATGTCGATTACGGCCATAAGCTCAATCTGACCACCGGCAGAAGCGGCCTGATCCTCGATCTTGTCATCGAGGCAGGCAACCCGGCCGACAGCGAGCGTCTGCTGCCCATGCTGGAGCGCCCACATCGCCTTTTATGGCCAAGCACCGCGGCAGGCGGCCGCCGATGGCGGCTTTGCCAGCCGCGCCAATCTGAGCCAGGCCAAGGCCTGGGGCGTGCGCGACATGGCCTTCCACAAGAAAGCGGGTCTCAAAATCGAAGACATGGTCAGGAGCCGCTGGGTCTACCGCAAGCTGAGCAACTTCCGCGCCGGCATCGAGGCCGACATCTCCTGCCTGACACGCGCCTACGGTCTGGCCTACTGCACCTGGCGCGGGCTCACACACTTCAAGGCTTACGTCTGGTCCTCGGTGGTCGCTTACAACCTCGCCCTCTTCGCCCGCCTCATACCCAACTGACCCCCCTCATCGGGTCGCCCTCAATGGCATGCCGGCAAGCGCCGGCCGATACCTTGTGCCCGCATGACCGTTGCAAACACTCTCGGTCGCAACTCAATGTCTCGCGCCATCACGCGCCGCTGTCAATGGGCACCGAAGTTTCCGCAAAAGTGGGCATCCAATTTTCCCTATCTGGCGGGTGAAGGTTTCGGTGATCAGCCGGCGTCTTGATCGGTCGATTTCAGTCCTGCTGGGCGGCCACGCTTTTTCGGCGGTGGCGGCGGATTGATGAGCGCTTTGGAGCGAACATGCTCGGGAACAAGATCAGCGTGCTGGCGCAATCGGTAGCTCGATCCTTCGATCTGCACGACGACAGCATGGTGAAGAAGTCTGTCGAGCAATGCTGTTGCGACACAGGATCACCAAAAACTTCGCCCCATTCTGCAAAGCCGCGATTGGAGGTGAGTATCATGGCACCCTTCTCGTAACGGGCATTGACGAGCTGGAAGAAGAGATTGCCGCCGCCGGGCACGACCGGGAGATAGCCGATTTCGTCGACGACGAGCAACGAGGCGCGGCATAGATAGCGGATACGCTCGCGCAACTGCCCCTCGCGCTCGGCCTTGGCCAGCGAGGCGATAATGTCGGCGAGCGTGGAGAAGTAGACGCTCTTTGCGGCCTTGACGGCTTCGACGGCGAGCGCGGTTGCCAGATGGCTCTTGCCGGTGCCGGGCGGGCCGAGAAGATGGACTACCTCCGCCCGCTCGATGAACTTCAGTTCGGCCAGCGCCATGATGCGGTTTTTATCGAGCGATGGCTGGAAAGCGAAGTCGAAGCCGGCGAGCGTCTTGATGGTGGTCAGGCGCGCCATCATCAGAGCAGCCTTGATGCGCCGACTTTCGCGCAGGGTTAGTTCTTCCACCAGAAGTTCGTCGAAGGCCTGGATGCCGTCGATCTCGCCCTGCTCGATGCGCCGCAGGGTCGCGTCAAGCGCTTCGAGCGCCCGCGGCATGCGCAGCCCGACCAGGCTCTTCCTGATGCTGTCGATCGTGGATGCGTGCATGGTCATGACCGGCTCCCCGCGTCGGCCAGTCGCTCGGCGACGGCCTGATAGAAGTCGAGCGAGCGCCGGGCGACATGGTCGCCGAGGCGGCCGACGATGATATCCGGGGCGCTCTTCCTCGCCGCGTGGCGAACTGCCCCCTGACGATGAGCAGGATCGATCCGATATTGGCGGCGCCCCTCGAGCACAGGATGGCTGGCGACCAGCCGGCCTTCGTCCAGGATGCGGATGCAGTCGGCAAGCTGGTGAACCTCGACAAGTCGCCGGGTGCGATCGGGAACGCTATAGTAGTTGCCGCCGATCGAGACGAGACCATCATGGCTGACGCGACGCTCCAGCTTGAGAAGCGCGTCGAAGGGAACTGCCGGGAGAGGTTGAAGTTCCGGCTGCTCCGCCGCGAAGGCTTCACTGACGATGCGTTGCGTGGTGCCGTGCAGGCGAGCGTTGGCGACGGTGTCGAGCCAATCTTGTAATTGCTCGTTCAGGTCGTCGAGATTGCGGAAGCTGCGGGCCAGGAAGAAGTCCTCGCGGATATAGCGGAATGGTCGCTCGACTTTGCCCTTGGTTTTGGCACGATACGGCCGGCAGGCTCTGGGCTGGAAGCCAAAGTGCTTGGCCAGCGCCAGCAGCGAGCGATTATAGATGATGTGGCCTTCGTTATCTTCGCCGGTAACCGCCGTCTTCATCCTGTCGTAGAGGATCTCGATCGGCACTCCTCCAATGGCGTCGAATGCCTGCATATGACAGCGCAGCAGCGTCTGCAGGTCCTGGTGCATGACGTAGCGGGCGAAGATGTAACGCGAGTGGCCAAGCACAAGCGAGAACAGCCAGACAATGCGCATCACGCCCGGCGCGTCGGTGAACTCGGTGATGAAGCGCGCGAAGTCGACCTGTGCTTGATATCCGGCCGGGGTCTCGAACCGCACCTCGAAGGGACGCACCTGCTCCTGCGGTCGGATTGCGGCCACGAAGCGCTTCACGGCGGTGTAGGCGCCGTCATAGCCGCGCTCACGAATCTCGCGCGTCAGGCGCACGGCGCTCAGATCGGGAAAGGCCGAGACCCGTTCGCGCAGATAGTCGACAAAGGGAACGATCTTGTTTGGCCGCCCCGCCTGTCGCGGGCCATAGGCGGGAAGTTCGAGCCCGCGCTCGATGTATTTGCGGACCGTCTTGGGATCGCGGCCCGTTCGCCGGGCAATCGCGGTCACGGACAGGCCCTGACGGTGTAGATCCAATATCATCAGAAGTTCTCCAAGTTGGACCACCAGCACCGCTCCGATTCCGATCAAATCGGGACGGACTATCGACGCCGGAGCGAAAGCCGCCAGTTCCGGGACGCGTCCCGGAACTGGCGGCAGCAGCGCCAACTAGGGAATTTTCGATGCCCACAATCAGGGAATATTCATCGCCCGATGACAGCCGCAAAAGCAGCATGGATCGAGCGGCCAAACGACCTTGAACACTCGCAAAAACAGCGATTATGGACGGGCACTAGTCTAAGAGGCCGCAACGTCCGCCGCTCCGCCAGCACGGGGGCTGCGCGGCGGACACGCCAACGTCACCGCTGAATGCCACGCCATTTTTGCTGATGGGGTGGATGCCAGCCTTCTCCGACGGCATCGCAATGTGCCAAGTTTGTGGCGTTAGCGCCACGCAAAGGAGAGGCAGGCATCCATGGAAAAGGTTACCATCATTGGGGTCGATCTGGCAAAGAACGTCTTTGTGCGACCTGCAAGTCGCGTAAGTTTCTGTTTCACAGGAGGGATATAGCCTGAAGAAACCGGCTGTTCCATCAGCCGTTCCCTACCCGGACATGCGGAGCCGGTAACAGCTCGGTGTGAAGCTCTGGGGACAAAGTAGCCGCCGGGTATCCGGTACGCCGAGCCGCGAGGCAAGGCGGAATCTGCCAGCACGAAGGCGGAGAGGAGCAAGGGATGAGCGGATACGACCAACGTATGTGAACTTCCGATAAACGTCGTGATCTTTGACAAGCCAAACGTGCTGAAAGGCTTGAACCAAAACGGTACGCGGTGTGGAGTGGTCTTTGAAAACTGGGCCACCATGGACGACCAGCCGCCGGCGAAGAGGAAGGGGTCCGCCCCGCTCGGAGACTTATGCGGAACAGGGTAAGCCCATAGTGCTGCCGGCAACGGCAGGCGGACCATAAGGAACGCTGTTGGCGCTGTGGGTACAGGAATGCGGAAAAAGCGAACGCCCGACTGTAATGGACGGGATACGGGCTGAAACATCGCCTGACGCGAAAGCGGGCAGACTTCCGCGCGGTCATTCATGGCGAGAGAACTTTGACCAATCATTATACGAGGGAAAGCAGATGACGGCGATCGGCGCGAAAGCGACCGAGGCTGGTGCATCCTCGCGCACTGCGCAGATGTGGGACCAGGCGAACTGGTCGCGCATTGAGGCAGAGGTGAAACGACTTCAGGTGCGTATCGCCAAGGCAACCCGGGAAGGCCGATGGAGCAAGGTGCAAGCATTGCAACGTCTGCTGACCCGCTCGCATAGCGGCAAGATGTTGGCCGTGAAACGGGTGACGGAGAATCGCGGTAAGAGAACGCCGGGGGTGGACGGTAAGATATGGTCATCCCCGGCGGCCAGATGGAACGGGATGATGTCACTTCGACATCGCGGTTATCGCGCGATGCCGTTGCGACGTGTTTACATTCCCAAGAGTAACGGCAAGAAGCGTCCGCTGGGAATTCCCTGTATGCGGTGCCGGGCGATGCAGGCGTTATGGAAGCTCGCTCTGGACCCGGTGGCAGAGACACTGGCGGACCCGAATTCCTATGGATTCCGGCCCGAACGCTCGACTGCCGACGCCATCGAGCAGTGCTTCATCACTCTGGCCAAGCGTGCCACGCAAGAGTGGATTCTGGAAGGTGACATCAGAGGCTGTTTCGACAACTTCAGTCACCCCTGGCTTCTGGAGCATGTCACGATGGACAAGGAGGTCCTGCAAAAGTGGCTTCAAGCCGGATATATCGATGAGGGAACTCTGTTTGAGACGTCGGCGGGCACCCCGCAAGGGGGGATTATCTCGCCGGTGATCGCGAACATGGCGTTGGATGGGCTGGAGGCGGCAGTCTACGCAAGCGTGGGATCGTCGAAACTCGCGCGCAGCAAGGCCCAGCTCAACGTCATCCGCTATGCCGATGACTTTGTGGTGACCGGCGAATCGAAAGATGTGCTCGAATTCAAGTCCTTCCGGCGGTCAGGCAGTTCCTGGCCATTCGAGGTCTGGAACTCTCAGAGGAGAAGACCCGGATCACGAACATCGCGGAGGGTTTCGATTTCCTTGGCCAGAACGTACGCAAGTACGACGGCAAGCTACTGATCAAGCCGGCAAGGAAGAGTGTTAAAGCACTCCTCGACAAGGTCAGGGAAATCATCAAGGGCAACGCGGGCGTCACGCAGGAGGTATTGATACAGAACCTGAACCCTGTCATCCGGGGATGGGCTATGTATCACCGCCACGTCGTCGCGAAAGCGAGCTTCTCATCGATAGACTCGCACATCTGGCAAATGCTCTGGAAATGGGCAAGTCGACGCCATCCCATGAAAGGAGCACGGTGGGTGAGGAACAGGTACTTCCGGGTCGATGGACACCGGTCCTGGGACTTCGCTACGAAGGGCCCGGCAGATGCCAGTACCAGCGGGTGCCGGCTCTTCCGCGCAATGACGATCCCGATTACGAGGCATGTCAAGATCCGGGGACTGGCTAATCCATTTGATCCGGTATGGTGCACTTACTTCGCCCGCCGTCGAATTGCGAAACGCTCCGGCCAGTTGTTCGGTGCCACACCATGGTGCTGAAGAATGGCTTGAGCCGGATGCGGGGTGATCCGCATGTCCGGTTCTTAGGGGGCGGCGGCGCAGCAATGCGCCGCCGCTACCCGACCAGCTGCACGGGGCGGCAGCTGATGGATCGGTTGTGTTCCGCAAGAAGCTGTCGCGCCTGCAGTTTTGCAAGTTCATGGCGAGTCAACCGGCATGTGTCGTGGCGATGGAAGCGTGCGGCAGCTCCCACTACTGGGCCCGTCAGATGGCTCGGCTTGGCCATGAGCCAAGACTGATTGCCCCGGCCTATGTCAAACCGTTCGTCAAGCGGCAGAAGAACGACGTCGCCGATGCGGAGGCGATCGTCGAAGCAGCGCAACGACCGACAATGCGCTTTGTCGAACCGAAGACCAAGGAGCAGCAGTCCCGGGCTATCGTGTTTCGCACCAGAGAGCAGTTCGTGAATCAGAGAACCGAATTGGTGAATGCGCTGCGCACGCACCTCTATGAGTTCGGTTATGTTGCTCCGCAAGGCATCGGCCACCTGCCACGTCTGGCAGAGATCGTCGAGGACGAGAACGCAGACCTGCCGGATCTGGTCCGCGACATCTGCAGCGCTCTCCTTGACCAGATCGAACAGTTGAGCAGCCGGCTCGCGGCATTGAAGAAGACGATCGACACGCTGTCCAAGCAGGCTGCAACATCTCGGCGCTTGCAAACCATGCCCGGTGTTGGCCCTATCGCTGCCCTTGCCATTGAAACCTTTGCGCCGCCGATGGAGGCCTTCACGTGCGGTCGCGATTTCGCCGCCTGGCTCGGGCTGGTCCCTCGGCAGAAGTCGAGCGGCGGCAAGCAACGACTAGGGAAGGTATCGATGATGGGCCAGCGCGATATTCGGCGGTTGCTCATCATCGGCGCCATGGCCGTGGTTCGATGGGCATCTCGGAGGCGCGCGCCCGACGGTTCCTGGCTTGACCGCTTGATCTTGAAGAAACCGCGCATGCTGGTGGCAATCGCGCTGGCCAACAAGATGGCGCGTGGCATCTGGGCCATGCTGACGAAACAGGAGGACTACCGAGATCCGGCGACGGTGCCTGCGTGATTTGCAACAACCCACCTGAGACCGGCACGTCGGGGATGTGAGGAAGGCATGAACTGCATGGGCAAATGATCGATCAGATCGGGGTCAGGAAAACCAGAGTCAAGTTGAGAGCCCACGCAAGCTCGCTTTGCTGATTTGGACCTGATCCGCGCATCACCATACCGGCCCGCGGCATATGGAACGGCCGCAAATCAAGGCCTGACACATGACCGCACTCGATCACATGTCCAATGCTTCAGGTTCTCCTTGCAAAACGGCTGGCATCCACACAAGAACTTGACGCACACATCTCTTGCGTGGGTCTCGGCGCAGGCCGCAGTTCCGTCACGAAGCTTGGTGGTGACTAATCAGTCTCTCAACGTTAACGTGTGTAGAACTAGCGGCACTCCTTCATGGGCCAGCGGACGACGTGGATACCCGTCGTTCGGTTCGCGACTGCGGGGTTCCGATTGAAGGCGTATCTCGGCTGCCGTTTTCGGATCATATGAATCACTTTGTTAATGTCACGGCGGCACCGGGGAATGACTTGAAGCTGAGCATGTACTGTACTGGAAGCGGCGCTTGTACCAGGTTCGCAGGAATGACTACTACATCCATCTCGGGATAGTTCAACTTGCTGCGGCATTTTGCCTGAGACTCCCGAGCAAATCGAGACGAGCTGATGGCGCAGGCTGGCCGGGGAACGCAACGACGATGTCCATATCAGTCGCGCAGCACGCAATCGACACGTCTGCCGACATGATTGTCATAGGCGCTCAGGTCCACCGCCGACTGCGTGATCGGATATTCGGCGCATAGGCGCTCCGCCGAGGCGATCTGGCTGATCGCGGTAATCTCAAAGGAATGGTCCCAACACCGTCACCATCGGGGCCAGCGACAATGGAGCATCGCCTCTGACTCGCTCCAAGTCGGTACCAATTTTCGGATGTGTCTCGGCTTTTTAAACTGAGACACAACGTTGCAATGTTGCAATGAGGGTTGTTTGCAATCCAATCCAATTGCGTTCGCGGATGTTGACGAACGCGAAGTGCCTTTCGCCAGTGTTGACCGGCACTAAATCGACGCCGGCCGGAGTTGCCCGATTTGTCAGAAGCGGCGCCTTTCCCAACCAAATGGGTGTCCCTATTGTTGCAACCCTGACCAGATTTTGTCGGCGGCGGAACAGCCAGAATCGCCGCTTAAACACAAGGCATGGAAACAACAGGGCTTTTTACTTTGGCGTGACTTTTGCGAAGGGAAGGTGACGATTAACCAGCAAGGGGGCCGTTCGATGTCCATACCGCAAATGTTGCTTGGCAGCCTCGCTGAACCGACGTCCAGCGAATATTTGCTGGCGACCGCAAAATCCGGCGGCGGGGCATTTTCATCCTGCGGCTCGTGCGCGACGCCGGAGGTCATGCATTCTCCTACGTTCTTACGTGCGCTGTCTTCATCCTACGCGGTGTCTCTTTCTAGCGCTGGGCGTCGCGCGAGCGCAGCGAGCGGCGAAGCCGCCATGACTGCCCATCCGGCGCGAACGATTTGCGGTCTACGAGAGTGGACCTGCTCCGTTTCCTCGCTCTGAGGTAATTCCTATGACGAGCTTAGGTGTTCATTCCGAGGTCGCCCCATTGAGAGAAGTTCTGGTGCACCGGCCAAGCCTTGGCCTCCACCGCCTCACTCCGCAGAACTGCAAGAGCCTCCTTTTTGACGATGTGCCTTGGGTGAAACGCGCCGGAGAAGAGCATGACATCTTCGTGGAGGCGCTGCGCGACCTTGGTGTGATAGTTCACTCATTCGACGAACTGCTTTCGGAAACGATGGCGTCAGCGGAAGCGCGTCGCTGGCTCCTCCACCGCCGTGTTAATGTCCCCTCGGTGGGGCAAGATATAGTGGATGACTTGTGGGGCTGGCTTGAAGAGATGCGGCCTGATCAGCTCGCCACCTACCTGGTTGGTGGGATTCTGGCCGAGGAAATCCCGTTCCAGGTGCGCAGTCTGACAGGGCAAACACTGATGCCGGAGGATTTCGTCCTGCCTCCATTGCCCAACCAGCTTTTCACACGAGACAGTTCCTCTTGGATCTATAGCGGCGTCTCGATAAACACAATGTATTGGCCGGCGCGACAGCCGGAAGCTGCGAATGTCGAGGCCGTCTATCGTTTCCATCCGCGGTTTCGGGATGCCAACTTTGCGAACCTGTCGCTTGATGGAGCGGGCCTCCCCCCGAGTCTTGAAGGCGGCGATGTAATGCCAATTGGCGGTGGGGTCGTGTTGATTGGAATGGGCGAACGAACCACACCGCAGGCAGTCGAGGCCCTTGCACGCCGCTTGTTCAGGACGGAAGAGGTGACGCACGTTATCGCAGCCGCGATGCCGCGGAATCGCAGCTTCATGCATCTCGACACAGTCTTCACGTTCTGCGACCGTGACCTCGTAACAACATACCCGCAGGTCGTTGAGCGATTGCAAACGTTTTCCCTGAGACCGAGCAATCCTGAGCGCGCGCTCGACGTCACCAAGGAGACAAGACCCTTCTTATCGGTAGTGGCCGAGGCGTTGGGGCTGAAGGCTCTTCGTACTATCGAGACTGGGGGTGATAGCTTCGCGGCAGAGCGGGAGCAATGGGATGGCGCCAATAATGTGCTCGCCGTCGAGCCGGGTGTTGTGATTGCTTACGACCGTAACGCATACACGAATACGTTGCTGAGGCGCGCCGGTGTGAAGGTAGTGACTATCGGCGGCTCAGAACTCAGCCGTGGCCGTGGCGGCGGACATTGCATGACTTGTCCACTGGTGCGCAATCCCATCTAACCAACAAGACTGCTGCACAATGTCGATACTTAATGACCGAGCCAAACCTTGGTTCCCGGCTGGCCATGAAGGCCGACTCGCGATCGTCCGTGTGAGGATCTTCGCCATCGACCAGCGAGCAACAGCAAGTTATCCGCTCTCTCCATCTCCGGCGTCAATGTTGGTCCGCGGAAGCAGAGCCGGTGCACATACATGGTTCCATCGGCGGCGATGCCGTAGTGACAGATTTGCACGATGGTTCGACGCGCGCCCATACGCTCAGATTGGGAGCGAGGGCGGGTCCCACAGACGTATCCGGCAACTGAGCTGCAGAGTCGTCACCCAGAGCGCTCTGCGGAAACCGATTTTTGCCATCGCCTCATTATTGGCACCCGGGGATGACCTGAGAAATCTCTTCCGAATGCCTGCAACGTGCTCGCCAACCCGATCGGAGTCTTCCCCCATGGCACAATCTTCAAATTTCTCGATTCAGGCTCCTTCAGCCGTGGTTATGATCCGTCCGCATCATTTCACGGTCAATGACGAAACCGCGGCCGACAACCGATTTCAGGTAGCGGAACGTGATGCGAGTGATCTGTCGCCGCTTGCGTACGCGGAGATCACCCGCGCCGCTGCACTCCTTCAAGAGGAGGGTGTCGCGGTGCATTTGTTCGAGGACGAAGGCAGCGACACTCCGGATTCAGTGTTTCCGAACAACTGGTTTTCAACCCACCCCGGCGGCTATGTGGCTATCTATCCGATGAGGGCTCTAAGCCGCCGGCGTGAGCGCCGGAGTGACGTTATCCAGATGCTCAAGAGGTGCTATAGAGTGCAAGTGGTAATCGACTATTCTGGCCTCGAGCCGGACGGGCTGTTCTTGGAAGGTACTGGTGCGATGGTGCTCGATCATATCCACCGTGTCGCATATGCGGTAAGATCCGAGCGGACGAATCCGGTCGTGCTTCAGAGGTTCTGCAGCCAATTTAGCTTTGAGCCCATGCTCTTTTCGGCGAAAGACCCAAGGGGGGCGGATATTTACCATACGAACGTGCTGATGTGCGTCGCGACCGATTTCGCCATGATCGGGCTCGACATGATTACTAACTCAGTTAGACGGCGCGAAATCGTCAATCGTTTGGAACGGACCGGTCGCCGAGTAATCGGGCTTACCAACGCCCAGATTGAGAATTTCGCAGGCAATGTGATTGAGCTGCAAGGCGAAAACGGGCGCATCCTGGCGCTGTCGACCACCGCACTCTTGTCATTGACGCCGGAACAAATTGACATCATCGGCGAGAGCGCGAAACTGTTGCCGCTGTCAGTTCCTACCGTGGAGCGGGCGGGCGGTTCTGTACGATGCACAATTGCGGGCGTGCATCTTCCGCCACGAAACTAGCAGAAGACCTCCTGTCACCGACGATATCAGCTACGCAATGAGAAATCTCCGGCGTTTGCTGGTTGTGTGCCAGGATACGGCACGGTTGGTGCTTGAGCGCAAGCCAGTGGCGGATTCGCAGTATCGTCTTGCAACGTCATTTCGCCCGCATGTCAAGTCCCTTCAGGAAACACGTGCTCCCATCAACTCATCTCGGCGAATGGCGGCCGCCGAGAGGCGGCTCATATTGCAGATAAATAGAGGGGATCCGACCGACGAACCACCCCCTTAGGCTTGCCAGTTGGACCCACACGCAATTTGACTCCAGGTGATAAGCTAGCCCATGCCACGAGCGCAGTGCAGTCGCCGTGACCGCTAGCGACGTGGTCAAGAATGATGGATGACCTTTTGGCCCTATGCCTTTTGCCACGGGTTTTGTTTGCCATTGATGAGGGCAGCACGGAGACGGGATGGGCCTTGAGACGACGGTTGGTTCTCTATTCGGCGGGTTGAGGTCAAGCGTTTTCGAGCTTTCCGCTTTGCCGGCATCTGACGTCTTTCGCGGGGTCTTGCTTCTCTCCGGGATCGGCGCTCAGGCCCTACCCTCCATGGGGTCAGAGGAATGAGGTGGAACAATCTCTTATGCGTCCTGATCGCGGCGATGCGATCGGTACTGCTTGATCAGCGAACCCACCCTCATCCATCGTCCCGCGAAGGACATCTTTCCACCGGCAAGTGGAACTTTGTTATCTCCTTCTTGGCTTATTCTTGGCTTACGGACCAATCAGCCCGCAACTGGCATGATTTCCTTCCTGGTTCATCGGAACTGTGTACCGTCGCTCCAGATACGATGCATGATTACTGCTAGCCGCCTTGCCAGTGCGACAATCGCTTTTAGCCGGTCGCGCCGCTTGGCGACGTGGCGACGTTCATCGCCCAGACTTTCAACCATGACCATTTTTTCACGTTGTCAGCAGGGCCTGCGCGGCTTCATAGAGCAGCGTTCGCATTATGGTGTCGCCGCATAATGAGATCCGGCCGACCCGTCGGCTTTCACCCGACTCATTGAGCACCGGCGTCAACCCCAAGATCGGTCCGACCGCTTTCGAGTTGCGGAAGCGGGCCGGGATGTCGATCGTCGCGGTATAGGCCAGGGCCACAACTGGGCCCACCCCTGGAATCGTCATCAGCCGGCGGCAAACCTTGTCATCCCGGACGATCGCCTGAACCTTGCGATGAAGAGCGTCAAAGTGCTGGCGTAGCTTGCTGCGTGCGTCGAGTAGCGATTCGATGACCTCGGCCAGTTCGGGCATGCCTTCGATGAGTTCGCGGATGCGCGCCTCGAACTTGACGGCTTTGACCTTGCCGACCTTGAGCCCAAAATTGCGCAATAGCCAGCGGATATCGTTCTCAATGGCAATCGCCTTTTCCTGCAGCAACTTGCGCGCGGTTTAGCAGCGCCCGGCGCTTCTCACCTGTTCGGTTGCGGGGCGATTCGCGTCCTTCTCGCGCATGATGAACAGGCACGGCGTTGCAGTGTCCGCGAGGATATTGATCAAAAGCCCTAACGGCTCCTTAAGCGGCAATCGTGAAGGTTTTGTCGTCCTTCTTCGAGAGGTCGCTGGCGCGCCATGATCAGCTGTCCGCCGGGGGCCACTTGGGCCCAGCGACGGAGCGAGGCGACGCAGTCCGCGCGGCGGTGACGGGACTGCCGTCGTGCCAGCCCAGGCCGTCCCGCAGCTCGAACGTATAGGTCTTCTTGTCGTCGGAGACGGCCCAGTTCCCCACCATTTGCGGCTGCGACATGAACTTCGAATCGAACGAGAACAGTGTCTCGTAGATCGCCGCGCCGTGGTCGGCGGTGATGTTCGTCGCCGTCCAGATCGGATCGAACACACGCAGGTCACTCGACTTGACCTTGTGCAGCATCCGTGCGCCGGCTGACGCTGTCTGCGCCCGCAGGACCGAAGGGAACGATAGAGCCGTTCCGGCGGCCAAACCGCCTTGAGGATTTCGCGTCGAGAGATTGTCATGCTTCAAGTTCCCCTTTTTGTTTTTTGGGCAAAACGATCCGCGCCTATCTGCTTGATGGAGCATTCTTCTGCAATCAACCCCGTTGATCCCTGCTCGCCAACTCAAGAGATCATCAACTTGGAGGTTGGCTACCAGCGGGAAGTGCGAATTGCCTGCATCATCGGCGTCAGCCTAATTGGGAAACACAAAGCGCTCGGTAACGTTCGTGAGGGGACTCTGGCGATCACCGGGCTCTCCACGTACCTCCGGCGCATCCAGCACGCGATACATGTGCAGGGAGTCGATGAAGATCTTGAACTCGACGATCTTTCCGTCACGGAACTTGAACATGTAAACGTAACAGTTGTTGTAACGCTTTCCGTTGGTCAGGTTCGCGTTGCTCTCCCACTCGACCCAGACACGGTCGCCCTCGGCGACCATATCACCGATTGTTGTTGTCCACGGTCCAACTGTCTCCAGGATGGATGGGCTCAAAACATCCTTCTCGCGCTTTGTCATCCATCCAGAGCAGGGCATGTCTCCCGAAAGAAAAAAGCGGCAGTCTTCGTCCACGAATTCCCTCTCTCCGCTGAAGTACCTCAGCACGAGGGCCTTGTTCTCTGCTTCTGTCATCAAATTGTCTCCTTATGGTGGTGATTATGGTTAGGCTTACGTTCATCAACTGGAAGCCCTGAATCAGTGCCGCGCTCTTTGCCGCTACTGGTACGGCAATGAGCAAATTTGGATGCACCACCCAAGGCCCCAGCCTCGGCGCTCGCCATCTTAATGGGGCAATGCGGGTCTCGACCACGATCCCCGAGCCCGACAGGCTGCTAGGCAGGCGTATCCCATTGTAGCGAGTCGCATTGCGGCGAGCCGAAATCGTGGATACGAAAGTTACGTAACCGTAGTCGCGAGATCGCTGCCATCTCTTCGCCGGAAAGCTTGAAATCGAACAGGTCGATGTTTTCCGCCAGCCATTCCTTGCGCTCGGCGCGCGGAATGGCGACCACACCTTCCTGCTGCACTAGCCATCGGAGCACGATCTGCGCTGCGCTTTTGCCGTGCCGCTTGGCGGCGTCCCCGATCGCCGCCTCCTCGAACAAGGCACCGCCTCGGGCGAGCGGGCAATAGGCAACCATCGCCATGCCGGCCGCGCGGCAGGTGGCATGGACCTTGGTCTGATCGATATAGGGATGATATTCGACCTGGTTGGCCACAAGCGGGGCATCTGACAGGCGCACCGCCTCCGCAAGCATCCCAGTGGGGAAGTTTGACACGCCGATGTGCCGCGCCATGCCGGAATCGATAACTGCGTTCAGCGCCTTGATAGGCCCCGCCAGCGGAATGGCGGGATTCGGCCAGTGAATCAGCAGCAGGTCGACCGTTTCGAGCCCAAGGCGCGTCAAGCTCTTCTCGGCAGATCGCTCCAGCTCTCCCGGTGTAATATCGGCAGCCCGAACCTTGGTTGTGACGAAGACGTCGTCGCGCGGTATGCCGGAAAATCGCACTCCCTCGCCCACCGCGCTCTCGTTCTCATAGTAGGCTGCGGTATCGAGATGGCGGTAGCCGAGCGAGAGTGCATGCGCGACCAACTCCGAGCACACTTCGCCCTGGAGTGTCCACGTCCCAAGCCCGATTACCGGGATCGCCGCGCCGTTCACCATGACATTATGCATAAGACCCTCACTTCTTTGCCCCGTGCCGCGGCTTTCCCTATCAACAAAGGTGCACCGGAGCTTGGCGCCCTCTTCTTGAAGCTAATCAAGCAGCCCTGCAACGCGCGCCGAACCGAAATGAGCGGCTCAAGCTCGTTCCAATCTGTCTGGATCTAAAATGACGTCCCGTAAGCCATGCAGGAATTTGCTCGCTTCGACTCCATCGACCGCGCGATGGTCAACTGAAAGCGTGCAGGTCAGCATTGTTGCCACTTTCGTTTTGCCGATACGATCTGCAACCACTCGCGGCTCTGCCTTCCCTACTGCCAGAATGGCACACTGTGGCGCGTTTATGATGGCGTCGAACTGTTCGACCCCATAACCGCCAAGATTAGATATGCTGAACGAGCCGCCAGATATCTCACTAAGGTTCAGCGCGTTGCGACCTGCTCGCTCGGCGAAATTCTTTACTTCTGCCGATATTTCCACCACCGACTTGGCTTCGGCACCCCGGATCACTGGAGTCGCTAGACCGCCTTCCAGGGCGATCACTACCGAAATGTCAGCGCTGTGGAACCGGTGGATCGCAGTGTCCGTTATCTGGCAGTTTAGGGCGGGATTGTCGACCAAAGACGCTGCAACCGCCTTGATGAGACAATCATTAACCGAGGTCTTTTTTGTCGGATCCGTGTCGTTGATCGCTGCCCGCCAACGCAAAAGAGCATCAATTTCCAGGTTGGCGACAAGGCGGAAGTGAGGAATCGTCTGCTTTGCCTGCGTCATCCGGGCGGCTATGGCTTTCCGCAACGGCGTCAGTGGGATCTCGGTGAACGAGCGGCACATCAGGCTTCAATCGTTCCAATGACAGCGTTGATCTCGACGGTCTTGCCGACCGGTGCAACGATTGTCGCCAATCTACCGCTTGCCGGCGCTTCGATTTCTACAGTGGCTTTTGCTGTCTCAACTTCGACTACTATTTCGCCTTCACTGACCTCATCTCCGATACTTTTTAACCAGCGAACGATGGTTGCTTCCTCGATACCCATTCCGCTGGAGGGGAGGATAATATCGGTTGTCATCTTGATATCCATTGTGTCGGAGTCTTTGAGGTGTTAGAGTAGCCGCCGAACGGCGGCGACGATGTGATCCTTCGTCGGGTAGAAATCCTTCTCGAGAGACGGACTGAATGGAACGTGAATGTCCGGAGCGCTCAGGCGCAGGATCGGTCGCTTAAGCAGATCGAAAGCTTCTTCCGCCATCACCGCGACGATTTCACTTCCGACGTTACAGACGCGGTGCCCATTCTCAACGATTACAAGCCTTCCGGTCTTCGCGACCGAGGTTTTGAAGGCCTCATGGTCGAGCGGCTTCAACGTACGCGGGTCAATTACTTCAACCGAAATGCCTTCCTTGGCGAGCGCGTCGACAGCTTCCATCGTCGGCCGAATGGCGCCTGCGATAGCGATAAGGGTTACGTCTTTTCCCTCTCGCTTCACATCCGCTTTGCCAATCGGGATTACATGGTCCGGATCTGTGGGTACATCGCCCTTGAGCGGCCACAGGCGTTTCTCTTCGAAGACGAGCACAGGATCGCCGTCGCGAATGGCCGATTTCATAAGCCCCTTGATATCGGCTGCGCTGGTTGGACTGATGATCTTGAGGCCCGGCACATTCATGAAAAGCGGATAGGGCCGGTCGGCATGCTGCGCCGCCATGGACCCTGTCGAGAACATACAGCACCGAAACACAATCGGAATGTCGATCTGGCCTCCAGTCATATACCGCAATTTCGAGGCCTGATTAATGATCTGATCCGAGGCGAGATAGGCGAAGCTGGCAAATTCGAGGTCTACTATCGGTCGCAATCCGTTGATGGCAGCCCCGATTCCCATTCCAGTAAAACTGCCTTCTGAAATCGGCGTGTCCCAGATCCTGTTCCTGCCGAATCGCTCAATAAGTTTGTCGCCGCCATAGACCGAGATATCCTCTCCCATCAGGACGACGCGCTCATCACGATCCATTTCCTCCATCTGCGCCTGCATGAGCGCTTCGAGATAGGTCATCTGAATATGGGTGCCGGGCGTCGGGGCAAGTTTCTGCGCATCAGTTAGCATGTCGATCAATTCCTCTCCAGCCCAGCCGCGGAGCTATACTGGCCTGCAAGCGGCGAGTTGAACATGTAGTCAGGCAATGTCTCCGGCCGAGGCATGGGGCTGGCCAAAGCAAACTTTACTGCCTGCTTGACGGCTTCGGCGACCTCATCCTCGACTGCTCCCAGACTCTCTTCATTTATGCCTTCTTCGAGGAGTACAGTGCGATATAGCAAAATGGGATCGCGGTCGCGTTTGTGAGCTTCGACTTCTTCAACTGATCGATAAGGCTCCCCCGAAATCACCAATCCGAAACTGTGCTCATCGAACCTATAAGTATTGGCCACTATGAGGGTAGGTCCCTCGCCCGCCCGTGCTCGCCTGACAGCCTGTGCCGCAGCCTCATACACGGCGCACACGTCCTGCCCGTCAACTGTTACCCCTGGCATGCCGTAGCCCGCCGCCCGCAGAGCAATGTCCGGCTGCCCGTGGCTTTGCGCCAACGAGGTGGTGATTGCATAGCCGTTGTTCTCGCAAAGGTAGATGACCGGAAGCTTCCACAGCGATGCCATGTTGAGACTCTCATGGAAAGTGCCCTGGTTCACCGCGCCATCACCAAAGAAGCAAAGCGTAACCTGATCGACGCCCCGCACCCTGGCGCTGAACGCGCATCCTGTGGCAAGAGGAATGCCACCTCCGACGATGGCCGATTCGCTGATGATCCCGACCGAATTGTCTGCAAGGTGCATCGAACCGCCGCGCCCCTTGCAAATGCCGCCTTCCTTTCCCATCACCTCGGCCATGAGCGCGTCCAGATGGGCGCCCTTCCCAATCGGATGGCCGTGCGAACGATGCGTTCCGGTCATGGCGTCATCGTCCCGAAGGGCGAGACATGCCCCTACGATAGCGGCTTCCTGACCCATGCTCGCGTGGAAGGGACCAGGGATCTTGCCACCTTTGAACTGGCGCATACCCTCTTCTTCGAATCGACGGATGCGAAGCATCCGCCGATAAGCCTCTAATCTCTGATCACCGTTCAACTGCATGATCCAAACGTTGCTCCAATATCCAAGTAAAAGAAACGCAGCTCACCGCCTCACCCAATGTACGAACTGAACCGGCATAGGATCGTTCAGGCCCAGCTTTTCGCGGATGCCGGCGATCATCTCCGTCGTGGATCTAGGCCGCCATTAGGCCGTGGCCTTCTGCATATTCCAAAACGGATTCTGAGTCGGCATGCCGATGAGGCCCGTCAGGATCTTTCGGCGCGCGATTGGGCTGATGGCTTGACCTACCAAAACCTGAGGCACATATTCCCACCATATTCTCTGCATCTTGCGGGCGAGTGCCTTGCGCTCTTTGAGCGTTTCGACATCTGCCCATTTGAGTCGAAGGGCCTCATATTCGTCGTTCCGCGGCCAGCCGTACCAACCTTTTTCACCGTTCATCGGTAAGGTGATTGAGGTGACAGGCTCACCGGAGCTCGCCTCAGGTGCGCTAGATATGAAGATACTCCAGCCGCCGTTCTCAACGGGGTCCTTTTTCGCGCGGCGGGCTACAACCCCGCCCCAGTCGCTTGGCGCAAGCTCGGCATTGACCCCGATCTTCCGCAATGCGGCTGCGAGAAACTGAGAGGCATTGCTGCCCTCTGCCCAGTCCGTAGGCTGAAGGATGACGACTTTCTCGCCTGCATATCCCGCCTCCTTGAACAATTGCGTCGCCTTCTCGCGATCGCCACCCTTCTTGAACCATCCTGTATTTTCGTCATTGGATACTGACGTATCGTTTCCGAACATCGAAGTCACAGTATGGAGGTATTTGGGATTGCCATACGCGGCGCGCATCATTGCCTCCTGATCGACCAAGTGTAGCATCGCTTGGCGAGCCTTCACATTGTCGAACGGCTTTTGCAGACAGTTCATGCGCACGAACATGTCCTCACCCCACCTGTTCAGAACCTCGAGTTCCAAGTTTGGATCGCTCTCGATGAGAGGCAGAAGATCTCCCGGCGGTGACTCCAAGAAATCAACCTCACCTGCTTGAAGGGCGGCGACGGAAGTGTGCTGATCGGCGAATAGGCTCTCTTCCCAGATGACACGATCTACCTTGACGATCTTCCCGCCGGCCAATCCGTCGGCCGGCTCGTCGCGTGGAACATATCTTACATTGCGGTCGTAAGTGAAATTCGCACCTGGCTTCGCAAGAGCGTGATTGAACGTGAAGGGGCCGGATCCAATATTCGCGGTCACTTGCTCTGTTGGAGAGAGACTTGCGTCCTTCTCACGCATGACGAATGGGCCTAGGTAGCCTAGTACGTTAAGCACCACTCCCAACGGTTCCTTGAGTGTTATTATGAAGGTCCTGTCATCTTTTTTCGAGACATCCCTGGTCCGCGACATGAGTAGCTGTCCGCCGGGAGCCACTTGGCCCCAGCGACGTATCGAGGCTACACAGTCCGCCGCGGTGACGGAGGCGCCGTCGTGCCACCCCAGACCATCACGGAGCTCGAACGTATAGGTCTTCTTGTCGTCGGAAACGGCCCACTTTCCCACCATCTGCGGATGCGGCTCAAGGTTCGCGTCGACCGCGAACAGCGTATCGTAAATCGCCAAGGCATGGTCCCAGGTATAGCTGGCCGTTGTAACGACTGGGTCGAACACACTGAGGTCGCCTTTCACCATCCGGACCGTCCGGTTCGGGGTTGGTGACGTCTGCGCCCGGAGGACGGAAGGGATCGATAAAACCGCTCCTGCAGCGATACCCGTCTTGATGATTTGGCGTCGAGAGATTGTCATGGTTCAGTTCCCCTTTTTTGGTTTTGGCGCAAACGATCCTCCCCTATCTGCTTGATGGAGCGCTCTTCTGAAATTCGACGTTGTCGATCGGATCCTCGTCGGACGCCTGCCTAAACGTTGCCCCCGGCTGGGCGCGGAACATTGGCGAGACTCCCTGTCCTGTGGGGCTTCAGCACAGCTTAAGAGGCTGTTGCCCCTTACTGTTCTAGGAACGCTAGCGACGCGGGCGCGACAAAACAACCGAACAAAAAGTAATGTACCGCAGTGACTAAATGTTATCAGGCGATAGCGGCTCGATAGGCCCAGCTGATATCTCGTTGCGCCCGCCTGGTGTTGCCCTAACGTATTCGGCAGCCGAGGCCGGCGGGATCGGATTTAGGTCTGCGACCTGTGTGATCAGCCAATTGCGAAAGATCTGGACGTCCTCTCGCTCAATCGCAGTATCCGGAATCAGCAAATGACGTTTTCGGCCAGTGAGATAGAGGCCTTACCTGACCTTACCAAGGCGCCTTCATTGAGGTAATCGCTTAGTGCGTTGTGACCACGGCCGACGCTAGGCGCGGCAAATCGACCGTCCCGACAGCCGCTCCATTCTGGTCAACCACAACCAGGTCCTTGACGGCACCACGAGCCAGAATCTGATGGCATCTTCGACTGTGATGCCAGACGTCACCGTCGCTCCGTTGACCGCATGCCCCGGTGCGAGTCATCACCGCATCGACATGAATGACGCGCCCCGGTTCACTTCCTTGACGAGGTTGGCGATGTAGTCGTCTGCAGGACGTAGTACGATGTCCTGGCTTGTGCCCTGTTGGATGATCTCGCCGTCACTAAGGATCGCGATCTGATCGCCGAGTCTCAAGCCTCGTCGAGGTGGTGGGTAATGAACACGATTGTCTTCTTGATTTCCTTCGCCAAGATCATCCGCGGCGATCCGACGCCTGCCACCTCGCTCACCGCGTTTGCGAGCTTGACCTGCCATTGAACTTTCAATCCAGCGGTGATTAGAGCCTCGACCGTTTCTGCTGCTCTGATCCCTGAAAACTGGATCGTTCGAAAGTGGAGTTTTCCGCGGTAACATCCCTTGGCTGGGAGGAGCGGAAGACGATGAAGGCATCGAAGTTCTCGGACGCGCAGAAGGCGTTCATTCTGAAGCAGGGATCGGACGGAATCCCCGTCGCGGAGATCTGTCGTCGGGCGGGGATCAGCCAGGCGACGTACTTCAACTGGAGAAGAAATACGACGGACTGCTGCCGACCGAGATGAAGCGGCTGAAGCAGCTTGAGGACGAGAACGGCAAGCTCAGGAAGCTGGTGGCCGATCTCTCCTTAGACAAGGAGATTGCTGCAGGACGTCATTCGCCGAAAACTGTGAGGGCTGGTCGCAAACGCGAGCTGGTGGGGCAGACGTGTGATGAGTGGAACGTGTCGATCCGGCGGGCATGCCGGGTTCTGGAGTTCGACGCGTCGACCTATCACTACAAGTCCCGCCGCCGCGATCAGGCCGGCATCGAAGCTCGGATCAAGGACATCTGCGCCACACGGGTCCTCTACGGATACCGGCGCGTGCACGTGATGCTCACGCGCGAGGGCTGGGACATCAACATGAAGCGAAGAAGTTACAGGGACTTGGGCCTGCAGCTCAGGGACAAGACGCCGAAGCGGCGTGTGAAGGCGAAGCTGCGGGAAGGCCGGGAGGAAGCCGTCGGCCCGAGCGACGTCTGGGCGATGGACTTCGTCCACGATCAGCTCGCGACGGGCAAGAAGATCCGTGTGCTGACGGTCGTCGACACGTTCTCCCGCTATGTGCCTGTGCTCGACCCGCGGTTCAGCTATCGGGCGGAGGATGTGGTCAAGGCACTGGAACAGGTCTGTCCGAAGATCGGCTATCCGAAGACGATCCGCGTCGACCAAGGCTCCGCGTTCGTCTCCCGCGACCTCGACCTATGGCCTACGCGAAAGGCGTGACGCTCGAATTCAGCAGGCCGGGAAAGCCCACCGACAACGCCTACATCGAAGCTTTCAACGGCCGCTTCAGGGCGGAGTGCCTGAACGCCCATTGGTTCCTGACCCTTGCCGACGCCGCTGAAAAGTTAGAGGATTGGCGCAGATACTTAAATCCTGTTTCATAACACCCATCTGTCTATGTCGTTGAATTGAATAGGTTTTTCTGATCGGGATGCGATCCCGTGGGGTATTTTGGGTTTTGCCGCGCGCGATGAACGACGCGCTGAGCCGCCGGTTCGCCAAGCGTTGATCGGCTGAAGATCCACGGACCGTCCGGTAGAGGATGAATGCCTTCGATCTCACCCGCCTCGGCGGCGAGCCTGAGGGTCTTCGGTGCAACGCCGAGAAGGCGCGCCGCCTTGTTCAGGTTAAGCCATGGCTCTTTGCCGTCCGCCGCTGGCCGGAAGACAGGGATCTTGTGATGCGACCTGTGCGCGGTGACCCGTTCGCGTGTCCATCGATTGCCGTGGCCGGTCACCAGCCCATTGCGGTTGAGGATACCGGCAATCAGATCATCATTGGCGATGAGCACCAGTTGGCGGACGGCCGAGATGATATCGCCGGACGTGCTGTTGCGCTGTCCACGGCGCCGCTTCGGCAGGCGCAGTTCAGTATGGACGCCGCCAACCCAATGGATCAGGAGAACGATCTCTGACGCTTCGTCATCGATATCGGCGACCACCTCCCGGATGACGGTACGAACGATGCGCTTCTTGAGCCTTGCATCCGTCGTCGGCGCCGCCCACACAGCCTTGAGATCGGCGGCGAGTGCGGTGACGTGTATTGGCGACAGAAGTGACGGTCCGATGTCGAGGCATCATGCGCGGCAATCCTGCTCTCGATCTCGCCGACACGCGTAAGTGCCCGGTTCCATCGCAACTCCAGTTCCGCCGCGACCAGCCGGTTCTGCGGATCGATGGCGTCGTATTGCCGGAACGCCCGATCGGCGCTGTAGCGTGCCGCCTCGCGATCGCGCGTCAGAGCATCGCGGACCTGATCGCGGCGACTGGCCGCTTGCGCTTCGGCCTCGACGGCCGCGGCTATCGCTCCCGGCTCGACAACCCGCAGAAGAGCTTCCTCGATGACGTCGTCGACGCGTAGTCCACCGAAGGCGATGCAACGCGGCTCGCCATTGTCAAGCAGACCACGCCAGCAGGAATAGCGCGGAATGTTGTGCTTGGTTCCCGTGTAGCGGACCGTCAGCTTGCGGCCGCAGCGCCGGCAGCGGACAAGACCGGCGAGCAGAGCGTCGCCATGCTTGGGCGCCCCGTGATGCCGGCTCGTGGGCACGTTGTCGCTCACCATCTTACGGATCGCTTCCGCCCTTTCCCAGCCGACGTAGCCTTCGTGTGCACCCGGGATCAGCGCCAGCCATTCATCACGCGCCTTACGGCGGCTGCGCGAGCGAATGGCTGTTGCATCATATCCCGACGCAGCACGAGTCTTACCATAGGCATAGGCGCCGCCGTAGATCGGTTCTCGATCATTCGGTGGATGGTCGCATAGCTTGGCCTGCGCCAGACCACATCGCCGTTGTTGCGCTTGGCAGGCAAATCCAGCCCATGTTCAAGGAACCAGAGCAGGGCCTGGCGGGCACTGCCGAGTTCCGCCACCTTATCAAACACAAGGGTGATGGCCTCCTGCATGCGACGATCGGGATTCTTCTCCAACCGGTCGCCGACCTTCACAAAGCCGACCGGGGCAGCGACGACGAGTTCACCGCGCCGGGCCTTCTCATAGCGGGCCGACAGGGAGCGCTGACGCAGAAGATCGAGCTCGTACTCGTTGAGACTGCCCTTCAATCCCAGCAGCAGCCGGTCATTGCCCTGGCGCGGTGCGTAGACCGTCTCCTGGTCGATCAGCACGGTATCGACGACGCGGCACATCTCGATGAGCTGCTGCCAGTCGCGGCTGTTGCGGGCGAAGCGCGATACCTCCCGCGCCGCAACCGCCCCAACCTTGCCGAGACAGACTGCGGCGACCATCCGATCGAAGCCGGCTCGCGCGACACCGCCAGCAGCAGAGCGGCCGAGATCGTCATCGACCGTCTCGATGCAAGACCAGCCGAGTGCCACCAGGCGATCGCGCATCGCATACTGCAGGGCGCGGCTCTCACGATTGTGCAGAACCTGATGGGGCGAGGACTGACGCACATACAGGATCGCCTTGCGCTCCAGATGGTGGGGCCGGATCTTCTCATGCATCATGGCGTGCCTCCTCCCGTCGAACGGCGCGCTCGCCGTCGACGTGGTCGAGGATCAGGCGCACCATCAGCTTTGTCAGCGTCAGGCGCGTCTCTTCCGGCAGCGCCTGCCATGGTGGCATCTGCGCGGTCTCCGCATCGTGCGGGTTGGAGAACAGATCGAACTGGTATGTCGTGGGCTGGCGCGGCATGGACCTCTCCCCGATTCGCGTCGTGAGAACCCGATGCTGCGCCCGAATCCTCCAATTGCCATGGGGTGTGTGAATTGGCCGTCGCGTCCTGCAGCAGTGTCACCAAGGCGCCAAGCGTTCTGAGATCAACATGGGGGGCAGCGGCAATGCGCCACGCGGCGCAGACCGCGCGATCAAACATCCAAGCCGGAACCTCCAGCCACCGATCGGAGGCGTGGCCAGAGAGACTGCAGCGGAAAACCTCCGGTCAGCCTTCTCGATCACCTCATGAACGTGAACACAGCGCCCCGCCCAGGGATGCCATGGATAAAGAAGCTCGCGTTCCTCGGTCCCGTGGGCGTTCTCTCGTCGTGTTGTACAACGAGATGCGCCCGCATGGTGCGATCGGGCACAAGGTCCCGATCTCGTTGCTCAATCCCGATGGCGCCGCCAGCCCGCCATTATGAGAAAGCCGGGAAACTCTACCTTCCGGCGGTCCAAAGAATGGTATCGGAGCAAAATCGAGGCCGGACTCTAAACTCCGATGGAGGAGATTACCCGTGGCAGGTCAAACGGCATCAAAAGTGCACAACGTGGTCGTGCGAAACGCCACAAAGAAGAAGGACCGCTCCATGGAGAAGATTGCCGTCCCCAGGTTTTGAATTCGGAGACTACAGCCTGACCTTGTCTCCGATACTTTTCAACAACGAACAGAGCCAGGCCATTTCCACGGCAATAGCGCGCAAACGGGGATTGCCCGCCTTCGAGACACCTTGTTCGTGGTTGATCGTGCCACTCTTCCAGGGCGTGGGCGCAAGACCGGCATAGGCCGCGACCTGGCGCCTGTTCGCGAATTTCCGGAACAGGCCTTCGGATCACAAGGCGCCGGCAATACCGGGGCCAATGCCCTTGAGCTCGAGCAACATCCGAACCGGCTCCAGTGCGGAACCCGCGGCCGGAGCCTCCTCCAAGAGCGCATCACGCTCCGCCTTCACGGCCTCGATCTGCCGGTTCAGCAGCTCGATGACTTCCAGCTCGCGCTGGGCCAGCGTCTTGAGATGTTTCGGAAGCGGCCGCCCGTCTCCGGTGCGCAGAGCCTCCAGGCGTTCCCGGCGGTCCTTGTTCCGAGGCTCGTACCCGCCGACCCTTGCGCGAAGAACAGACCCTTCAACCGGTTTACATGACGGATACGCTCTCCGATCAGAGTCTTCAGTTCCCGGCAAAGGCGCCGACGATCCTCTTCTTCCGGTGTCGGTACGCAAACCATCGAACAAACCCGCGCTTCGCCCCTTTTCCACGCCATGAGTGTGCGAACAAGCGCCTCCCCGTCGATCCGATCTGTCTTGGCGCGGCGATGCCGGCGCGAAACCGCGATCGAAGCTGGGTCAACGACGTGGCTCTCGATCCCTTCCGCGACCAGGGCGCGGTGAATCCAGTAACCGTCCAGTCCGGCTTCCTGGATCACGATCACTGGGACAATCCGGCCGGTCCGGCGGTGGACATGGCGTTGCAGATCCGAAAACCGCTCCAGCAGCCCCGGCATATCCCTACCCCGCACCTGATGCCTCGACAGCTTGGATCCCAGGGGGGCCGCAAGTGTGGTCACCAGCCACGTCGAGCGGCTGAGCTCCAGAGAAACGAAAATCGCGCCGCACTCAACGGTCGCAATCGGTGGTCATTCTGGCAGTCCATGGCAAAGGTCTCCATCGAGAAAGTGAGCGATCCAACTCTTCCAGAGCTAGGCGCGCGCGTCTCCTCCTCATGGAATCTTGACATATTGCGGAAGGATCAGCTTCACCTCATGCCCAAACGACTGCAGCAGGCGTGCCCAGTGGTGCGAGCCCCCGCACGCTTCAATCGCAACCACCGTCGGCGGCAGCTTCTCAAAGGACGCCACCATCTCCTTGCGCCGCAGTTTTTTGCGCAGCACCGGCTCCTCAGCCGCGTTCACGCCATGGAGCTGGAAGACGTGCTTTGACGTGTCGATGCAAATACGAATAATTTGTTCCACGGACGGTCTCCTTTGCTTGAGATCTGCAACGACCTCATTCTGGCACATCGATGCCGTGCGGGCGCCGTCCACCTCAAATCATGCGGCGGCCCACGCGCTGACCGCGACGAGAAGCGAGTGACCCACGGAACGGTCCAGAAAAAAGTGCAGGAGCATCTTGACCTTAACGACCCCAATCAGAGAGGACTCTCAGAGTAGCCGCCGAACGGCGGCGACGATGTGATCCTTCGTCGGGTAGAAATCCTTCTCGAGAGACGGACTGAATGGAACGTGAATGTCCGGAGCGCTCAGGCGCAGGATCGGTCGCTTAAGCAGATCGAAAGCTTCTTCCGCCATCACCGCGACGATTTCACTTCCGACGTTACAGACGCGGTGCCCATTCTCAACGATTACAAGCCTTCCGGTCTTCGCGACCGAGGTTTTGAAGGCCTCATGGTCGAGCGGCTTCAACGTACGCGGGTCAATTACTTCAACCGAAATGCCTTCCTTGGCGAGCGCGTCGACAGCTTCCATCGTCGGCCGAATGGCGCCTGCGATAGCGATAAGGGTTACGTCTTTTCCCTCTCGCTTCACATCCGCTTTGCCAATCGGGATTACATGGTCCGGATCTGTGGGTACATCGCCCTTGAGCGGCCACAGGCGTTTCTCTTCGAAGACGAGCACAGGATCGCCGTCGCGAATGGCCGATTTCATAAGCCCCTTGATATCGGCTGCGCTGGTTGGACTGATGATCTTGAGGCCCGGCACATTCATGAAAAGCGGATAGGGCCGGTCGGCATGCTGCGCCGCCATGGACCCTGTCGAGAACATACAGCACCGAAACACAATCGGAATGTCGATCTGGCCTCCAGTCATATACCGCAATTTCGAGGCCTGATTAATGATCTGATCCGAGGCGAGATAGGCGAAGCTGGCAAATTCGAGGTCTACTATCGGTCGCAATCCGTTGATGGCAGCCCCGATTCCCATTCCAGTAAAACTGCCTTCTGAAATCGGCGTGTCCCAGATCCTGTTCCTGCCGAATCGCTCAATAAGTTTGTCGCCGCCATAGACCGAGATATCCTCTCCCATCAGGACGACGCGCTCATCACGATCCATTTCCTCCATCTGCGCCTGCATGAGCGCTTCGAGATAGGTCATCTGAATATGGGTGCCGGGCGTCGGGGCAAGTTTCTGCGCATCAGTTAGCATGTCGATCAATTCCTCTCCAGCCCAGCCGCGGAGCTATACTGGCCTGCAAGCGGCGAGTTGAACATGTAGTCAGGCAATGTCTCCGGCCGAGGCATGGGGCTGGCCAAAGCAAACTTTACTGCCTGCTTGACGGCTTCGGCGACCTCATCCTCGACTGCTCCCAGACTCTCTTCATTTATGCCTTCTTCGAGGAGTACAGTGCGATATAGCAAAATGGGATCGCGGTCGCGTTTGTGAGCTTCGACTTCTTCAACTGATCGATAAGGCTCCCCCGAAATCACCAATCCGAAACTGTGCTCATCGAACCTATAAGTATTGGCCACTATGAGGGTAGGTCCCTCGCCCGCCCGTGCTCGCCTGACAGCCTGTGCCGCAGCCTCATACACGGCGCACACGTCCTGCCCGTCAACTGTTACCCCTGGCATGCCGTAGCCCGCCGCCCGCAGAGCAATGTCCGGCTGCCCGTGGCTTTGCGCCAACGAGGTGGTGATTGCATAGCCGTTGTTCTCGCAAAGGTAGATGACCGGAAGCTTCCACAGCGATGCCATGTTGAGACTCTCATGGAAAGTGCCCTGGTTCACCGCGCCATCACCAAAGAAGCAAAGCGTAACCTGATCGACGCCCCGCACCCTGGCGCTGAACGCGCATCCTGTGGCAAGAGGAATGCCACCTCCGACGATGGCCGATTCGCTGATGATCCCGACCGAATTGTCTGCAAAGTGCATCGAACCGCCGCGCCCCTTGCAAATGCCGCCTTCCTTTCCCATCACCTCGGCCATGAGCGCGTCCAGATGGGCGCCCTTCCCAATCGGATGGCCGTGCGAACGATGCGTTCCGGTCATGGCGTCATCGTCCCGAAGGGCGAGACATGCCCCTACGATAGCGGCTTCCTGACCCACGCTCGAGTGGAAGAAACCAGGGATCTTGTCACCTTTGAACTGGCGCATACCCTCTTCTTCGAATCGACGGATGCGAAGCATCCGCCGATAAGCCTCTAATCTCTGATCACCGTTCAACTGCATGATCCAAACGTTGCTCCAATATCCAAGTAAAAGATGCCGCCTGGGGGGCAGAGCGCAGGCCTGTAAATGCATCGAGTATAATTCATCCACTTTCCTGGTTCTCTCAAAATCCGGAACAAAGGGCTTGCCGACAAACTATCGGGCCCGCAGCTGCCAGTGGTAATGGAATTGACAAGAATTGGCTGCTTTGCGGCCTCAGCTTTAGCGGCCTTCAGCGTTTCAAGGACGTTCTGCGGGGACGAGACGCCATAGAGGTCGGTCTCGCAGTTGTCGGAGAAACCTTCCAACTCGAACCACTTCTCCACCCCACCATTGTTGAGCAGGGCGGCGTAGCGCCAGGAGCGCATACCGAAGCCGAGATTGTCCTTGGCGACCAGCATGCCCATCTTGCGCGTGAACTCGCAGGGACGTTTTGGTTCCTCGTCTTCGTCACCCGAACGACCACGTCGGTATGGGTGATCTGAGTGCCTTTGGGGCGGCTCGGGCAGGGCGCTGGAACGGACAGGAATGAGGAAAAATTGGTAGTGATCGGATGTGTCCGTGTCGAAATAGGCGTGTGATACGTCAACTGTGAGAACGCGCAAAAGCCCCGGTTCGCCGAATTGGTTCAGCGCGTTGTAGAGGATTGCGAGTGAGATGCCGGCTTGGGCGGCCCTTTGATGGACTTCTTCGACACGCGGATCGGTCAAATCGGCGAGCGCCACGCGTTGGCGCGTCGGCCTCAGAACAGTCGTACACAATATAGCTGCCGAGCACGGATCTCTGGAGTGGACCATGTCCCGATGTTCAGCTGGCGCCTCTATGGAGCTTCGCGGTGTCAGCAATGTGCCTTGTTCCTAGCCTTCTACGCGCTTTTGGCGGGTTCCAGAGCGTCTGACGCAAGCGCCGTGCCATATGACTTAAGGCTAGGCAATCACACTACTTTTGCAGCGACGGGGCATCGCCCGAAGAAATTCGCAAACCTTCTTTTGTCCGAAGCTGGACAAGAATGTCGGAAGCCCGAACAAAAGGATGGAGCCCGGGCCGGCGCTACGGACAA
Organism: Mesorhizobium onobrychidis; assembly: GCF_024707545.1. Taxonomy (NCBI): domain Bacteria; kingdom Pseudomonadati; phylum Pseudomonadota; class Alphaproteobacteria; order Hyphomicrobiales; family Phyllobacteriaceae; genus Mesorhizobium; species Mesorhizobium onobrychidis. Next base: position 6,957,031 of record NZ_CP062229.1, read on the forward strand.
GCGGCGTGGCCTGCCCCTGAAATGTCCTCGCTTTGAGGTCGGTCTGCGAGACCGGTAATTTCTCTGGGGTCAGGCGGCATGCAGAAGAGGCGGTTTAAGCTTGATTATTGCAGGCACGTTCGGTTCAGGCTGTCGAAACGGTGCCCGCAGCCGGTTGCGAAGTTCGCCATTGATCTCCGCCGCCCGGACCTGCATGAGCATATGCGCACCCTGGAGCGACCAGCGCATCTGCTGCTTCTTGACCATCCGCTTTCCGACGAGTGAAGTCACTGCCGACCGGGCGAGAGTGTTGGCGACGCGAAGCCCAGCCCGGTAGCGCTTTCCGTAGTTGACGATCGCACTGCGGTTCGAACGGACAGGTCAGGAGCTGCGCGCCGAAGCTGTGAAGCCGTGCGCTCCAGAACCTGTCTTCTTCCTGCGAATCCTTCAGTCTCGCCAGGAGACGCTCCAAGTCGCGGACCGCGCGATCGACCTGCCCATGCCAGAGACGCGATTTCGTGGCTCTGATGCCTCTGTCGATGGAGGTAAGGATTTCGGGGAGATCGGATCGGGATCGGGCCATGTGATCGGAGATCTGCTGCATGGGCTGGATCTTCATAGCGATGTGGAACCAGTCGATGATGTGGTCATCGGTTTCGGCATAGCGCGGGGCAGGCGCTTAGGAATTTCTGCGCCATCTGAAATCACGGTGCGTCGCCGAAGCCGCAATACCCTTCGCGCCGAAGTGCATGCAGAGTTCGGTCTCGGATTGGTTGTTGGTCGGTGCTGCCGGTGACGAAATAGCGGCCGCCGCGATCGCATTTGGCTACAACGAACTCGAAGTTTCTCGCTGAATTGGGATCGGCGCTGCGAACATGGGCTGTATCGATGCTGATGACGAACTCTTTGCGACGATCACCGGAAAGCTGCATTTCGAGCTGACGTCGTTCATCCGTTTGAAACCTCGCGCGCCATGTTTCCTGCGCGATCTGGCCGTCGAGCCGCTCGCCGATCCTGATGGTGCGCTTGCGCACAGTCGCGTGCGTCTCGGTGGCCTCAATGAGCAGGAAATCGGCGAGCACGCTCGCCGCCTGCCGGTAGGGCATAATGCTCCCCAGCCGAGCCGTCAATTGCGTCAGCTCTGGCGTCGCTGAGATCGGGACAGACTTCCTTCAGCGGCGCGAAGGCGCCGACCATGCCCGGGTAACACTCCCGGCACAGCATCCAGCGCGGATTGCGAACCTCAACGGTGCCGAAGACGGTTCGGATCCGGCGAGTCGTGTAGTCCTTGACTGGCCGGAACATATGGCAATCCGGGCAGATCCGGCGAACGAGGGAATATGTCTCCGCCTCGTGGCTCTTGTCAATCCGGACTTCTCTCAACGACAAACGTCGCCGAACTCGTTCTTTCCCTCGATCGTGATCGTCCATTCCACCACCATCGCTTTGTCTCCGACAAAACAATGCGGATGGACTGCTCGGACCTAACAACCCGTATTCGACCCCAGAAAAATTACCGGAATCGTCCAATGTACGACGATGTTGGACATGCGACATAGTCGGTTTAATCTATTGCCTTGTATCTAAACGATTTTTTCTTTGGCGCGCATTTTGCATCGTGTCATCCGCAAACGCGTCACGGATCGACGATAATCGTGCGGAGAATGTCGAGATGTTAGCACAATACTTTCTGCCACGGCCTACGTCAGGCCATCCTGCAGCAGGACGTTCCAGATGCTGATCAAGAAAGAAGCGGTACTCGCCAAAGAATAGTTGAGCCAAGGCTGCACAGGCGCTTTTGCCGGGGTTGTTCTCGGCGCGGACGCCTACTCTGCAACCGGTCCGAATCGGCCGGTTCTTGCATCTCCACAAAGGGCGCATTGTCACGGCAACTGGGGAGGGCGACCAATGATCTATGCTGGAATGATTTCGCGTATCCGTGCATTTGCCCTGAGCATGGCCGCGCTGCAAACTCTGATGACCTGGGAAGCGGCGGCCGTCGAGGTCCCTCGAGCCGAATCCGAGATTGGAAATTTCCTGCTGAGCAATGGCATCGAGGTGGTCGTCATACCCGATCACCGGGCGCCGATCGTCACGCACATGGTCCGGTACAAGGTCGGCAACGCCGATGAGCCACCCGCCAAATCCGTGCATGGCTCATTTCTTGGAACATCTGATGTTCAAGGGCACGGAGAAGCACCCGGCCGGCGAGTTTGGCGCAAAGGTCGCGGAGATCGGCGGCGAGCAGTACGCCTTCACTTGGGTCCGACTACACCGCTTACTTTCAGACGGTCACGCCGGAGGCGTCCGGGACCATGATGGAATTCGAAGCTGACCGGATGCGCCACCTCGCACTCACCGACGCGGTGATCGTTCCGGAGCGCAATGTCGTTCTCGAGGAGCGGCGCTCGCCCGTCGAGGACGATCTCAACCAGCTTCTCGATGAGGAGATGCAGGCGACCTCATCAACCATCCTTACCGGTACTCGGCCGGATGCACGACATGGAACAGCTCAATTGCGGGGGCGCCATAGCCTTCTATGATCGCACCATGCCCTCAACAACGCCATACTGGTCGTGGCAGGCGACGTGGACTCCGCGACGGTGCACAAGCTGGCGAAGAAGACCTACGGGACCATACCGCGCGGCCGAGACCTGCCGCCGCGGGTGGGGCCGCAGGAGCCGGAGCAGACCGCGAGGCGGACGTCGTGCTCAACCGCCCCGCGCGAGCCGTGCCGAGCTTCCAGAAGTCCTGGGTGGCGCCTTCAGAACGACCGAGCCGGGCGAAGCGGAAGCCCTCGATCTTCTGTCGGAAATTCTCGGCGGAGGACCGCGCAGCCGAATCTATCAGGAATTGGTGGTGAAACAAGCCTTCCGGTCAGCGCCTATTTCCAGGGAACGTCGCTCGATCCGTCGAGCTTCACGATTTATGGCTCGCCGCGGGGCGAGGCGAAGATCGAGGCGGTGGAAGACGCGATCAACGCTGAAGTTCGGAAATCATCGAGGCCGGCGTTACGGATGGCGAGCTCGAGCGGCCAAGAACCGACTCGTGCGCTCGATGATCTTCGCACGCGACAGCCAGGCGGGGGAATGGCCAACATCTACGGGGCGGCACTTGCCATCGGCAGTACTGTGGAGGACGTGCAGGAATGGCCAGAGAGGATTCGCGGGGTAACGGCGACGGAGGTGCAGTCGGATGCCAGGAAGTATCTTGATCCGGACCGATCGGTGGCGGGATATCTGCTGCCGCGAGAAAGCGCATGAGATTGAAAAGCAATGACGATATTCAACCGATTGTCCCTCGGGGCCACCAAGCGTGGGTCGGGCCGGGACTGCGATGAATGTTCGTGTAAGAGAAGCAGACAGAATCTTGCAATGTGGACCGCGAAGGGCAACGAATCCCGCCGCAGGTATCGGAAATGCGCGAAGGGCATCTAGTTGTACCCGATCGTCCCCAGTTGGGGCACCGAGCCAATCGAGGCAGCGCTAGCCAAGCATCCACCAGCGAATTCAAGATGGCAACCCAGAGGAGCAAAGCCAATGATGCATCCCGATCTCATGAAGCGTTTTGACCTTACCGGCCGTTCGGCGCTGGTCACCGGCGGCGCGCGAGGCATCGGTCTGGAAATTGCGCGCACGCTAAGGATGGCCGGCGCCTCGCTCACGCTAGCCGATCTCGACCTCGACGCTACCAGGAAGGCCGCAGCCAATGTAGGTCCCGACGTCGGTGCCTTCCGCTGCGACGTCACCGATCCGCAGTCAGTGCGCGACCTAGCCGCAGCGATCGGCCCTTGCCTGGATATTCTCGTTAACAATGCCGGCGTCGGACGCGAGGGGCTGACGCGAGAAACAAGTGACGAGGACTGGCGGTTCGTGATCTCCGTTAACCTCGACGGCGTGTTCTATTGCTGCAGGACCTTCGGCGCGGCGATGGCTGAGCGCGGTTCGGGCAACATCGTCAATATTGGCTCGATGTGCGGCTTCATCGTTACGAAGCCGCAGAACGGTCCAGCGTACCACGCTAGCAAGGCCGGCGTGCACATGCTCACAAAGACCTTCGCCTGCAAATGGGCACTATCGGGCGTTCGCGTCAACGCGGTCGCTCCAGGATACATCCCCACGAAGATGACCAGTAGCCCCGGCGACGACATTTCGACCTGGGTCGAACTCACGCCGATGGGCCGCTTGGGCCGCACGGAGGAGATCGCAAATGTCGTTCAGTTTCTCGCTAGCGACGCCTCCAGCTACATGACCGGCGCAGTTCTTAACGTGGATGGAGGGTACACGAGTTGGTAAGTGTAGAATGACGAGGATATCCTTAAGGGCCTCGTACGTCCTTCTGCCAAGAGACCGGTAATTTTTCTGGGTCGAATACGGGTTGTTAGGCCCCTTCGTCCCGATGCGCCGACTCAAGCTCGTCCAGGACGCATCGGCCAGCATTGTCTCGGCTGCGATCGACAGCGTGTCAGGAATCGGTTTTTGCGCGGGCGACCGTGGCAGGCGACCGGAAAGATCAGAGACACATCGACCGGGTAAACCTTCTGGTGCCTGGGGATGCCGACGGCCCAGCGAAACTTTGCGTGCACTGAGTCCATAGCGGAAGGTGGAAGAGAGGCCTTAGCCGGCATCGGCAAGCACGGTTCCAAACCGCACGCCGACTGCCGTCAGCCGATCGATCTCTTCGAGCGCCATCTCAGGCTTCGTCCGTGCGTTGCGCCAGATCTCCAGCACGCCGGCATGCTCCATACGCGCGGGATTGGTCGACCAGCTTTCCGACGGAACAGCCGCAGGCCCACCGCTACGGGGATCTCGTCGCGGGCATGCGTCAGCGACACGAGTGTCTGGCAGTTGGCGTTCTTGCCAAGCGCTGAAACATATAGCGGCGCCACCCGTTGACCTGCCAAAGTAATGCTGAAACGGGAGGCTGTTGTAAGTTCCAGACGGGGGTCCCGTTTGTTTGGATGCCGATCAGTCCAAATGCGGGGTCCATGCCTAATCACATCTCGAAATCGCGCGCGACTATTTCTTCGGAACTGGGGGCGGAATGATTTTGGAATCAGGGGGCGGATTACCTCCGAATTTACACTCTGGTTGAGCGCCCTCCCAACCTTGGTAGGAGCGTGCATCTTTGCGCCTGCTAATCTGCCGCTCGCAGGATTCAATCACAAAGGCATATGCGAGAAGCGTTGGGTACGGGCGGCTATGATGTGCGAGCGGGATTCTTCTCCCTTTCAGAGGCCGATATCTCCGGTCTCTGCTTCGAGAGAATTCGTGCGCGTGCCAGTGATGATATGAGGCACCAGGTGCCCCTGTGGCTCCACGAAACGTTCCGATTGGGAGAATACCGGTGATCACGCGTCAGACCGAACGTTTAATCCTCACCCCAATACAGCGCGGACACGAGGCAGAGTTGTTCAAGCTGCACAACGATCCGCTTGTGCAGAAAGCGATCTTCAAGGATGTGCCGCAGACCACTGAGGACGTGCACGAATGGCTCGATCGATACTCGGCCCAGTGGCGGAAGAACAGCTTTGGCGTCTGGCTGGTCTACGAAAAGTGCAATGCTGGACCGATGTTCATCGGTCGCTGCGGTCTGCAAGACTACGAGGACACTACCAATCCCGAATTTGCTTATGCATTTTTCGAACATGCGGCCGGACGAGGGCTGGGTCCGGAGGCCGCACGCTTCACCATCACACATGCCTTGCGAAACTCGACCAAGGAAAAGGTTGTCGGCTTTATTGCGCACGGCAATGCACGGGCAGATCGGGCAGCCAAGAAACTTGGGCTGCGCTATATCGATGACCGCTTGTATTACGGAAAGCTTTACCGATACTACGAAATTACCCGGGAAGAGTATTTTTCACAACCTCATCACTAACACTACGTTGGCAGTTTCATCGACGGCTCCCTCGAGACCGTATGCGGCGCGAGCGGGTAAGGGCGCGTGTCGGCTCGGCTCAAATGATCGAACGCCGCACAACGACAACGACGACATTGGACGCCATATCGACCTGACAGTCCGGCGGCACCAGCTGTGGCTGATTGCGGCGGAGAGCCTCTATTCCATGCAGGCGACCCGCCCCGCCAGGCCGCTCTGGGAGCAATTGCCGACTCGGGACGCTTTTTGATCGACGAGGCACATACCAACGGGTGCCTATGGACCGGGTGGCAGCGGCCTTGATAGGGGCGATGCAAGGAACAGGAAACGCTTGACGCCTTCGCTCGCGAGCGCACGGGAGCCACCCTTTATAGTCGAGCCGCTTGTCCTCGGCGCGGACGGCATGCGAATGTATCAACGTATCCGCCCAGTCTCCTCACCCGACTGAAACGGATCGCGAAGCCTCTGACGAGATGGTGACCGGGACTGGGGCCGGACGGGAACGTTGTTTACCTGCGAGCAGGCCGGCGTCTCGCCGGGCATCATATGCAGGTCAAATGGGTTGACGGGCGGTGCGGTCTCATTTGCCGCCACGTCATATTCGAGGCGCATTATGTTCACGATATCTCAGCCGAACCTTCTATCACAGAGCTTCTACGCGGCCAACCCAATCGCCTGCGTAGCGGTCGAGGCTCTAATCGCCGCTGGATGAAAGTTCAGTGACAGGTCAACGGCAAGGACGCCCGCGTCGGAGAGAAAATCAATAAGCTCGAAGCCATCTCTCTTAAAGCAGTCGGCGGGTCCACCGAGGTTCAGATAGCCGCGATCCCACAGATCGGCTTCAATGATCCGCCAGCGGCCGATCAGTTGGCAGCCCGCGGGCGCGGTCATGTCGGCCCCGCCAGCCGCTTCGGCAATCGCACCAGATTGTAGGCGGCAGCCGCGAAGATGAAGGCCCATCCGACGCGGTCGCGGCGACGCAACTTCTGCCCGGCGACGGTTTTGATCCAGCCGAACGCCTCTTCGATGCACTTTCTGATGCGCTGGCTGACGGCATAGCCACCGTGGCGCGTGGTGCGGCGATCGATCGCGGAACGGCGGCCGTTCGTGTTCAGCGCCACGTGCGGCGCGTCACCTTCATTGAGCGCAACTCGTTGATGAAGTCCTCCGCGTCATAGGCCTTGTCGGCGCCCAGCGTGATCGCCTGCGGCCGGTCGGCGCAGGGTTCGATCATATGCAGTGCGGCCACTCGCTCGGCATGCCCATCGGCCAGCGTCAGGCAGGCATCGACCAGCAGACCATGGCGGTTCTCCATCAGCCCGTGCCCCATGAAGCAGAGCTTGGCCTCCTTGCCACGCCCCTTGCGGTAGAGCCTGGCATCGGGGTCGGTGGTCGAAGCATGGGTCTCGTTCGACCGTTGCTGGCCATGGAAGACCGCTTCCGCGTTACGCCCGCCGTCCTGAGCCGGCGGCTCGCCTGAGCCATCTTCGCCCGAACCGTCCTTCGGCTTGAGGCTCTTCATCGACGCCCAGGCCTCGATCAGCGTTCCGTCGACCGAGAAGTGATCCGTGGAAAGGAGCTTCTTCACCCGAAGTCACAGGCGATGGCCATGCCGAATTGCTCGACGACGGCTCGATCGAGATCACAATCCCTTCGGTGACAATGAATCATCGTTGCAAACCGATGGTGAGCGCCTTTTTCAACAGCCCGCTAGGGATGCGACTCAAAAGTCCTCTAGCGCCGCGATATAAAAAATCTCATCGTAGTAATACACATTTCTTTCACGCCGTCGCAGCCAATATTGTCTATTTTGCTTAAACTATTCGAACCTATACCATCACAATTCTATGATTCCGGCGCTAATCGCCTTTATAGCTGCGAGCGTTCTGCTAGAGACATCCAATTTTCTCATCACATTCTTTATGTGGAAATTGACAGTATTATCGGAAATCTCTAGAATTTTTCCTGTCTCCCACGACGATTTTCCTCGCGCTACCCACGAAATACACTCCTTTTCTCTTTGAGAGAGACTGGTAGGCTCTTCGGCGCCACTCGAATTCGCGAACTCGGCGACCCTCGAAAGGAAGTGTATGGCGGCAAGCTCCAAGTATGTTATAGTTATATTTTCGAATTCGCGGTCCATGACCCGAGCAAAGCTAACAACTGCAAAGCTGCCATCGGGGCAGTGCAATGGAATGCTAACGCCTGACCTTAAGCCGAACGTCGCGGCCTCCTCGAAAACGCGCCGTTCGTCTTCAGTCGTGCTTGCGTCATTGTACACCTCGCTCCAGCGAAAGGCTCCTGTCCGCTTTCGACTCGTCTTAATGATAGGGTCTATTTTGTCGTAGCCCATCTCGAAATAGCGCTGCTGCCACTCGTCAGGATAATTCAGCATGACCCGACGATCGCGCCGAGGCGTTTTCAATAATTTATGGTCGGGAGTAGGAGAGCCATATGCGATCCATGGGCAATCAAAATTCAGGGCAAAAGCACATACTAGGTCGAACAACTTCTCGGGTTGAGCAACACCGTCAGCCTGGTCTAGAAATCGGCCGAACTCGACCGCAAATGCCTCCTTGACGGCCGTTCGCAAGTCCGTCGAGGGGACCAAAGAAAACTGGTTGGAAACTCCGATTGCCAGCCTGGAGACTGCAGTCATTCGCGGGCTTTCCATAGTCTCTGCTCTGCAGCCACTTGCGCCTGGTGTGTTCACTGGTGCACAAAGCTGCCGGGTTTACGGCGCCGTCTTCGGCAGACGGGCACCGCCAAACCACTATTCCATCCTCGCGCGCGATAAAGTTATTTTATGTTAAGTTTAGTTTTTGGAAGCTTTGTGAAAGTGGATAGATTGAAAAAATCTTGGATATAAGGCGTTTTGGCAGTCGGTCTTCGTGTAGCATATTAGGTGCGTTCTCCTGATTGCGTTGGTTAGCCGGCGCCATTGCTTCGCTATATGCCAGATGATGCTGGCGGGAGAGCCGATCACGGATTAGGTTTCCCACCGCTGTGACGGCGCGTGACGACGACATGGGCGACGCGATCCGGCAGCCGAATTCAGGAACGGCGCCATCGACCAATTCTTCGGCAGCACGCAGGGTGATGACCTGGCGCACAGTGAAGAGCTCCGGCTCGGGCGTCAGACGCACCCCACCCGCTCTCCGGAATAGACCAGGTCTAATACACCGACAGTTCTGCTGCTGTTCCGCATCGATGACGACGTCGTGATCGATGCAGGTTCCGGGAATACTGCGGAGCGCGGGCGGAGATCAGCGTTCGTCACAGCCGTGCGGACCTGAACGATCACCTGTCCACTGCTGGCGTGAGTTGCCCAGGCAACAGACTGCGCGTCGAGGCTTCCCCGATCGACGCTGATACAAAACTGCCGCGCAGCAGCAAGGCGCGGTTCTTCTCTCGATGGACGTTGACCTGATCTTCGCTGCGAATGCCAAATCGGGAAGTAGGACAAGACCACGCGCGGAATGATAGCCGGCAGCGTGGTCACGATGATTGCAAGGCTCTCAACGATCATCCCCAGCGGGAGATAAGCGACGCACAAATGCAGGATAGGCTCCAGTCGCGACAGCGGGTCAGCGTTACTGGCACTCAGACATAGGATAGAACGAACTGAGCAATAAGGATGCCGGTCAGGATAAGGGTGAGCATCCCGTGGTGGCCGCGTTCGCCTCGAAAGTCTCCCGTAGCATCATCAGTTGCGCGCAAGCGCAACCGGAGATCGCGGCAAACGAACCGCCTCGCCAGCCAACATAATTTTGGCCCACTATTGTCGATTACGGGTAATACCGGCAATTGGTGGACTTGCACCCTGTTGCACGGCTCGAACTATTCTCTAGAATTCAATAGTGAACAGGGCCATAGCCGCCACGCCCGCGGTGCGGTCGAACTGGGATGTCGGCAGAGGTTGGTTCAACAGATTGGCGATTTCCGCGCATCTTTGAACGCTTCACCCTGAGCGATGCTGCATGACTGTGGTGGAGGCGGAACTTCTCGCCCGCACGATCGTCGCACACGAATCCAGCCACCAGTGGCGAGTTGCAGACGGCCAGCGAATTGTGACGTTCCGCCAATGCAATAATTGCCGGGCTGGAAGAAAGAAAACTGTTCGTCTCATCTCGGAGCTGTGCGGATCGCGCTGAGCTATTTGGAGTCTGCATTCGAAGGCCCTGAAATCTCCATCTGGCGATCAGGATCCATCCATCCTGGAGATGCGTTTCATCGAAACAATCGATTTTACGAAGAAGTAACGGACATGAAAAGACGTCGCTCGGGAGGCAACGTCTACAGAGGTTACTCCCGTCATGCGGAAGATGGAATGGAAGTCCTTCCAGAGCTGATGCCGACGGCACACGGCACTCGATGCAAACCCGCATGCCTTCTTAACATCACCAGAGGCTCAGACTCCAGCTAAGACGGTCATACAGTGTTGATTGCACCGCGATTGTAGCGCGCAGTTAGTCATTCCCACGCGCCGTTGACCATTCCAATCAAACGCGCCATCACGGAATATCAGGAATGAGTTCACCCCGGCGTACGGCATTTATTACAGGTATTACCGGCCAGGACGGCGCATTGCTTGCCGAACTGCTGCTTTCGAAGGGCTACATGGTGCACGGCCTGAAGCGACGGGCCTCGCTGATCGGGAATACCCAACGTATCGACCACCTCTATCAAGACCCGCATGAGGACCATCCCGACATGGTCCTGCATTACGGGGACATGACGGATGCGACAAACCTGATCCGTCTCCTGCAGGAAACGCAGCCCGACGAAATCTACAATCTCGCTGCGCAAAGCCACGTGCAAGTTTCTTTCGAAACCCCCGAATATACGGCCAATGCCGATGCGCTCGGCACGCTGCGGCTGTTGGAAGCGATCCGCATTCTTCGCGTCGAGGACAATACCCGATTTTACCAGGCCTCCACATCCGAACTCTTCGGTTTGGTCCAGGGTGTCCCACAGGGGGAGACTACCCCGTTTTATCCGCGCTCGCCGTATGCGGTGGCGAAGCTCTACGCATACTGGATCACGGTGAACTACCGTGAGGCATACGGACTGTACGCCAGCAACGGGATTCTGTTCGATCACGAAGGACCGACGCGCGGCGAAACCTTCATCACGCGCAAGGTAACCCGTGCAGTAGCTGCGATTGTGGCCGGCAAGCAGGACTGCCTCTATCTCGGAAACCTGGAGGCAAAGCGCGACTGGGGCTCGGCGCGCGACTATGTCGAGGGCATGTGGCGGATCCTGCAGCACCACGAGCCTGACGATTTCGTGCTCGCGACCGGCGAGACGCATTCGGTCCGCAGCCTTGTCGAGGCTGCCTTCAGGCGAGTCGGCAAGGAGATCGTATGGGAGGGCAAAGGCGTTGACGAGGTGGGCCGCGAACGCAGGAGTAACCAGGCGCTGATCCGCATAGACAAACGTTATTTCCGTCCGACATTGACCTGCTGATTGGCGACGCCTCTAAGGCGGCCACCAAGCTCGGCTGGAAGCCAAAAGATCACCTTCGATGAGCTCGTCTCGGAAATGGTCGATGCCGATTGCCGCGCCTGCGGAATCACATCGACTGACGTGAAAGCAAATGATTTCGCCGGAGGGCAAACGCATCTGGTCGCCGGCCATCGCGGCATGGTTGGGTCCGCACTGGTACGCCGGCTGTCAGACTTGCCCGCGGTAAAGGTCCTCACGTCGGACAGTCGTGATCTCGACCTGACCGACTGCGCAGCGACGACTGCCTGGTCCACGCACAACGTCCCGACCTGGTTTTCATGGCAGCCCTCAAGGTCGAGGGAATCGTGGCCAATAACTAACGTCAAGTCGGCTTCCTCCTGGACAATCTCACGATCGAGCTCTCTACGATCGCGGCCGCCGCATTCGAGGCGGGCGTCGAGAAGTTTATGCTGCTCGGCTCGTCCTGCATTTACCCCAAATTTGCGGCACAACCGATCTAGGAAAGCTCGCTGATGACCGCCGCTCGAGCCGAAGAATCAGTGGTACGCGATCGCCAAGATCGCCGGAGTGATGCTGTGCGACGCTTACCGTCAGCAGGTCGGGCGTAGCTTCATCTCGACTATGCCGACAAACCTGTACGGGCCGAATGACAATTTCGACCCGTTTGTGAGCCATGTGGTGGCCGCGACGATTCATAAGATCGTTGTCGCACGGAACGCCGGGAGGAATCGCGTCACGATGTGGGGTAGCGGGTCGCCGTTGCGCGAAGCGGAGATCGGGTTCGCGATTCTTGCTGAGCGGCGTCGGCACACAGATGATGACCACGTCCGTTTCGACATTTCCCGAGAAGTCCATGGTGGCTTGAAACCTTGCCTCTGCAAGCGCTCCTCAACGAGCGCCTTGGCGTCAACCTCAAGCACGGATGGATCTCGTCAGTGGCAATCCCACCGGATCGCCACCGTCAGGCGACGCTAGTCCATGCCGTTCCGTTGAGGCGCGGACCATTCGATCGCGATCGAGCGCGCGGCGTCGCGAATGCCGAGACCGGGCTGAGCGGATGGCCCGAACGGGGCGAGTTGAGCATGTGTGCGCGCTGAAAACGATCCAGCGTGTTGGGCGGGCATTTCTGCCCACTGCTGGCCGCAGACCACAACGAGGAAGAGGATTCGGAGGAAAAGAAGCACGGACGCTGGTGCGCCAGTTCTCCTCTCCGCCAAAAGTCTGGGCTCGTGCGCTTCAATCATGTCGATGCGGCTATAACGCTCCGGTCCGAGAGATGTGCCTCTCAGCTCTTCGACCGAAAATAGTGGGACACTCGCTCTTTCGCCAGACAAGCGCCTAACAGCGTTGTCCCTTGACGCCGGCGCGCATTTCGCCCGAGCTCCTCCGCTGATTGAGCTGGTACAGCCCCGGATCGATGGTGACCGGGTGGAGCATAGCGCCCCGGTCGGACATTTGCCTGAGCGGCGGAGACCTTCGAGGCGCAACCTCTTCCGCACGAGCGAGATAGCTGAGCCAGATCTATCACTTTGCCTCGAAACGGTTTTTCATTTGGCATGGTACATGCGTTCTCATCCGCAAACAACGTCATGGACTGAGGAGAAATCGTCCCATGATCACCTCCCGAAAAATACCGCCGCCGCGGGTTTCCCGGCCATCCAAAGATGACGCTCGACCAACCTGCAGACGGCTCATCTGGCTCGGCGCTGTCCGCCGATCCACCTTCTCCCACAAGGGCAGACGGGGGAACAGCGCCTTTGTCCGGCATCATTGTCAATGAGCGCGACCTCAAGGCAATCGCCCAGCGCAAATGGCTGCGCGCGATCTCCGGCACGCATCCTTATTCGAGGCCGAACGAAGGCACCAAGGAGAGCCTCGTCGCCATCTCACAGGCTGATCTAAGCGCAGCTTGATCCAGCACAAACGAATTTCAGACATGCACCAAGACACCGTCCGGGCGAGGCTTTCGCCATGCCCCTGAACAACCCGGCCTATCCGGCCGGCCCATACCGCTTCCGAAACCGGGAGTATTTGATCATCACATATCGCACCGATCCGCAGAAACTGCGCGACGTAGTGCCGGAGCCGCTTCAGGTGCGCGAGCCGTTCGTGAAATTCGAGTTCATTCGCATGCCGGACTCGACCGGCTTCGGCGACTATACGGAAAGCGGGCAGGTCATCCCTGTTACGTTCCGCGGCCGCAAGGGCAGCTACACCCATTGTATGTTTCTCAACGACCACCCGCCGATTGCCGGCGGACGCGAGCTGTGGGGCTTTCCCAAGAAGCTCGCGAGTCCGACTCTTCGCACCGAGACCGACACCCTGGTGGGCACGCTCGACTACGGCCCGGTCCGCGTTGCGACCGGCACAATGGGCTACAAGCATAGAGCCGCCGACCTCGCGAGCGTGAAGGCCTCGCTCGCCGAACCGAACTTCCTCCTCAAAACATCCCTCACGTCGACGGCACGCCGCGCATCTGCGAGCTCGTGGAGTACCACCTGGAGGAAATCAATCTGCAGGGCGCCTGGACCGGCCCGGCAGCCCTGAACCTCTGGTCACACGCGCTGGCCCCAGTCGCCGAGCTGCCGGTGCTGGAAGTCGTTTCGGCGGTTCACATCGTCACCGATCTCACGCTCGCGCTCGGGAAGGTCGTCCACGACTACCTCGCGGAAGCCGAGCCTCGCTATCGGAAAGGAAGAATCCATGAACTTGCAGAATGAGATCTTATCGAACAAGCGCGCCGACGGAGCCGGTGGCCGGCTTTTGGACAAAGTGGCGGTAATCACCGGAGCCGCGAGCGGCATCGGCAAGGAGATTGCGCTCAGCTTCGCCCGCGAGGGAGCAAGAGTGGTCCGCGGATCTTGATCACAGCGCTGCCCAACACGGCGTCCGGGATCGATCCGATGGGCAAACGTGCACTCGGGGTTGGCATGGATGTCAGCAACGACGAGCAGGTGAAAGCGGATGGGGCAGGCGATCGAAACCTTCGGGCGCCTCGACATCCTGGTCAGCAACGCCCGCGTCCAGATCATGGCGCCGCTTGTCGAGTGAGGCGGCCATAAAGGATATCGCGTGTTCGCGCGGTGCGGTGTCCCGGATGCCCGAAGTTGCGCGACAGTTACCCAAGGCAAGGAGCCAAAATATGTGCGGCATCTGTGGATGGATTGATTTCGATCGTGACCTAGGAAGTCCCGACGCGCGAAGGGAGCTTCCCGACATGACGGCCGCCATTGCCTATCGTGGTCCGGACGACGAGGGGACTTGGATCGACGGGCCTGCGGCACTGGGACACCGCCGCCTGGCGATCATCGATATCCAGGGCGGTCGCCAGCCGATGACGCACCAGGAGGACGGCCGACCGACGTTGGTGCTCGTTTACACGGGCGAGACTTACAACTACCGCGAGCTGCGTCAACGGCTTGCCGCCCTAGGCCATCGGTTCGACACGAGCAGTGACACCGAGGTGGTGCTGCGCGCCCACCGCGAGTGGGGCCACCGCGACCCCCGCAGCGCCGTGAGCGAACTCAACGGGATGTTCGCCTACGCACTCTGGGACACCGCCAAGCGCGAACTGCTTCTCATACGCGACCGGCTCGGCATCAAGCCGCTTTACTACTACCCCACCGAGCACGGAGTGTTATTCGGCTCCGAGCCAAAGGCGATCCTCGCCAATAGTCTCGCGGAACGGGCCATAGACGCCGATGGGCTACGTCGCACGCTGTGCCCCATCGCCGACCCGTCAAGCACCGTGTTTCGCGGCATGCGTGAGGTACCGGCCGGCCATATCGTCCGCGTGACCCGCGACGGCATCCAGCAGATGAGCTACTGGCAGCTCACCGACAGTGGGCACACCGACGACGTGCCTACCACCGTTCGGCGCGTCCGCGAGTTGCTCGAGGACACGATCCAGCGGCAGCTCATCGCCGACGTGCCGCTGTGCACGCTTTTGTCGGGCGGGCTTGATTCCTCGGCCATGACCGCGCTAGCCGCGCGTTTGAGCGACGGACGGACCCGGTCCTTCGCCCTAGACTTCGTCGGCTACACCGATAACTTTACCCCCGGCCCGGAGCGCGCGACACCCGACGGGCCGTACGTGCAGGAGGTCGCGAAATTCGTGGGTACCGACCACACGGACATCACGTTGTTTGCGGACGAACTCATGGACCCGAACGCGCGGGCCGCCACCCTCCACGCACGCGACCTGCCGTTGACTATGGGCAACCTTGATAGCTCGCTCTACCTGCTGTTCCGGGCCATCGGGCAACACTCGACGGTGGCCCTGTCTGGGGAGGCGGCCGACGAGGTTTTCGGCGGCTACTCGTTTTTCCACGATCCCGCGCACGTTCAGGCGGACACGTTTCCCTGGTTGGAACTTAACGACGGTGTCGCACTGCAATCCCTAGATCCCGGGCTCGTCGAGAAACTCGACCTCCCCGGCTACCTCGACGAGCAGTACCGCAGGGCACTTTGCGGAAGTACCCGCCCTGACCGGGCCGGCCGCGGCCGATCCGCGCGAGCGTCGCATGCGCGAGATCTGTTACCTCGTCCTCACGCGTTTCCTGCCGACGCTGCTCGACCGCAAGGACCGGATGAGCATGGCTTTGGGTCTCGAGGTGCGGGTCCCTTTCTGCGACCACCGCCTCGTCGAGTACGTGTTCGGCACCCCATGGGCCCACAAGACTTTCGATGGGCGCGAGAAGAGCCTGCTGCGGGCCGCCAGCGCGGACCTGCTCCCGCAGTCGGTGGTGCAGCGAGTGAAGAGCGGGTATCCGGCTATCCAGGATGCCACCTATGATAGAATGCTGCGCACGCAGTTCACCACGCTGCTGAATGACCGCAATGCGGCAGTGGCACCGCTGTTGTCCGTCGACAGGTCCCGCGCGTTGCTCGATGCGACCGACAACCTCAGGGGGGTAGAGCAAATCCTGACCCTGCAGGATTTCCTGACCGATTACAACGTGAGCTTCACCATCTGAGACGACAGAACACGCAAAAGGATAGCAAGGGGGTCCGGCGTCCGAACGGCGTTGGGCTCCATGGCCAGGAGGCGGCGGGCCTGATATCGGGTGGCACTTAATTATCAGCATGCTGGAAAGGAATAACTTCCAAGTGCGATATGCTAATAAAAACAAAGACTTCGCCCTTAAGATTGTCGAGCCTCAGCCGTTGCGGAAGGTGTAGCCATAACCGTTGATCGCGGGCCCGCCGCCGAGATGCGCGTACAGCACCCTCGACCCGGCCGGAAGGAAGCCTTTCTGAATGAGATCAATCATCCCTTGCATTGACTTGCCCTCGTATACGGGATCCGTAATCATCCCTTCAAGCCGCGCACACAGGCGGATGGCCTCCTTGGTTTCCTCGGATGGAATGCCATAACACGGGCCCGCGTAGTCCTCGAGCAACACGACGTCATCCTGGACGAGTTCCGTTCCGAGCTCGATGAGCGCCGCTGTATGTTGGGCAATGCCAAGGACCTGCGCTCTGGTCTGGGCGGGGGTAGCAGAGGCATCGATACCGACCACCTTGCGCTGTCGACCGTCCTTAGCAAACCCGACGAGCATGCCGGCATGTGTTGACCCAGTGACCGTGCAAACGACGATGTAGTCGAAAGCAAACCCAAGCTGTTGTTCCTGGGCGCGCACCTCCTCGGCGAACCCGACATAGCCGAGGCCGCCGTACGGGTGAACGGATGCGCCGGCTGGTATCGGATAAGGTCTGCCGCCCCTTGCCTTCACCTCATAAAGCGCTTTTTCCCAGCTGCGGCGGATACCGATGTCAAAGCCCTCGTCGACCAAGTGCACCTCTGCTCCCATGATGCGGCTTAAAAGAATGTTGCCGACCCGGTCGTAGACGACATCCTCGTGTGGTACCCAGCCCTCCTGAACCAGCAGACATTTCATGCCGATCTTGGCAGCGACCGCTGCGACCATCCGGGTGTGGTTGGACTGCACGCCGCCGACGGTGACGAGCGTATCGGCATCTGACGCGATCGCATCGGGGATGATGTATTCGAGCTTGCGCAGCTTGTTTCCGCCGAATGCGAGACCAGAGTTGCAGTCCTCGCGCTTGGCGTAGATTTCCACCTTGCTCCCCAGATGCTTGCTGAGGCGGTCGAGCTTCTCGATGGGCGTTGGTCCAAAGGTGAGCGGATAGCGTTCGAACCTTTCCAGCATGTTTTCTCCAGCAAAAGGTAATTAAGCTGAACCAGCTTCGGCCTCAGTCATGAGCGTGTTTGGTTCAAGCCAGCGGCATCTGAGGCGGTGCAGAAGAGCCTCATCATCATTGCCAGCGTCTCGTTCGATCGAGACGAAGCAACCCGCATGCCGGCGTGCTGCGACTTTGCCTATATGTCTAGGCAACTCGAACGCTCGCCTCCCGCCTTTGGACGGTCAAGGATGCGCCTCTGCCCGCTTCAAGCGCACCAATTCTTGAACGGTCAGCTCGATGTCCAGGTTGATCCGAAGTGGCCTGAATCTAAGTTCGAATTTCTCAATTCGCCACAACGGAGCGGCGATAAATACCGCCCATCCGAATAGCTGAGGCACATCGTTCATTGGTCACCTCATGAACATCTGTTGGCTGCTATCCAACTTCCCTGCCCTACCGAAATGCTCCGCCCTTTCATCTGCTCGACAAGCACAGCTGGACCGCCAGAGCAGAAAGAGCACGCTTGCGAAATACACCACCTGGAGCAGCAACGAGCAGGCCATCGTAGTAACGATCGCCAGAGGGATCGAATGGGAAGCGAAGTAAACAATCATAGCGTTGCCGCAAAAGACCAGCCCTAAGAGCCGACAAAACACTATGAAGCGCAACGCCGTTCTCCTGGTCTCGTCTCGTTAAATCCTGCTGCTCATGCTGCGATCTGGTCGGCCGCGACATGGGTCTGGCAGTTCTTAGGGCAGACGCGCCCGCAGGCTCCGCAACCAATGCATCGGCCGGCATGGTCGACGACCATGATCATGCGATTGAGCTCACCATCGAAGTCGCCGTCACCGCCGTCGCAGGCGCCGAGGATTTCACCAGCGTCATCGACGCCGTAAAGATGCATGACCTCGCGCGAGCAGACCTTGAAACAGCGGCCGCAGCCGATACAGATCTTGCCATCTATAGCGGTCAGATATTCCGGCACCCATGTGGAGCCGTCGCGGCTGATTAATGTGCTCGTCATCCTAATTTCTTCATTCTAGCGAGCTCTCTCCTGGCACCATCCAACTCGGCATAAACGGCGTGCGTTTTCTCGGCGACCTCCTCTATGTCAGTCCATTTGACCGGGAGACCCTCAGCAAGGTCGCGCAAGTTCGTTTTAGCAATTGCCGCGCGCAGCTGCAGCTTTCGGACTTTCTTCACCATCTCATCCAGGTTTGACATAATCCTCCCTCGAAATCCGTTTCTTCCGCGCCACGTCGGCTATAACTGCAGTCGCATCGTCGACCAGTTTCGTACCGGCATCTGCGAGTTTCCGGAAAGTCTCGAAGCCGAACCGGTGGACGTCTCGACAGAACGACCACTGCCGACCGTAAAAAGCACGCGCCCGTGGCGCCGCTCCTCGATCGCGAGCCCGCTCCGAAGTAAAAACATGTCGAGCCTCCACAGCGCGTTCGGATCCGGATCGCCAACGATCGGATTTTCCGGCGCAGCTCCTTGGTGTTGATGAGGTCGGCCAGCAGCTCGGTGTCCGATTTCCCGTGGCATGAGCCGTGGAAGTCCTGAGCACGAACCAGCCGCACAAGGCATTCTACTAAAGGGTGGCCAGGGCCGCTTGCCCCTCGTTGACAGTAGGGCTAAGCGCGGTGTGAGACATTTCGTTTTCCTCAATTTCAGTGCTCGTCCTCGAAAGACGATTTCTGCTTTCGGAACGCGGACGTCTGGTCCGCTTGCGCAGCCGACGTCCGGCTTGGCCGGGCCGTTTCCACGTAAATGCCGTCCTTTTGGCCGACCTTGAGCAAGTCCTGGACTGTGACGTCTTCCACGACGGGCCAAATTCGCGTCGAGTATTGCGCCCGCGGCGATCCGGTTGAAGGTCACTGAGGCCCGAGCCTTGACCTGCAGCGAACGATCCACCCTGTGCTGCATGGACACACTTACAGCGGGCACGCCGCAGAACTGGCGAATTGACCAGGGTTCCATTCCACATGTGATCCCTTTGCGATCTTTGCTCATCATGCGATTGCGCTTTGATTTTCAGGAGCCTTGTTTTGCGGAACCACGCAAAGCCGCGCGTAGCAGGCGTTCTCACCCGTGTAGTTGGCCAGAGCTTGGAGCAATGGGGTAAGGTAGTACTGTTTGATGTGGTCCGGCATCGTCTCCGGACCACCCAGAGACTTCAGTGCCACCTCGATCAACTCGATCGCGCGATCTTTGTTGCCGCTCTCGTAATAATATTGAGCGACCGGGACGTACCAACGGAATTTAAGGGGTCCGTCGCCTTGCGGAGGGTTCAGTGTCAGGATCTGTTCCGAGAGCTTGTCGCCCATTGCGATGCGCTCAGCACGCGGGAGATGGGAGTTGTCCATCGCGGGATCGAAGAGTTGGTTCAGGGCCATGACCATCCAAGACACGGCCTCGAACTTTTTGTCGATCGCGTCCTCAACTAACTGTCGCAGGGCTGGCAAGCCGGTCTGCATGTCGCGCAGCTTGTGAAGGAGTAGATCCACATGAGTCTCCCGGAACCCGATATAATCCGGCATCAACGCGAGGCCTTCTTCGATGGCCAAGAGTGCTGCCGTCCAATCCTCGGCCTGCATCGCCGGCTGAAGTTTGGCATATATCGGTTTGGTCACCGATAGTTCGCGCGCTGTGCGTTGGTTACTAGCGATCCGGCCGATATCGGCCGCTTTGGCATCATCGCTGCTGCGCCAGCTTCCGTTCAGAACATTCGGTAGAATGTCATCGAGTTCCGACGGGTGTCCGATGAAAGCGATGTGGCCGTCGCGATCAACGACGAACGTGGCGGGAATCCCGAGAGAAGAACTGGCTTCCATCCATAGTCTGTTCATTTCGCCGGTGGAATCGAACGCGATCCGATAATTCAGATTCGGGAACCTCTCGGTCAGCCACGCATCCAACTTGGTCCGCGCCTCGTCCGCGGTTGGAGCCTGTTCGCTAGCTGCGACTCCGACGACCTCAAATCCGCGGTCTTTATATTTCTCTTTCACTTCCACCAAATGCGGCATGGCAGCCACACAGGGTCCGCACCAAGTCGCCCAAGATTCAACAAGGTACACCTTGCCGGGCTGAAAGTTGGCGAGGGGCTCGCCACGCAGCCAGTCGTCCACTTTGATCGGAGGAGCCGGGGACTCCATACGCAACACCATGTTGTTCTCCAAAGCTATTCCCACATCTTTCCTGCCGATAATGCGGAGCTGGTTCTTCTCTCAGAGACGGAATGCACCGGTTAGGAAGACCATCGTTCGTCTTGCCCGTTCGAAATGCGGTCAGCCCTCATCTTTATTGCCGCATCTCAACTAGCAAAGGCCGTGCCAGCGCGCTGGCGCGCGCAGTAACTGTATGGTTAGGCTTGGGAAAAACTCTACGGCACCTACACGGCCGGTTTGTCGTGAATCTGACATGTTTTCTGCCGCTGTTGAGTTGTGGACACGCATCGCTCATGCGTCAGTCGCTTAGGACAGCGAACAGCTTGGCCGTCTTGCCTGTGGTGAGATTGGCACCGGCTCATCGAGCAGCAGCACTTCGGCGCCCTCGAAGTGCGCGGACGACTGGGTTCCCGCGTGCACCGAATGCCTCCCTCGGCCATGGCTGATCTTTTCTCCCAGACCCGAGTTGATTAGCCCAGCGCGTCGGGTGCGAGCCGGATACTGCGTATGCTGTTTCGCTGAACGCAGAACCAGCATTCGCGATCCGATTTTTCGCCACAGACCTTAGCTTACGAAGCAATGCAGGTTCCACCACTGCGGTGCTCGGCTTAGCATCTGCTCCGCTCGTGGGCGAAGCGGATGCCGCCGTCGCCATGAGGGGTAAGCCCGACGATGATGATGCGGCCCAGCCTGCTTTTCCCTGCTATTGCCGTCGAGGAGTCCCTGGATCTCGCCCGGCGCCATGCGTATCAAGCGACATCCGGAAGTGATCCCTCGGCGACACTTAAAACTGCCCCCCTGGTTGATGGAGTGTGGCTCGGTGCCGGAGTCCACAGGAGGGACCCGCGCGTAGCGGAGCGCCTCCACGCGGCTGGCGGAGCGGAGCGCGGGAGGTACCTGTGGGCCTCCAGGTGCCGGCACGCCGGGGCGCAAATCTGTCGGCTATCGTGCGTCATGAGCCTTCTCCAGGTTGAGGTTGGCTGAGTTGAAGATACCGGCACGGCGCTTCTCGCGCAGGCGGTAGCTGTCGCCGCGAACGGTGATGACATGGCTGTGATGGAGCAACCGGTCGAGGATGGCTGTGGCCACGACCGGATCGCCGAACACCTCGCCCCATTCGCCGACGGACCGGTTCGAGGTGATGAGCAGACTGCCGCGCTCGTAACGTCTGGAGACGAGCTGGAAGAACAGGTGCGCCGCGTTGGGATCGAACGGCAATAAGATCGCGTACGGTGGGAAAGTGGGCGATCATGCTGGCCATCTCGATCCGGCACTCCTCCTTGCGGGGGAGCGATCAACTGCTTTCCTCATGCCAAAGACGGGTGCTTTGTGGAGAGCTTTGCTCCGTCTGCCGACGTGATCTCGCCGAACCTAGCGGCTCGCACTGCGCAGGGCCTGCGTCTCCATCCGACGCGATTGTCTCAGCTGCCGCCTGGGCGTCCGGCCAGTCCGCTGAATGAGCTTGTCCGGTTTGAGGACTCACAGATCCTCCGGTTAAAGGTTCAGCTGAGCAAAGCAAGCAACTCTCGCCCGGGCATAAGTATCCATTATTCCTTCGCGCGCGAGCAAGGGCTCGCATCATCGCTCACGGAGCTTACTTTCCGCTCCTTGAACCGGTTGCGGGTATCGGACAGATGGAGGTCGGCCACGACATAGGGATCAGGCGAAAGCGGAAACGCACCATAGATTTCCGACGTTTCCGAAAAGCCACGCCTTGCCCCAGTCATCACCAGAGCGGGCGTGAACCTTGTCGCCTAGGTCAAAGCTGTCCAGAAGCGCGGCCGCCGCCGCGTATGGTGGTTTTGCTAGCCTCGTAGACATAGCTCACAACCCGGATGCCAGGTGTCCTCATATCGATTTCTGGTGATTGAGAACAGAATTGTCGGATCTGTCGTAGAACCCTAGCACAGGTCCGAGATCAAAGATCGTCCCCGGCGCAAGGCGCCGGACGGACGTGGGCCATGTTTCGGTTGAGAGGCCATCGATGCCTCGCGCCAGCGTGCTGGCAAATCGGAGCATCAGCGGTGGGAGGGTCTGCACCAGGATCGCAGCGGCCGTAGCCTGAAGCGCGAGCGAAGTCCGGGTGCGGGCGGGATAGAGACGTCGCGCCGCTGCATAGTCTTGCGCCTGACGGTAGATCATGCAATCGCGCACGAAATCGCATGCCTGCGCGGCCGCGCGCCGGACCGAGAAGCCGTCATCCGAATAGGCGCGTTCGATCGCCGCGCGATGGATCTCTATCCGAGCAAAGAAGGCGCGGTCGGCCGGAGCCCAGTCGCCTGCGTCGGGCACGCGCCACCAAAGTCTTGCTTGATTTCCTGGTCCAGCCGATCCAGCCAACTCAGCCAGATCCTTTGGAATATCTCGTTCTCGGTGCGGCGTAGCGCGTCCAGCGTGAAGTTCGTCCGTTCACCTTCCGGGCGTGTCAGGCCCAAATGGAGACGGACGATGTCGACTGTCTTTGGGCCCAGAACCTCCTTGCCCCAGACCGCATAGCCGCGGCTGGTTGAGAACTTCTGGCCGTCGAGCAGGTAGAACTCGTTCACATGATAGCGAATGCGCGGCGTCCAGTGGGAGAACACCTCGGTATAAAGAGCGGGGTATAGTAGCGCGTGGTAGAAGGAGTTGTCGAAACCGAAGAAATGGACAATCTGCCAATCATTGCTGGGCATTGCCGCGTTCCAAT
The DNA here is from genome assembly GCF_024707545.1 of Mesorhizobium onobrychidis. Taxonomy (NCBI): domain Bacteria; kingdom Pseudomonadati; phylum Pseudomonadota; class Alphaproteobacteria; order Hyphomicrobiales; family Phyllobacteriaceae; genus Mesorhizobium; species Mesorhizobium onobrychidis. The sequence goes on from NZ_CP062229.1 coordinate 6,980,362, forward strand.
CGCGACCTAGCAAGCGAGCTAGCGCCTGGATCTTGTAAAGAAAACCGAAGGCCATCTCCGGCCAAACCCAGATTACCTGCCCTGGGAGCCCTTCCGCCGGCAGGCCCCAGTCCGAGGGGCGGGTAATGGGCACGGAGAAGTCGCCGCGTTGGCGTACACGCGCGAACAGGTCCATGATCCGAACGGGGGCTCCCGACGCCCTTAATGCCAGTCGATATTATCGTAGCATCGTTCCAGCGCAAGTTCGGCACGTACCACGGAGCCGACCACCGGCGCCTCGGCCGATTGACGTGCCCGGGCTGCACGCAAGTCGTGACATAGGTTCGGCGAGCCGCATTCCTCACAGATGTTGCCGCTAGTGAAGCCGCCGCAATCGGGGCAGAGGCCGCTTACATCCGGTTCGTAAAGGTAGTCGCCCGTCACAGCATCGAAGAGCGCAGGGCTCTGGCGCAGAGCTACCGCCGTGCTGCTCAGAAGACTACGGAAACACGCGGCCTGAAACTCTGCATAACCGTTATCGCCCAACGTCACTTCTTGACTGCGAGGTCCACAGCTTCCTACCCGCCACTACGCGGAAGAGATTCGCACCACGCTTGCCCTTTGAGGGCGTCGATTGATCGGCGTCGGCACGCGTGGCGACGTAGCTCTGGTAATCGTCGCTTCCAGTCAGGTGATAGGCTTCGGCCCCTTTCATGCGCAGGAAACGTGTGTAGACATCGGCGCCAAAATAAGGGCCAGAAAGATGCCCTAAATGCAGATCGCCATTAGGCGTCGGTGGCGTGGAAAAGACGAAGATCGGCCGGCGCGGAGTCGCGACCTTCGCAGCGGCATCGAGGGCGGCCTTGCCTTCACGCCAGTAGACATCGACGAAATTTAGATCTTCGTCCCCATCGTTGCGCAGCACATGCGCTTCAAAAGGATGAAACAGAACGACGTCGCCGGCTTTGACCGAGATTTCCCCAAGGTCGGTCGTGACCTTGCCCACGCCAGACAGGACCACGAAGGCCTCGATTTCGTCGTGCCGATGGGGCTCGGATGTGACGCCTGGTCCAACCTTTCCGAATGAAAACCCCGTGCCAGCGCTTCCCGTTCCGAGCGTGGCCATGTCGATGCCGAACGCCCGCGACAACTCCGTTCGAGAAAACGTGGATTTGCGCATGACCAACCCAAGCTGTTGAAGAAGTGGGACCTTCGGCTGCTAACACAACAGCCTCTTGTGCACGTTGCGGAGAGAGCCGGTAGCCCAACCCGTTGCGGCCCCCGCCTGAATAAACTGGCTCTGGCCCCAGGCGGGCGACAACGGGTGCGCCAGTAGCGCTGTAGGCGTCACAGAAGACCGCCCGGCGACCACCGCACAATCGACATGCCGAAGCGTCGTAAACGGGCTACGGATGATGCTCAAAAAGCCGGCAATCAGAACCCCATGCCCCCTCTCCGCATTTTTTTAGCGCTCGATCAGTTTCGTGTGCATGCCTCGTTCGCACCGTGTGAGCTCAATCTCGATAAAAAATGCCGTTTGGGGGCTTGAGTTTGTCGAGAAAGGCCACTTTGCCCTCGGGCGGGTTGAGGGCGCGCTTAAGCACGTTATATTCAGCGCGGATCGGTCCACCGGTTGAAGCACGCTGAAACACCAAGTAGAGTGTCCGCCGCGAACGATTGCTTTTGTTCGGTAGTGAGTAATGCGGTGCATAATCGTCGAAGATGAAGATGTCGCCCGCCTTCCATACTACGGGTTCCCAGGAAAACATTTCGGCGACTTCAGGATCGATCACCCCGCCAGCATCCATGGGAAAGACCCCCTTCTTGTGGTTGCCGGGGCTGAAGAAAAGCCCGCCGTTGTCCGGGTCGGAGTCGTCAATGCCAATCGCAACGACCGCATGGACCATCCGCTCGGGCAGTCTGTGTGGAATGTGGTAAATGTCCTGATGCGGGCGATAGCCGCCGCTGTCGGGATAGTGGAAAATCAGCAACTCCTTGAGCCTGCGCGAATCTTCGCCAAGCAAGTCCTCGACCGCAGACTGTATGCGCCGATCTTCTAGGAGCAAACGACGCAATGGATCATGGAAGTCCAGAAAATTCTCGACCTTAGAGGTGATCTTTCGATTGTCCGTCGTTTTCTCGAACCACATGAGCCATTTATCATCGCTGACATCCCAGCGTGATACATCTTCAACAAAGCTGGAGATATGTTCCAGAGCTGCGGGATCGAAGAACCTTTCGAGCCTGACATATCCGTCTTTCTGCCACTTTTCTCTTTGTGCATCAGTCAACATGCGAAAAGCCTCCTGTTGGAAAGACTGGTTGGTCGAACATTCCGGTTAGGGCAATCGGGCGCTGGTCAGGTTGTTGGTCGACGGAAAAAGTACTCCACGGCATATCGGACGACGCTAAGTGCGTCTCGCTCTCCAGCCTCCGCTGCAGTGAAGGCGGAATCATTCCTTGGATGCCACCGCCAATAATCAGCAGTCGGCCGGTCATATCCCGCTGCCCATTTCTTCTGCGACGGTGTCGGACCAGCTCTCGACAGAGGTAGGGCTGATGAAGCCGGGATGCTCGGGGTTGGCGCGCGGCGCGCGCCCCAGAAGACTGTCGAGGATGCGACGCGCTCGCCAGGCCAGCAGGCTTAGATTCGGATCAGCCAGCCCACGTTGTCCTAGGCTCGCGTTCTGTACGAAGATGCGTCTGTCATGCGGTCCGTCCCAGCACACCGAAAAATCTTCGCGAATAGCCAATTCGTTGTCGATCTTTTCCAGCCGGTCCGCCATCGGTTCCAAGAAGCCTGGCACCGCGTTCTCGTAACCGGTGGCCAGGATGACGATGTCGGCCGTGACTTCTTCGATCTCCTCCATGCCGTGCTGCAGGGTGAGTCTGTGGCCCGCGCCGGCGTTGATGCAGTGCGAGACAGTGCAGCCCGGCCGCAGTGTGATTTCGCATCGGTTTGGCTCTAGAAACGCGTGGCGGTATAGCGCCTGATAGATCGCGCGCAATGTGCTTTCCGAAATGCCGTCCGAAGCAAGCATGAAGCGCCGCAGGAACAGCTTGCGCTGCGACTCGCTCATTGCCGCGAAACGATCCGAAAAGCAGGGCATGAACAACTCGTTTGTGAACGGGCTGTTGTCGATGGGCAGGTAGTTTTCGCGCTGCGAAACCCAAGTGATCGATCGAGGCCGCCGTTCTTTCGTCCGGCCAACAAGGTGCAACAGCACTTCGGCTCCGGACTGTCCCCCGCCGACCACGCAGACATGCTTTTTGTGCACCTCCGGACAAATGTGCAGTAATTCAGATGAGTGGAACAGGTTGCGTCCAGTCCAGCCCTGAAACTGAGGCGGAATATGCGCCTGCTTGCCAATGCCGACCGCGACGTTCCTGGCGCCGAGAACCGCGTTATCGGTGCGAACCCGAAACTCGCCGTCAAAGCGGATTTCGCGCACCGTCTCGCCGCCGCGGACGAGCGGATTCCTTTGGAAGGTCCAGTTCAGGTATTGCTCGAACTCAGTTCTGAGCACAGCCTCGAACTGTGCATTCAGGAAGTGGTACAGACGCCCGTTCTCGTGCAGGTAGTTTACGAAAGTGTAGGCTGATCGCGGATTCACCAGCATGACCAGATCCTTGAAGTGGCTGACCTGGAGCTCCGAGGAATCGAATGCGCTGCCTGGGTGCCAGCGGAAGTCGACTTGCCGATCCAAGAACAGTGCCCCTTGCCCAATTTGCTCGTGTATCTGACACGCCAGGCTCAAATTGGAAGGCCCAGCACCCACTCCAACGCAAGAGAGTTCCACTTGCCTTTCTCCTATAGGTGCTTCCCAATTAGGCGATCTTCGCGGGGAATATTGGCTATCGGCTTCACGCTCCACGCGGGCATTCTCGACTGCGGTGCCGCTGGATTTGCTTGATTTTCTCCCCGCTTTCGTGTGGTCGGCTGTGAAGCCCATGGATCCCAGCCAAGTGATGAGATCGACACTGATGCCGGCGAGTTGTGGGGCGTGGGCGGGATCGACGTAGCTCCTCTCGCTTCGATGATGATCGCGTCTCGGTCAGCGAGATGCTTTCGAACCTTATTCCGTGTTTTAATCGGGCGCAGTCGCCCGCCTTCGACATGATGCGCGGACCTTTGACCGGCTTGGGGATCAGCGAGGACGCGATCTCGAATGCGGTACAGCATTTTTCCGTGAGCCTAATCATAAGAGGACATCCGCTGATGTGTTCGGAAGATTCTCTGCATCGAACGTGCCAGAAGGAAATTATCATGAAAGCAATGGGTAGCTGGTTTGTGATCCCGTCGGTTATCCGACATTGAGGGGAACCTTCCGCCGGCGGCCGATTTACAACGTCGCTGTCATCTTGCCGCTAGGGCTAATAGGCCAGCTCCGCACCGGAAATTAGGGACGCCGGCAACCCAAGTTTACGGACTGTGGCGCGGAAACGGCTCTTGCCACCTCCTCGAAGCGCGAATCTGAAAAAGACGCCTTCGGAAGGCGCGGCCTCCAGGAGGTCTCTCCCGTCTTGCGAAAGATCGAGGCGAGATTCGGATGCCTTCTTCACTCACTCGAGGCGCAGCACTAAAGATGGTCACACAGCTATGTCGGGGGCATGTATGTGGCCCATCCTGCAGCATCACGAGCCTGACGATTTTGCCCTCGCGACCGGCGAGACGCATTCGGTCCGCAGCTTTGTCGAGGCTGCCGTCAGGAGGTTCGGGAAGGAGATATTCCGGGAAGGCGAAGGCGTTGAAGGTGGGCCGCGAACGCAGGAACAACCTGGCACTGATCCAAATAGACAAACGTTTGTTTCGGGCCGTACCTCTGCTCCCATGATCCGCTCAAGAGAAAATGTCGCCGACCCGGTCGTAGTCTGCATCCTCATGCGGACCCAGCTCTCCTGAAGTAGACGACATCTCATGCCGATCTTGGCGGCAACCGTCGCGATCATACAGTTTGGACTGCCAGTCCGCGATGGAGACAAGTGTGTCGACATCTGACGTGGTCGCGTCAGGAATGGCGTATTGAGCTTACGCCGCTTGTTTTCGCCGAATGCAAGATTGCCGTTGCCGAGAAGCCCCTTAGATCCTGTCGTCAATGTCCGCATTTGCCTCCATCCACCGCCGGTTGTCGAGTCCGTGACAATTGTCCTTGGCCTGCCGGACTCTCAACGCGTTGAGCAACAGGCAGAAGTTTTGAGCCCTTTTTGTAGTTGGCACAACTTTTGATGCTGACCGTTTGAGGGGCAGCAGGGGCTGCCCACCGATCTTATTGTGGTGGGTGATGTCGAAAATTCCAGTTTTGTCATTTAACTTCCTTAGGACGGAGCGTGTTGATGCGCCCGCTTTAAAACAATGAACCGTTTCCCCGTCCATCAGCGCGGCGCCACTTCTCGTGGTGTTCTCGCCTTCACTGTGCACCACTGGCACAGGCAGCCGGCCCGGCTCGCGATCATCATGGCCGCAATGCTCGCCTCCACGCTGGCTGACGTGCTGATGCCGATCTATTCGGGCCGTCTCATCGATGCTGTTGCAGCTGGCGCTGCTGTGGCAGCACCAACTTGGGATTCGGCCCTTGCAGCCTTCTCTGTACCGATTGCGCTAGCGCTCGCTGCCATCGCCATGCGCCACATCGCCTTCATTGGCATTACCGACCTTTTGCTGAAGATGATGTCCGATGTCGCGAACGAAGCGTTCCATCATGTCCAGCGCTTTTCGACAGACTGGCATGCGAACACCTTCGCCGGCTCGACAGTGCGCAAGATAACGCGCGGCATGTGGGCGCTGGACCTCCTAAACAGCACTATACTACTCGCGCTGTTTCCGTCCTTTATCATTCTTATAGGTTCGACGGCAGTGCTCGGCTGGCACTGGCTGATCATGGGCGTGATCTTTGCTTACGGCTCCCTCATCTACCTTGCATTTTCGATTTCGCTGGCGCTCAGCTATGTCGCGCCGGCGGCGAGCCTTGCTAAAAGATGGGACACAAGGCTCGGCGGCGCGCTTGCGGATGCGGTTAGCTGCAACGCTGTGGTCAAAGGCTTCGGCGCGGAGGTCCGCGAAGACGAGCGGCTCGCAAATATCATGACCAAATGGCGGCACCGCACGCGCCGGAGTTGGGTGCGCGGAACGATCATCGGCTCAACCCAAGGCGTCACTTTGGTTGCGCTCAGGGTGGCGGTGATCGGATATGCCCTGCTTCTGTGGACTCACGGACAGGCAACGCCGGGCGAGATAGCATATGTTGTCACGTCCTTCATCATCCTACAGGGCTATCTGCGTGATGCCGGCATGCATGTCCGGAACGTGCAGCGCTCGGTTAATGATATGGAAGAACTGGTTGCCATCCACAACCAGCCGCTCGGGGTTGCTGACAGTCCAGAGGCCAAGCCGATCCGGATCACGAAGGGCCGCATCGATTTCGAGAACGTCCATTTCCGCTACGGCAACCATCCTCTGCCGCTCTATAGCGAATGTTCGCTGTCGATTGAGGCTGGCGAAAGGGTCGGGTTGGTTGGTCCCTCCGGTTCCGGCAAGACAACATTCGTGAAGCTCATCCAGAGACTCTATGACCTGAGCGGCGGCCGGATCCTGATAGACGGCCAGGACGTCTCCGAGGTGACGCAAGAGTCGCTTCGTTCGCAGATCGCAATCGTGCAGCAAGAGCCAATCCTGTTTCACAGGTCGCTCGCCGAGAACATTGCCTATGGCCGGCCTGGCGCGAGCCAGGCCGACATCGAGCAAGCGGCACGACTGGCCAGTGCGCACGAATTCATCGCGCCCCTGCCGAAAGGCTATGGGACATTGGTCGGCGAACGAGGCGTGAAGCTCTCCGGCGGCGAGCGCCAGCGGGTGGCGATCGCGCGCGCCTTCCTCGCGAATGCGCCGATCCTCATCCTGGACGAGGCCACATCGAGCCTCGATTCGGAATCCGAGGTTCTCATTCAAAATGCAATGGATCGGTTGATGGTTGGTCGGACCACGCTTGTCATCGCACACCGGCTGTCGACGGTCCGCGCGCTCGATCGGCTGCTCGTCTTCGATCGTGGCCGCATTATTGAGGACGGCGATCATGCCGCGCTGATCGGTCTCGATGGCGGCATTTACCGCCGCCTCTTTGAACGGCAGGCGTTGGAACTAGCGAAGGGCCTTGCCTGAGCGCCAACCGGATTGCGCGATGCGCTGGCCCGTTGCCGGAGAGGCGCGTGGCCTGTGAGCGCTTACCGAACAAGCGCGGGTGGCGACTGCCGGCGGTCGGCGGGGCCGGAAAACGGCGGCAATGTCGGCGGTCATTTGGGTGTGGAAATGCGCGGCGCCCTCCCTGCCGCCGTTACCCACATCTAGCCAAAGGAATCGAAGTCAGCGCACATTGAAATGGTGGCGGTGCTTTCCGGCCGGCTGGTACCCTGTCGCTGGCCCCACCCTGCCCAGTACGTCAACGCATCAAACTCCCTCCGGTTCGCAATGTTGTCTCTCAGAGTCTGGAAGCGCAGGAATCTCCGACCGCAGCCTTCGCTCAGATCTCGTCATTTGCTCCGGCGGATTGGATCCCATCCTCTTGCTCACGAGTGGCAGCGGAGCACGAACTCGCCGGCCTTGTGTCTTTGATTACAGCCAACCGTAGGAAGGAATTGGGAATCGCCTGCCCTCTGCGGAGCGACTGAACAGTCCGCAGATCATCGACGTCGCGAGATTGATCGCGGCCTCCGGCTCAGCGCTGACCGAGGTTATGCACGTCCGGTACGGCAGGACGGCGGAATCGTGGTCTGCCGAACGTCAGCCGTTGCGAAAGGTGTAGCCGTACCCGTTGATCGCCGGCGCGCCGCCGAGATGTGCGTAGAGGACCCTCGATCCCTGTGGAAAGAAGCCCCTCTGGACGAGATCGATCATCCCTTGCATCGATTTGCCCTCGTAAACGGGATCGGTAATCATGCCCTCGAGCCGCGCGCATAGACGGATCGCCTCCTTCGTTTCCTCGGATGGAATGCCATAACCCGGGTACGCGTAGTCCTCGAGCAACACCACGTCATCGTCGACGAGTTCCGTTCCGAGCTCGACGAGCATCGCCGTATGTTGGGCAATGCTAAGCACCTGCGCCTTTGTCTTTGCGGGGGTGGCAGAGGCATCGACACCGATCACGTTGCGCTGTCGACCGTCCAAGGCAAACCCGACGATCATGCCGGCATGCGTTGAACCAGTGACAGCGCAAACGACAATGTAGTCGAAGGCAAACCCAAGCTGTTTCTCCTGGGCGCGCACCTCCTCGGCGAACCCGACATAGCCGAGGCCGCCGTACGGGTGAACAGACGCCCCGGCTGGTATCGCATAAGGTCTGCCGCCCCTTGCCTTGACCTCATAAAGCGCCTTTTCCCAACTATGGCGGATGCCGATGTCAAAGCCCTCGTCGACCAGGCGCACCTCTGCGCCCATGATGCGGCTCAGAAGAATGTTGCCGACCCGGTCATAGACAACATCTGCATGTGGGACCCAGCTCTCCTGAACCAGGAGACATTTCATGCCGATCTTGGCGGCGACCGCTGCGACCATCCGAGTGTGGTTGGACTGCACGCCGCCGACGGTGACGAGCGTATCGGCATCTGACGCGATCGCATCGGGGATGATGTATTCGAGCTTGCGCAGCTTGTTTCCGCCAAACGCGAGACCGGAGTTGCAGTCCTCGCGTTTGGCGTAGATTTCTACCTTGTCGCCCAGATGCTGGCCGAGGCGGCCGAGCCTCTCGATGGGCGTGGGCCCAAAGGTGAGCGGATAGCGTTCGAATTTTTCCAGCATGCTTTCTCCAGCAAGAGGTGATTGGGCTGCACCAGCTACGAACCGGTGAGCCCAAGGGCTTATTGACTTGAAGCCAGCCCCATTTCGAGACGAGTGCAGAACAGGTTCATCGTTGTTCCAGCGCCGAGTTCGTCATTGCGACGAAGCAGCCCCGCATCCGGCGTGCTGCGATGACTTATGTGCCCAGTCGACCAACACCTGCATCCCCTGGCGTAAGAACAAACCGAATGCGGTCGCGGCCGACTAACAAACACAGTTTCCCTATACGGTCAGCTCAGTGATCAGAGCGATCCAAAGTGATGTCGACTGAGCACTGCTCTGGCGACCGCGCCCCAAAGCAACAGCGCTATGCTGGGCAGCTGGGACACAGCTGAAATTTGATTCCGCAGCTGATCAGAGTCAGGCGACTGATATCGAGCTTCCTTGAAACCATCGACATGATGGCCCCTGTGGCGAGCTGTGCAAGCGCGGCTAGACCGCCAGATAGAAAAGAGCACGCTGCCGAAATAGCCGACCTGAAGCAGCAGCGAACATGCCAGCGTCGTGACGACTGCCAGTCGGATCGAATCCGCAGCGAAGTAAACAATCAACGCATTGCTGCACAGGACCAGCCCCAGGAGCCGACAAAAGGATATGAAGTGCAACGCGTTCTCCTGGTTTGTCCGCCAGATCATGCTGCGAGCTCGTCGGCCGCGACATGCGTCTGGCAGTTCTTTGGGCAGACTCGGCCGCAGGCTCCGCAGCCGATGCAGCGGCCGGCATCATCGACAACCATGATCATGCGATTGAGCTCGCCGTCGAAATCGTCGTCATCGTCATCGCAGGGGCCGAGGATTTCACCCGCGTCATCGACGCCGTGAAGATGCATGACATCGCGCGAGCAGACTTTGAAACAACGGCCGCAGCCGATGCAGATCTTGCGGTCGATGAAGGTCAGGTACGACGGCATCCAAATGGAGCCGTCACAAGTGGTGAACGTGCGCCTCATCGTACATTCTTCATTGTCGAGAGCTCTCGCTTGGCAGCATCCAACTCGGCATAAAGGGCGTGGGTTTTCTCGGCAACTTCTTGTATCTCGGTCCACTTGACCGGAAGATCCTCGACAAGTTCATGCAATGCCATCTTGGCAATAGCTGAACGCAACTGAAGCTTTCGGACTTTCTTCCTCATCTCTAGGTCTGACATAGATCCTTCCTCGAACAATGCTTTTCTTTACGCGCGCTATCTCTGGCTAGGCTTCGAGTAGCTGCAGTTGCATCGTCGACCAGTTTCGTACCGGCCTCAGCGAGTTTGCGGAAGGTCTCGAAGCCGAACCGGTGGACGTCTCGACAAACCGACCAACCTCCCGAAGCCCCCACGGGTTTCATTCCAATTATTGTCGACGTCGACACGCCGGAGCGCTCCTCGATCGCAAGCGCCACGGCGGTGTAAAACATGTCGAGCCTCCACAGCGCGTCCGGATCGTGATCGCCGATGACCGGGGTCGCATGTCGCTGTTCCTTGGTGATGATGAATTCGGCCAGCAGCTCGGCGTCCGAATTGCCTTCCCATAACCCGAAGGAATCCTGAGTACGGATCAGCCGCAGGAGGCATTTGACGAACGGGCGAGCAAGGGCCTCGTCGTCCTTGTTGACAGCAGGGCCAACCGGTGCATGAGGCATTTCGTTTTTCCTCAATTTCGGTCTCGTCTTCAGAGGACGATTTCTCTTTCCTGCGATGCCTACTTTGGGCGCACTTGCGTGGCCGACGAATGGCTTGGGCGGGCCGGTCGCAATAGTATCCCGTGGCCGACCTCGACATTGCCACGCGTGCGAGACCTTCCACCGCGGCACGAATTCACGGCGAACATCACCTGCGCCGCGATCCGACCGGACGTCAACGCAATTGAAATCCAACCTGCCGCAAGCCGCCCGCCCTTGCTGCACGACATAGTTGCTACGAAACGGGCCACGACTGGGCGGATCGGCCAGTGTTCAATTCCAATTGTCATCCCCTGCGCGACCTTGCTCAGGAAGTGACTGCGTTTTGAGTTTCGGATGCCTTGTTTTGCGGAGCCACACAAAGATCCGCGTGACAGGCAGGCTCACCCGTGTAGTTGGCCAGTGCTTGGAGCAATGGGGTAAGGTAGTGCTGTTTGGCGCGGTCCGATATTGGCCCCAGATGGTCCAGCGATTTGATTGCCACCTCGATCAACTCGATCGCGCGATCTTTGTTGCCGCTCTCGTAATAATACTGGGCAACCGGGAGGTACAGGCGGTATTTAAACGGGCCATCGCCTTGTGGGGGATTTAGTGTCAGTATCTGTTCCGAGAGCTTGTTGCCCATCGCAAAGCGCTCAGCGCGCGGAAGATGGGAATTGTCCATCGAGGGATCGAAGAGTTGGTTCAGGGCCAAGGCCATCCAAGACACGGCCTCGGACGTTTTGTCGATCGCGTCCTCGACTAATTTTCGCATGAGCGGCATGCCGGTCTGCATGTCGCGCAGCTTGTGAAGCAGTAAATCCGCATGAGTCAGCCGGAAATCGTAAGAGTCTGGCATCAAGGCGAGGCCTTCTTCGATGGCCAAGAGTGCCGCCGTCCAATCCTCGGCCTGCATCGCCGGCCGAAGTTTGGCGTATATTGACCGTTCGCGCGCTCTACTTTGGTTATTTGCGATTCGCTTTGCATCGGCGGCTTTCGCTTCATAGCTGCTGCGCCAGCTGCCGTTGAGGACTTTCGGCAAAACGTCATCGAGATGCGCCGGGTGGCCGATAAAAGCGATGTGGCCGTCGCGGTCGACCACGAACGAGGCGGGAATCCCGAGTGAAGAACTGGGTTCCATCCACAGTCGCTTCATTTCACCTGTGTGATCGAACGCGATTCGATAATTCAGATTCGAGAACTTCTCGGTCAGCCAGGTATCCAACCTGGTCCGCGCCTCGTCTGCGGTTGGGCCCTGTTCGAAAGCGGCAACTCCGACGACCTCAAATCCGCTGTCTTCATATTTCTCTTGCAGTTCAATTAAATGGGGCATGCCCGTTACACATGGTCCGCACCAAGTCGCCCAGAATTCAACGAGGTAAACCTTGCCGGTTTGAAAGTTCGTGAGGGGCTCGCCACGCAGCCAGTTCTCCACTTTGATCGGAGGAGCCGGGGACCCCATACGCAGTTCCATGTTCGTATCCAAAGTTATCTCACCTTTTCGTCGCTTTTGTCGCGAGTTGGTTTCTCTGTCAGAGTCGGAACACACGAGGCACGAGGCCATCGCTCCTCTTGCGCGTCGCTGCGATCGGCCCTCTCACAGTGTTGCCTCCCATCAAGCTGCAACGGACGTGCCAATTCCCTCAGTTCCGGTAAGCGGCGGGGAATGCTTTGAAAATTCTCCACGAGCCCAAATACGGCCGATTGTCGTGAACCCGACATGTCTTCTGCCGCTGTCGGGTTTCGAGCCAGCCGCCATAAGAAGGTACGATTGGGTCGGATAGGCATTCTGCCAGCAAATGAGGTCCGCTGTATTTCTCGCGATGGATGACAGGCGTTGTCGGGTGATCGGGCACTATGCAAGGCGCGCCACGCGGACCAGCGCCTCGAACCGCACCGGTAAAGACGGCCAGGGTAACAGGACGGATATCGCAAGTTCCCTTGAAATGTCTCGTCCCCCTGCGGCGGAGCGCGTCCAGCGTGAACGCTCACCTTCCGGGCCTGGCAGCGCCGAATGGGTACGCACGACGTCAACCTGCCTCTGGGCCCAGAGCCCCCTTGCCCCAGCCGCATGGCCGCGGCTGGTCGAGAATTTCTGGTCGTCGAGCTGGTAGAACTCTTTCACATGATGGCGAATGCGCGGCGTCCAGTGGGACAACACCTGGGCATAAAGAGCGTTAATTCCCGGGCCGACGGTGGTGGAGCATAGCGCCCGGTCGGAGCTATTTGCCTGAGGGGCGGAGATCCTCTTGCGCACGAACGAGACGTCCTCCCAATCGGCAAGCGGTCCCGTTCGGCGCTATCCGATGTCCGACAACGTCGGATACATAACGTAGCTGAGCAAGATCTATCGCTTTACCTCGAACGATTTCTCATTTGGCATGGCGCATGCGCGTTGATCCGCAAACCCCGTCATGAGGAGAAATCGGAGCTGGCGCCACTCCACTTCCTCCTACCACGAGGGCAGACGGGAAGCAGCGCCTTCAAAAGAGGAACAAAATCACTTTACCTCGAATCTTGCCTCCAGAGCCATGGAACCGCGTCCGCGACCATCGCCAATGAGTGCGCCCCAAGGCAATTGCCCAGCGCAAAATGGTCTACGCGCGATCACGCCATGCATCCCTTACGAGGCTAACGAAGGCACCTCGGAGAGCCTCGCCGCCATCATGCAGACCGATCTAAGCCCACTTGATCCAGCACAAAGGCATTTCAAACATGCACCAAGATACCGTCCGTGGGAGTGCTTTCGCCATGCCCCTGACCAGCCCGGCCTACCCGGCCGGCCCATATCGCTTCCGCAACCGGGAGTATCTGATCATCACATATCGCACCGATCCGCAGAAACTGCGCGACCTTGTGCCGGAGCCGCTTCAGGTGTGCGAGCCTCTGGTCAAATTCGAGTTCATTCGCATGCCGGACTCGACGGGCTTCGGCGACTACACGGAAGGCGGACAGGTCATCCCTGTCTCCTTCTGTGGCCGCAGGGGGAGCTACACCCACTGCATGTTTCTCGACGACCATCCGCCGATAGCGGGCGGACGCGAGCTTTGGGGCTTTCCCAAGAAGCTCGCTAGCCCGACGCTCCGAACGGAGACGGATACCCTTGTTGGCACGCTGGACTACGGGCCGGTCCGCGTCGCGACGGGTACCATGGGCTACAAGCACCGAGCCGCGGATCTTGCGAGCGTGAAGGCCTCGCTCGCTGAACCGAACTTCCTCCTCAAAATCATCCCGCATGTCGACGGCACGCCGCGCATCTGTGAGCTCGTGGAATATCATCTGGAGGACGTCCATCTGAGGGGCGCCTGGACCGGACCGGCAGCCCTGAACCTCTGGTCGCATGCGCTTGCCCCCGTCGCCGAACTGCCGGTGCTGGAAGTAGTCTCGGCCGTACACCTCGTCGCAGATCTCACGCTCGCGCTCGGGAAGGTCGTCCACGACTATCTCGCGGAAGCCGAGCCTCGCCATCGGAAAGGAAGAAACATGAACTTTACAATGATATCTCATTGAACCAGCGCGACGGGGAGCCGGTGGCCGGCTTCTTGACAAGTTGGCGCTGATCACCGAAGCCGCGAGCGGGGTCGGCAAGGATAGCGCGGTTCGCCGGCGAGGGAGCAAGAGTGGTCCGCGCATCTTGATCACAGCGAAGTCCAACAACGGCGTCCGGGATCGATCGATTGACAAAAGATGGTTGCCGGAGTGAGGGGCAGTTGGAAAGCGGCTGATGCAGACGATCGAAACCTTCGGGCGCCTCGATGTCCTGGTCAGCAACGCCGGCGTCCAGAACGTAGCGCCGTATGTCGAGTTCTGCCACCAGGCACTTCCCGCCCGTGATAGGCTGCATGTCACGGTGTCGGCGAACTCAATGCCACCAAAATCAGTGTAAGGCTTGCCTAGAGGCAGACGCTCGCCCCTGTCGCCGATATCGCGTAAAGACTCGGCCGGCAGGGGAGGTGGATTACGACCTACCTTGGACTTTGCTGCTGGTTTTTACCGCGTCGTCAGACGAAGCGAGTCGAAATGTTGCGCCGCGGTGCTGATGAATGAAATTCCCGGCGGCTCGAACTTTACCTCGCCTTTACGAGGAGGTTGCACGAAAAGCGCGGCCTTGCCCACTCGTCATCACAAGAGCGACACGGGCCGACATGGCGGCCGAAACGCTCACCTCATGCGCAACCTGGTTAAGAAGCTGGCGCAAACGGGGCCGAGCGAGGCGGAACTCGAGGGGACGAGGATGAAACGCCCAAATCCTCAAAGAGACGGCCCGCGTCGAGAAAACCCGTGCCTGGCCGAGATCGGGCAAGGGCCGGTAGCCAAGGCTACCCAGCCTAGCGAAGCCCGTGATCACGTTTTAGGCACCCAATAACGATAATGGAAAAATCTGCGCGAAACGGTCGCACCGGTATTGACATTAATTGACACACCCCGCGAACACTTGCATAAGCCACATAGCGGTAGTGACTAGGTGCATGCCGCACCCAATTTTTCCCTAGGGGCGAGGTCTGATCTATGGCGGCACTGGCGAAATTCAGACCAGTTGATTCCGGCCAACACGACAAGGACGAACTCCGCGAGATTGTCCGTGAGCGCTCTTTTCGATTCGGACGCTACACGCTCTCGTCGGGCATAGAGAGCGACATCTATTTCAACATGAAGCCTACCATGATGGTGGCGCGAGGCGCGCAGCTTGCCGCTCTTGAGTTCCTAAAAATAGCTGAGCAAGTGAAAGCAGAGTACGTCGGCGGCCTTGAAATGGGAGCGGTCCCCGTAATCGGATCGATGGCGGCTGTCAGCTCGGTGATGAACAAACCCATAAACACGATCTTCGTTCGCAAGGCTCCAAAGTCCCATGGCACAATGGACGTGATTGAAGGTCTTGGGCCTAAAGAAGATCTCGAGGGAAAAGTGGTCCTGATCGTTGACGACGTTGCCACAAGCGGCAAGTCGATATTGAAGGCGATTGAAGAGGTTCGCCGCGTCGGCGGCATTGTGCGTGACGCTGCTTGCCTCGTGGACCGTGACGAGGGAGCTACGGCGCTGCTAGCCCAACATGGGGTCACGCTGCATTCCGTGCTGCATGCGAGCGAATTTGTGGAACGCCACTGACAATCTCATACAACGTCTTTCCGGCGACCTAGCCTTAGAGAACATTTCCGCCGCTTTGCAGCGAGTGCAGGCGCCTCGCGAGTAAGAGCGATTGCCCTTGCCCATCCTCCCTGCTTTTGGTGCAACATATGCTCGCTGCCGTTCACCAACGGCTTGACGCTATTGGCTACCTTTCTGAGCAAGGCGCCATAAGGCTGAAGGCCTTTACCGATTATCTGGCGGCAGTCGTTCAAATAGCTTCAGAGAGCGGCGACGCGGCACCATGGGTTGATCTAGCCAGCCGGTTTAGCGCTCTTTTCGGTACCGACGAGGTTGCCCATTAATCTCGCGCTTATCGCTTTTTCGTGGAACGAGCAGCCTCGTCGGCAAGGACCCTCCCCGCTGACCGCGGGCTCAGCCATGGCCGCTGAGGCCGCTGCACTCTTTCGAGTGAACGTAAGGTCTTGTCGAGCGTAACCGACGATGCGGGCAGATGGATGCTCGCGGCAGTGACCCTTCCACACCGCAGGCCGAGCAGGTCAGGCCGCCGATTTGACCCGCCTGCGGGTACGTTGATCAGGGTTTTCGACCGGGCTCCCGCTGGAAGGCCGGGGTCGCCATGGACACCCACCCTCTGTGTCTCGGCCGCCTGTTGCAGCCGAGTTTTGGCCTCATTTCGGAGCGCCTTTACTCTGCGCGTTACGGGCCATCTCGGACGAGCTAAACACCCGAGAGCGTGCCCGAAAGGCGTCGAGGCATCCCGATTGGCTCTGACGAGCTTTGCAAGATGTTCGCGAACGCAGGGACCTTTGTCCGCACATTCGACGGGTGACCGAAGGAGACTTCGGACTGATCGGCGCTTCTTCCTGATGGGTGCTCCTGCGGAACCAATCAGCGAGCCAAAAACAGCGGCAATGTCGTTTTCTCAAAGCTCCAGCTCGGCACGCCGTCGAAAAACCGCTCACGCAGCCGACGGCTGCCATAAGCACCCATGCAGAGGTGTCGGTCGCGCTGCGTCAGCACGGTGACCGCCGACTTGCCGGTGCTCTGAAGCAAGTCAACCGAGACCCGAGCACCGTGCCGAGTGAGATAGGCAGCGATGTCGGCTCCAGACTACGCGCCTTTGGCATCTCGAATGTTCAGATGATTGGCCACCCAGTGGGCCGCCCAGTGCCACGCGCACTGCTCGGCGGAAAGGCGAAATGCACGTGAAAGCATCCATTCCGGAAATGCATTTCATAACGGCAATCGATTACCGCCATGACTCGACGAGCGATATACGAAGGCCCTTCGTCGCGGGGTGGGTGCATCGGGAAATTGCGATGAAAAAGTTTATCCTGCAGCTAAAACAGTTTCTTAGGGGCCAACCAGCTTCCGAAACCATCGACAACGAGTGGCACGACGCAAGCTTGGGTCCTAATGGCGGCGACCGGATCGACGCTTGTCGCGGCGACAATCAATCTTTGGCCCGCGAGGGCGATCACCAACCCTACGGCGAGAAGGCTTGGGACGAACTCTCCGGTGACAGAGACCGCGACAAACCGCACATTTTTGGGGACGACAATGACAAGCTCTGCGGATCCGGCGAAGATGTCCTCTACGCTGCAGGCAGCAAGGATTATCTGACCGCGGGCGATGACTCACGGTTCCAGGATCCGATGAGCAGCTTCGACCCGAGGTTAGGGTGGCAGCCGCACATCATCGCGCTCGTCGATATCGAACGGGATACCTTCATCTTTCATACGGTGGGATACAATAGGGACGATTTTGGCGCGAACTCCGTCGACACCGCCAGCGTACTGTATGGCCCGGCGAGCTGGTTTTACAACCGCAAGCCTCATTAAACTAGTTAGCAGATCGCAAGATGCGCGCCTTGGACAGGTATTGCCGAAAGTTGTAGGTGTGCCACCGCGCTTAGGTCTGCACGCGGGTTGGGCGACCGAGGCACCAAGGCTGCGCCCGTGAAAGGATCGGCGCCGCGCCGACGGGCTGCTTCGACATAGAGCTCAGCGTAGCGGTCGAAAGCCGGGCCGGGTGGATCGCACAACTGACTGCCGTAATCGATGTCCTCAGTAACGATAGCACCGCCTGGCAGGAGCCGCCTCCCATGCCCGTTCGAGAATTCGCTCAGGATCTGCAAGATGCGTGAGCACGAAGCGGACGTAAACCAGCGCGGCTTTGTCCGCTGGCCAGGGATGGAGTATGTCCGCGTCTGCCGATCCCTCGCGCAGCGGCTTCTTCGCGCCAGCACTAGCTTGCTTTCGTCGAAGTCAATGCTGACGACGCGGCCATTAGTCCCGCCCCCCGCGCCAACTCGATGCTTACATTCCGCCCGCGCAGCCGGCGTCGATCACAGTGGAACCCGAAAGCGGCTTGAACCGATCGAGCACCGATTGCGTTGAAGGCCGCCAGCACGCGCGAAATGAGGGCAAGCGCGCCCGCCCCACTGCCAGCTTTGATGATGTAGGAGTGGAGGTCCCTTACTGCCATAGTTTAGCGGCCTTCCTTGAATCATGATTGACGGTGCTCCTCGGGCACCCAAGACATTAACAGAAGCGGTTGCGGAGCTTCCGATGCGAGAGATCAATCCACCGCGCCGATTGCTCCGGTACGATGGACATTTGAACCGCGAAAAAGCAGCTCGATCGTGACATTGTTCTTGGATGCCTCCGACCTTGGCGGCAGCCACGAAACCACGTTGGAACGTTGTGCCCGGACCAGACAGTCGTCGCTGCGCGATTGGTTGAACTAAGAATCGTTAGCGACCCAGCCAGTTCTTGCGTGCATGTCGTTACCCAAAACCGCCTTGCACCCTCGGGTCACGCCCAGGGTCACGCCCAAGGGCAGGCTTTGGGCGACATGCATTGGCCCGGTCAAGTCCCGGAGCGACGCAGGCGGTACGCCATCTGCGACAACTCACCTTCGCCGAAAATCCCGTCCAGCATGTTGAGAAGTTGGCGCACGGCATCGGATTTGCAGGAATAGTAGATCATCTGCCGGTCGCGCCGGGTCTCGACGAGATCGAGCGCCCGCAGTTTGGCCAGATGCTGTGACAGGGCGGATTGGCTGAGCAGGACCTTCTCGGCGATTGCGCCGACCGACATTTCACCGTCAGCAAGATAGTTCATGATCAACAATCGTTTCTCGTTGCCCATCAGCGTCAGAAACGCAGCCGCTGATTCGGCATTGGCGATTAGCTTTTTCGAGACCATCGATCCCCCCAATACTTTCCTGCTCATCGGACGCTATGGGGGCAATAGCGTCTGTTTTCGATAACCTCACTCGCGAGAGAGCGCTGGCGATTCAACGCTACCGGGAATAGGTCCGATCACGACTGTCCACCGTAGGGCCTTTGCCTCGGGCGCCGGACAGCCGCGCACCACTGCGCACCCCAACCATGCCGGCGTGGCCGGAGACCAGACGCGTTTGCCCTCCAGCGAGATCATTATCTTTCATTTTAAACGAGCGTGATTCCGAAGCGTGACAATCGGTCTCGACCATTAGACGAGCTCATCAAAAGTCGTCTTTGGCTTCCAACCGAGCTTGGTGGCCGCCGTAGCAGGCCTCGCCAATCGGCAGGTCCACCCCGGTCGGATGGAATCAACGCTTGTCTATCCGGATCAGCGCCTGGTTACTCCTGCGTTAGCGGCCTAGCTCGTATTTTCCCCCTTCCTGACGATCTCCCTCCCGACACGCCGCAAGGCAGCCTCGACAAAGTGCGGACCGAGTGCGTCTCGCGTTCGCGAGCACAATCGTCAGGCTCGTCATGCCGCAGGATGCGCCAGGAAAGCGAGCGGTTAGATTGAGTGGTGTACCCTGGGCATCAGAACTGGGAGGACTCCGTTCCACCTTCCGCCTTGCGCATGACTGGAGAGATTTCCGGTGGGCGTCGCCTCCCGAGCAACGCTTTTTCATGTTCGTTACTCTCCGTAAAATCGATTGTTCCGATGGAGCGCATCTACGGCTTGAATGCTGGCCATCACCGTAGAGCTTCGAACAGCATTGGTGCCGGAACCAGTCAGCGCGCCAAAAACAGCGGCAATGTCGGCTTCTCGAAAATCCATCTCGTGACGCCGCCAAACAGCCGCTCACGCAGCCGACGGCTTCCATAAGCGCCCATGACTATCATTTCGGCAGACGTGTCTATGGCGTGCTGGGCAAGCACCGCGGCCACTGGTTTGCCCGCGCTGGGCAGCCGGTCAACCGATACCCGAGCACCATGCCGAGTGAGATAGGCAGCGATGTCGGCTCCAGGCTCGGCGCTGTTCGCGTTGTAGTTCGGCTTCGGATCGACCAGGGCGACACGAACTTCCTGAGCAGCGCATAGGAGACCCAGCGCTTCCCGAACCGCGCGGGACGCCTCCAGTCGTGAATCCCAACCGACCAGGACGCGCCGTGGCCACAGCGTCGGCTCAGCGCCGTCCGGCACAATAAGCACCGGCTTTCCCGTATCGAACAAGCTGCCGTTGATGACAAGAGGTCCGACAATACTGTCGTTGAGAAGTGCGGGGCCGACAATTGTCAGGTCGGCGCAGAGCGCCCGCTGTCGCACAATCTCACCCACGCGGGTCGCATCGCAATAATCCGTATCGACGTCATAGGAAAGGCACATGGCCCTCAGCAGTTTCTGGACATCCTGGGAGCGTTTTTCCTGTCTGGCCACGTCCTGTGTGAATCTGTCGATTTGCCGAAACCGATTGTTCAATTTGGCAATTGCCTGTCCACGTCCTGCAGGCCACTCGGGGACACCATCTCCAATCGGCAGAGGTGACATAACGAGCATCTGAGGCGGTGTAATCAGTACGGAAAGGTGCGCGCCGACTTCGACACATAAGGTGGCAGCAGTTCTGACGTCCTGATCGGAATGGTCAGCGTCGGTCACACAGAGTACGCTTTTAAAGCCCATTTGCCTGCTTCTTCCTGAGTATTCGTTTAGGGGCGTTTCAGGCCGCAAGACCGGCTCACAGCCCGAGGGAAAGGGAGTGGCATCACACCCGGCCCTTGTTCATTCGTCCGGCTTCTCGAGCGAGTAGCCGGCCGACCTGACGGTTCGAATCACGCTGCCGGGCGAAGCTGTCTTCAGGGCTTTTCTGATCCGGCTGATATGGACATCGACGGTGCGTGCACCGACATGAATGTTGGGCGGCCAGGCCGCGCCGATAAGTTCGTCCCGGCGGAAGACCTTCCCGGGAGCTTCAATCATAAGCCGCAGCACGTTGAACTCGATGGGTCCGAGGTGGATGTCGTGGCCATTGCCGCGAACCCGGTGGGCGTCGAGCTTCATCTCGAGGCCGCCGCAGGTGAGCCAGCCGCCGTTTTCAAGACCATTTGCACCCCGCTTCGTCAGCGCCAGTCTCGTCCGTAGACAGTCGAGCAGCTTGGCCGGGGCGATCGGCCGCACAAAGCTCTCGTCAATGCCAGCCTTCAGAAGATCGAGGTGCTGGTTCTCGGCGCCGGGCGCGATCAGGGCAATAATGGGCAGCCCGCCGGTCCGGGGCTCCCGCTTGAGCCGGGCGCAGATCGCGGACCCGGTTATGCTCGCTGGCCCGCAGTCCAGCACCACGGCACAGAATTCCCGTTCGTCGGCCAATGCAAGCGCTTCCTTGGCGCCGCCTGCCGGCTCAGTGGCAAAGCCGTCCACCTCCAGTATGTGGCTGAGGAACAGATAGAACTCGGCATCTTGCGAACAGATCAGGACGAGTGGCTTCATCGACGCTACCCCAAGAGCCCCATCATCGGCCTGACCCCCCTCGGCTTGCCTGGGATGGCTATCGCGCCTGCTCAAGACCCGTCATGACCCCTTTGCTCGAAGATCCGCTTCATCAAATCCTCGCCACTTCGGGATAGGTTTCGATGGCTGCGATTGCGTCGCCGACCAGTTTCGTGCCGGCCTCGGCGAGCTTACGGAGCGTCTCGAAGCCGAACCGGTGGACGTCGCGCAGCGTCTTCGACAGAGCGACCAACCGCCCCGCCGTGAAAAGCACGCGCCCAAAGCCTTCATGGCTCAGCTCCATCATCGGCGATGCCATCAGGCCGCAGCGCTCCTCGATCGCAAGCCCAACGGCGGTGTAAAACATATCCAGCCTCCACAGCACGTCCGGATCGGGATCGCCGATGATTGGGATTGCACGGCGCTGGTCCTTAGTGATGATGAAGGCGGCCAGCAGCTCGGCGTCCGCTTTGCCTTCCCACGCCCCGTAGGAATCCTGAGCACGGATTAGCCGTACGAGGCATTTGAGGAACGGGTTGGCAAGTGCCACCTCGTCCTCAGCGACAGCAGGGCTAACCGCAGGGCCAGACATTTCGCCTTCTCCTCATTCAGTCACTCGTCCTCGAAGGACCGCTTCTTCTCCGCGACGCCTGCCTCAGCCAGCACCTTGCGCAACCAAGGGGGAGGAGATGTCCTGAGCATCATCTGCGTGTGCAACAGCACCTGTTTGATGCTTTGAGGCTGCCGCACCTTGATCGGATGAATTTTTGCCGAAACAAGCTTGGCTGCCGAAGGTCCGCCAATCGCCAGGCAAAACAGGAGGTGGCAGCCCTTCAGCGCTTCCACCTTCGGTGTGATACGGTCATCGCCTTCGGCCCGGTGTTCCCCGCTTTCGTCCGAGACGTCGTCGAAGGCCACGGCTTCCACGAGTTTCCACTCCTCGCGCGTCACATCGTAGATGACAAAGCGCTTGGCCGACCCGAAATGCGCATTGAGCTCCTTCATGTCTTGGCTAGCGATAGCCACGCGCAAAGCGCCTGCTTCTCGTTCACGCATCCGACCTTGAACCTCGGCAGTGACGAGTGAGAGGCGACGAACGGGGCCTACCTGGCGTTTCCCGCTTGCGGAATGGATCAAGTTCTTGCGGCGTCGGCGCATGCCGGTTGGCCTGGAAGATGTTCGAAACTTCGAAAACCAAATCGCGGGTTCCCTGATAGAGGATGGTGAGCTTGTGCTGACTGCCGAGCCGGTCGAAGACCGGGAAGCCGACGCGCATGAGCGGAATGCCAAGGCGTTGCGACGCCTGACCTCCATGTGAATGGGTGACCAGAAGATCAGTGCCGACGGCCAGCGCTTCCAAATCGCCGAGATCGCCGACCTGAACCGACTCCGTCGGTACCTTTTCCAGAATTTTCGACATATCGGTCGTGGTGACCGCCGCAGCGATTTGGGACCCCATATCCACGAAGAAGGTGGCGAACTGATAGAGTTGGTCTGGTTCTGCAGCGATCGCAATTTTCTTGCCTCCGAAATGGAAATGTCCGTCGAGCAACGCATCCTGCAATTGCGCCCGCCGACGGCACACGGCTGTCGGCACGGGCTCGCCAGAAATCGTGGAAAGCAGGGAAACGAACTGATCGGCGCCCTTCAATCCGGTCAGCGACTCCAACAGCACGTAAGGGACGCCGGTCACCTTATTCAGCACCTCGGCCGGGCGGCGCATATGCTCGCCGATGGCGATGCAGTGCTCGACCGCGCCGAGCTCGCGGATATCCTCCACGCTCGTACCGCCATAGGTGGTCGTCACCCAGTGATCGGGCACAGTTCCGTCGAGCGAGCTTGAGACGTCCGGCAAAATCACCGGCTGCAGACCAAATCCTTCAACCATCTCACGCAAATGTTCGATGTCAGCCACGGTGAGGTTCCAGCCAGGCAGGATCGCGATCTTCTTTGATTGCCGCGCCCGCTCGCCAGGCCGTGTAATGCCTTCGATCATCGCGGTGACAGCGTTGGCCCAGCCCTCTTCGAGGGCGCCGCTGAAATCCGGCGTGTTGGCCAGCACGATCTCAGTCCCGGCGAGTTCTTCCGCCCGTTTCAGCCTGATATCCGAAATGTCGCCTGCGGAATCCTCGCCACGGGTTTCCACCAGGGCCGTCGTGCAGACGCCGATCAGCTTTGGCTTCGTGCGAGTCTTGATATTGAGGATCGCCTCTTCCAGATTGTCCGCCCCACCGAGGATGGTCGCCACTTCATCCATCGCGGTGGTCTGTAGGGAGATCGTTTCCTTGAAATGCCGCACTAAGAGCACGAGCGCGAAGCTGGTGCAGCCCTGGCTGCCGTGGAGCAGCGGCACTGCGCCCTCGACCCCGAGAAAGGCCAAGGCGGCACCCAGCGGCTGTGATGATTTCAGTGGGTTAACCGAGGCTGACTTGGTCTGGGAAAGGATGCGGGTCATCGGATTTCCTCAACACCAGCCGAAATCGCCCGCGTCGCGCCGGCGAATTCCTGGACAGCGCGCATGGTCGCCGTGTCATTCTTGGTGCTCGGCAATTCGTCCTTCACATCGGGCTTGCACTCCCACGGGGCCCGCTCGCGCACCTGGCACCAGATCGGGTTGTGAATGGCGAGGTCGATCTGGCGTACGAGTTCCACCATGCCGTCGTAACCGGCGTAAGGGTGTTGGCGCTCCTGGTTGATGTCGAGCCAGGGCGTCTTGGCCTTGAGCGCGACGAATTGCGTACGCCCACCCGACAGCATGATATCGGCCTTGCCTTCTGAGAGCATGGCGTAAAGGTCGCGCGCTGCCATCTGCTCGAACATGTGGTTGTCGTCCTTTAGGATCTGTTTGATGCGCTCCTTATCTTCGACCGTGGATTTCTTGACCGAGGTGCCCACGATCTCCATGCCGATCTCCATCAGCGCATGGACGACCGACCAGGACTTCACACCACCCGTGTTGAGCAGCACGCGCTTGCCTTGCAGCCCCCGCCGGTAGGCCTCGAGTTTCTCCCATGCAATCGCCTCCTGCTCAGCGATCAGCGTCTCTGTGCGGTCGAGGATCTCCCGATCGGCGCCCTTCCTCACCAGCAGCTCAGCAATTTTGCGGAGGGCTTCCGAGGTGTCCGAGATCCCGTAGAAGGAGCCCTCGAAGAAGGGGATATCCCAGCGCTGCTCCATCTTGCGGGCTAGATTGATGAGGGCCGTCGAGCACACCACCATTGCCGCCCGGGCGCGGTGCGCGGAAGCAACGTCGAGATAGCGCGCGTCGCCCGGAATGCAGGCGCGCACCCGGATCCCGAGTCGATCAAGGAGCGGCTTTATCAGCCAGAATTCGCCGGAGAGATTGAATTCACCAAGGATGTTGATGTCGTACGGGCCGGCGTCGTCGGGTTCCACCGTGCCGATGACATGGTCGAGCAACGCCTCGGCGGCAAGCTTGTTGCCGAGGTTCTTGGAGCCGGCCAAGCCCGGCGCATTGATCGGAACTACGGCCAAACCGAATTTTTCGGCGGCGCGTTTGCAGACGGCCTCGATATCGTCGCCGATGAGCGCCGTCACGCAGGTCGAGTAGACGAAGACTGCCGGCGGCGCATACGTTTCCTTGATTTCGCGGATCGCCTTGAAGAGCTTCCGCTCACCCTGCCCCATCACCACGTCGAGTTCGGTAAGGTCGGTCGTGAAGCTTGTGCGCCACAAGGTTGGCCCAGACGAAGCTGCACCGCGGTTGTCCCAGGAATTGCCCTCGCAGGCGAGCGGCGCATGGACCAGGTGCGCAACGTCCGTGATCGGCTGCAGGACGATCTTGGCCCCGTCAAAGGCGCAACCGCCCGCTGCCGCTCCCGGCGTCAGCGGCCTTGCACAGCCTTCCTTGCGCGCCTTGGCATCCTTGCCACGGTTCTTGTCGCAGGCGGGCTCGTCGAAAACGTCCTGGATCTTGGCACTGAGCGAGGTCATTGCGTCAGTCTCCAAAGGCCATTCGGCAATGAACGGCCCTGGGCGAAAAGCCGGCCGTGTCTTCTAGCGGGTGAGGTCATAGGAATAGTCCGTCACGCCCGTCTGGCTCGTCTCGCGATCGAGCTTGTCGAAGATCTTGTCGAGGATCGTCGTCAGCACGCGCAACCCGCCCTGATAGCCCATGAGCGCAAAGCGATGGTGGTGGTGCCGGTCGAAAATCGGAAACGTCAGCCGGATCAGCGGGGTGCCGGTGTCGCGCTCCAGATACTTGCCATAGGAATTGCCGATCAGCAGGTCCACTGGCTCGGTGAAGAGCAGCGACCGCATCGCCCAAAGGTCCTTGCCCGGCCAGACCTGAGCATCCTTGCCGAAGGGCGACGATGCAAGCAGTTCCTTCAACTCGGCTTCCCACGCCGAGGTGCCATTGGTGGCGAGGCAATGTATCGGCTCGCCGCCGGTTTCCATGACGAAGCGGGCCATGGCGTACACGAAATCCGGATCGCCGTAGATCGCGTATTTCTTGCCGTGCAGCCAGGACTGGCTGTCCGCCATGGCGTCAACCAGTCGGCCGCGCTCCAGGCGGATTGCCTCGGGGATTTCCTTCCCGGAAAGCGCCGAGACCTTCATCAGGAATTCGTCAGTCGCCTGGATGCCGAGCGGGTAATGGAACGAAGCCGTGGCCTGCCCGACTTGCCCGCAGTAGTCCAGCGTTTTTCGGGTGTTGTAGTACTGCAGTGAAAGCGTCGCCTCGGCGTTAAGTGCCCCCTTCACATCTTCGATCTTCGTGCCGCCGTCATACATGCGGTATTCCCCGTCCGATGGCGTGTCGAACTGGTCAGACGCGTCCTGGATGAAGGTGTAGGACACGCCCATCACATCGAGCAGGCGTTTGAGTTCCCGGTTGTTGCCTACGCAGAAGCCGTCGAAGCCCGGAATGACGTTGATGGTTCCCTTGGCTTCCGTGCGCTGCTGGCCTTTCCAGAAGTGCTCCAGAATGCCCTTGAGCATGCCGTCATAGCCATCGACATGGCTACCGACGAAGGCCGGCGTGTGGGCGAAGGGCACGTCAAAATCGCGCGGGACCGAATTTTCGTCCTTGGCGTTCTCGATAAAGCTGTGCAGGTCGTCGCCGATGACTTCCGCCATACAAGTCGTCGAGACTGCGATCATCTTCGGGTCGTAAAGTTGGTAGGTGTTGGCGAGCCCGTCGACCAGGTTCTTCAGGCCGCCGAATACTGCCGCGTCCTCGGTCATCGAGGAGGAAACCGCCGAAGCAGGCTCCTTGAAATGGCGAGACAGGTGCGAGCGGTAGTAGGCTACGCAGCCCTGGCTGCCGTGGACGAAGGACATGGTCCGCTCGAAGCCCGCGGCCGCGAACACCGCGCCGAGCGGCTGGCAGGCCTTGGCGGGATTTATCACAAGCGCTTCTCGGGCGAGGTTCTTTTCGCGGTATTCCCAGGTCTTGGTGAATTCGCCTTGATCGGTAACGATCTGATCTGGGTGCGGACATTCGAAATTCAGCTTCTTCTCGGCGAGCATCTGCCTGTATTCTGGCTCGCGGAACAGGGGAGCGTGGTCGAGAATCTTTTCGGCCGACTGCGGCATTTGGTGTTACCTCTTTTTCATCTGGCCGCGCGATACGGCAGCTCAGGTAAGTCGAGATGTTTCCGGTTTCCCAAGGCTCACAAGCCGCGGGCGTTTATCGTCTCTCTGGGAGACGAGGCCAGGGACGGGCGTCTATTCGGCAGCTATCGCCTGCCCATGGGGCGGGCTTTCTATCCACGGCGCCTGGTAGAGGCCCCACACCGGATTGTTGATGGCAAGATCCACGTCGCGCGCGAAAATGGCAAAGCCGTCATAGCCGTGATAAGGTCCCGAATAGTCCCAGGAGTGCATCTGACGGAACGGGATGCCCATCTTCTGCACCGGGTATTTTTCCTTGATGCCAGAGCCAACCAGATTGGGGCGAACTCCCTCGATGAACTTCTCCAACTCGTAACCGGTAACGTCGTCATAGATAAGCGTGCCATTCTTTACGTAATGGCCGGTACGCTGATAGTCATCGTTGTGGGCGAACTCATATCCGGTGCCGACGATGACCATGCCGAGGTCTTCGTAAGCTGTGATGACGTGGCGGGGGCGCAGGCCGCCGACGTAGAGCATGACGGTATTGCCTTCGAGGCGCGGCCGGTACTTGGAGATGACCGCATCAACAAGCGGTCTGTACTTGGAGATGACCTTCTCGGCTTTCTCCTCGATTTCCGGCCCGAAATGCTTGGCTATCTTGCGCAGAGAGGCTTCGATCTGGGACGGTCCGAAGAAATTGTACTCCATCCAGGCGACGCCATACTTTTCCTCCATGTGCCGGCAGATGTAGTTCATCGAGCGGTAGCAGTGGATGAGATTGAGCTTGGCCTTTGGTGCGCGCTCAATCTCGGCGAGTGTGGCGTCGCCCGACCAGTTGCCCACCACGCGCAATCCTATCTCCTCAAGCAAGATGCGCGAGGCCCAGGCGTCGCCGCCAATATTGTAGTCGCCGATCACGTTGACGTCGTAAGCACCAGCCTCGAACTCGACTTCCTTCTTGTCGAAGACCCAGTCGCGGATCGAGTCATTGGCGATGTGGTGGCCGAGCGATTGCGAGACGCCGCGGAAGCCCTCGCAGCGCACGGGTACGATAGTCTTTTCGTACTCCTTGGCCTTTTTGCGAGAAACTGCCTCGGTGTCATCGCCAATGAGACCGATCGGGCATTCGGATTGCACGGTGATGCCGTTGTTCAGCGGAAACAGTACCTCGATCTCGTCGATGATCTGTTCCAGTTTCTTGTCACCGCCGAAGACAATGTCCTTCTCCTGGAAATCGGAGGTGAACTGCATTGTCCCGAACGTGTCGATGCCCGTTGTGCCGACGTAGTAGTTGCGGCGCTGTGACCAGGAATATTGGCCGCAACCAACCGGCCCGTGCGAGATATGGACCATGTCCTTGACCGGACCCCAAACCACGCCCTTTGAGCCGGCATAGGCGCAGCCGCGTATAGTCATCACACCGGGAATGGACTTGATGTTCGATTTGACGTCACATTCGGAAATGACTTCACTTTCCTCGCTAGCCTCGTCTCCGCTCTTTGCGACGCTGAGGTGCTTTTTGCGGCGCTTCCCCGCTTTGTCGGGATATTGCGATAGTACATCCTCAATCAGCTTCGCATGGAGAGCACCATCATTCTCGTATTCCAGGCTCATGGGACCCCTTTCAAGGTGTCTGGTGACGCCTCACCGACGAGGCGCCGTTCTTTGCAAGGCGCGCCAGCTCAAGGAGGCGCCCAACATCGTCGTTACTGGGCGGCCGCCTTCGCTGCTTCCTTGGCCTGAAGCTCGGCAAGCATCTGCTCGTCGGTCTTCATGATACCGAAGTCGAGGAGCATTTCCTCGAGCTCCTCCATGGTGATCGGTGTCGGGATGGTGCCCTGGCCCGAATTGGCATGGATCTTTTCGGCCAGCGCGCGATACTCCCCGGCCTGCTTGGAGTCGGGCGCATACTGGATCACTGACATCTTTCTGAGTTCGGCGTGCTGGACGATGTTGTCGCGCGGCACGAAGTGGATGAGCTTGGAATTGAGCCTGGAAGCCAGTGCTTCGGCCAGGTCGAGCTCACGGTCGGTTTGACGCTCGTTGCAGATCAGTCCGCCGAGCCGCACGCCGCCCGAATGAGCATATTTCAGGATGCCCTTGGCTATGTTGTTGGCGGCATAGAGCGCCATCATCTCCCCGGACATAACGATGTAGATTTCCTGCGCCTTGCCCTCGCGGATCGGCATCGCGAAACCGCCGCACACCACGTCCCCGAGCACGTCGTAGGAGACATAGTCGACATCGTCATAGGCGCCGTTCTCCTCGAGGAAGTTGATCGAGGTGATTACGCCGCGGCCGGCGCAGCCAACACCCGGCTCCGGGCCGCCGGACTCCACGCATTTGATGCCTCTATAGCCAACCTTGAGCACGTCCTGGAGCTCAAGATCTTCGACCGAACCTTCCTGCGCTGCGAGATGCAGGACTGTGTCCTGCGCCTTCGAGTTCAGGATCAGGCGGGTGGAATCGGCTTTGGGGTCGCAGCCGACGATAAGGATTCTCTGCCCGAGGTCGACAAGGGCGGCGAGCGTATTTTGGGAGGTGGTGGACTTGCCGATGCCGCCCTTGCCGTAAAAGGCGATCTGACGCAGACCTGACATGTAGCTTTCCTTCCTTCGTTCCATCCATCGCGGTTTCCCGCGACATGAATGCCGATGGGCAGCTCTCGCCGCCTCACTCCAAAGGGTTTCAAGACTTGTGCCAAGTTCGCTGGTCGGGTCCAAGAAAGATTTTGTTTTGGCTTTTCAGAGATTTAGCTTGAAGCCAAAGCGAGCAGTTGTCGGAAGTAAGCCGTGTAGGGGACTCGACAATGGCGACACAAGCCGTCGGAAAGGGATCATGACGCTACAACTGACTGGCAGCACGTTCGGGCAATGGGTCTAAGCGATTTGCCAGGGAACCGGATAGCGATCTGAGCGGCGGATTGAACACTGACCGCCCCCGAACCTTGTCAAGGGCATACCGCATTTGGGTACCGGTTCACCGCGGAAGTCGCTCTGCTCGAAAGGATGCGGCAGATCCACGACCGCCACTCGGCCGGCGCACCGGTTTGCGGCTTTTCCCAGGAGGCAACGCCTTACATACCATGCTGATCAACAATCGAGCTTTGTGGAGCCGGTCCAGTCATCCAGGACACGCGCATTGGAGATGGCCTCCCTAGCTGGAGAGGAAGTTGCTCGCGAGCAGGAGCTTTCCTGGGGCAGACCAATTCGACAGGGGCCTGCGACGATGACGTCCCCGTTCGGCATCATTATTGCACGCCGCACTATTACAACGTGTCGGGCAGCGATGAACATTCCCTGGGTGCAACGGTCGCCGGCAACGGCGGCCCTTCTGTCTTTAACGCGGCTCAACGCAGCCAACCCATGTTGCAGCGCACCCAAACTGGCGGGGCTTATTCATGACCGGATCCGCGACAGGCTTCATGGGTGCTGTTCTGCACGGCCCAGATAAGCCGGATCAACGGTCTCGCCCTGCATGGGGTGCGGTCATTTCGCTTGCCTTGGGCACCTTCGGGCTGGTGGCGGCAGAGTGTCTGCCTGCAAGCGTGCTGACGCCGCTCGCGGATAGTCTCGGTGTCTCGCCGGGTGAGGCTGGACAGACGATGACAGCGACGGCCATTGCTGCGGCGATTTCGGCGCCGACGATGGCCATTATCACAAAGCGCCTGGACCGCAGGACCGTCCTGTGGGCGATGATGCTGCTTCAGATCCTGTCCAACCTTCTGATGGCAGCCGGGTCGTCGCTGCCGGTTTGCCTGGCAGCACGCGTCTTGCTCGGTATTGCGCTCGGAGGCTTCTGGTCGGTTTCGGCATCGCTGGCAATACGGCTCGTTCCAAATCACCTTCTGCCGCGCGCCATGTCAATCATCCTCGCCGGCGTTTCGGTCGCTCTCGTATGCGCGCCTCCAATCGGCTTCTATGTCGGCCACAGCAGCTGGGGATGGCGAGCGCCCTTCATGCTCACCGCGGTCCTCAATGCCGTTACACTGCTAGTGCTACTTTTAACGGTGCCGACGCTGCCTCCCGTTGAAATGGCTGGATTCCGCAGTCTGCTGGATGTGGCCAAAAATCCGACCATCAAGGTCGCACTTTTGGTCGTACTGCTGGTCGCTTCAGGGCACTTCGCCAGCTTCAGCTATATCCGGACCTTCCTCGAGACGAATCCCGAGCTCGATACCAAGTGGATCTCCATACTGTTGCTCGTTTCTGGCATAAGCGGCTTCTTCGGCAGTTTAGCCGGAGCATTTCTGGCCAAACACAGTCTCGAGGCAGTCGCGGCCCTGCCATCCCTGCTTATCGCGATAGCCGCTATCTCGTTGCAGAAGTTTGGAGCATCGACCTTTGCCTCGGCTATTGCGATTTCCGTATGGGGCTTTGCCTTCGGTGCGGTGCCGGTGGGGTTGCAGACTTGGATAGTGCTGCGTGCCGTTCCCGAGCAGGCCGAAAGCGCCGGTGTGCTGATGACCTCAACGTTCCAGGTAGCCATCGCAGCCGGCGCGATTTTCGGTGGACTACTGGTGGATCATGCCGACCTCACCAGTGTCTTTGTCTACACCGCGATAGCCACATTGCTCGCGGCCCTCACAGTGTTCCTATTCGGCCCGAAACGCGCAACCTAACCTCCTGACGGGAGGAAGCTCAGCGCTGAGGTGGAATCGCACCAAACGCGCGACGCGGTCCTGCCCACGACACTTTTTCGATCCAGGCCTTCGTCTCGCCTAGGATAGGCCGCCTGGATCGCGGTACTGCCTCTTCCACGTCGGCTCTTCAACGGGCATGGACCGGCGCCGGTGCCTTGCCGGCCTTCACCCTCCGAGACTACAGGGAGCGATCAGCGGTCGGCCGGGCGGAGTTGGTCAGGTTGCGCAGCCCGGCCGAGCGCGGAGCGCGTTTGCCAGCTGATGGGTGACGACGCGCGGTTATTGAAGCGATTTGGAACCCGCCACGAGAAAAGCCGGGCCGGCACTAGGTCGACGGTTGCGCTCGCCATCATCGTGCGCACAGTCGAGAGGGCGGCATTCCCGACAGCACGCCGGCATGATCTGAAAGTTAACTCCGATCCGCGATGAACTGCGCGAGTGCCGTAGGCGACCGAATTCGACGGCCCTGAGAGCAAAAGCGCACGCAGTATATGCATCGCGCCGCCGGAACCAGCTTACAGCGCGTCAGCTCGCCGTCAGCTCCTTCGAGTAGCCCTCTTCGAGAGCGATCTAACAAACTCAAGATCTTATTGAAAGACTTCCGCCAAAAGAAGGGAACGAATGCCATGTACGGTCGGAAAAGTGGCTCATCCGAAAGCTCCAACCAAGCTAATGACTCGGTACGGTCAAAGGGCAGCGACGGCTTTGGCAAGCACTTGCGCACGTGGCGTCGCCTGATCTCAATGCGAGTTCGGCTTCAGCGCCGGCACCCCCGTACTCGCTAGTTTCGCGGCCTCCTATCGTGGGAGATCGACGGGTCGTCGCGTGTTTTGCATTGGCTTCAGACTGGACCGGCGCGGAAGGGTCGATCCGGGCTGGCCATGGGGATTGACGAAAACATGCCACTGGTTCTCAGACGTTATGCCACCTGTCATCTGGGCGATAGCACTTACCCGCCAAAGCCCTGATGCACTACGGCTGAGACATTAGTCCCAATCCATAGACAACGCGTTCTCGCGTATATCGGAGATGAAAAAATGACGGGCATTGGCCGATCTGGAAAATCGCGCATTGGAGATGCTGGAGCCGGATCGAGCAGTTCGCGCTCGCAATCAAGTCTTGCCTCCGGGGAAGGCAGCCAAGCCTTCGGTTCCGTCCTGGAGCGGATGCGCTCTGAGCCAGGTAAAGGTTCACCCCCGGCTGGCGCTGCGAGCGGTGCCCATGATGACCTTGGCGGCAGATCTTCGGGCCCTTCCGTTCGCCCACATCCAATCCCCGCGGCTGCGCCACGTGCAGCCGCCGGGCCACGTGCAGCCCGTTCGCGGCAGCGCAGTGTTCCTTCAACGTCGGATGGTGAAGCCCTGGCGCCGGTCGCCAGCCAGCCGTCAACTTCGGGTGTGGCAGTCCACACTTCCTCGTCAGGCGAAGAGATCAACGAGGTAAGGCGACAAATGCGCTCGCTGATTCACGAAATCCAAGTTCTCGAGGAGAAGAGCCTGCATAGCGGAACACCGCTGGAGCGCGTCCGAGACGAGCTCGATCAGCTCGCTAATGCGGGCGCAGAACTTCTGCAATGCTACGCGAGCCTGCCCCCGCATTTGGCGCACCGCACTCTGTCCGACGCTGATGTGCGCCAGTACCGCGCCGACGTGCTTCATCGGGCGGACAGTGCCAACGATTTGGCCCAAACGATCTTCGAAGAAGAGAAAAAGAAGCAGAAGCGGGTGGAGGAGATTCTCTACAACCTGGTCAAATCCAATGCTACCCTCGACCAGCTGAGCCGATCTGTTCCCAGTGCGACGAAGTATCACGTGGCCCGCACGGAGTTTTGGGACAAGAAAGTACAGCGCCACGAGTTGATGCGGTCCGTCTGCGCCGCGACGGCCAACTTGCCAAGCTCGACAGCCGAGATGCGGCAGGAAGAACAGGCCGCGCTGCGGCTGCACTCCGGCTGGGTTGCCAATGCAAAGGTAATGCAGCTGGAGTCGCGGACCGCTCTCGCACAGGTCAGCATGGCCCCGCAGGCGATCATGTTCGAAGCACCCGTCAGGCAAATCCTCGTCGGTGAGGACGGGCAAACGCGTCTGATGGGTAACTTTATCGGCGACGTTTTTCCGGCATTCCTCTCGACGAGCGGGGCTGTACTGCACGAGAGAGGGCGCCCGCTCGACCCAGAGCACTGCGCCGTACTGGAAGGAGTTGTGGAGCGGCTTGCGGAATTTGCGTCGGCCTCGCACGCCGTGGTAGCCAGGTTGAGGGATTACCAAGCAGGTGCCGGCCTCCCATTGGAACTGTTGAGCCGGATCGTGGACGACGCCTGGATCACTGCGGACGAGGTCATCCACCTTCTCGAACTGCAGCCGAAGCCGCCAGCCACTGCACTGCCGGCCGTCGCTGGCGCTGCGATACCCGCCGAAAATGCCGGCAAGACTACAGTGGGCGAAACCACTACTGCGTCCGGAAAAAAGGGAAAACGAAAGAGCAAGCGAACCGTTGGCGCCAGTAGTTCGGCCGCGGGGGGGCCTGAACCGCAGGTCGCTGCGGCCGTCAGCGACCCTGCGCCAGAAGCCAAGGTTCTCGTGCGCTCGGAGCTAGGCACGAAGAAACTCGTGAGTCCAAAGGAGGCGCAGAACAGCGCGTCGTCCGTGGCAGCACGCTTGGCGGTCTTGCAAATAACGACGGGGGAGGACACCAAGTCACTAATCGCACGGTCGAAGGAACTTTTGAAGTTCGATCTGCCTGCTCAGCAAAGTTTGGTCTCGCGAGCGCACTACACGAAACCCGAGGACGCCGAATACACCATCGGCGCCGCGGTCCAGCGCCTGCAAACGCAGGCTGAAGGGATGGAGGCCTGCCTCTCAGCGTTGGAGGCCTCTCTTCGCTCCAAGCTGCACGAGGGAAAAACGGCCGAAGTGCACGACCAAACAGTTCAGCTCAAGGACATGTTGTCCAAAGTGCGGGGATTTGCAAAAGCTTGGGACGAACAAAAGCCAGCTATCACCATAGATTGTATGAAGAGGTACTCATTTCCCTCGCAGAACTATCTTGAGCACTTGCGGACGGCCGGGGAGTTGACAGCACTGGGTCAGCCGCGCGCGTTGCCAGGAGATCCGAGCAATCTGTTCGAGATCAGGCTGCAGCCCAAGGCGCTGCGCAACCGTACGATGCCGAGTCCAATGTGGGTGCACATCCATACTACACGACCGGTATATGCGCAGCAGTTGGCAACGCTGGACACCACCGAGTTCGCCGCTTGCCACGTCAAATCCAATGAACAGCGCGGCCATAATCGGCAGTGGCAGGACGCCCGGGCTAGGGAGGGTTACGACAACGTCGTAATCCACCGCGGCAAGCTCACCCCTGCGTTCTGCAAGTCCTTGTTGACCGACCGGGCCGATATGCGAAATGGGCCGGCATAACCTCGGCATTTTGTGGACAACCAACCAGCTTGGTAGACACAGGCGCGATCTGGGAGGAGCCCTGGCGGGGCGGCAGTGGCCTGGATCAGGTGTGGCTGGTTCTCGCGGTGGCGAACATCGAGCATCGAGCATGCTCCTCGCGGGGTTCTCCGGGCCTTGCCCGACACCCTGCCGACCCGACAGGACGCCCGCATTATCCGGAAGTTTTTCCGATCCGCGACGTTCTGGGCGAGTCGCCCGAAAGGGGCCGCACGTATGCGGCACTTTCGGGGCCGTGCAAGTCCAGCGCAAGGCGAACTCTAGCCGCAGCCGCAGCAGTCACTCTCATCTTCTTCGGCTCCTTGTCTTCTTAAGGTTTTCTCGCCGAGGCCGACGAGGCGCCTATTGAGCCGGCTCGACAATGTTCGGGTGTCGCCGAAGACCGTTTCCACATCCTCGCGCGAGACGACATCACTGCCATCCCGTGCCAGGCTCCGTTGAGCCAAACGACGGACCATTTCCTTGACATAGGCCGCGCTGCTGTTCTCCGAGCGCGCGACGGCGTCCGCCACCGCTCCGTTTGCGAAGACGAGTGTACGACCATAGAGCGCGATCAGCCGCTCGCGGCAACCGGCGTCGGGAAGCGGGATCTCAATAGCTTCGTCGACGCGCCCGGGCGCGAGGCGAGCGGGTCCTCAATGTCCTCCGGCCGGTTCGTCGTTAGGAGGAAGAGGATATCTGCGTTTGGTTCAAGACCATCCATGTCGTTCAACAGACGGTTGAGCAGACGTTCGGCTTTCGGGCTATAAACGTTTTCTCTCGACCGACCCACCAGGTCGACGCCCTCGAGCACGACGATGCTCGGCCGAAGGGTGCGGGCCAACGCGATGTAGAACCCAATCGCCGCTGTCTGCTCAGCCGTAACCAGAACGGTAGTGCGTCCGGGCAGGTTGGCAGAAACATAACGGATGACGTGTGTCTTGCCTGTACCAGGGGGACCTAAAGCAGAATACCCTTTTGCGCGTGTTGGCCGAGGCGCTTCAACCCCTCTCGGTGTCGATCAAAGTCGAAGATGTTGGCATCAAGACGCGCCGTAGTTGCATCCGAAAGCACCACGTCGTTCCGGTGTACGTCGGGAAGGCGATGAACCCGCATCGCTCCGCACATCTTCTCCGACATCGATGTCCTGATACTGCAAGGGTGTCAGCGCAACCACAGTTCCACCCTCGCGAATGACCATGTCCGACAATTTCATGGCATCGAACTCGTGCCGCTGGTGGACACCGACAAGCTTGGGAGATCGAGCTGCAATCTGCTCTTCAATCGCAGTTTGAATATCCGGCAGCATATATGCGGCAAACTTTCGGCGCGAGCTAGCGAGACCTGTCAGATCATCGGTTTTGAAATGCCGATTTAGTGCCAGGCAAAGCGATCGATATCGGTCACAGCAGACCCTCTTTGCGGGTCGAGGAGCGGAAGAAAAATGCGTTCCTGCATCAGGTGTCGTTCGGGCGTCGCCGAGCTCCCCTCGAATTCGGAATCCAACCGACACCATCATCAAAGCAATTTGCGTGCCCTGTTGGCGGTCCGTTGCGTTCCGCCGCTTCTGCTAACCAGCGGCGCTTCTTTGGTGACCTTTCGGTCGGCCTTGCGACAATTCTAGTCCAGTTTCCGACACAAGAAGGTTTTGATAGACGCGCTCGGCGAGACCAATTGGAACGCCAAGCATGTAGAGATCGTAGCCGATCCGAATTCGATCCTCATCGACTCTGGACCAGGGCGATCCCTGAAGAGCGGCCGGCCACGGCTTGCTGCCAAGGGCCTGCGTTGGCGTTAGTCGCACGTAAAAACACGCTAGGGCAGACACAACGCAGTTGCTGCAGTGCCCGCCGGTGTGAGGGATTGCATGGGCTTGCGCTGTCTGGTCCGTCTTTTGCCAGCCGGCGCGGAGCGTGAGTATCCGCGTTACACAGGACTCTTGTTCAGTGTGATGACGCGACGGCTATAGCGCGCATCCGGCTTGGCGAAGACGTCGTCCTGAAGGCAAAGGGTTGGTGCAGAAGCATCTTAATTGGAATGGCATGCCGCTTGCTGCTCGTGGTTAGAGCCCATCAAATTACGAAGAAAGCTATTGCCGAACCATGGTTGACACACGAAGCTCTCTACCATCGCCCGAGGCCGAGCAAGGGGCAGCGGCAAAAAGGCAAGTCCAGACAATTGCGCTGAACCAGTTCAGTCGCGCCGGTCTGTTGCGTGGTTCCGTTGTTGGTACCTGCTTTGCGGATGGCTAGTGAGCCGGGCCGTTCCCATACACCCGGATGGGGAAGTGAGATTTGGAGCCGCGAACTTCTCACCTCGTGACCGGCATGCGGGCCCTGGCGCGGTGGCGCCAGCCTCAGCCAAAATCCGGTGCGCCAGTTTTTTCTAAAGGAGCAAGTTGATGACCGGTCAAAAGAAGGTTCCCTTCGTCACGTTTCTCACGCGTGTTCGCGATGATTCAGTCCAGGGGCCAAATCCATACCGCTGGGAGGAAAGAACATCCGACGACTACTTCGCCGGCAAGCGCGTCATCCTGTTCTCGCTCCCTGGCGCTTTCACCCCGACCTGCTCGACCTACCAACTGCCCAATTTCGAAGATCTCTATGAGGAATTTAAGAAGGAAGGAGTTGACGCGATCTACTGCCTCTCCGTCAACGATGCCTTTGTCATGAATGCATGGGGGAAGTCCTTGGGGCTGCAGAAAGTCGAGCTGATCCCGGATGGTTCAGGCGAGTTCACGCGCAAAATGGGCATGCTGGTTGCCAAGGACAATCTCGGCTTCGGTATGCGCTCCTGGCGCTACGCGGCTCTGGTCAATGATGGCGTGGTGGAGCAGTGGTTTGAGGAGGAAGGTTTCTCCGACAACTGCGAGACCGATCCCTATGGCGTCTCATCCCCGCAGAACGTCCTTCACAAATTGAAGATCGCTGCATGACCTGGTGTACATCGACCATGCGCAGCGGTGTCTTGGACGAGACCGAGCACAAAAAGGCGAAACTCTAAGGCGCGTCCCGTGAGGTCGTTCAAAGTTGACGCGCGTGAGAAGCGTCGACCTGTAAGAGATCAAATTAGCCACGGCCAAGATCTTCTTTGACAGGAATACTAAGCTGACCATGAAATCATCGTTTGGCCTACTTCAGAAACAGTCTCTTGCAGCATCGCCTCAACTCATCGAGTCGATTCGCTTGCTGCAACTGACGCATGCCGAACTGCATCAGTTCGTGGATCAGGAGCTCGAGAAGAATCCGCTTCTGGAGCATGCGCCAATCGACGACGGGCTGTCTGGGGAGGTTGCAGGATCGACCTGGAACGGGTCCCCGGACCAGCCCCGGCAAGGGAAATCCCAGACGAACGCGACCAACACCGCGCCTGGTGATCGTCCTGCCTTCGAGGAGTTTGTCGCCTTAGCCGAAACTTTGCACGACCATGTCGCTCGTCAGATCTCCCTCACTGCCTTCACACCGCACGAGCGGCTGATTGCTAGTCAGCTTGCCGGTCATCTGGATGACACTGGCTATCTTCAGGCAAGTCCTTCGGACCTGGCCGGGAACCTGAACATTCCTCCGGCCGATGTGGAACGGGTTCTAGGTATCGTGCAGCACTTCGATCCGCCGGGAATTTTCGCACGAACTCTTGGCGAATGTCTTGAGATACAGCTGCGCCAGCGAAACCGGTTCGACCCGGCGATGGCGGCTTTGATTGCCAACCTTGAGATGCTTGCGCGACGCGATTTTCAGACATTGAAGCAGCGTTGCGGCGTCGATGAAGAGGATCTTCTTGACATGCTGCAGGAAATCCGTGCGCTCGACCCCAAGCCTGGAAACGCATTCCAATCGGGCGCGCCGGAATGCGTCGTACCGGACGTCTGGGTCACGCCCTCGCCCGGAGGTGGATGGCAGATCGAGCTCGATCCGAACACACTGCCCAAGGTGCTGATCAACCAAAGCTATGTCGCGGAGGTTTCATGCCGAGCCGCCAAAAAATCGAAAGACATGACATTTCTCAACGAATGCTTGCAGAACGCGAACTGGTTGATCCGCAGCCTCGATCAGCGGGCCAAGACCATCCTTAAGGTTGTGACCGAGATCGTGCGCCAGCAGGATGCCTTTCTGGAATATGGCGTCGCCCACCTACGGCCACTCAATCTCAGGACGGTCGCTGACGCGATCAACATGCACGAGTCGACTGTAAGCCGGGTGACGTCGAACAAGTACATGGTTACCCCACGCGGGGTGTTCGAACTTAAGTACTTTTTCACTGTCGCGATCGCCTCCTGCGAAGGCGGTGACGCGCACTCCGCCGAAGCCGTCCGCCATCGGATCAAAGCGATGGTCGCCGAAGAATCCCTTGATAACGTGCTTTCGGACGATGACATCGCTGACCGGCTCAAGGAATGCGGCATCCATCTCGCTCGCCGCACCGTCACGAAATATCGCGAGGCGATGAATATCCCCTCCTCCATACAGCGGCGCCGGGAAAAGCGCTTGTGGCGCAACGGCGATCAAGGCCTTAAGGCCTCGTGACGAAAGCCGCACTTAAGTCGGTGTGACGCGTTCTTCACATTCGCCCTCTTCCGGGCCGAAGCAACTTTCGAAATCGCTGCATTCGCGGCAATTGGGCGCAGTGCATAGCGAAAACCCTTCGGCCTCGCAGAGTTTGCGATAAAAGTACTTCTTCCATTTCATGTTTTGGGCGTTGCCCGCCGCTAGCGTCGGAAAATGCATGGCAAGCAGGCGGTTGAGCTCGGCCCGGTTAAGAAGCCCAAGGTCTTGCCACAGATGGCCATTGCGCATGGCGCGCCGGGCGAGGATCTTAGCGAAGCGGGCGCTCGCCGGGTCGCTCGGCCGGGCATGCGCCAGCAGCAGGCCGCGCAGAAGTTCTTCCTCCATAAGCGGCTCAGGGTCGCTGACGTCTTTGAAGGCGAAGGCTGCCATAGCGGCAGCGGGGAAACTGCGGGACAGGATCTCGCGCAGCTCGGCAAGGGAAAGGCCGGTTGACTCCGTCGCTGTCGCCTCGCCGGCCTCGACCTCCTTGAGCGCACACGAGAGGACACAGGCAAGCACATGCTCGTCGAACCCCTTCTCCGGCTCGATCGCGGGCCGTTGGCCGGCGCCGACACACACATAGTTTTGAGCGGACATGGTCCCGTTCTCCTGGTTTGTCTCGTCACAGCGGCTCTGCCAGCAGCAACATGGGTCTGGGAGTCTTCGGGCCGACGGGATCGACGCCATGATTGCGATTTAGCTCGCCTTCGAAGTCACCGCGCTACCGTCCCAAGCGCGAGGATTTCTCCCAGAAAAACGACAGGCGCCGCGCGCGAGCAGACTTTCCAGCAGCGGCCTTAGCCCTTAACAAGCGGAGCCCTCGACAGGTGAGATATTCGGGCACCACCTGGAGCCGTACAGGGTAACGAAAGCGCTACTCATCGAAAGCATATCAAGTTCCATTCATGAGCCGGCCGTTGAGCCGTGCGCTGTGCCACCTGAACGACTAAATAGCTGCGGCAAGAAGCTTAACCCGTCGCGAATTCAAACCCGGCCATTACCCAGCGCCTTGTTGATCGCGGGAATGATCTTGTCTCCCCAGAGTTCGATCTGGCGCAGCATTGTCTTTTGGTCGAAATCTCCCAGCTGCGTCTGGATTGCAATCTGATCCGGTTTGAGGATGTCGATCTCTTCCAGCAAGCGATCAATCACGCGATTCACACTGCCGATCGGCAGGTTCTTGCGCATTGCCTCGAATGATAGATCCTGCTGGGTGGGCGTTTCCTGCAGCAGATAGCCGTCATGGCTCTGCTGGCGGCGCTGATGCAGCGCCTCGGACAGGCGGCGCTGGAAACGGGCGTTGTCGAGATAGCTGTTGATCTCCGCCTCGTTGTCGCTGGCATAGCAGCAACGCAGCAGCGATAACTTGGCATCGGCGACATTCCGCTCCTCGGAAGCCGCTGCCTTCTCGATCGCTCCGCGCAACGTTCTCAAAGTCTCCAGGCCGTCGTGGAATGCCGTGACAAAGAAATTGTGGCCCTCGCGATAGGCCCGTTTCATGCGAGCCGGCCCGCCGGCCATCCAGATCGGCGGGGCAGGCCTTTGGACGGTGCGTACCGAAATCGCCGTCGGAGGTATCTTCTCATAGGGGCCATCGTGCTCGAAGATATTGTGGTTGAGACCCTTCAGAAGGATGTCCAAGTGTTCCGAAAA
The DNA here is from genome assembly GCF_024707545.1 of Mesorhizobium onobrychidis. Lineage (NCBI taxonomy): Bacteria > Pseudomonadati > Pseudomonadota > Alphaproteobacteria > Hyphomicrobiales > Phyllobacteriaceae > Mesorhizobium > Mesorhizobium onobrychidis. The sequence continues at coordinate 7,021,459 of NZ_CP062229.1, forward strand.
GATGGCCGGCGCCTCATCGATATTGACGCCGAAGCGCTCGAACTCGAACTGCTGGTATCCCGAGCCGACGCCGAGATCCAGGCGACCGTTCGCAACGATATCGGCGAAGCCGATCTCGGAGAGCAGGCGCTGCGGTTTGTAGAGCGGCAGCACGCAGACGGCAGTGCCGAGGCGAATGGTGCTCGTCACGCCGGCGCAGTGCGCCACCATCATCAAAGGCGACGGAATCAGGCTGTAATTGTTGAAGTGGTGTTCTGCGAACCAGGCTGTGCCGAAGCCGGCCTGCTCCGAAACGACGGCCTGTTCGATGGAGTTTCGGATGACGACGTCGGGGGTTTGATGATAGCCACGTTGGGCGGCCAGGATGAAGGTGGCGAATTCCACTGTGTTTCCTTGTTTGCTGCTGGTTGGCGGATCTGGAAATGCGCTCGTCCGAGACCCCGATTGCCTCGGATCGGGCGCCTGGCAGAGCACCGTGTTGCGATAGGCCCTGTGCGATCCGCGGTTGCGGGCACGCCCGAAGAGCTTTTCCCCATCCCGAGGGACGTTGCCCCGCCGACATCTTCGATCGGGGCCGCGCTGCGGGCGCGTCGCAAGCCGGGGTCTCCGCTTTCATGAACGGCACCCGGTCGCCTGGCGAATGGTCGATGTTCAACCAGCGGCCTCCGCAAAGCATTCGTCGTATAGTTCGCTGGCGTTTCCTGCGTCACCGAACGCGGTCCAGCCGCCGTCCACATAGAGGATCGAGCCGTTGATGTATGAGGCGTCGGACGAAGCCAGGAAAAAAGCAGCATCTGCAACATCTTCCGGCCGTCCCATCCTACCAAAGGGGATCCGCCGTCCGATCGCTTTCGTGTCGATGCGGCGGGCCTTCGCCAACTCACTGATGGCAGGCGTGCGGATGTAGCCAGGAGCGACGGTGGCTGTGCGAATGCCGACCGGCCCCAGTTCGGCCGCCATGCAGCGGGTCAGCATGTCCATCCCCGCCTTCGAGGCGCCATGGCATGACGCGGCGCGAAGGGCAGAAAGCTGTTCATCGATCCTAGGTTGAGGATCACGCCGCCGGGGCGCATCATCTTGATCGCTTCACGCGCGCAAGCGAAGGCGCCGGTGAGATTGACATGCAGGACACGTTCGATCTCTGCAGGCATTTGTTCGACGCCCGCCACAAAAGTGTCGACAGAAGCACCGTTGACAAGGATATCAAGGCGCCTGCGCCCCCGCAGCTCCTCAAACAGCGCCACCACCTCGCTCTCGATTGCCACATCGACAGATTTCGCTGTGTTCTTTCCGCCGAGCAATGCAGCCAGGAGTGTCGCTGCGGCGCGATCTTTATCGGCGATCACGACGGTGTCACCGTTCGCGGCAAAACGGCGAGCAACAGCGGCGCCTACACCGTTCGCGCCACCCGTGACGAGCACGACTCGCGCGTCGGTGCGTTCGGCCGGACAGGAGAGTTCGGTTCTGGGGGCTCCTTCCACCTCAGGGCTGGCATCGCCTGGTTGGTTGAATGACATCCAGCCGCCGTCGACCGCCAGCACCGATCCAGTGACGTAGCGTGCCTGCGCGCTGGCCAGAAAACGCACAACCCTGGCGATTTCGTCGGGGCGAGCCATGCGCCCCATCGGCACACCACGGCGCATCGCCGCGAGGTCAATTTTGCCTGCTCGGTCCAGTTCTGCAGTCATCGGCGTGCGCACGCAGCCCGGCGCTACCGCAGCCACCCGGATGCCGCGAGAAGCCCACTCGCATGCAAGCGACTTCGTCAACGAGATCAGGCCCGCTTTCGAGGCTGCGTAGGCATTGCGCTTGGGATTGCCGACTACGCCCGACATCGAAGCGACGTTGACGATGGCACCGCCCGGCCTCAAGCGTCTCGCCGCTTCGCGCGCCATGAGGAACGGCCCAATCAGGTTTACTGCCAAGCCGCGTCGGAAGGCATCGACATCGGTGTCGACAGTGGCGGCCATAGTGGGTCCCACTCCGGCATGGTTGATGAGGACGCTGATCTGCCCCAACTGTGCTTCGACCCGGCCATAGAGCGCGACGATATCTTCCTCTCGCGAGACATCGCACTCGAGGCCGAGATGCGGCTCGCCGAGACCGCGGGCCAGTTCAACCACGCCGCTCCCCGGAAGGTCCACCGCAACAACAGTCTCTCCATCTGCGGCAAGAATATTGACCAGGGCACGGCCGATCCCGCCAGCGGCGCCTGTTACGATGACGATGCGTCCTGCCTGCGTCATGAGAACTTTCTCCCGGAGGCTCAGAACCTCTGCCCTCGATGTAGTGCGGCGGAATGATGCGCCGCAGTAGAGCAATATGTGCTGGTGACGGTCGGTTGCGTTCCCAGATAGAGGTCGTCCGCTTCGGCTGCAGTCCAACTCTCGGTTGGATAGCCGAAAGTGATGAGGGACCCCTCGAGGACAGACGCTTACCTCGATGAGCGGCTCTGCCTTGGTCCAGCAAATCGAGGCAGACCGACGTCCTCGGCGCGCTCGGGGCGTCGGAGCGGATCGCTGTCGCGGTCACGCTGTCGCGGGGCAGAAAGGCAACCCTGCCGGCCGCATCTTCACCGGGCAGGTCTGGGGGATCGCTGTGGCGTTGCAAAGTTGTCATAGCCCATCGTCCCCACTGATGCGTCTCTCCCGTTCGGAAGCTGAGAAGGCATCCTCGCGAGAAGCGATGCGACGCTTCCCGAGCGCGTAGACCGGATCGTCCGGGTGCGGTGCTCCAATCGGCTGTCGCGGCCCGAACCGTTCTGGCTCAAGTACCGTCGGTGGGATCTGCTCCTCGACCCAATCGTAGACCACCGTCCGTTCGGCAATCCGCCACTCCCCTTCCCTCTTCTGAAACAGATCGCAGTAACGGCCGCATAGCAGCATCTGGCGTTCTCCTCCGTCATTGTCCGGTCCGCGCTGGAGCGCGGAGAAATAGCTCTCGACTGCAGCTTCTGCCGGGTTGATGAATTCGATCAGGATGTTCGTGATTTGATGGACGTTGCGCGGTCCGGTTTTGAAGATACCGAGCGCAAACCGAATGAAGCCCTCGGCTGAGCCGCGATACGCCCCATGACTGTCATGCGCATCGGGCCAGTACGCGCTGCGCAGTGCCGCCTCATCGGCGCGGTCTATCCCGCGGCAGTACCGATAAAGGCAGTCACGGATCGCCTCACGGTTGAGTAGTTCGGTAATTTTTGCTTGGTCCGTCGGCTCTTCCGTGGTTCTGAGGTGCTCCGGGACGCCGGTCTTCGGTTTGCGGGTGGCCTCCGATAGGATTCGCGCGGCGGGTGGATCATCGACCTCCAGCGCAAGTTCGGGGCAGGATCGCACGCCATCTGACGCCAGCAGTTGCTCCCCATCCGCAACATCAATGTTACCCGGTAAGATGTAACCCGCCTCATCGAGCTTGAAGACTGCCGGTGCTCGCGCCGCGCATCGCGCATGACCCTGGCATCTGGCTTTGTGAACGATAATGCGCACAGCTACCTCCACATCTGTGGCCCGGCTCAGGGCGGGGTTGGTCAAGCCCAGTCCAGGATCAGATTTTCGATCCCGAACACATGGCCGCCATGGGTGATGGGTGCTGTTCCCTCCTTGATCCGAAAGGGCGGTATGCGCGCCAGCCACTCCTCCAGGCCAATGACAATCTCCCGTCGGGCAAGGTGTGAGCCAAGGCAACGGTGGGGACCATAGCCAAAGGCGGCGTGGCGGTTGTCCTCTCGCGTCAGATCGGCCGTGTTGGGGGATTCGAATTCCGCCGGATCACGATTTGCAATCATCGTGGCGCAGGAAACATAGTCCCCCTTGCGGATCGGCGCGCCTTCGAAATCGATATCTTTCCTTGCCACGCGGATCATCTGAACGCTTGGATAGGCGCGCAGCAATTCTTCGGCTGCGAGCACGATCCGGTCCGGTTCGTTGCGCAGCAATTCCTGGTCTTTCAGGTTGCGCGCGAGATAGGCCAAGTCAAAGCCTATGGCTGCAGCGACCGTGTCGAGCCCCGCCACGAAGATAAGCACGCCAATGCCCCGGACCTCCTCGTCTGTCAGGCCGCGACCCTCGACCTGTGCCTGCACGATGAAGCTCATGAAATCGTCGACGGGCTTTTTGCGGCGCATCGCCGCCAGTTCGTCAATGAACGACACGATCGTCCGAGCCGCCGCCGGCCGTCTCACATCGTCGCCGTGGAGCAGATCTTTCGCCCAGCCGACAAATGTATCGAGACGGTGATCCGGCAGCCCTAGAAAGCGAAGGAAGATGTTGACCGCGAAAGGAAAGGCGAAATCCTTCATGACGTCGCAGCTTGTGCCCGGCGAGGCGATCCTGTCGATGAGCGTTGCCGCTCGCTCGCGGATGCTCGGTTCCAATTCCGTTACCCGCTTTGGCGAAAACAGCGGATTGAGCAGTGAGCGAAAGACCCCGTGGGACGGTGGATCGAGTTCGAGCGGGATCATGGGCCAGTCTTCGCCCAGTGCGGATGCGAAAATGCTGCGATGACTGGAAAAGGCTTCGGTCTCCTGGAGCACCCTGCGCTGATCTGCGGCGCGAGTGATGACCCAAGTACCCAACCCGGTGCGCGTGTTCCACGGCGAATAAAAGATCGACGGTCCGGCATGCACGCAAGCGACTGCTGCGTGCGGGTCGCCATTGGGCGTCGGGGACATGCCTGGTGACGTAAAAAGACTGAAGTCGCCCACCATTTCCGGCGGGACATGATCTGGAACCGGTTTGGTCGCCATATGGTTTCTCCCGCGCTCAGACGCTTACGCGCTCAACTTGGATCGCAAGGCTGTTCATCAGAGCCCGCTGAGCCCATAACGCTCTGCCGACGACGCCTCCGATGACAAGATCGAGCAAATTGCGTGCCGAATAGGCGCACCGTTGGCGCTACTCAGCTCTCCGTAGTATCGGCCCGTATGAGGCTACCCTTTGGTAGGGCTTCGACATTCTTGTCCGTTTCCAGACACGACAAGATTGCGCATAAAAGGCATTACGAGGAGCCGAGTGAAAGAGGCTAAGCATCGAACGAGGTCACCTGGCAGAGCGGGTGTAGCTCGGCGGTAGCGAAGCCGCTCGCGAGCGCGCCCTCCATAAGCGCTGTAGATGCTATGGGCGGCGGCGAGCGTGTGGCACCCTCGGCGCTGTTGAGCAGCTACCCAAGGAGCGCCCCCATGTCACCATCCTTTGATGCAAGCAAATCCCTTACCACCCTTGATCAAGACAGCACGTTGGTCGCAGTGATTGAGATGAGCCAGACAAAGTGGCTCATTGCTGCGACGGTCCCTGGCTTTGAACGTAACCCTCTCAAGAAGCTCGATGCCGACCCGGATTCGGTGCTCAGGCTGTTGCGCCGCTGGCGCAGCGAAGCCATCCAGGCCGGGCGTGAAGTCCGGCGCATCGTTGTCGCCTATGAGGCTGGACGCGACGGCTTTTGGTTGGCGCGCTGGCTCCAGGCGCGCGCTGTCGAGGCTTATGTCATACATCCATCGAGCGTCGCGGTTTCCCGCGAACATCGGCGTGCCAAGACCGATCGCCTCGATACCGAACTGTTGATGCGCGCCTTTCTTGGCTGGCTGCGGGGCGAGAAGCGCCACTGCAGCATGGCAGCCATCCCAACCATCGATGAGGAGGAGGCCCGCCGTCCGAACCGTGAACGAGACAATCTCGTCCGCGAACGTACACGGATCGTCAACCGCATCAAGGCAATCCTCGCTCGCTTCGGCATTCGCGCCTTCAAACCCAATCTGCGCAAAGCTGCCGAGAAACTGGAGGCCCTGCATACCGCGGAAGGTATGCCCCTACCGGAACGAAGCCGAGCCGAGTTGCGCCGTAATCTCGGACGGCTTCACCTGTTGCGTGAACAAATCCACGAGATCGAACAGGAGCGGTTGCGGCAGCTCTCGGTGGTTCCGGACACGGAGAAGGGTCCGCTCGCAATGGTTCGCCTTCTTGCGCGGATCAGCGGTGTCGGTATCGAGACTGCGGACATGCTGGTGAATGAGATTCTCTCACGCGGCCTGCGTGATCGGAGAGCCGTCGCCCGCTATGCCGGACTTACCGGGGCGCCGGATGAGAGCGGCCAACGCAGGCGCGAGAAAGGTCTTGCGCGGGCCGGCAACGCTCGCGTCCGCTACGGCATGATCCTATTGGCTTGGCGGTTCCTCCAATTCCAAAAGGACAGCGCGCTGGCGCACTGGTTTTGCGCGAGAACGGCCGATGGCCGTGGCGGTACGCGCAAGACAATGATCGTGGCTTTGGCACGCAAGCTGCTGATTGCATTCTGGCGACTTGTCACGACCGGCGAGATCCCGACGGGAGTAGCCCTGCGTCCGGTATAAAGCATGGAGGAGCGTTCGACAGGACGAGCATTGAAGTTTGGCAGCTGCAATAGCGTCTGCCAATAACGATCCGAGGTGGTGGTGATCCCGGTCGCTCACATGGCTTACGACGCCGCGCTGTAGAATGGGCCCACTGCCCGGAGCTTCGCCGCCGATGCGTATGGCTGCATCATGGTTTTTGATCCGCGAGGATCAACCGCATACAAGCTTGCGGCGCGTTTTCGGGCGCCTGATGGCGAGCTCCCCTCGGTTTGCAAGTTGTAGACCTCTACGAACAGGGCACCTGCCGGCCTCAATGTAACGCTGCCGCCGTGCTCGTGACCATCAAGGGCAAGTCGCTTCGCGATGGGCCAGAGGCCCACCCTTGACCGTCACTGCGCGCGGCGCCCCAATGAACCCCGGAGCCAAAGCAGGAACAAATGGGCGCCACGGCTGAACGAGGAACAAGGAGACGGAACGACTGAAAGATCACCTTGACAAAGATTAGCCCATACAAGCGCTGTAGATGCTATGGGCGGCGGCGAGCGTGTGGCACCCTCGGCGCTGTTGAGCAGCTACCCAAGGAGCGCCCCCATGTCACCATCCTTTGATGCAAGCAAATCCCTTACCACCCTTGATCAAGACAGCACGTTGGTCGCAGTGATTGAGATGAGCCAGACAAAGTGGCTCATTGCTGCGACGGTCCCTGGCTTTGAACGTAACCCTCTCAAGAAGCTCGATGCCGACCCGGATTCGGTGCTCAGGCTGTTGCGCCGCTGGCGCAGCGAAGCCATCCAGGCCGGGCGTGAAGTCCGGCGCATCGTTGTCGCCTATGAGGCTGGACGCGACGGCTTTTGGTTGGCGCGCTGGCTCCAGGCGCGCGCTGTCGAGGCTTATGTCATACATCCATCGAGCGTCGCGGTTTCCCGCGAACATCGGCGTGCCAAGACCGATCGCCTCGATACCGAACTGTTGATGCGCGCCTTTCTTGGCTGGCTGCGGGGCGAGAAGCGCCACTGCAGCATGGCAGCCATCCCAACCATCGATGAGGAGGAGGCCCGCCGTCCGAACCGTGAACGAGACAATCTCGTCCGCGAACGTACACGGATCGTCAACCGCATCAAGGCAATCCTCGCTCGCTTCGGCATTCGCGCCTTCAAACCCAATCTGCGCAAAGCTGCCGAGAAACTGGAGGCCCTGCATACCGCGGAAGGTATGCCCCTACCGGAACGAAGCCGAGCCGAGTTGCGCCGTAATCTCGGACGGCTTCACCTGTTGCGTGAACAAATCCACGAGATCGAACAGGAGCGGTTGCGGCAGCTCTCGGTGGTTCCGGACACGGAGAAGGGTCCGCTCGCAATGGTTCGCCTTCTTGCGCGGATCAGCGGTGTCGGTATCGAGACTGCGGACATGCTGGTGAATGAGATTCTCTCACGCGGCCTGCGTGATCGGAGAGCCGTCGCCCGCTATGCCGGACTTACCGGGGCGCCGGATGAGAGCGGCCAACGCAGGCGCGAGAAAGGTCTTGCGCGGGCCGGCAACGCTCGCGTCCGCTACGGCATGATCCTATTGGCTTGGCGGTTCCTCCAATTCCAAAAGGACAGCGCGCTGGCGCACTGGTTTTGCGCGAGAACGGCCGATGGCCGTGGCGGTACGCGCAAGACAATGATCGTGGCTTTGGCACGCAAGCTGCTGATTGCATTCTGGCGACTTGTCACGACCGGCGAGATCCCGACGGGAGTAGCCCTGCGTCCGGTATAAAGCATGGAGGAGCGTTCGACAGGACGAGCATTGAAGTTTGGCAGCTGCAATAGCGTCTGCCAATAACGATCCGAGGTGGTGGTGATCCCGGTCGCTCACATGGCTTACGACGCCGCGCTGTAGAATGGGCCCACTGCCCGGAGCTTCGCCGCCGATGCGTATGGCTGCATCATGGTTTTTGATCCGCGAGGATCAACCGCATACAAGCTTGCGGCGCGTTTTCGGGCGCCTGATGGCGAGCTCCCCTCGGTTTGCAAGTTGTAGACCTCTACGAACAGGGCACCTGCCGGCCTCAATGTAACGCTGCCGCCGTGCTCGTGACCATCAAGGGCAAGTCGCTTCGCGATGGGCCAGAGGCCCACCCTTGACCGTCACTGCGCGCGGCGCCCCAATGAACCCCGGAGCCAAAGCAGGAACAAATGGGCGCCACGGCTGAACGAGGAACAAGGAGACGGAACGACTGAAAGATCACCTTGACAAAGATTAGCCCATACAAGCGAGCGAGCGGCTTTGCGGTCGTCAGCGACACATCGCCGGGTAAGGTCGGGTTGCCGACAAAAGTAATTCGAAGGACTATCGATGACAGACGACATGGTGAACCTGCGCGCTCGTGGAAAGGCTCCGTATCCTAACCTCATGCGCAAGTTGATTAGTTGCCGCCGAGCGGCTGAGCGAGCCGGAGATTGGGGCCGCATCGGCCCCGCCTATGGCGAGAAGATGGCCTAGGTCCGCCGGCGCCTAGGCCATCGGGCGCCGCCAAATAGCTCAACGTCCGAGATCGGCAGCCCCAAATTCGTTCAGATCCTATCGGCTGGCGGTGACGATCGCCTCGTCAGACACTGCTTGTAGCCCGAGAAATCCTCGACCGCACTGGCCGCACCGGCAAGCCGGCCGTTGACTGCTGTGTCGCTGCTTGTGGCAAGAATCTAGCTGCCCTGCGCCGATAGCACGAACAGGATGCGTTGGCGTTCTTTGATGATGCGGTCTGCTTTTTTGGCGGCTTTCAGCTTTGCATCCATCTGGGACGCTACCTTTTATCGAGCTTGGCATTCGACGCGAGGGCCTTGCCGGCAACACGGACTATTCGAGGATGCCTTTGTGGAGGCCGTCCTCTGTCAACTTGATGGAGGGACCAATCGATATTACGTCGATTGCTTTCTCCCGCCCGCTGCCGTACAGGGTCGGGTTGCTGGACAATCGACCGACATAACACCCCTCCGCGGGCGGCTGACGCATTAGCCACATTGGGCAGCTTCCGGTTGTGGCTCATCGCAACGGAAGCACAGGGGGATGGAGCCCCCGATCGAGGCGATTGGCGGCGGGTCGCAAACTGCTGTGCCCTCGTTGGCTCGGCAGGCAGAGCGGTGGTCAGCAGAATCGAGAGTAGCGGCGCGGACGCCGAGCGAACACGTAAATAAATATGCATCGTCAAGCCCCGGGTGCGCTGGGAGTGCGCGGCAGGTTCTCGGTCAATAACCGCCAATCGTCACGCTCGGGTTCGCCTTCCTTGCGCGTCCCGAAAAACTGGATGATCATCTTGCCGTCGGCGCCATAGGCTTCGAGAGAGGTGACATGGCCGTCCTTGGTCGGCTTGCGCACAGCCCAAACCTCGCGGATGTGGTGGGTCCTGAGATGCAGGTGGAAAGTGTCGTCGAGCACGTTGATCGAAGGCCCGATCTGCTTGACCGACTTGATAGGGCCGGAATGGATCTGGATGCAGCCACGATTGCCGACGAAGCACATGATCGGCATCTCGTCCTCGGCCGCATGATGGAACATGGCGCTGACGGCATCGTTGTCGAGCAGCCAGGCGTAATCCTGGCCGACCATGCGCACCGCCTGGCGGCGGTCGAGCTTCAGCGTCTTCAGCATGTCGAAGAACTGATGCACGTCGGTCAGCCGGCTCCAGTGCTCCCGTAGGTCGTCGCCGGTAGCGGCTTGGTCCGGAATCTTTGCGACATTTTCGGCTGACCTCTGCTTAACCGACAGGATTGATTCCTGGTTTGAGGATTGGAGCTCGCCTGTCAGTTTTTGATAGGCGTAGAGGTTGGAGGACGGCCTCAGATGCACCTTGTGCACTGCCTCGCCGGCGGCGTCGAAGAATTGCAGGCTGCGGCGGATCTCCCCGCCATCGCGTGTCTCGACGGCAAAGCCATGCGCCCACACCTTCAGGAAGATGCGCAGATCAATGTCATTGCCGAGCACGATAGCGTGATGCTTGCCCGTGAACACCTTATCGTAGAAGCCTATCTTCTCATGCACGGCACTGTCATTGCGGGTCAGCGCCATGACCTCGCCAACCGCGCCGAGGCCGGCTAGCACGTCATTCACACGCGGCTCGATGCGCACCGTGCCAAAACCACAATGTGCCGCGACGAGCTCCGCTTCCGAAATACCCAATTGGGCAGCGAGATCCCGGCCGCGGATTTTGGGGCTGTCTTCCCGTGCCCGCCGAATTCTCTCCGGCGAAGGTTTCTCGGGCTGGTGCATGTGTTACCCCTGCTAGCGCATACTGCGGTCGGGAGCCTTAGCCCTCGCCAAAAGCGAGCCTCAAAACTCGTACCAACTCCTCGAAGGATCTCGGAAACCTGGCCTACGTGCCCGTTCAGCGGTAACTCGGATCCACCCCCCTGTAGCGGACTCGACAAATCCGACAACACGTGTCGAAAGCCGACGCCTTAGCGACACAGCCGAGCCAGGATCGTCGCCGTCTTAGCGAAGTCCCACTGTTCGGAAACGGTTTTTTCCCATTGGCACGGTTCATGCGCGGTGATGCCCAAACCGTCACGCACCGAGGAGAAAGGGAGCAATGATTACGCTCACCGACAAGGCCGTTGCCGCAGTTAAGACCGCTCTTTCCGCCGCTAGTGAGCCGGCAGAAGGCTTTCGCATCATGGTCCAGGCTGGCGGCTGCTCTGGTTTCAAATACTCAATGGGCTTGGAGAGCGTCTCGCGCGAGGGCGACGCGATCATCGAGACCGATGGGATCAAGGTGTTCATAGACGCCGGCTCCCAGTTCCATGTCGCCGGCATGGCCGTCGACTTCGTCACGGGTCTCGAAACCTCCGGCTTTGTCTTCGACAATCCGAATGCGAGCGGGAAGTGCTCCTGCGGCAAGTCATTTAGTTGACTGCCGAAGAAGGAGAGAGGGCGCCTGAGGTGAGCTTGTCGGTGCGATGGCGGCCCAGTCTACGCTAACCTGTGGGGCACCTGCACCGGCTCTAAATCGTCTCCCCCAGCAACGGCATGTGCAAGGCTCAGTGAAACCGGGTTGCGCCTTCACGTCATTCCGATCCATTGAGGACCAAAGCCCATGAAAGTTGTCTATCTCGACAACAACGCAACGACACGGATCGATCCTGAAGTCGTTGAAGCGATGTTGCCGTTGCTTACGCATCAATTCGGCAACCCTTCGTCGGCGCACGGTTTTGGCGCCCTTGCCGGCGCCGCGTTGAGAAACGCGCGGCGGCAGTTGCAGGCGCTGATCGGCGCGGAGTTCGACGACGAGATCACCTTCACCTCGGGCGGAACGGAAAGCGACAATGCGGCCATTCTTTCGGCGCTCGAGGTGATGCCTGACCGTACCGAGATCGTGACTTCCGCCGTCGAACATCCAGCCGTGCTGACGCTCTGCGCGCATCTTGAGGAGACGCGCCGCGTCAAGGTGCACAGGATCCCGGTAGATCGCCACGGCCGGCTCGACGTTGACGCTTACCGGGCTGCTCTCAGCCCAAACGTGGCAATCGTCTCGATCATGTGGGCCAACAACGAGACTGGTACGATCTTCCCTGTCGCCAAGCTCGCCGAATTGGCCAAGGAAGTCGGCGCCCTTTTCCACACTGATGCCGTGCAGGCAGTCGGCAAGCTCCCGATTGACCTGAAATCGACCGCAATCGACATGCTGTCGCTCTCCAGCCATAAATTGCATGGACCGAAGGGGGTCGGCGCACTTTTCGTCAAGCGCGGTGTGCGCTTCCACTCGCTGATCAAGGGGGGTCACCAAGAGAGCGACCGGCGTGCGGGCACCGAAAACACGCCCGGCATCGTCGGGCTCGGCACGGCAGCCAAACTCGCCTTGAAATTCATGGATGACGAGACCAGACGGATAAAGCGGCTCCGGGACCGGCTGGAGAACGGGCTTCTCCAGCGTGTGCCAAACACCTTCGTCAACGGCGACCCGCTGGAGCGCTTGCCAAACACCGCAAACATCACCTTCGAACCCATCCAAGGCAATGGAATCCTGAATCTCCTCGACCGCGACGGCATCGTCTGTTCCTCGGGATCCGCCTGCACCTCCGGCTGTGCGGAGCCGAGCCATGTCCTGAGGGCGATGAAAATACCACATGGGGCGGTCCGCTTCTCTTTCGCGCGTGACAACGACCAAGAAGACGTGGACCGGGTGCTCGAGGTCTTGCCTGCAATCGTGGAGAAGCTGCGCGACGCCCCCATTTCTGGGCCGGATAGGCGGAGTACCGAAGACCTTCAATGCGTTCCAGGTCTCATCGCCAGAAGAACCGGCGACCATTCATGAGCAGTCGGATCTTTCTCAACGATACAACCCTGCGCGACGGCGAGCAGGCACCCGGCGTTGCCTTCACTGTGGCGGAAAAGCTTGAGATCGCCGAGTCGCTTGCGGCAGCCGGCGTTCCGGAGATCGAGATCGGCACGCCGGTTATGGGCGCCGACGAAATCGACACAATTCGCGCTGCGGTTGCACGGGGCCTCCCGGTGCGGCTCACGGCCTGGTGCCGGATGACCTCGGAGGATTTCGATGCAGCGGTCGAGAGCGGCGTCCCCGCCGTCAATCTGTCGTTGCCTGCGTCGGACATCCAACTTGCCGCCAAGCTCGGCCTCGATCAGGCAGGAGCGCTCCAGCTCATCGAGCGTATGGTCGGGCGCGCAATCGCCAGCGGCTTCTTCGTCGCGGTGGGCTGCGAGGATGCTTCGCGGGCCGAGCGGGATCATCTCGCCCGCGTTATTGAGACGGCAGCGCGCGCCGGCGCGAGCCGTGTCAGGCTGGCCGACACGGTCGGCGTCCTCGACCCCTTTTCGACCTTCGAACTTGTCACCCAGCTCGCAGCGCAGTCTCCCGTCGACCTTGAATTCCATGCGCACAACGATCTCGGCCTCGCTACCGCCAACACGCTGGCGGCGATCCGCGCCGGCGCGCGCCATGCCTCGGTCACCGTCCTTGGACTCGGCGAGCGCGCGGGCAATGCCGCGCTGGAAGAGGTGGCCGCCGCGATGGCCGTGCTCCAGGGCGCAGATACCGGCATCGACCTGACCGCACTGCCCGCCCTGGCAGCCGAGGTGGCGCAGGCAGCCCGCCGATCGATAGCCGCCACTAAGCCGATCGTCGGGGCCGATGTTTTTGCCCATGAATCCGGCATTCACGTCGCAGGGCTGCTGAAGGACCCGCGTACATATCAGGGGCTCGATCCAGTTCTCGTGGGCCGTTGCCGGCGTATCGTCATCGGCAAGCATTCTGGCGCCACCGCGATTGCCCATGTGCTGAGCGAAAGCGGCCGCGACCTTGACCCCGATCTGGCAGCCGCGATGCTTGCCTGCGTCCGCCGCAAGGCGGCCGAGATCAAATCGAGCATCACAGCGATTCAACTGGTCGATCTCTACGACAGAATGTGCAGCGATGCGGTCGGCAGAGATCTTGGAATCGGGTGAAGGTGGTGATGTCGGCTGTCCTCGCCATCATCTCAAATCGGAATAGCAGCCACGCGGCGCGAAGCAGAAGACGTTCCGCCGTCCCATCGGCTATGACGTCCAAACATTGCGGAGATCAAGGCGCGGGATACGGCCGTAGCCGGCCGGTGTCTCCATTGGTGCTGGCGACAAGACCGTGGTCCCACCTCGGTCGGAGCCGAGCCAGGTCGAGGCCCAATGCGGAGATAGTCGCCCATCCCGCTCTACACGGTACTGCGGCCATTGACGCCCGTGCGCCACGCCCGGCCACCGGATGCACAGCCTTGTCGACGAAGCGATTACCTCGCTGGCTCAGCCCATCTCGTCCATCAAGTTGCGGATTTCGGCTGCAGATCAGAGTTTTTCGTATCTGGCCCACAGTTTTCCGACAAGGGAGAATGCAATGACTTGTTCCGCTGACGGCCGTCCCATCGATGCCACCGATATCCTCACGCGACTGAAAGGCCTGTCGTCCGCGGAGGAGTTCTTTGCTGTCCTTGGCGTCTCCTATGATCCAAAGGTGCTCAATGTCTCACGGCTCCATATCATGAAGCGCGTGGGCCAATACCTTGCCGAGGAAGATTTCTCCGGTCTGCCCGACCAGGTGATCGCCGCGCGCGTACGCGCCATGCTGGAACGCGCCTTCGAGGATTTCGCGGTATCCTCGCCACTCACGCACCGGGTCTTCAAGGTGCTCAAAGATCACGATCCGGATAGGCCTTGCACGACAGGCCGCGCCTTCGTTCCTTTCGATTCCGTCCTGAAGCGGTTCGGCAGGGAATAAACGCGACATAGTTGCGACGCGACAATGTCAAGAAGTCGACAAATTCGGGATCGCAACGGCGCCTTCCGAATTGAGCAGGCCCAACTCAAGGGAATAGGGCCGCAAAACACTTGGCACGAATGATGCTGCCAAGAACTCGCACCGCCAGCCCGCATCGGGATAACAGCGTAGAGAACGCCAATGCACATCGTCGTCAGCATCAAGCAGGTGCCGGACTCGGCACAGATACGGGTCCATCCGGTGACGAACACCATCATGCGCCAGGGTGTGCCAACCATCATCAACCCTTACGACCTATTCGCCCTCGAAGAAGCACTTAGGCTACGCGACGCGTATGGTGGGGAGGTTACCGTGCTCACTATGGGTCCACCCATGGCAGAGGACTCCCTGCGCAAGGCGCTCGGCTACGGCGCTGATCGCGCGGTGCTTTTGACCGACCGCTATTTTGCCGGTTCCGACACACTGGCGACTTCCTTTGCTCTTTCCCAGGCAATCGCGAAAATTGGCGAGACGTTCGGCCCGCCGGACGTGGTCTTCACGGGCAAACAGACGATAGACGGCGACACCGCCCAAGTCGGGCCCGGCATAGCCAAGCGTCTCGATCTTGTGCAACTCACCTATGTCGCGAAAATCGCCTCCATTGATCTTGCTGCTCGCGAGATCACGGTCGAGCGCCGTTGCGAGGGCGGCACCCAGAAGCTGAAGAGCAGCCTGCCTTGCCTCATCACCATGCTGGAAGGCACAAACGAGATGCGCCGGGGCTCGGTCGAAGACGCATTGTGCGCCGCGCGCAGCCGGATTGTGAAATGGAGTGCGGCCGAGGCCGGCATTGAGGACCTCACCAAATGCGGCTTGCGCGGCTCGCCGACGGTCGTCAAACGCGTTTTCGCCCCTACCGCGCGGTCGGAAAAGGCGGCGCAAATTGACACGGCCGAGAAGACGCTGCGCGATCTCGCCGACGAACTGATTGTTGCAATTTTCACCCGCCAGCCGGCACTGGAACCGGAACTCGCCTTCGAAGGCGCCTGACGGCAAGGAGCAGACCATATGTCGAGCGCGAACCCAGACACCCCCCGCCCGCCCGCCGGCCGTGCCGGGATGAAGAAGGAGCTGCCCGAGCGTTTCAGGGACTATCGGCACGTTTGGGTTTTCATCGAGCTCGAACGCGGCCAGGTCCACCCCGTGTCCTTCGAACTGCTTGGTGAGGGCCGCAAGCTAGCAGATAAACTTGGCGTCCAGCTCGCGGGCGTTGTGCTCGGACCGCCGGAAGAAGCCACCCAGAACGCAGTTGCCGAAGCTTTCGCCTATGGCGCCGACCTTGTCTACTTCATCGATGCCCCCCTGCTCGCCGACTATCGGAATGAGCCTTTCACCAAGGCGATGACGGATCTGGTTGATACTTACAAACCCGAGATCCTGCTTCTCGGTGCGACCACGCTCGGCAGGGATCTCGCCGGGTCCGTCGCGACGACCTTGCTGACAGGGCTCACGGCCGACTGCACCGAACTGGACGTTGATGCCGATGGTTCGCTCGCAGCGACCCGTCCGACTTTTGGGGGATCCTTGCTATGCACGATCTACACGCTCAACTACCGGCCGCAGATGGCGACGGTGCGACCGAGGGTCATGCCCATGCCGCAGCGGGCGGACAGAGGGATCGGGCGTGTCATCACGCACAAGTTGTCGCTGGTCGAGCATGAAATCGTCACCAAAGTCCTTGGCTTCCTGCCGGATAGCCAGTCGGGCACGGCCAATCTCGCCTATGCCGATGTGGTGGTTGCGGGAGGGCTCGGTCTCGGCGGGGCGGAGAACCTGCAGCTTGTGAAGAGTCTCGCGCGAGCGATCGGCGCCGAATTTGGCTGTTCGCGGCCGCTGGTCCAAAAGGGCTGGATGCCGGCCGATCGGCAGATCGGCCAGACTGGCAAGACAATCCGGCCGAAGCTTTACATAGCGGCTGGTATTTCCGGCGCGATCCAGCACCGCGTTGGAGTTGAGGCAGCCGATCTCATCGTGGCCATCAACACCGACCCGAACGCTCCGATTTTCGATTTCGCTCACCTCGGGATCGTCACCGATGCGGTCCGCTTCCTGCCCGCGCTGACCGAGGCCTTCACCCGGCGGCTGTCACCGCACAGTCGCGACAAGCTTGCGAGCTAAGGGAGATGGAGATGATCAACGAAGAGTTCGACGCCATTGTCATCGGGGCCGGCATGTCCGGGAACGCAGCTGCTTACACCATGGCAAGCGACGGCTTGAAGGTACTCCAGTTGGAGCGAGGTGAATATCCGGGCTCCAAGAATGTCCAGGGCGCCATCATGTACGCGAACATGTTGGAGAAGATCATCCCGGACTTCCGGGATGATGCACCGCTCGAGCGGCATCTGGTCGAACAACGCCTATGGGTGATGGACGAGACCTCCCACACCGGGATTCACTATCGGTCGGAGGACTTCAATGAGGTGAAGCCCAATCGCTATACGATCATCCGTGCCCAGTTCGATAAATGGTTTTCGCGCAGGGTGCGCGAGGCCGGCGCGACGGTTCTGTGCGAGACGACCGTGACGGAACTCGTGCGTGACGACAAGGGCAAGGTGATCGGGGTCTGGACAGATCGGGCCGGCGGAGCGATCTACGCGGACGTCGTGGTTCTTGCAGAAGGTGTCTGCGGGCTGCTTGGCACGCGAGGCGGCCTGCGCAAGATGCTGAAGCCGGAAGCCGTGGCGCTGGCCGTCAAGGAAATGCATTTCTTGCCCGAAGAGGTCATTGAGCAGCGGTTCGGCGTCAAAGGGAGTGAAGGCTGCGTGATCGAGGCCGTCGGTACGATATCCCACGGAATGGCCGGGCTCGGGTTCCTCTACACCAACAAGGAATCGATCTCACTGGGGATCGGCTGCCTCGTTTCGGATTTCACCGCGAAGATGGAGAGCCCTTACGCCCTCCTGGACGCGCTAAAAAACCATCCTTCGATCCGGCCGCTGATCGCCGGTTCGGAGGTGAAAGAATACGCGGCGCATCTCATTCCTGAAGGTGGCTACAAGGCAATTCCGCAGCTCTTTGGCGACGGTTGGGTCGTTGTTGGCGATGCTGCGCAATTGAACAACGCCATTCACCGCGAGGGTTCGAACCTCGCCATGACCTCCGGTCGCATTGCGGCTGAGGCTATCATCCAGGTCAAGAGACGCAACGATCCTATGACCAAACGGAACCTCGCCCTATACAAAACGATGCTGGATGAATCCTTCGTGGTGAAGGACCTGCGGAAATACAAAGACATGCCAGCCTTACTCCATAATAACGCCGGCAATTTCTTCACGACCTACCCACGGTTAATGTCGCAAGCCGCGCAGAACTTCATGCGTGTCGACGGCACGCCAAAGATCGAGAAGGAAAAAGCTACCACGGCAGCCTTCATCAAGGCGCGATCGCGGTTGGGGCTGGTCAGCGACGCGATCCGCCTGGCATTGGCGTGGCGGTGAGGTACTGACGAACATGACGAACCCAGTGACGAAATTTCGCGTCGAGGACAAGCTTTACCAGAACCGCTATCTGGTGGACTCCGGCCGTCCGCATATAAAGGTGCGACCGCACGAGCAACCAAGCGCGAATCTGCTCGCGCTGACCCGCGTCTGTCCAGCGAAATGCTACGAGTTGAACGACAAAGGTCAGGTTGAAATCACCGCCGATGGCTGCATGGAGTGCGGCACCTGCCGCATCTTGTGCGAGACCAGCGGCGAGATCGAATGGAACTATCCGCGCGGTGGCTTCGGGGTACTCTTCAAGTTCGGATGATCGGCGTCCGCACCGTTTGATGGGTGCGCACCTGTGTACTCCTGAAGTTACGACCAAGCGCCAACCCTTCCCTGGCAAGGGAGCGGGTGAACACTGTGCTTGAAATGCAAAAGGCGCTTGGGAGGAGCATTCGGGACCACAACTCCTGAGGTGTTTCCATGGCTCACATACCGCTGGATCGCGTTAACGAAGTAGGACCTCGAGACACCCGCCGCGAACCGGGCAGCGATGCGCTGTCCCATGCAAATATCTGGCTCAGGGGAATCTACGAGATATCGAAGGCCCTGACCGCTCCGTCGCGGCTGGAGATTACGCTTGCCAATGCCGCGAATATACTCCCATCGTTCGTGCAAATGCGTCACGGAGCAATCGTTGTACTGGACGCTGAAGGTGATCCAGAGATTGCCGCGAGTGCTGGAGACGCCGATACCGCCCGATCAGGCACACACCCCATCGTACCACAGGCCGTGATAGACCACATCGTCGCTACGGGGACGCGGCTCATGATACCGGACGTCAGCACGTCCGAGCTATTTCAGGCTGACCCTGAAACATATCCCAGCGGCAATTCCCTCCCAATTGCCTTTATTGGCATCCCGGTGAAGGCTGAGCATAAGATCCTTGGGGTCTTGTCGCTCGACCGCGTAAGGGACAGCCCCACCGGCTCCCTCTACGATGAGGACATAGGGTTCCTGACGATGGTCGCCAACCTCGTCGGCCGAACTGTTCGCCTCCATCGCGCCCTGACTACGGATCGTGAGCGGCGCGTCGATTCGCAATGGACACTGGAGAATTCGTCCGATGAGGACAGGACCGACTCCGTCCCGCATCCGCCTGTCAAAATGGAGGGGATCATCGGGGAAAGTCCCGCACTCAAGCAGGTGCTCGAAACCGTATCGATAATTGCAAGGACGAATTCTACCGTGCTTCTGCGGGGCGAAAGCGGCACGGGCAAGGAATTTTTTGCGCAGGCCATCCATAAGCTCTCACGTCGGAGGAGGAAACCTTTCGTCAAATTGAACTGCGCCGCACTGTCTGAAAGCGTTCTGGAGTCGGAGCTGTTCGGGCATGAAAAAGGTGCCTTCACAGGGGCCATCTCGCAGCGCGCCGGCCGCTTTGAACTGGCGAATGGCGGAACGCTGCTACTGGACGAAATCGGCGAGATTTCGCCTGCCTTTCAAGCCAAGCTGTTGCGCGTCTTGCAGGAAGGCGAACTGGAGCGTGTCGGCGGCACCAAGACGCTACAGGTGGACGTCCGTCTCATATGCGCCACCAATAGGGACCTCGAGACGGCCGTTGTAAACGGGGGGTTCAGGGCCGACCTTTATTTTCGCATCAATGTGGTGCCAATCATCCTGCCTCCGCTCCGAGAGCGACCCGGGGATATTCCGCGCCTTGCGAACGCCTTCCTAGATCGATTCAACAAGGAGAACCATCGCGAACTCGCCTTCGCGCCGTCGGCGCTGGAGCTGATCTCGCAATGCTATTTCCCCGGTAACGTCCGCGAGTTGGAGAACTGCGTGCAAAGGACGGCCACGCTAGCGCGTTCAAGGACAATCGCTCCGTCGGATTTTGCCTGCAACAATAACCAATGCCTGTCTTGGCTCCTCTGGAAAAGAGCTGATCATTCGCACGGCGGCAATACCGGCGACGAGCGGGCTCGAAGCAACATTACGCCCGTTGGATCGCGGATGCCGGCCGGGCGCTTCGCCGACCCACAGGATAGCGTATTGCCTCATACGGCCGACGCTCCAAACGATCCCGCTTTTCCTGCAACAGGCCCGCGCCTGACGGAACGCGACCGGCTGATCGAAGCGATGGAGAAGGTCGGCTGGGTTCAGGCCAAGGCCGCTCGTATCCTCGGCGTCACGCCGCGGCAGGTCGGATACGCTCTGCGCCGACATAATATCGAGGTGAAGAAATTCTAGATCTAGCGTCCTCGTGACGTCGAGAACAGGACCCTGCGCCAGGTTTCGCGAACCTGTCGGAGCCCGAGCCAAAGCTACGCGAGCGTGTGACGATCGTCACGAGGCGATCACGGGTGAAAGGATCGACTTTCTCTCTCGGATCATGTCGGCCGGAGTCGTCTTCCTCACGTTGTGTGCGTAGCACTGTCGGAGCTCCGACAAAGTTATGTCGGGGCAACCCCACGATGTCCGACGCGGAAGCCAATTCGTAATCTAGCGGCACCTTTTGAGTTGGCATTGCGCTTGCGCTTTGAACGGCGACGTTAACCCGCAACGGAGCCGTTCAATGTCCGCACCGGTAATTTCGGTTGAGAGCCTGACCGGCAGGTTGTCCGACCAGCTGCTGGCGAGCGCGGACTCGGGTGGCTGCGCATCTTCCTCCTGCGGCTCGTCGACAAGGCCGGACGATGTTGATCCGGCTATCTGGGACAAAATCAAGGATCACCCGTGCTTTTCAGAAGAGGCGCATCACTATTTCGCGCGCATGCACGTCGCGGTCGCACCGGCCTGCAATGTCCAGTGCAACTACTGCAATCGTAAATATGACTGCGCCAACGAAAGCCGGCCCGGGGTAGTGTCGGAAAAGCTGACGCCCGACCAGGCGGTACGCAAGGTGATCGCGGTCGCCAACGAGGTACCGCAGCTTTCCGTGCTTGGCATCGCCGGACCGGGCGATGCCTGTTACGACTGGGAGAAGACGAAGGCAACATTCGAACGCGTCGCCAGGCAAATCCCCGACGTCAAACTTTGCGTATCTACCAACGGGCTCGCGCTGCCAGACCACGTCGACGAGCTTGCGGACATGAATGTCGATCACGTGACGATCACCATCAACATGGTCGATCCGGAAGTCGGGGCAAAGATCTATCCCTGGATCTTTCACGACCATCGCCGCTACGTCGGCATCCAAGCCGCCAGGATTTTGCACGAGCGGCAGATGCTGGGCTTGGAGATGCTGAGCGCGCGCGGCATCCTCACCAAAATCAATTCGGTGATGATCCCTGGCGTGAACGATCAGCACCTGATTGAGGTGAACAAGTTGGTCAAGCAACGAGGCGCGTTCCTGCACAACGTCATGCCTCTGATCTCGGACCCGGCGCACGGCACGCACTACGGACTGACCGGGCAGCGCGGCCCAAATGCAATGGAGATGAAGGCTCTTCAGGATCGTCTTGAAGGCGGCGCCAAGTTGATGCGCCACTGCCGGCAGTGCCGGGCAGATGCCGTCGGCCTGCTCGGCGAGGATCGTGGCCAGGAATTCACACTCGACCAGATTCCCAGCGAGCTCACGTACGATGCCAGCAAGCGCGAAACCTATCGGGAGCTGGTCGCGGACGAGCGTCGCGATCACCTGGCGGCCAGGAGCGAAGCGATCGGAATGGTCAAGATAGCGAGCTCCGGCAAGTCCCTCCTCGTCGCGGTGGCGACTAAGGGCGGCGGCCGCGTCAATGAACACTTCGGCCATGCCAAAGAATTCCAAGTGTATGAAGCCTCGCCGACAGGGATCAACTTTGTCGGGCACCGCAAGGTTGAGCAGTATTGCCTTGGCGGTTGGGGCGAGAATGCCACTCTCGACGGCGTCATCGCTGCGCTGGAAGGGATAGACTTCGTGCTTTGCGCCAAGATTGGACATTGCCCCAAGGATCAGCTCGCGGACGCCGGTATCCGAGCAACCGACGCTTACGGTCATGACTACATTGAGACGGCAATCGGCGCCATTTACGCCGCCGAGTCTGGCGTCCCGGCACTCACGGCGACCGCCTGAGCCGTCTTATTCCACTCGAACCAGGAGTCAAAATGGCTTTCAAGATCATCGCATCCCAATGCACGCAATGCGGCGCCTGCGAATTCGAATGCCCATCCGGTGCGATCAAGTTCAAAGGCGAGAGCTACGTGGTCGAGCCGCAGAAATGCACCGAATGCGAGGGAGCCTTCGAGACGCAGCAATGTGCCTCGGTATGTCCGGTGCCGAAGACCTGCATTCCTGCCTGACCCCAATCAGGCTCCCGCATAGCGGCTGCCTCGGGGGGCCTGCGAACATCAACAACTGTAGCCTCAAAGAAACAAGGAACCGCCATGTGGCTCGCACGCGAACAGGAGGTGGAAATCCACAGGCCTCCCCGATTTAGGCCGGGAGAGCGGGTCCGTGCCATTCGTCACATAAAGAATGACGGCACCTATCCTGGCAGGGAGATCGGCGAAAATCTCGTGCGCAAGGGTGAAGAGGGCTATGTGCGGGACATTGGCACCTTTCTACAGCAGTTCTTCATCTATGCGGTCGAATGGATCGACCGTGGCACCGTCGTCGGCATGCGAGCGCGTGAATTGATGAGCCTCGACAAAGCCGACGCTCCCTGCAGTGCCGAAGAAAACACGAAGCAAGGAACGGCCGGATGAAAGTAATGATCCGCAGGACCGATGCCGGGTTGTCAGCGTATGTCCCCAAAAAGGATCTCGAAGAGCCGATTATCAAGTTCGAGAACCAAGATTTGTGGGGCGGGGTCGTAACGCTCAGGAACGGCTGGCGGCTCCTCTTACCCGATCTTCCGCCACATACGCGTCTGCCGATCACCGTCGAGGCAAGGAAGCTTTCCGACGAGGACTAATCCTGCCCCTTAATGAGAGGCATCGAGAGGAAACGAGCATGAACACGACCCCGACCTCGGGCCACCTTGTCGTCGTCCGGGACAGTTTTGCCAGAAAGCTGCTTGAGCTGGCAAGACAAGCGCTCGTCTCCGATCAGGTGATTCCTTATCTCGGTCCGGGTCTCCTCCGGCTCAGCTCTGCGGAGCCGCCTGTACCGTGTACCCCCGAAGCAGTTGCCGCGGCACTCAACACGCGGGCGCCAGCCCCCTCGAAGATCCGCACCAATATGTGGTCAGTCGCGCAGTTCATCGAGCAGCGCCGGCATCGCCGCACGCTTCAAGCTTGGATGACTGATATATTCGCGGCGCCGGCCGCGCCGAGCCTCCTCCACGCCTGGCTCGCAAGACTCCCGCTCTCCCTCATCATCGACAGCTGGTACGAAGGCGCCATGCGCGCGTCGCTAGCAGAGGCCGGCCGAACCGACGTCATCGAGATACAAGGCGTCACGCGGGCGAACGAAGTCGGTAACATTTGGACCAGAACTTACGACTTGTCCGGAAGGGAACTCGACGCCGGAGCAGCGACAAAGACGGTTCTCTATACGCCTCATGGCAGTATCAGGCCGGCTGCGAATTTTCTCATCGCCGATTCCGACTATGTCGAAGCCCTGACTGAAATCGATATCCAGACACCTATCCCTGATGTGGTGAAGCAACGGCGCACCAATCGGGGCTTTCTCTTCGTCGGCTGCCGCTTCAACGATCAGATGCTTCGTACTTACGCCAGGCAGATCATGAAGCGCTCAGAAGGCCCACGTTACGCGATCATGGATGGGCAAGCGCTGACCAGAAACGAAGCCCGTTTCCTTGCGGCAAGCGGAATCACGGTGGTCGACATGCCAGCGAGCGAAGCCGTGGCGCAACTCGCCGGGTCAGCGCGTTGAGCCAATAGTGGTCAGGATCAACTTGGAGGGCGCCTTTGATGTGAGTCGACCGGCTCGCTTCCGAAGGCGCAAAATTCAGTCGGGAACACACCGTGAGCAGAGATGCTGTTGGCACGACCTCTCCCAAATCGTCCGGGCATGTGAAAGCGGCGGGTTGGGGCCGGGGCTTGAGCACTCTGCTGCGCATTACGCGCATGAATTTGAGGCACCCGTGGCAGGTCGCGCTAGCTATCGGTTCGACGATCATAGCCGTGATCCTGCAGTTGCTAGTTCCCTGGCTTCTCGGCTGGGCTGTCGACCAGACCCAGGTGGCAATCGGGAGTGGTGTCACGGGGACGGCTGCAGAACAAGCGCTATGGACTTCGGCTCTCCTGCTTCTCGCCGCGAGTACGCTACGCGGCCTCTTCACGATGGCGCAAAACTATTTTGCCGAAGCCGTCGGGCATCACGCCGCGTACGAACTGCGGCTGGCTTGTTACGACAAGGTCCAGCGCCTCAGCTTTTCCTTTCATGACCGGGTGCATTCAGGCGACCTGATCACTCTCGGCATCCTCGATCTCGACGGCGTGCGGATGTATTTTTCCACCGCCCTGATTCGCTTGCTTCTGCTCACCATGCTGATCGGGATCGGCGCCTACAGGATGATCTCAACCGACCCGGTGCTCGGTCTCATCGCGCTAAGCTTCGTGCCTTTCGTGGCCTGGAGATCGTCGGTCACGCAGCTTAAGCTACGCGTCATCTGGCTCGACCTGCAGGAGCGGCTTTCCGTCCTAGGCCGCGTGATGGAGGAAAATCTCGCAGGCATCCGCGTTGTCCGGGCGTTTTCGGCACAAGCTTATGAAATGGTAAAGTTCGACCGCGCCTCGAAAAACGCGCTCGAACTCGCCCACGAGCAGGTTGATGTCTACGTGCCCAATACGTCGGCAATGACGCTGGCCTTCTTTTTCGCCATGGGGTTGGTCCTCTGGATCGGTTGCAACAAGGTCATCGCCGGCCAGATCAGCGTTGGGACGCTCACGATGTTCCTGGCCTTCATGACGATCCTGCAAATGCCCGTCCGCCAGATCGGTCTGATGGTCAACGGCTTCGCCCGCGCCTACACTTGCGGTTCGCGCCTCTTCGGTCTGCTCGACCAGGACATCACGATCAGGGATGCTTCCACCGCCAGACCGCTTGAGATCGGTGAAGGCACTCTGCGCTTCGACAATGTCTCGTTTGCATATCCCGGCACCGGAAACCGCGCCATTCTGAAGAATATCACCTTTAGCGCCCGTAGGGGCGAGACGATCGCGATCGTGGGTCCGCCGGGTTCGGGAAAATCGACAATGGCTCACCTGATCCCCCGCTTTTACGATGTCACTGGGGGCACCATCATGCTTGACGGGCAGGACATCCGCGCGGTTACCCTCGCCACGCTTCGCCAGGCGGTCGCCGTCGTACAGCAGGATGCATTCCTGTTCACTACCACGATCGAGAACAACATCGCCTATGGCGACCCCTGGGCGAAGGAACAGCGGATCGAGCGCGCTAGCGAATCCGCCCAGTTGCACAATTACATTCTTGGCCTCCCCGCGGGCTACAAGACGGTCGTCGGCGAACGTGGCGCCTCTCTCTCTGGCGGCCAGCGCCAGCGTCTCACCATAGCTCGCACGATGATGTTGCGCCCATCAATCGTCATTTTCGACGACTCAACGGCCGCGATCGACGCCGCCACCGAGCAGCGCATCCGCGCGGCGATACGGCGTTTCGCCAAGGATAGGGTGACGATCATCATCGCCCACCGGCTGAGTTCGCTCAAGCACGCCGACCGGATCCTGTTTGTCGACAATGGCGAGATCGTGGAACGCGGCACCCATCAGGAGCTTTTGGCCAAGCGGGGACGCTATAAGGCCCTTTATGATCTTCAGCTACGCCCGGAAGATGACATTGCGACCACGTATAGGGGCGCGCCCTGATGGCCAAGGCGCACGCCAGCGAAATCGAAACCGAACCCAATGACAGCGGCAGGCGCCCGCCGCGCGCGGTCGTCGGCTCCCATCGCATCGAGGAGGAGATGTTCGGCCGGGCTTTCGACAAGAACATCATCCGGCGCATCTGGGCCTTCGTTCGTCCGTACCGAGCCATGGCAGTCGTCTCGGTTGCCGCATTGCTGGTTTTCACTGGCACGCAGCTTCTCATCCCGCTGATCATCCGCCACGCGATCGACCACGCCATAACTCCGGCAGGCGTTGATCGCTCGGCCGTTCTTGCGGCCGCCGGCGCGTTTGCGCTCGCCATTCTGGTTAATTTCGGCGCCGCCTACGCGCAGGAAACCGTGGTGGGGAAAATGGCCGAGAACGTCCTCTTCGACATCCGGCGCGCAATGTTTGCCCATCTGCAGAAGGTATCGCTCTCATTCATGGACAAGACCGAGGTCGGACGACTGATGTCCCGCCTTCAAGGCGACGTCAACTCTATCCAGGAATTCCTCGAAAGCTCGATCTACTCCGTGGGCGATATCGCGCTTCTCTTCGGCATCGTTTTCGTAATGCTTTGCGTCAATTTCAGCCTGGGCTTTCTCACGCTCTCGGTCTTGCCGGCCCTGTTGATGATCCGCATCGTCTGGCTGCCGCGTGCACGCGAGGCCTTCATGGCTGCACACGACACCAACTCAGTCGTCAACGGCGCGTTGGCCGAAGCCATTCACGGCGTGCGCACCGTCCAGTCCATGGACCGCCAGCACGTAAACTTCCTACTGTATGACGACAAGGCACATGCCGACCTCAGGACACACCTGGTCGCGGCCAGGTATGCGCAGGTCATGGTGCCGATCGTTGATGGCCTCACCGGTCTCGCCATGGCCGTCGTCATTGTGGTCGGCGGCTCCATGATCGTGAATGGCCACGTCGATGTGGGGGTATTGGTTGCCTACATATTCTATATCCAACGCTTCTTTGACCCAATTCGCTCACTTACTCTGCAATATTCCGTGATGCAGCGCGCCATGGCCTCCGGCAAGCGCCTGACCGATGTGCTCGACGTCAGGATCGAGATCCAGGACAAACCGGATGCTAAGGTCCTTGCGCCCGAAATGGACGGCTCGGTCGAGTTCAGGAACGTCACGTTCGGCTACGATCCCAAAAATCCGGTGCTGAAAAACGTCTCCTTCGGGGTCAATCCCGGCGAGACGGTCGCCTTGGTCGGGCCGACCGGCTCTGGTAAATCGAGCGCGATGGCCCTCGCCCACCGCTTTTATGATGTTCAGCAAGGCCAAGTGCTGGTCGGCGGACATGATGTGCGCGATCTCACCCAGGAATCGCTCGGGCTCCAGATCGCCATGGTGCTGCAGGAGCCGTTTCTGTTCACCGGGACGGTCTTCGAGAACATCCGCTACCACAAGAGGAAAGCTACGCGGGACAAAGTGATCGAGGCCGCCAAGGTGGTCGGCGCCCACGACTTCATCATGAGCCTTGCCGACGGGTATGATACCCAACTCGGCGAACGCGGCGGCAACCTTTCTCTCGGCCAGCGTCAGCTTGTCAGTTTCGCCCGCGCTCTCGTTGCCGACGCCAAGATCCTAGTTCTTGACGAGGCCACCGCCAACATCGACAGCTACACGGAAATGCTGATCCAGAAGGCTCTGACAAAACTCCTGAAAGGCCGCACTGGGCTTGTCATCGCTCACCGGCTCGCCACAATCCGCGGTGCCGATCGAATCATCGTACTTCAGAATGGCCAAATTAGTGAAACCGGTAACCACGACAAACTGATGGCTATGGGTGGGCTTTATTCCAAACTCTACAATCTGAACTACTCGTCCTTCAACGACGTTCTCGAAGAGCAAGCCGACCCGACCGTACAAGCCGCCTCTCAGACCTGATGCCTCGCCGACGTATCTGAGGTACCGTCCACCACTTTCAGGCGTACCGGCGGACGCCGCGGATGAAGCGGCACACTTCGTGGAGAAGCACCTATTTGCAGGCTTACCGAGTACTCAAAAAAGTCGCCGGGCGAGCTTAGCCGTACAAGCCGGACAACCCAGCTCCATTTCCAACCAAACAACCGCCTGCCCGCCTTCCTAAAAGCCTTGCAGGACGGAAAGCTCCGCCACGAGACCGAAGCGGCCATCACCGAAACAGCGGCAAGCGTCTGCCCCGACCAATTTCTTCCATGCCTAATCGGCACAGTTCGCCGGGCGACATGGAGCCCCAGGTTTAATGACCTTAAGCCGCCTGCTTATGTCCTTACCAGGTCATCTTACCCGAGCTGGACTTCCCACGACCTTCGCCCCTGCGGGGACGTCTCGCGTGACCACGCTGCCAGCGCCCACGACCGCATCATTGCCAATCGTAATGCCCGGCAGGATGATTGCTCCACCGCCGATCCAGGCACGACTGCCAATTCGGACAGGACGCCCGAATAGCAGACCGCGCTGCCGCTGCTCGGGATCATGTGGATGTTCGGCGGTATAGATCTGTACGGCGGGGCCAATTGTCGTTCCTTTGCCAATCCTCACCTCTGCCACGTCAAGGATGATGCAGTTGAAGTTGACGTAGACGTCGGCCTCGATGCCGATGTTGAAACCGTAATCGCAGAAAAAGGGCGGACGGATGACCGCTCCTGGTCCAACTTCTCCGAGCCGCTCGGACAACAGCGTATGCCAATGCTCGGCAGTTTGGCCCAGCATATCATTGTACCGCTTTAGCCAAGCCCCCGTGGCTAGCAAGTCGGCTTGGATCTCCGGATCCGAGGCATTATACAACTCGCCTGCGAGCATCTTCTCTTTTTGACTGCGCATCATCGTTCCTCGTCAGACCATGCCCTGAGGGGTGGTGTAGGAGTACACAACGGATTACCTCGGTCAACTTTGTGTCTTGGTCTTGCCGCCCGGCTTGAGAACCGGGCGGAGCCTCTGCACAGCCTTCAGGCGGTGAAGCGTTGCTGAGAACCGGACGCAGGTGCCAATTAACCATCCAGTCGGTCAACCGTCCAGCCGGAGAGATTGATTCTCTGCCAATTTTCAGATTTGGCGTCCGCGAATAGGACGGTGAGCGATCCGCGTATGTGTCAGACCGGCATTGGGGCCACGGTGACCGCGCGCTTCCACCACAGACGATCGGGCAACCCAAGGAACATATCACTCTTCGGCCTCATGCGCGGGATCGTCTCGCAGACTGCCCAAGGTGATGGTGCGCTGGGCTCAGAAGCTGTTTGCCCGAAGATGACGCTGTCGTCTTCTGGATCTAGACACCGCCGTTCGAGAGCCGCCATTGCACTTTGCATTACATCTGCCCCGCTACGGAAACGGGTCCTCGTTCGTATTTAGCTTGACGCACTTAGCATCCGGCGCCGGTTTGTCGGACCGCAGAACATCTAACTGTCTGCCAACTCAATAAGGCCCATCCTCCGCAAATGGCTTAAATATATATCATGCAATGATATCTAAGCTGGCGGGTGCTAGCGGAGTTGTGGCAATCCAACCTTGGGGTCACAGTTGGACCAAAGGGCAACGGACGAAAAGATGAACAAGATCGACACTTTGATCCGCCGAAGAGCTGACGATCGCCGGAAGACCGCGCAAGCCTGTGTATCGCGCATTCTCCGGAACGCCAAAGCCCGCGGCGTCGATATCTCCGTTATCGGATCCCTCGCGAAAAACCGTTTCCGCGTCCACTCGGACGTAGATCTGCTGGTTCACGGAAGCACTGATCCTGCGCGCCGGGCCATGGTAGAGCGCTTGGTCGCAGACCAGCTTCGGGGAACGAACATTCCCTATGACCTGATCTTTGCCTCAGACGTTTCGTCCGAACGAGTGCAGGAATTGCTCAATGACAGCGTTTAAGCATCCGGCATCCGCAAAGCTGTCGCCGAAAATCGACCGCGCTGCGAAGAAACTGCAGAAAATCGAGGAATACTTGTCGGCTCATGGGAGTGAGATGTCACTCGGCGAATGGGGAGCGGTCGCAGCTGTTTCGCTGGGAGTCCACAATGTCTACAACGGCATCGAGGACATCCTGCTCAGCCTGTCCAACGACATAGACGGCCTCGTTCCCCAAGGGCCTACGATGTACCAGGACGTGCTCGATCAGATGTCGGCGGAAATTGCAGGCATCCGCCCTGCTGTGCTCGACCCCGAGCTTTATCAGTCCCTGAGTGAGTTAAAGGGATTCCGTCACCTGGTGAGGCATCGGTACGGTTTTGACCTGAAAACAGACAAGGTGCAGGAAAACCTCGACAGGGTAAAAGAGGCATTTCCCTATTTCATCGAAGCCATCGTTTGCTTGGAAAGCTCTCTTACTGAGGAAAACGCGCACGACAGTGATGGCGGCGACGGCTCAGGAGGCGGGGCATCTGGTGGTCCGTGAACCAATGGCTCAGTGTGCGCCGGAAGAGATTCTGCGGGCGTTGACCCCTGAGAATTGTCGGCTGGTGGCGCTGATCCATCGGTATCGACCGCAAAGCATCACGGAACTGTGCAGGTTGGCGGCGCGTCCGCAGCCGAACATATCCCGCTCCTTGGCGGCCCTTGAGCGGGCGGGAATTGTCTCAATGGTGGGCTCCAGGCCGAAGAGACCCGAACTCGCCGTGCAACGAGTCACGATCGAACTCTTTGAGCTTCAGAGCGGCTGACGCACACAATGCTGGCATCTGCTGCCTAATGCCGCATTTTTCTCCGTTTCAGTCCCAGTGCACGAGCTGCGATCGAGACATGGCCTGGACCATAGATGATAGCGCTGCCTCCACACCCAAGTGCGTCGTGAAGCCGACGGCCGCGGCGTCATGCCGGGCTGTGCTATCGGATCGGAATTGGCACTGACGCCGGAGCCCCGCATCAGTCGTCTCAAGGCGCCAAGCACGAATGCTTAACTTGTTCCAGCTACTCGCTTCGGTCGTTTGTTTCAAAGACGCTTGATCTCGATGCCGTACTTCTTCAGCACGTAGCCAATCTGGCGCGGCGTCAGTCCAAGCAGGCGTGCCGCCTTCGCCTGGACCCAGCCACATCTTTCCATGGCTGCGATGACACGTTCGGCATCGGTTATTCTCCCACCATTCAAGTGGACGGTGCCGGCGGGCCCCAGCGGCGGCTGCGCCGCGGTCTCAGGCGGGACTGCGACGGAGGGAGAAGTACCGGTAGCAGCCCGCGGTAAGGCCGGAACCGCTGGGGGCGGAACGATCGGCCGAGGTTGCAGCGCGACTTCGCCAGAACTGATCTTATGCAGCGCCGCAGCGAAGCATTGGCCCTGGCGGCGGCATGCAAAGTCTTCTCTCCCGATTGATGGTCCCGCCGCCAGAATCGCTGTCCGATGCACGCAATTTTCGAGCTCGCGAATGTTGCCGGGAAAATCGCAGTTCATCAGTACTTCAATCGCACTGGGATCGAAGGTCATCATACGGCCGTTCTCGTCGTTGTAATTCTTGAGAAACTCGGCTGCGAGGAGCGGAATATCACTGCGCCTTTCGCGTAGTGCCGGCATCAGCAAGGGAACCACACTGATGCGGTAATAGAGGTCTTCACGGAACTCATTTCTGGCAACTGCCTCTTCCAAGTTCTTGTTCGTAGCGGCAATGATGCGAACATCGACTTTAATGGTCTGGTTGCCGCCGACGCGCTCAAACTCCTGCTCCTGCAGGACGCGCAAGAGCTTTGCCTGGAACGAGGGAGAGATCTCGCCGATCTCGTCGAGGAACAACGTCCCCTTGTCGGCGAGCTCAAAGCGCCCCTTGCGCGAGTTGAACGCGCTTGTGAATGCACCCTTCTCATGACCGAACAGTTCGGATTCCAGGACTGTCTCGGTCAGCGCCGCGCAATTGAGCTTGATGAAGGGCCGCTTGGCGCGCGGCGACAACTCGTGGATAGCCTTGGCGACCAGCTCCTTCCCGGTACCGGATTCGCCTCGCAATAGGACCGCACTCTTCGCCTTGGCTACGACCGCGACATTCTCAAGCAGATCGCGAAATGCCAAACTGTCGCCAATCATCCCCTCGACGTGAACCTTGTGGCGCTTCCGCGCCGGGTGCTTGAGCTCGGAGACCTGCTTTGGCAGCAAGTCCTGCTGTGCCATCGGTTCCTCGCAGTCGCCCACGAAAGAGCGACGCAACTTCTCTGTGTCTCCGACCAGGTTGGCGATTAGAGTGAGCAGAGAGAGGGTGTAATCGAGCCAAACTCTTGAGCCGTTGTCCAGTACGTGGTCGATGGTCAGTGTGCCCACGACATTTGCATCGACGCGAATGGGAACGCCGATGAAGGATACTGGTATGTTGTCGGAGACCCCGAGCACGTCCATGTCGGCGGCGGTGAAAGCCGAATGAACCGCGATGTTCTCGATGACCAGAGGCGTGTTCGTCGTCACAATCTGGTCGATTGCCTTCCGCGGCAGATACAGCCGGCAGCCCTCACTGCAGCTCCCGCTGCAGCCAGCGCCTACGGTGATTTCCGGTTCACCATCACCGTCTAAGAGAGAGATAATGCCGTGCCGCATAGGCAGAAACGATCGCAGAACATCTAGGACCTTGGCCAGCGTGACTTCGAGCCCGCAGGGGGCGGGTAGTGCTTTCACTATTTCCCATATGCCATCAAGCACGCTCGCACGCGACGGCAGAATAGCGGATTCTGCGTCATCCCTTTTCGCGTCATGAAGCGACGAGCAGCATGGCGGCGTCTGCTCGGCATTTTCTTCAGGTTGGCCATTATTGTCCCGGTCTAGCATGTCATCCTCGATCTGGCGGCCGCTAAAACAACGCCGCGCCATCTGGGCTTGCGACGTCCCCCGAGCGTAGACGCCCTCGTCAAATTGCATCGGGGTCCGAGCCACCGTTGGCCAGGACCAGCACGAGTTTGTTCGCCACGCGGGTCGCCGCATGATTGGACTTGCTCGCGCGTGGGAGCCGCTCATCGAAACGCTTAAGAGGTTGATACAGATAGTCGTGATGCGCCTGTGGCGGGGGCACGCTGGATTTCAGCAGCCGGCATACTGCCTGCCACAGGATGAAAAGTGGGTCACGGTTTTGAGCGCCGGTCAGGCCCTGGTGAGGGGCAAGCACGAAAAATGCCGGAGGCGATGCTTGATGCATGGCTTGGCTATCCCTACTGGAATGGGGCGCGGTTCAGGCTCCTCCCGAGCGCAACCACAACGTTGCTCTACAGAGCGGGAACGAGGGTGCTAGTCAATCGAGCTTTCCTTTCATTTGTGAAAGTAAAGCAGGAGGACATGATAGAATTCCATCAATTGAGCTATTTTCCGGCAGATCGATGTCGAACGGCAGAGATGTTACCCCGGCATCTCGCGGTGCCCGGCGCGCTAAGCGTACCGAGCGCATTTGCGTGTTTCAATCGCACTAAGTGGTGCGGAAGCGGTGATCCCTGCCGATGTTTCCTGGTCCGGCTCGCTGAGTCGATCAGGGCAATCATTCATTCCCTCGTTCTTGATGCCGTTGACAACAGAACAAGCTGCGGCGGATGGCGTGACGCGAAGGTGCCGTCGAGCGCGGCTCAGTGTTCGTGCTTACGGAGCATCTCCTGAATCACACCGTCGCGCGCCAGGATCGGCGGAATCAACGGTCTTCTCGATGGCCCCTTCGAGACACACTCGGCTGCGGCGGGAGCGCGGCAAGAACACGCTCTTGTAGGGAATTCTTCACTCCGGTGCGCGGTCGGTCGCAAACACGACAAAGAAACGAGGGGCACACCGGGACGCCACAGATACCGACCGGCGGCCCCTCTGCCAGGCAGCGGCCCTCCTCTGCCAGGCAAAAGCAATAGGGTGCAAGGAGCTCTTGTTCATCCTCCCTCTTCTGCCGACTCATTGCATCCGACACGGACCATTGCCGGGCCTGCGGGATTTCGCCAAGGGTGGAGGCCATCAACGCGGAAATCCGCACAAGCCTCGCTGAAACCATGTGACCGAACGAGGGAACACGCATAATTGGGCGCGGCGTTTCCACTTGGCACGACGCTTGCGGCCGAGATAACAGCAGCGCTCGACCGGAGCGCCGCGATGGGAGAAGCGCGGGAAGGGAGGGGGCCCACCCCGATCCGGTCAGGGAGAGAAAAGCTGTTGGCTCCACCAGTCCGAAGCGCGGATCCCGCGCCCTGCAAGGCCTTCTACGCCCAGCTCTATGTGCAGGTGCTCACTGCCATCGCCCTCGGTGTCGCAGTCGGCTATTTTTATCCGGGGACCGGAGAGGCCCTGAAGCCGCTCGGCGATGCTTTCATAAAGCTGGTGAAGATGATTATCGCGCCGGTGATCTTTCTGACCGTCACGACCGGCATTGCCGGCATGAACGATCTCAAGAAGGTCGGCCGGGTCGCCGGCAAGGCGATGATCTATTTCCTCACCTTCTCGAGCCTCGCATTGATCGTCGGTCTCATTGTCGGCAATGTCGTTCAGCCTGGGGCCGGCCTCGACATCGATCCGGCCTCGCTCGATGGCCAGGCCGTGCAGGGCTATGCCGCCAAGGCCCACGAGCAGTCGGTGACCGGCTTCCTGATGAACATCATCCCGTCAACGATCATTGGTGCCTTCGCCGAAGGCGACATCCTGCAGGTCCTATTCTTCTCGGTTCTGTTCGGCATCGCGCTGGCGATGGCCGGCGACACGGGCAAGCCTGTGCTTTCCTTGCTTCAGGCGCTCCTCGCGCCGGTGTTCAAGCTGGTCGGCATCCTAATGCAAGCCGCGCCTGTCGGCGCTTTCGGCGCCATGGCCTTCACCATCGGCAAATATGGCATCGGTTCGGTGGCCAACCTTGCCATGCTGGTCGCGACGTTCTATTTCACCGCCTTCCTGTTCGTGTTCGGGGTTCTCGGCGCGGTCTGCCGGTACAACGGCTTCTCGATCTTTTCTCTCGTCCGCTACATCAAGGAAGAGCTGCTGCTGGTCCTGGCAACGTCCTCCTCGGAGGCTGCGCTGCCCTCGCTCATGGAGAAGATGGAGAGGGCCGGCGCCAAGCGTTCCGTCGTGGGTCTCGTCATCCCGACCGGATATTCATTCAATCTGGACGGGACCAATATCTACATGACGCTCGCCGCCCTCTTTATCGCCCAGGCGACGAACACAGATTTGTCAGTTACCGATCAGATCCTCCTGTTGCTTATTGCGATGCTTTCCTCAAAGGGTGCGGCAGGTATCACAGGGGCTGGCTTCATCACGTTGGCCGCTACGCTCTCCGTAATACCAAGTGTTCCCGTTGCTGGGATGGCTTTAATCCTTGGCGTGGACCGCTTCATGTCCGAATGCCGAGCGCTGACGAACGTAGTCGGCAACGCGGTGGCGTCGCTCGTTGTCGCTCGCTGGGAAGGCGAATTGGACGAAGCGCGCATGAAAGCCGCCTTCTACGGGAGCTTGCCGAGAGATTAAGCCGGCCACACCGCCCCAGCAAGATTGCTGCAGCGCCTATCAAGGCGCCGGGCTGCCACCAGCACGAACCAATCGGCCCGCTGGCTCTACCAGCGCTTCGCGGGCCAATGAATCAGAAGCGCAAATTGCGGTGAGTACAATAAATATGGATCCCTTATGCAAACGAACCGTAGATCGACACGCGCCCGGTTGCGCCTGGAGCGCTGTTCATTGGATAGGCTGTCGATCGCGGAGAATGCCTAAATCTTCACTTTGCCGCCCCGAATCATCGCCGGGATGCGCCGGATGACAGAGAGACAGCCGATCAGCATTGGGCCGACGGCCAAGCGCCCCACAATTGCCGATCTCGCCCGCGAAGCCGGGGTAAGCGTGGCAACGGTCGATCGGGTCCTGAACGCTCGCCTTCCGGTGCGGGAGGAGACCGCACGGCGGGTCCACGAGGCCGCCCATGCGATCGGCTATCATGCTGCGGGTCTTATCAAACAGCGCTTGCAACGGGACCTGCCGCGCTGCCGGCTAGGCTTTATCTTGAGAAAACCGGCACAGCATTTTTACCAAGAGTTCGCGCGCGAGATCGAAGCGGCGGTCAGTTTTGCCCAGTGCTTCCACGGCATTCCGCACATCGAATTCGCGCCGTCACATTTGCCCGGGGACCTGACGGCACTCCTCAAGGATCTTGGTAGCCGCTGTCACGCGATCGCCATGGTGGCGCCGGACCACCCGGAGATCACGGCAGCGGTCGAGGAGCTCAAGGCTAAAGGCATCCCGGTTTTCTCGCTGCTTTCTGACTTCGCCGCTGGCGTGCGCGAGGGTTACATCGGTCTTAACAACCGCAGCGTCGGGCGGACGGCAGCTTGGATGTTCTCCAAGGCCGCTAAACGGTCTGGCAAGGTGGCGGTGTTTGTCGGCAGCCACCGTTTCCAGGGTCACAAGCTGCGGGAAAGCGGCTTTCGTTCCTATTTCCGTGAGAACGAGCCAGCATTCGAGGTACTCGATACGCTCGTGAACCTTGAGAAGCGACAGATCACTTACGAGGCGCTGCTGGATCTTATGCAGCGGGAACCTGAGCTCGTCGGCTTCTACATGGCCGGCGGTGGCATGGAGGGCGCCATCTCCGCGCTCCGGGAAGAGGGCAAAGGTCAGGATCTCGTCGCGATCGTGAA
The DNA here is from genome assembly GCF_024707545.1 of Mesorhizobium onobrychidis. Classification (NCBI taxonomy): domain Bacteria; kingdom Pseudomonadati; phylum Pseudomonadota; class Alphaproteobacteria; order Hyphomicrobiales; family Phyllobacteriaceae; genus Mesorhizobium; species Mesorhizobium onobrychidis. Next base: position 7,057,801 of record NZ_CP062229.1, read on the forward strand.
TGAAATCACGCCGGAGTCACGGGAGGCCCTCGGGGATGACATCATCACGATGGCAGTCGCCACGCCACTGCAGCGACTTTGCCAGGAGCTGATGTTGCTGATGGACCGCGCCATCAAGACCGGCACCGCGGACACGCCGGGACAGACATTTCTGCCGTTTGACATCTATCTGCCGGAAAATATCTGAAATGATGTAAATTCATCAGCGGCTGCCAAGATTCCTTCATAAATGCAAGAAACGCTCTATTGACCAGCTTGCTTCAATCAGGTCTGTGCAGCGCCTGCGGTGGGGGCGCGCGGAGAAGCCAGACATTAACTGGCGCCGCACTTCTGAAGGAAAGCCAACCCCATGCGCCAGGTAACTCCCCGCTTTGCGCTCGAACACATGGCGGCGCCCCCACTAGACGTCAGTGCAATTTTCGCGCTTGCGCGTGATCAGGGCCTGACCGACGTTCAAATCCGTGACCATCATTTCAGCAATCCTGCTACACGCGACATTCCGGCTGCGGAAGTCCAGTCTGCCGCCACCGAAGCGGGCGTCACAATAATCTCGATCAACGAGTTGCAGCGCTTCAACGACTGGACTCCCACCCGTCAGGCTGAAGCGATCAAGCTCGCCGACTATGCGGCGGCGTGCGGAGCTAAGACGGTCGTGCTGGTGCCGGTCAACGACGGCTCGTGGGCCGGCAATGGCGAGCGCCATGACAGTCTCCGCGTCTCTCTAAACGCGCTCAAGCCGATCCTCCAGTCGAGAGGTCTAATCGGTCTCCTCGAGCCTATGGGGTTTCGAACCTGCTCGCTTCGATCAAAGAGGGAAGCGGTCGAGGCCATTGCCGCGGTTGATGGCCAGTCCGTATTCCGCCTCGTGCACGATACGTTCCACCATACCCTGACCGGCGAGACATCCTTGTTCTGTGAGCTTACCGGCCTTGTGCACATTTCAGGCGTGAATGACCCGACCTTCTGGATTTACCCGGATCGCTTCCTTGGAGGTTCCGACAATGGCAGCCAGATCCAGGCGCTGCTTGATGGCGGCTACGCGGGCCCCTTCTCGTTCGAGCTGGTCGAGGAAGTGCGTACGCTGGACGATCTCGCAGGCGCACTTGCCGCCAGCATTGACTTCATTCAGCGCGGACTGTTGACGCGAAAGCAGGTGGTTGCAGAGATAGTCAATGTAAGTGCACCTCGAGCTTCCCGCGGTATCACAGCAGAGCAGCCATCCGAGATGCCTCCTGCATCATTATCTCCCGCATCCAGATGCTTGCCGGATCGCTATTGTGGAGAGCCGGCCACTGGGCGGTTTCGGTGAAAGCGGGAAGCGGCAGCGGAAGTTCGACAATTTGAAGGGGGAATGTTTTTTCGAAATGCCTGACCAGCCGGGAGGGCATGGTCGCTATACGAGCTGTGCCGGACACCATGGGCGGGATCATGCTGAAGCCCTGCACGGCGACCTCGACGCGTCTTTTAAGACCATGCTCAAGCAAGAACCATTCCTCGATGGAGGGCATCAGCAAACGTCCGAACCTGACCGAGACGTGTCTCATCGACATGTATCTCTCGAATGTAAGCTGCCGTGGCAGCTGTTTATTCGTGGGACAGCCTACGCATACGAGCCTCTCGTCGAACAAGGTCACGCTTGAATGCGCGCTCGACGTGAACAAATCCGGAAGAATTAAAAAGTCGATGTCACCGCGCCGGAGGAGCTCTTGGGGGCTATCGTCGATAGGCAGCAATTCGAAGCTGACGGCGGGGGCTTCGCGGGCAACGCGCTCCACGACTTTTTCAAAAAACACGAGCGTGGCGAAATCGGAGATAATGATCCTGAAGCGGCGATCGGATCGGGCTGGGTCAAACGGATCCGATGAGATAATCGAGCACTGGATGTGCAGGAGAGCGTCGCGGACTGCGGGGGCAAGTGCTGCCGCACGTGACGTCAGAATACGTTCGCGGCCGCTTATGCTGAATAGTTCATCGCCGAAAAAATCGCGCAGCCGGGCGACGGCCGCACTCATGGCCGGCTGACTGAGGTTGATGCGGCGTGCCGCCGCCGAGAGGTTGCGCTCGGCCAGCAGCGCGTCGAGCACGACGAGGAGGTTTAGATCAAGCCCCTTGAAACGCATGTCGGCGTCTATCCATAGAGTGGATACCATCCATCGAAACAAACGATTTTATCATTTTTCTGAAATCTTGCATGGACAAAACACCTGACGCACCGATGAACCGCTGCCTCTATGCCGTGACGAGCGTCTTAAGGACAACCCGAAAGGAGAAATCTTCCATGCGCTCTGCCGTGCAGTGGAGATTATGCTGGGAAAACGACCTGCAATTGACCGACCATGTCGAACTCTCCGACTTCTTCCGAAACACCTATGGACGGACTGGCGCCTTCCACGCAAAGCCGTTCGAAGGCGGCCGCAGTTGGGCTGGCGCGAGGCCAGAACTCCGTCTAATCGCCAGCGACGCGGAGGGTATAGCAGCACACCTCGGCATACTACGCCGCTTCATCAAGGTTGGCGAGGTCGATCTTTTAGTGGCTGAGATGGGGTTGTACGGCGTTCGTCCGGATCTTGAGAAGCTCGGAATCAGCTTTTCAGTGCGAATTGTGCATCCAGTGCTGCAGCAGCTTGCGGTTCCATTTGCTTTCGGCACGGTTCGGCACGCAATGCGTAACCATGTTGAGAGGTTCTGTAGAGAGGGCGTGGCGACCATAGTGTCGGGAGTTCGCGTACGGTCGAGCCGCCCGGATGCGCACCCCGACTTGCCGCCCACACGCCTGGACGACGTGCTCGTCTTGGTTTCGCCGATTGGACGCTCGATGGACGAGTGGCCGTCCGGCACGCTGATCGACCGGAACGGTCCCGAGCTATGAAACATCTGCCCTACACCAGCGAATTGCCGAGTGAATTTGCTGGTGGAGGCCATCGCAGCGTCTATTCGACGTTTGACGACGGCCCCAATTCATTTTTTACACCGCAGATCATTCGATGTGCTGGCGCAACATCAGGCTCCAGCGAGGTTCCTCGTCATCGGAGCCTGCGCCGCAGACCGGCCGGAACTCGTCCGGCTTTTATGAACACGCTTAATGGCTAATTTTCGCGACGCAGCGCGACTCAGGAGTTGGGTCGCGCCCACATCAAAACAAGCTGAAAATGGAAAGAAACAGAATGGCTGATCAACTCACAACAGAAATCATAGAAATAATCAAGAAGCGCATCGAATCGGAGACCGCCGGGGGAACGCCTGCACCATCCGTCGGCGAAATAACGCCTGCGACGGAAGTGACTGGGCTCGGCATCGATTCACTAGGATTAGCGGACGTGCTCTGGGATCTGGAGCAGGCCTACGGCATTAAAATCGAAATGAACACGGCCGAGGCCTGGTCTGATCTCCAAACGGTCGGCGACATGGTGGAATCCATTCGCGGCTTGCTCAGTAAGGCGGCTTGAATGGATCGGCGCGTCGTCATCACCGGACTGGGCGGGCTGTGCGGACTGGGCACCGATGCCGCCTCCATCTGGACAGGCATGCGCGAGGGCCGATCGGCCATCGGTCCGATTGTCAATCCAAAGCTTCACGGGCTGGAGGGCACGATCGGCGCCGAGATCAAGACGCTGCCTGAGCACGACATTGACCGTAGGCAGCTCCTCTCCATGGACCGCTTCAGCCTGCTTGCCGTGATTGCAGCGCGCGAAGCCATGCGACAGGCCGGACTTTCCAGCGATGAAGGCAATGCCCATCGCTACGGCGCAACGGTGGGCGTCGGCTTCGCCGGCTACGACGCGACCGAAAAAGCCTATCGCGCCCTCCTTTTGGGCGCCGCGACCCGCGTTGATCTGTTCACTGGAGTAAAGGCGATGCCGAGCGCGGCTGCCTGCCATGTCAGCATGAGCCTCGGCCTGCGCGGGCCGGTCTTCGGCGTCACCTCCGCCTGTGCATCGGCCAATCATGCGTTCGCCTCGGCGGTAGACCAGATCAGGTACGGCCGGGCCGACGTGATGCTTGCGGGAGGCAGCGACGCGCCGTTCGTATTTATCGTGGTGAAGGCATGGGAAGCAATGCGCGTACTCGCTCCGGATACTTGCCGGCCCTTCTCCGCCGACCGGAAGGGCTTAGTGCTGGGTGAGGGTGCAGGCATGGCCGTTCTGGAAAGCTATGATCATGCTGCCGCCCGCGGTGCAACGATTCTTGCCGAGGTCGCCGGCATCGGTCTGTCTGCCGATGCTTTCCACATCGCCGCGCCGGCAGTCCACGGGCCGGAGGCGGCGATGCGCGCCTGCCTTGCCGATGCCGGGCTGAATCCCGAGGATGTCGACTACCTGAACGCGCATGGCACCGCCACCAAGGCCAACGATCAAATCGAAACGGATGCGATCAAGCGCGTCTTCGGTGACCATGCTTATTCGATGTCCGTGTCTTCCACCAAATCTACCCACGGGCATTGCCTCGGTGCAGCGAGTGCGCTTGAAATGATCGCCTGTGTGATGGCGATCCAAGATGGCGTAATACCGCCGACCGCCAACTATCGCGAGCCAGACCCCGATTGCGATCTCGACGTTACGCCCAACGTGCCGCGAGAGCGTAAGGTGCGTGTGGCGATGAGCAACGCGTTTGCTATGGGCGGCTTGAACGCAGTTCTAGCATTCAAACAGGTGTAGGAGCCTGCGACATGCCTCCTGCAAAGTCCTTCCGGTCGCGGCCGCCTGCTGAGGTAGGCTGACGGCTGCATGTCCTAGCGTAGCGCCTGGGGTACCCAGCAAGCATCAGATCCAAGTGATCAGGTCGGTCGAGTGGCGCCTGTGCCGCGGCCAATTGGGTGGGCGAGCTCCTCCGCGGTTTGGGCTGCATAGACGATTATACCTCGCAGCCGTGGTCCTAGCGCGGATCAGGAGCGGCGAGGAAGCCTCCCCATCGAAGCCGAGGGCTCCCGGCTCGGCGAACTTAAATGTGACTGAATTCACCGGCTTGCAGGATTTGAGAAAGGACAGAGAAATGTTTGAATTGACCGGCCGCAAGGCGCTCGTCACCGGCGCATCGGGAGGCATCGGCGAGGCGATCGCCCGCGTGCTGCACGGCCAGGGAGCTATCGTCGGCCTGCACGGTACACGCATCCAGAAACTGGAGACACTGGCCGCTGAACTCGGCGACCGGGTCAAGCTGTTCCCGGCGAACCTTTCCAATCGCGACGAGGTCAAGGCGCTCGGCCAGAAGGTCGAGGCCGAACTCGAAGGCGTCGACATTCTTGTCAACAATGCCGGCATCACCAAGGACGGGCTGTTCGTGCGCATGTCGGACGCCGACTGGGATACGGTGCTCGAAGTCAACCTTACCGCAATGTTCCGGCTGACCCGCGAACTGACCCATCCGATGATGCGGCGCCGGCATGGCCGCATCATCAACATCACTTCCGTCTCCGGTATCACTGGTAATTCAGGCCAGACAAACTATTCAACCTCCAAGGCCGGCATGATCGGCTTTTCCAAGTCGCTGGCGCAGGAGATCGCCACGCGCAACATCACCGTCAACTGCGTCGCCCCGGGCTTCATCGAATCGGCGATGACCGACAAGCTCAACGACAAGCAGAAAGAGGCGATCATGGCGGCGATTCCGACGCGGCGCATGGGCACCAGCGCCGAAGTCGCCTCCGCCGTCGCCTACCTCGCTTCCAACGAAGCCGCCTATGTCACCGGCCAGACCGTTCACGTCAATGGCGGTATGGCGATGATTTGAGCACTGGCTGACCCGAGTCGATCTGTCCCAAAACCCTTCCATGATCAACGTGGTCGCAGCCTCCGCATCACGTGTCAGAGACGCAATCAGCTTCACCGAAGGGGCATCAACATGCTTGATCGAGCAGATGCCCCAGCTGAGCGGGAGTAACCACCCCTTGGCCGCCTGCCTATGGCCAAGAAAACAGGGGGGCCGCGGCCGAGATTGTGCGGGCGACCGTGTTATAGGCTCACGCGAGAGCGTCTAACCATGGGACTGCGGGGGCAATTGCTGCCGCAGCGGGGTAAAAAAACGTTCGCGGCCGCTTGTCGAACAATCGCGCAGGCGGGCGACTGCCGCACTCATGGCCGGCTGACTGAGTTTGATGCGGCGTGCCGCCGCCGCGCAAAACTCATGACTACCAACATTCTTGCGCTCACCGATGCGCTCGGCAATCTCGCGCGCTTCGTCTCCTGCCAGGACATCGCATCGATACGGTGGTCGTCGCTCGGCTCATCGACGGGGTTGAGCTTCACTACTCCCCTCGTGAGCCTCACGGGATCCAAGCGCAACACCTGCCAATCAGCTGGTCTCGAGATCTGTCGCCCTGATTCTTGGTGGGGGAACATGAGAGTGGGCGGCCATGGCAGGAATCAATCCAAGACCGCCGGGAGCCTCTCGTGGTTTCAGCGGAGCAGCCACCCGAGATGCCTCCTGCATCATTATCTCCCGCATCCAGATGCTTGCCGGATCGCTATTGTGGAGAGCCGGCCACTGGGCGGCTTCGGTGAAAGCGGGAAGCGGCAGCGGAAGTTCGACGACCTGAAGAGGGAACGTTTTTTCGAAATGCCTGACCAGCCGGGAGGGCATGGTCGCTATACGAGCTGTGCCGGACACCATGGGCGGGATCATGCTGAAGCCCTGCACGACAACTTCGACGCGTCTTTTAAGACCATGCTCAAGCAAGAACCGTTCCTCGATGGAGGGCCTCAGCAAACGTCCGAACCTGACGCAAACGTGCCTCATCGACAAGTATCTCTCGAATGTAAGCTGCCGTGGCAGCTTGTTGTTCGCGGCACAGCCTACGCATACGAGCCTCTCATGGAAAAGCATCACTCTTGGATGCGCGTTCGACATGACCACATCCGGAAGAATTAAAAAGTCGACGTCACCGCGCCGGAGGAGCTCATCAGGGTTATCGTCGATAGGCAGCAATTCGAAGCTGACGGCGGGGGCTTCGCGGGCAACGCGCTCCACGACTTTTTCAAAAAACACGAGCGTGGCGAAATCGGAGATGATGATCCTGAAGCGGCGATCGGATCGAGCTGGGTCAAACGGATCCGATGAAATAATCGAGGATTGGATGTGCAGGAGAGCCTCGCGGACTGCGGGGGCAAGTGCTGCCGCACGTGACGTCAGAATACGTTCGCGGCCGCTTATGCTGAATAGTTCATCGCCGAAAAAATCGCGCAGCCGGGCGACGGCCGCACTCATGGCCGGCTGACTGAGGTTGATGCGGCGTGCCGCCGCCGAGAGGTTGCGCTCGGCCAGCAGCGCGTCGAGCACGACAAGGAGGTTTAGATCAAGCCCCTTGAAACGCATGTCGGCGGCTATCCATAAAGCGGATACCTTTCATCGAAACAAACGATTTTACCAGTTTTGCTGAACGTCGCATAGGGACCTCTCAAGAATGTAAGCCCCAAAGGAACTTGATGTTTGCGTCGGTGCCGAGCAGCATTTCTGGTGCACGCCTCCCGGTGTCAGCCGGATCGGATGTCCATTGCAGCTAAAGTTTTTCGGTGACCTACGCAAGCCACATCGCGTCGGTTCGGCGCAACAAGCTCCCCAATGCTTAGGCGCTTACCTCAAGAAAACACGAACACGTATGAGGTCTTTCCATGCGCTCTGAAGTGCGATGGAGGCTGTGCTGGGAAAGTGAGTTGCAACTGGCTGAGCATAACGAACTCTCCGACTTCTTCCGAAACACCTATGGCCGGATGGGTGCCTTCCACGCAAAGCCGTTCGAAGGCGGCCGCAGTTGGGCAGGTGCCAGGCCAGAGTTCCGCGCAATTGGCAGGGACGCGGACGGTGTAGCGGCACACGTCGGTCTACTACGCCGGTTCATCAAAGTTGGCGATGTCGATCTGCTGGTGGCCGAATTGGGCTTGTACGGGGTGCGTCTGGATCTTGAGGGCCTCGGAATCAGCTTTTCAATGCGCAGTCTGTATCCAGCGCTGCAGCAGATGGGGGTTCCATTCGCTTTCGGCACGGTTCGGCCCGAAATGCGGAACCATGTTCAGAGGCTCTGCGGTGCCGGCCTGGGGAACATAGTGTCGGGCGTTCGCATCCGGTCGACCCTCGCCGACATGCACCCCGACCTGCAGCCCACACGTCTGGACGACGATCTCGTCTTTGTATCGCCGATTGGGCGCTCGATGGACGAGTGGCCCTCCGGCACCCTGATCGAGCGGAACGGTCCGGAGCTATGAAACGTCTGGACTACATATGTGAAGTGCTTGGTGACGGCACTGACGGCACCGAAGAGCGCAGCGTCTACCTGACGTTTGACGACGGCCCGAATCCAGTTTGGACACCGGAGATCCTCGATTTGCTGGCGCAACATCGGGTATCGGCGACGTTCTTCGTCATCGGTGCCAACGTTGTAGACCAGCCGGAACTTATCCGACGAATGATTGGAGATGGGCACGAAGTAGCCAATCACACGATGACTCATCCGGACCTGTCCAGATGCGAACCCCGCGAAGTCGAATGTGAAATAGTTGAGGCGAACAGAGCCATCAGGATGGCGTGCCCTCAAGCCACGGTGCGGTACTTTCGTGCCCCGTATGGGAGCTGGACCGAAGAAGCCCTCACTACTTCGGCGAGCGCTGGATTGGCGGCCCTGCATTGGTCAGTAGACCCGCGAGACTGGTGTCGCCCCGGTACCGATTCGATTGTCGATGCAGTACTCGCCGGTGTCCGGCCGGGCGCAATTGTGCTCTTGCACGATGGGTGCGAGGGCACTCATCGCGATCCGCGCGACCAGACGGTTACGGCGCTGTCCCGCCTGATTCCAGCGCTGCATGACCTCGGATTTGTCGTCCGATCCCTTCCTCAACATCATTGAACAACAGAGATCATATGGACCTGCTCATCACAACCAGTACTGTCGCCGTTTCGTGTTATGCACTGCTCTCGACTGTCTATAAAGGCGCGCAAGCCGTTTACGCCCAGCCGGCAGACGTTGCGTTGACGTCGGACGACTTGCTCGGACCCGACCTTTGGCCCAGCGTGGATGTCATCATCCCCTGCTACAACGAGGATCCGCTCACGCTCTCGGCGTGTCTAGCTTCCGTGGCAAACCAGGAATACGCCGGAAAACTGCATGTCTATGTGGTTGATGACGGTTCTGGAAATCGCAATGCCCTCATGCCGGTACATCACGCCTACGTAGACGACCCCAGGTTCACGTTCATTCAGCTCGGCGAGAATGTCGGCAAACGCAAGGCGCAGATCGCCGCGATCCGCATCTCGTCTGGAGATTTCGTGCTCAGCGTCGACTCTGACACGACACTCGAGTCCGAGGTCATTACTAAGCTTGCGGTAAGGATGCGCGATCCAGCGATCGGCGCGGCCATGGGCCAGTTGGTGGCGTCCAACCGGAGCGACACTTGGCTGACTCGGTTAATCGACATGGAGTACTGGCTCGCTTGCAATGAGGAGCGCGCAGCGCAGGCTCGCTTTGGTGCTGTCATGTGCTGTTGCGGCCCATGTGCAATGTACCGCCGGTCTTCTCTTCTTTCGCTGTTAGATCAATATGAGACGCAGCTGTTTCGGGGCAAGCCAAGCGACTTCGGCGAGGACCGCCATCTTACGATCCTGATGCTGAAAGCAGGCTTTCGAACGGAGTACGTTCCAGACGCCATCGCGGCAACAGTCGTTCCGGATAAGCTGCAGCCCTATCTGCGCCAACAACTCCGCTGGGCACGGAGCACTTTCCGCGATACGCTGCTCGCGCTGCGCCTATTGCCCAGCCTCGATCGCTATCTCACGTTGGACGTGGTTGGACAGAATCTCGGCCCATTGTTGCTCGCTATCGCTGTACTAGCCGGGTTCGCGGAGCTCGTAGTGACAAATACAGTGCCTTGGCCAGCGGCGATTATTATCGCCGGTATGACGATCATTCGATGCTCCGTGATAGCTTTTCGTTCTCGCCAACTTCGGTTTTTCGGCTTTTCTCTGCACACGTTCATCAACATATTTCTTTTACTTCCCTTGAAAGCTTATGCCTTGTGTACATTGAGCAATAGCGATTGGCTGTCGCGCAAAAGTGCTACCCTGCCCCACGAGAGCAAAAAGCCGATCATCCTCGCAAACCCGATCGCCAAAGCATATGGCACAGGCAGTTCGGGAACTGCGGAGCCAATTCAAATGGCGGCTCTTACGCGCGATTCTTCACAACTGGTTTAGTCTGGCAGCGTTCACAGCGCCGACCGACCGAGTACTTTGGGTAGCCGATTAGTCGTGAGCTTTGGCAAGATACATCATCGGTTAGAACGGGAAGTATCCGAAGGCGATCCGTAGCCTTTCGACCCTGTTTTTTGGGCAGGAGCGACACGCGTTTCTTCGGCTGTCATTTTCCAAAGGGGCCAGCACGGCTGCTCTGGACCAGAACCTCGAAAGTAAGCTGCCGGCCGGCCGATTGGCCTCCTTCAGCCTGAGATAGACCCATGTCCAATGTAGCAATCGACCTTAACGGCGTAACCAAGTCATTTGGCAACAAGCTCGTTGTGAACGGCTTGTCGTTCGCCGTTGCTTCGGGAGAGTGCTTCGGCCTGCTGGGGCCGAATGGTGCAGGCAAGAGCACGATTGCGCGCATGCTCCTCGGTATGACACGGCCTGACTCAGGTAAGATCAAAGTGCTCGGGGTGCCGGTGCCGGCACGAAGCCGCTTGGCCCGCAAGGGCATAGGCGTTGTTCCGCAATTCGACAATCTAGACCTGGAATTCACGGTGCGCGAGAACCTGTTGGTGTTCGGGCGCTACTTCGGCATGAGCACACGGGAGATTAAAGGGGTCATTCCATCTCTCCTTGAGTTTGCCCGCCTTGAGAGCAAGGCGGATGCACGTGTCGGCCAGCTATCCGGCGGCATGAAGCGGCGTTTAACGTTGGCACGTGCGCTGATCAACGATCCCCAGCTCCTCATAATGGACGAGCCGACCACCGGCCTCGACCCGCACGCCCGCCACCTAATCTGGGAGCGGCTCCGTTTTCTGCTGGCGAGCGGGAAGACGATCATTTTGACTACCCATTTCATGGAAGAGGCTGAGCGGCTATGCGATCGGCTATGTGTCCTCGAGCAGGGCCGCAAGATCGCCGAGGGCAGCCCTCATGCTCTGATTGAAGAGTATATTGGATGCAATGTGATCGAGATCTTCGGCGGCAATCCACAGGAGCTGATTTCGCTGATCAAGCCATACGTTCAACGCATTGAGGTAAGCGGCGAGACGCTCTTTTGCTATGCGCCCGATCCGGAGCAGGTGCGTGTCCAGCTTCGTGGGCGCGCGGGTCTGCGTTTTCTGGAGCGTCCACCTAGTCTGGAGGACGTTTTCTTGCGGCTAACCGGACGCGAGATGGAGAAGTGAATAATGGGTGAAGGTTTTGCGGCGGCCCTACCCGCCAACGCGTGGAATTGGATTGCGGTGTGGCGCCGCAACTATCTTGCGTGGAAGAAGGTCGCACTTGCGTCGCTTCTCGGCACTCTTGCCGATCCTCTGATCTACCTTTTCGGGCTCGGCACTGGCCTTGGACTATTGGTAGGTCGCGTTGAAGGTGCCTCGTATATTGCTTTCTTGGCAGCTGGCATGGTCGCGACAGGAGCGATGACCGCATCGACTTTCGAAACGATATACGCGGTTTTCGGTCGCATGCGCGACCAGGGCACCTGGGAAGCAATCCTCCATACACAACTTACCCTAGGCGACATCGTTCTCGGCGAATTGGCATGGGCAGCCACCAAGGCCTTTCTGGCCGGTACGGCAATTACCATTGTTGCTGCCACGCTAGGCTATGCCGCGTGGACGTCTGTCCCCTATGTGCTGCCGATCGTCGCTCTCACCGGGTTCGCCTTTGCGAGCTTGGCGATGGTCGTCATCGCACTCGCGCCCAGCTATCACTATTTTATATTCTATCAGACGCTCGTCATCACACCCATGCTGTTCCTGTCTGGCGCGGTCTTTCCAGTCGGCCAGTTGCCAGGCGCCTTTCAGCGCTTAGCGGCCTTCTCGCCACTGGCGAACTCTATCGACCTAATTCGTCCGCTGATGCTTGGTCACCTGGCAGACAATGTCGGGCTGCATATCGGCGCACTTTGCGTGTACGCGGTATTGCCGTTTTTCCTCTCGGCTGCGCTGTTTCGTCGACGCCTGCTGCGTTGACACTACTTACGACCGGCACGAGAAGGAGGCCCTCAATGCCGCATCGCGAACTGGCCGTCGGAGCTGGAGCCAAGCGTGGTGGCCTGGGGATTGTGGGTGGCACAGCAACACTAAAGCGGAGGCGCACTCAGCCATTGATGCAGGCACGCTCCGATCTTCGCTACTTACATGAGCGCGGATCTAATCCGCGTCGAGGACATGTCAGCCGAGCTTCTTGTGCCTGGCCTTCCCTCAACCCTCGCGATCACTATTAGCTGGAATTACATGCAATGACTCACCGCACGCCGACGCCTCAGCCTTTTGTCATTCTTGCTATGCCAAGGACCGGCACACATTATTTGGAAGAATTGCTAAACGAGCATCCGACGGTATTGAGTAACGGTGAGCTGCTCAACGAGTATGATACCAATTGGCCCGGAAAGGATCGCCTGCTACGCACCGATCGCGAGCTCCTCGAACAAGCCTACCTGAGCTATCCCATGAAAGACAAGAATGTGACGCATATTGGCTGCAAGATCAACGAGCCCCAGTTTCGCGATCGCCCAGCTTTTTTTGCGGAACTGACTCGTTGGCCAGCACTCAAGGTCATCCTTGTAACTCGAAACATATTGGAATCGCTGCGATCCTTTGTGCAGGCAAGGCAAAGCGGCCAATGGCTGAAGTTCAGTTCAGACAAGGAAGCCGCTCGGCCGCCGCGCGTCAGATTGTCAATCGATGACTGCGAGGCTTACTTCAAAGCCGCGGATGATTTTCACGCACGCGTCGAGCACTCCTTCACGTCGACCAACCTGCTTGTAGTCGAATACGAGAGCCTTCTCCATGAACCCTCTGCTTGCTTAAGAAAGGTTTGGGATTTCCTGGGCGCTCCAGCGCTTGAGCTATCTGATCGCGCCATCCTTCAGCGCCAGGAAACGCGACCCCTGGACCAAACGGTGCAGAACTTTGATGAGTTGCTGCTCCACTTCGCGGATGGACCTTACGCGCGATTCTTTGACGTCGGTGGCGGTGTCTGACTGCCCCCTCGCCGCCAGCAGTTCGCTTGCTGCCAGTGTCAGATTCCATCGCTTTCGGTGAACGCTGAAATCGGTTTCACACCGAGCCACCCGTGGGCTGCCGCCGTTGAGCTCAACAGGAATGGCGGCCGTTGCGGGTCCGAAGATCTCCCAGCCGAGTCATGACGCGTGGAGCGCCACGCGCCACGAAGAAATCAATCAGTCGACCACGAACAGGCCTGGCGAACGTCGTTGATGATGTCTGGCGGGGTGAGAGCCTGCCGAAGCCAAGCGTCCCGCCTTCTTGCCGTGAACTGCGAACAAAGGACTTAGTGAATGAAATACAGGCGCGATATCGACGGGCTCCGGGCGGTTGCGGTGCTGCCGGTTGTACTCTTCCATTTCGGAATCTCAGCAATTCCCGGTGGTTTTACCGGCGTTGATATCTTCTTCGTGATATCCGGCTACCTGATCAGCGGGAGTCTGCTGGACGACCTTGAAAACGGCCGGTTTTCGATCGTCAGCTTCTACTGGCGCCGTGCCCGGCGCATTCTGCCGGCACTGGTCTTTGTCGTGCTTCTCACTAGCATTTCGGCGTTGTTCATTCTTCTACCGTCAGATCTGCACGAGTTCAGTCTCAGCGTAATTGCAGCCTCGACATTTTGGTCGAACATCTATTTTTGGAAGACGTCAAACTACTTCTCCGTCGATGCCGCGCTCCGACCGCTATTGCACACGTGGTCTCTCTCAGTCGAGGAGCAGTATTATATCTTTGCCCCGATCCTGATATCCCTGATCTATCGCTATTTTGGGAAGCGTTGGCTGACGATACTGCTGCCGATTATTCTTGGCAGCTTCGTGCTGGCGGTCATGGCCACATCGGTTGCGCCAACGGCCGGATTCTATCTGCTGCCGACACGAATCTGGGAACTTATGCTGGGCGCCCTGCTGATGTTGAAACGGCCCTCGCCGCTTAGCAACCCTTTCCATATGGAACTGGTCGGGTTGGCCGGAATCGGCCTTCTCGCCATCGGATTCTTCGCGATTTCGGAGAACGACCCATTCCCCGGCTACAACGCCTTGTACCCGTGCCTCGGAACGGCCCTCCTTATTTATGCTGGCCAAAACACCTCTACGATCGCTACCCGGATGCTCGAAGTTCGACCGCTGGTCTGGATCGGCCTCATCTCGTATTCACTGTATCTTGTTCACTGGCCCATCAATGCATTCGCGCACTATCTTTCATTGCAAAAACTCGACCCGTCGATGACGGTCGCGATGACGGTTGCAAGCCTCGCACTGGCTGCATTTTCCTGGAAGTACATCGAGCAACCGTTTCGGCAGAAAAGGGCCTTCACCGCCCCGGTGCCCATCTTCGCCTTTTCGACGGGCGCGATCGCTCTTCTTTGTGTTGGGGGCGCGGCGGGGGCGCTCGGCAACGGATTTCCGCAACGGTTCCCGGACTATGCGCAGCAGCAGATACCTGCCGGCGATTGGGGGAATGGCATCTGTTTCAACGAGGGCTCCAGCCCGATCGAAAACTGGAATATCGAGCATTGCACGCGCACTCGCGGCTTTCCTGCAACTGTTTTGTTGTGGGGCGACTCCTTCGCCGCTCATTACGTTTCAGGCCTAGATGCCAACCAAAAGCAAATTCAAGCCAACATCGTGGAATATACTTATGCGGGCTGTCCACCCATTCTCTCTTACTTCTCCTATGCACGCCCGGATTGCACCCGGTTCAATCGGAAAGCCCTGAAGATCATCCAGGACGCCGGCATCAAGACCGTTGTTCTCAGCGGCCGGTGGACCGACTACGAGGCTAGAGGTTTCGACGGTCTCCAGCAAACGATCGATACGCTTCGTGACCTTGGCGCGCGTGTGTTTGTCATTGGCCAGTCGCCGCAGTTCATAACCGACGTTCGGAAAATCGCATTCTTCGCAAACCGCGAACATCTCAGTGATACGTCGTGGCCAATGGCCATGGATCCCAACATCAACGACCGTGTGCGCTCATTTACAAAAGGCGCCACTTTCATCGACCCGTTGAAATTCCTCTGCGATGCAGAACGCTGCGCGTACAGCGACGCCGGCCAGTTTCTCTATTTTGACTATGGTCATTTCTCTTCGACTGGGGCCGCGCTGGCAATTTCGAAATATTGGCCGGCTTTTCCTACAAACAAGGCCCCAGCCACGACGAAGTAGCGACTTGTGGCGGGCAAAGCGCGAGCGCGCCAAGAGAATCTCGACGTAATTGGTGGCTCAGTATCCGCGTGGTGCGGAGGTGATCTTTTGCTTGGGAGTGACAGGCTTTACACAAGTGCCGTTCTCGTTGATCAGGCATAATCAACTGTCTTACGGACCGAAAACAATGCCTTACGAGCTATGTCTACAATGGGACTGTTCGCCAGACCGTCCACCGCTGCCGCAGTCGTCAAGTTTGCGACCAGAAGCGTTCTTCGGTCTCTCCGCGAGCTACACCACGCCGCCGGGACATGATCCGAATGCACCCTCTGTGACCGACATGCTGCGCAAAGCGGCCATCCCTTCCAATTAGTCGTTAATGGTCAGAGGCGGTCGTCGTGTCCCAAGCAAGCCCTCGCTTGCCCGTATCTGCAAAGGTCTGTGTTTTCAGTGGTACAGGCATGGAATCGAAAAGTGGCCGGGAGAGTTTTCATGACAGAAGAAGCCGTCAGCAACATCGACACCCTCATCGAGCTCACCGCCGATGTCATTCCTTTGCCTTTGGAGCATCGGCAATTATGTCTGACGTGCGCCCACGCCGGCGCCTGGTCAAATGCCGTATGACCGATCTTTTTCATCAGCCCCGCC
The DNA here is from genome assembly GCF_024707545.1 of Mesorhizobium onobrychidis. NCBI lineage: Bacteria > Pseudomonadati > Pseudomonadota > Alphaproteobacteria > Hyphomicrobiales > Phyllobacteriaceae > Mesorhizobium > Mesorhizobium onobrychidis. The sequence continues at coordinate 7,073,768 of NZ_CP062229.1, forward strand.
TCTTCCATGGAACTCCGGGCAATCCGCTGCCGGCAAACGCAGCCGGCGGCTTCTTCACCACGAGTGACGGCAAGAAGATCCGCTATGGGCTGTTTGCCGCGGTTAGCCGTCCGTTGAAGGGAACCGTGGTCATCCTGACCGGCCGCAACGAGTGCATCGAGAAGTATTTCGAGACCGTTCGCAACCTTGCCGACCGGGGGCTTGGCGTGGCAACCCTCGACTGGCGCGGCCAGGGCGCTTCCGACCGGCTGATCGGTGACCGCCAGCGCGGCTACGTCAGGAGCTTCTTCGACTATACCGGCGATCTGGAGCAGTTCTTCGAAGAGATCGTGCTGCCCGATTGCCAGGGACCCTACTACATACTGGCCCATTCCACCGGGGCGCTGATTGCGCTGCTCGCAGCGCCCTCGATGGCGAACCGCGTGCGTCGCATGGTGCTGATCGCGCCATTCCTCGCCGTGCCCAACCAGTCGATTTCGGTTAAAACCGTTCGCCGCATCTGTTCGCTGTCCTGCCTTCTCGGCCTTGGCCGGGTCAATGCCGCATGGGGTCCGCCACCGAAGGAATCTGTGCCCGTCTCCATGAACAAGCTGACCAGCGATCCGGCGCGCTATCGGCGCAACACGCTGATCTATGAAACCTATCCGCAGCTGGCGCTCGGCGGCCCGACGATCCGCTGGCTGAAGGCGGCCGCGGAGGCGTCCCTAATCGTCAGCGACCCGGATTTTACGGCGAAGATCCAGGTGCCTTTGCTGATGATCGCCGCCGGCGCCGATCAGGTCGTCTCGACCAGGGCAGTTGAAGCTTATGCGAGGCGTCTGCGAGTCGGCTCGTTGCTGATGATCGACGGCGCGCGCCATGAGATCCTGCAGGAAGCCGACCTCTATCGCGGGCAGCTGCTTGCTGCATTCGACGCTTTCATCCCCGCAGCCGGTGACGCCTGAGTTAGTTACCAGTGCCGGCTTCAGCCCATGCGGGCGAAATCCATGATCCGGTTGGTTCCCATGTCTTGGCGCCGACCGGCGAAAAAATCTGCTACTAGCGCGACGACCTCTCGGCGGCGGCACGCCGCATCAAAGGCGCAGGGAAGGCACGGCACCCTGCACCGCCATGTCGGACGTAACGACGCGGTCTGGCTGGACGTGTGGACCGACGCCCATGCACACGGACGGATCACCGTCCGTGACGACGGGAGATAGGTGCGGCACAATGTTACCAAGCTGACGCGCAGGCACGAGGCGGCCCAGCCTGTCCCGTGGACGATGGGTGACGCGCCGAGGGACTAAACGCGATGGTCAGGCAATCGTCGGACTGGCGATCGAAATCACCCGACTTGCCGGCAAACCTAAGCGCGGCCAGAAGGGAGGTCCATGACATCCGCAATGCAAAGCGAAAATGCTGAACGCCTAAGGCGACCGGCGCGTCAGTCAGGCGATGCTTGCAGCCGCTTCCCCGAGTCGTGGTAGGCTGAGCGCGCCCAATCGCACCTGATGAATATTGGCGGGGCTTCCGCACGCGGGCGGCTTGGGCGTCTACGATGTCCGCAGAAAGTGATCTGGCGGCCGAAAGCCGCGTTAATCGATTGATTGATATGCGGCTGCCTTAATAGAGACCAATTTAGTTGAAATCCGAATGCTGAATTCGGTGCTGGAACATGGCGCAGACGAGCCAGCGAGAGAAGAGGCCGGTTCCGCTTCCATCAGGTTCGACCACGAGTGTTCGGCGACTTGCCTTTCGACAACAGGCTTTTTACTGAACAGACGCCATGCGCCGCCGTCCGCGCGTATTTGGCTTCAAGGCCGCATCCGATCACCTGGTGCGTGCATGGAATAGAATTTACCGCCTGCCGATCCTCTTTCCATCCGGGGCGGCTGAAGATCACGCCTGTTGATGAACGGGCCTCCTGTGGATTGGCACGAGAGAACGCTTAAAGTCCATGAACATCGCGCTTACGCATCTGCAGCGGCTTGAAGCCGAATCCATCCATATCTTTCGCGAGGTTGCGGCGACCTTCGCCAAGCCGGTCATGCTCTATTCGGTCGGCAAGGATTCCTCCGTGCTGATGCATCTTGCGATGAAGGCGTTTTATCCGGCCAAGCCGCCCTTTCCCTTTCTCCACGTCGACACGACCTGGAAATTCCGCGAGATGATCGCCTTTCGCGATCAGATGGCGCAAAAACTCGGCTTCGATCTCCTGGTCCATGTCAACGGCGACGGTGTGCGCGATAATATCAATCCCTTCGACCATGGCTCGAACACCCATACGCATGTGATGAAGACCGTGGCGCTGCGCCAGGCGCTCGACAAATACGGCTTCGATGCAGCCTTCGGCGGGGCGCGGCGCGACGAGGAGAAATCGCGCGCCAAGGAGCGGATCTTCTCTTTCCGCAATGCCCAGCACGTCTGGGATCCGAAGAACCAGCGGCCGGAGATGTGGAAGATATTCAACACCCGCATCGCGACCGGTGAATCGATCCGGGTCTTTCCGTTGTCGAACTGGACCGAACTCGATATCTGGCAGTACATTCTCCAGGAAGACATCCCGATCGTGCCGCTCTATTTCGCCAAGGAGCGGCCGGTCGTCGAACGTGACGGCATGCTCATTCTGAGGGATGACGACCGCATGCAGTTGCGTCCCGGCGAGACGGTGGAGAACCGGCTGGTGCGGTTCCGCACGCTCGGCTGCTATCCGCTGACCGGCGCGATCGAATCGGCCGCCGACACGCTGGAGGCCATTGTCGGCGAAATGCTCACCGCGCGCACCTCAGAACGGCAGGGCCGCCTGATCGACCGTGATGAAGCCGGCTCGATGGAAAAGAAGAAGCGCGAGGGGTATTTCTGAGCATGCGCCACATCACGGCCGAGAGCCTCGCCCCCACCGACGGCATTCGCGACTATCTGGCGGTGCAGGAACAAAAATCGCTGCTGCGCTTCCTGACCTGCGGTTCCGTGGACGACGGCAAGTCGACGTTGATCGGGCGCCTGCTTTCGGACACCAAGCAGATTTTCGAGGACCAGCTTGCTGCGCTCGAGCGTGATTCGCGCAAGCACGGGACGACGGGCGACGACGTCGACTTCGCGCTGCTGGTCGATGGCCTCGAGGCCGAGCGCGAGCAGGGCATCACCATTGATGTCGCCTATCGCTTTTTCGCCACGCCAAAACGCAAATTCATCGTTGCCGACACACCCGGCCACGAACAATACACGCGCAACATGGCGACGGGCGCGTCGACTGCCGATCTGGCCATTGTGCTGATCGACGCCCGGCAGGGCGTGCTGCGCCAGACAAGGCGCCACTCGATCATTGCCTCGCTGCTCGGCATCCGGCACATTGTGCTCGCCGTCAACAAGATCGATCTCGTCGGCTTCGACAAGGCGGTGTTCGAACGGATCATCGAGGACTATCGGCAATTTTCGCACAAGCTTGGCTTCGAGACGATCGTGCCCATCCCGATGTCTGCCCGTTACGGCGACAACGTCACCAGCCGCTCGGATAAGACGACGTGGTATTCCGGCCCGACGCTGATCGAACATCTGGAAGCCGTGTCAGTCGATGAAGCCGTTGTCGAACTGCCGTTCCGTTTTCCGGTGCAGTATGTGAACCGCCCCAATCTCGATTTTCGCGGTTTTGCCGGCACGATTGCGTCCGGCTCGGTCTCACCAGGCGACGAGGTCGTTGTCGCCAAATCCGGCAAGTCCGCTCATGTCAGGCGCATTGTCTCGCATGGCGGCGATCTGAGCCAGGCGGTGGCCGGCCAGGCCATCACCCTAGTTCTCGACGACGAGGTCGAGGTCTCGCGCGGTAACATGCTGGTGTCACCTGCGGCGCGGCCGCAGGTCGCCGACCAGTTCGCCGCCAACATCGTCTGGTTCGACGAGCACGCGCTGCTGCCGGGCCGCTCCTATATCCTGCGGACCGAGACCGATCAGACCAGCGCTACCGTCACCGACCTGAAATACCGCGTCAACGTCAACGATTTTGCCCATGAGGCGGCCAAGTCGTTGGAAATGAACGAGGTCGGCATTTGCAACATCTCGACGCGGGCGCCGATCGCCTTCGATACGTTCGCCGAGAACCGCACGACCGGCGCCTTCATCCTGATCGACCGCATCACCAACGCCACGGTCGGCGCCGGCATGATCCTGCATTCGCTGCGCCGCGCCGAAAACATCCACTGGCAATCGCTCGATGTCGGCAAGCACGGCCGCGCCGATCTGAAGAACCAGCGACCTGCCGTGTTCTGGTTCACCGGGCTCTCGGGGTCGGGCAAGTCGACCATCGCCAACCTTTTCGAGAAGAAGCTGTTCGCCACCGGCCGCCACACCTACATCCTGGACGGCGATAATGTCCGCCACGGGCTCAATCGCGATCTTGGCTTCACCGACGCCGACCGCGTCGAAAACATTCGCCGCGTTGCCGAAGTGGCGCGCCTGATGGCCGATGCCGGGCTGATCGTCATCGTTTCGTTCATTTCGCCATTCAGCGCCGAGCGGCGCATGGCGAGGGAATTGATGGCCAGCGGTGAATTCGTCGAGGTGTTTGTCGACACACCCTTTGAGGAATGCGCCAGACGCGATCCGAAGGGCCTCTATGCGCGGGCATTGAATGGCGAAATCAAGAATTTCACCGGCGTCGATTCACCGTATGAAGCCCCGGAAAACCCCGAAATCCATCTCAAGACACTCGGCAAGTCTGCCGAGGAGATGGTAGAGGCCCTGGAACTCTGGCTGAACGAGCGCGACATTGCCGAAAACCAATACGATAGCGGCGGCGGTATCTGACGACGAAGCGATGCTGCATAACGCGCACGCTCGACGGTGAGCCGCTGGCCTACGGCAAGCGCAACGAGAGCGATGACGAGGACTACGCCAATCCGCATTTCATCGCCAGCGGCAAGCGCTAAATTTTGACTGGACCCGGACCGAGCCCCTCCGTCTAGAAAAGAAAGGCGCCTCGGCGAAGAATACTATCCGCTCCGATCGGCGATTCAGCGTTATTACAGCCCCAGCTTCCTCTTCAGTTCCGCGTTCTCCTTGCGCAGGCGTTCCGCGAGCAAACTCTTCAGTCGCTTGTTTTCTTCCTCAAGCGCGACAAGGTCCTTCAGATTGTCACCATCCGATGCAGGCGCCGCAGCCTTCTTCCATTGATAGTAGGTCTGTTCCGAGATGCCGGCCTGCTTTACGGCGCTCTTGTGAGTGGCGCCGCCACTGATAGACTTCTCGATCTGCGCGAGCATCTGGGCGCGCTCCTTTTCAGAGTATATCTTCCGCCGCACGGCCGCTGCTGGTGCTTTCTCCGCCTGAGACGGCGTATTGGCGGCATTCTTCCGAGCAGGCGGCTTGGGCTCAGCCTTCGCCTTCCGCGATCGTGGGGCTTTCTTCTTTTCAGGCGTCTCCACTTTGGCTGCCGATTCCGTTGCAGTTACTGATTCAACTTCCAGGGGATTTGCCATGAGGTACTCCGCTCGCGATTTGTGTATTTGTTCAGCATCAATCGCCACGACACTAGAGTCAATAAGGCGACGATTTGGCAACTCCATCTCGTTGAGTTCCCTTGTTGTCTCAGCCATTGCTGCGGAGAGATCGACATCACTCCAGATGGAACGGCTCCGTTTTTGAGAACTGCGCTTTTGTCTGATCTCCACAGTGAACGCTCGGGTCTGCCGCCTCATAGTTTCTTCCTTATTGGACAAGAACTGCGCAGGAAGTCGGCAAATGACGATTGAACGTCTGGCGCTTCCTCTGTCGCCCGAGGTATATGGATCCGACCGTCCGAGCAAGCCTGCTGGCGACGCACCCCAGAACAGACCGGTTCCTATGAGCAAGCAGGATACTTTCTAGCTTCAAATTAGCCACTGGTCGTCCGTCTCCCAATCATCCGCGTACACAGTTTAGCATTTGTTGGGCCACAGAGAGCGCGCCCGCCGCATCTTGGAAGCGGGATCCGCGTCCTGCACACGGCTGCCCGGCTGGATGCCCATAGCTGGGTCTCGATAAGTACGGTATGAGCCATCCAAATGACTTGAACGGGCGGAGCAAAAAGCATCTGGCGGCCAATGCTGTAAAAGTCTGTAATTGAGCTACTTGAGGAGCCTGATTATTGCGTTCTCGCAATATCAGCAATCGCGAGCTCTAGTAGACGCCTCCTGACAAGTTCCTTCAGCTTCTTTAGCGCTATCTGTCCATCACTGGGGGAACTCAAGCTGCAACACGTCCGGGAACCAATCAATGAATGAGGAGCGTAGTTCCAGCCCACCGGTCGGGGTGGAGCCGGTACCTCCATCGAGGCGAGCGTTGTATCTTGCTGCAATGCCGCACCGGGCACGAGACTTTCCACACGCCTACATCGAGCGCGGCCAATTTCAGGGCATGGATCAGGGGTACGCGCTCTACGATCTCGCCATCAGAGTCACTCCAAAAAGGAAATGTCACCGAGATCCAATCCAAGCGGACGAATACCTTCGCTCCAAGGGACCCGACTCGGGAGGTCTGCGGACAAGTCGCTAAAAGCAAGCCCGAAAGCCAACCGAGTGACTGACATCTGCTCGCGGTCGCGATACGGCGGACCAGCGCCGCGATTTTCGGACCGAATCAAGGCGTCCTTCGAAGGGCGGCTAACATCGGAGACCCTAGGCCAGTTCGCATTGAACTGCATGTCGGCGAGCGCCGCGATCCAAATCGTATTGTCCATGACCTTTAGAGGGTCCCAATCTGGGCATATTGACAGGGTTGAACGACATCGGTGCGACGATCGTCGATCAGCCGGACGCCAAGCCGATGTCCGATCAGGCGGGAGGGAATGGCGTAGTTGACCTTGCGCAAGGTGCAGCTGACGTTGCCCCCAGTTTCTATCCAGTTTTGAGTTCGTTTCCGGCGTGGGTTGTGCCCTGCTGGGCGGGTGAAGCGACGGGCGCTGGCGCGGAGCCTTTGGCATAGCGCAGCGCGAGCGACCGTCGCGGGTTGAAGGTGCTGGCGAACTCGGCCGGTGTCTGCCAGGCGATTTGGGAGTGCGGCCGCGCGGTGTTGTAGTCGGCGTGCCACAGGGCGATGGCTACGCGTGCCTGAGCCAGCGAGGTAAACAGCGTCTCGTTGAGCAGTTCATCGCGCAGTCGGCCGTTGAAGCTCTCGATGAAGCCATTCTGCATCGGCTTGCCGGGCGCAATGTAATGCCATTCGACGCGGCTCTGATCCGCCCAGGCGAGGATGGCGTTCGAGGTGAACTCGCTGCCATTGTCGCTGACGATCATCCTCGGCCGGCCCCGCTCGGTGATGAGCCGGTCCAATTCGCGGGCAACCCGCATGCCCGAGAGAGATGTATCAACGATGAGTGCCAGGCACTCTCTCGTACAGTCGTCGACGACGGCCATGATGCGGAAGCGGCGCCCGTCGATTGAGCTGGTCCGATACGAAGTCAAGCGACCAGCGCTCGTCGGGCCTCAGCGGCACCAGCATCGGCGCCCTGGTCCCGATCGCCCGTTTGCGGCCGCCACGGCGGCGAACGGCGAGCTTCTCCTCCCGATAAAGCCGATAAAGCCGGAACAGCTTCTTGTGGTTCACGACCAGGCCCTCCCGCCTCAGCATCACGAGAAGACGCCGGTAGCCGAACCGACGACGCTCCTGCGCGATCGCCTTCATCCGTTCGCGAACCTCGCGGTCGTCCGGCCTGCTGGTCTCGTAGCGAACCGTCATGCGGCAACAGCCGATGGCTTTACACGCCCGCCGTTCGCTCATCCCGAAGCCTTCCTTCAGGCGAGCGACAGCTTTCCGCTTGGCCGCGGGCGTCACCATTTCTTTCCCACAAGATCCTTCAACGCGGCATTGTCGAGCATGGCGTCGGCCAGAAGCCGCTTCAGCCGCGTGTTCTCGTCCTCCAGCGCCTTCAGCCGCCGAGCCTCGGACACATCCATCCCGCCGAAGCGGGCCTTCCAGTTGTAGATCGACGCGTCGCTGACGCCGTGCTTGCGGCACAGATCGGCAACCGATACCCCGGCCTCGTGTTCCTTCAAAATTCCGATGATCTGCTCTTCAGAGAAGCGGCTGCGTTTCATGTCCTGGTCCTCTCGATGGGCCAGAACGAACTTCAAACCGGATTAGATCAGAGGGGCAAGGTCACAGCCACTCGTCCGCAGGGCGCACATTCCAAAAGAGCCATCCGAGTTGGAAGGGGTTTGTCCCCTGCAGGTCGAAACTCAGAGCGTCGCTCTCGTATTGCTGACCCTCCTCCTAATAGCGAAGGGATCAACGCGAAACAGCTGGAACCCCGCTCCCAGTGGCCGCGCTTAGCGTACGGTCCAAGCCATGGAAGATCGAAAGGCACCAAAGTCGCCGCTGGTTTCAATAGTCGCGCGATCCAACTTTGATTCGGCTTCCGCGCGGCGCCCTTCGCCGAAAACTCACAGAGCGAACTACCGTTCAGGCACTTCCCGCCGACCAAACTGGGCGGGCGTCGCTGGCGAGACTAGGCCGGACGAACGACTGGCACGAAAGGTGCCGAAAGAGCTTTCCCCTAACGTGAAGGGGCTGTGCTTTCGCGCCGATTCCAAACCTTTTGCTCTTCGCCCCTCCCCTTGCCGTCTTGACTAGTACGAGCCTACAGCCTATCTCACCGCCACGTTAGCACTCGCCATTGGTGAGTGCTAACCCGCTCCGGCAACGGACAACATTCAACCTCCGCACCAGGACATCCAAAATGGCAAAATCGAATTTCCGCCCGCTTCATGACCGCGTGGTCGTTCGTCGGGTCGAATCCGAAGCGAAGACCGCGGGCGGGATTATCATCCCCGATACGGCTAAGGAGAAGCCGCAGGAAGGCGAGATCATCGCCGTTGGTTCCGGCGCCCGCGACGAAGCCGGCAAGCTCGTCCCGCTGGACGTCAAGGCCGGCGATCGCATCCTGTTCGGCAAGTGGTCGGGCACCGAAGTCAAGCTCAATGGCGAAGACCTTCTGATCATGAAGGAAGCCGACGTGATGGGCATCATCGGCTGACAAGCCGCTACCTTTCATCCGCACCATCCAATCTGAATTTAGGGCGAAATGCCCAAGGAGTAAAAAATGCCGGCAAAAGACGTAAAATTCTCCCGCGACGCTCGTGAGCGCATGCTGCGCGGCGTCAACATCCTCGCCGACGCGGTGAAGGTCACGCTCGGCCCCAAGGGCCGCAACGTCGTCATCGACAAGTCGTTCGGTGCACCGCGCATCACCAAGGACGGCGTCACCGTCGCCAAGGAAATCGAGCTTGAAGACAAGTTCGAGAACATGGGCGCGCAGATGGTCCGCGAAGTGGCTTCGAAGACCAACGACATCGCCGGCGACGGCACCACGACCGCGACCGTTCTGGCGCAGTCGATCGTCCAGGAAGGCCACAAGGCGGTTGCCGCCGGCATGAACCCGATGGACCTGAAGCGCGGCATCGACCTCGCGGTTAGCGACGTCGTCGCGACGCTGATCAAGAACGCCAAGAAGATCAAGACCTCGGAAGAGGTTGCCCAGGTCGGCACCATCGCCGGCAATGGCGATGCTTCGGTCGGCTCGATGATCGCCGAAGCGATGCAGAAGGTCGGCAATGAGGGCGTCATCACGGTCGAGGAAGCCAAGACCGCCGAGACCGAACTCGAAGTCGTCGAAGGCATGCAGTTCGACCGCGGCTATCTCTCGCCCTACTTCGTCACCAACGCCGACAAGATGGTTGCGGATCTGGAAGACGCCTACATCCTTCTCCACGAGAAGAAGCTCTCCAACCTGCAGGCCATGCTGCCAATCCTCGAGGCTGTCGTGCAGACCTCGAAGCCGCTGGTCATCATCTCGGAAGACGTCGAAGGCGAGGCCCTGGCCACGCTCGTCGTCAACAAGCTGCGTGGCGGCCTGAAGATCGCCGCCGTCAAGGCGCCGGGCTTCGGTGATCGCCGCAAGGCCATGCTGGAAGACATCGCCATCCTCACCGGTGGCCAGGTCATTTCCGAAGATCTCGGCATCAAGCTCGAGAATGTCGGCCTCAACATGCTCGGCCGCGCCAAGAAGGTGTCGATCTCCAAGGAGAACACCACCATCGTCGACGGCGCCGGCAAGAAGGCCGAGATCCAGGGCCGCGTCGCCCAGATCAAGCAGCAGATCGAGGAGACCACCTCGGACTACGACAAGGAGAAGCTGCAGGAACGTCTCGCCAAGCTGGCGGGCGGCGTTGCCGTCATCCGCGTCGGCGGTGCGACCGAGATCGAAGTCAAGGAAAAGAAGGACCGCGTCGACGACGCCCTCAACGCGACCCGTGCGGCCGTCGAAGAAGGCATCGTTCCCGGCGGCGGCGTCGCACTCCTGCGCGCTTCGCTGAGCATCAAGGCTGTCGGCGCCAACTCCGACCAGACCGCTGGCATCGCCATCGTGCGTCGCGCGCTGCAGGCTCCGGCCCGTCAGATCGCGGCCAACGCCGGTGCGGAAGCATCGATCGTTGCCGGCAAGATCCTCGAGAACACGGGCGCGACCTTCGGCTTCAACGCCCAGACCGGCGAATATGGCGACATGATCGCCATGGGTATCGTCGATCCGGTCAAGGTCGTGCGCACGGCTCTCCAGGACGCGGCCTCGGTCGCCGGCCTGCTGGTCACCACCGAAGCCATGATCGCGGAGGCTCCGAAGAAGGAGTCGGCTGGCGGCGGCATGCCTGGCGGCATGGGCGGCGGCGGCATGGGCGGCATGGATTTCTAAGGTCCACGCAGCTCGACAATCTCGATGGGCGGCAGTGATGCCGCCCTTTTCTCTGGCGCGGAGCCAAGCCGGCTGCCCGATCCACAAGGCTACATACGGCTGCACTTTCACGACGGACACCAATGACTGACTTCATCCTGTTCGCCATAGTCGGCTTCCTCGCCCAGGCGGTTGACGGCGCGCTAGGCATGGCCTATGGCGCGATCTCCTCCACCGTGCTGCTCTCCTTCGGTGTTCCGCCGGCGCAGGCTTCCGCCGCGGTGCACGCGGCGGAAGTGTTCACCACGGCCGCTTCAGGCACGGCGCACCACTACCACCGCAATATCGACTGGAAGCTGTTCTGGCGGCTTGTACCGTTCGGCATTCTCGGCGGCTGCCTCGGCGCCTTCGTGCTGACCTCGTTCGACGGCGACATGGTGAAGCCCTACGTCACGACCTATCTCGCAGTGATCGGGTTCTGGCTGTTCCTCCGGTCGTTCCGGAAGATCCCCAGCAATCCGGTTCCTACCCGCCTTGTGGCGCCGCTGGGCACCGTCGGCGGCTTCCTCGACGCGGCAGGCGGCGGCGGATGGGGTCCGATGGTCGTGACCGGGCTGCTCGGGGCCGGCGCGCCGCCCCGCTACGTGATCGGTACTGTCAATGCGGCCGAGTTCCTGATCACGCTTGCGGTGTCCATCGCCTTCATCGTCGCGCTCCTCACCGGGCACTGGCAGGAAGCGGGGGCGCTGTCGACACATGCAAGCTCGGTGCTGGGGCTGATCGTGGGCGGCATAGTCGCCGCCCCGCTTGCCGGATGGATGCTCAAGGCGATCGCCGAGCGGACGCTTTTGCGGCTCGTCGGCTGCCTGATTATGCTGCTCGCTTTGTTCCAAACCGCCCAACAACTGGGATTAGTCTGACCTAAGCAAGCCGACTGCCCTCATGACCGGCGTAACCGAAGTGAATCGCGGAGGCGACTTGCCACCCTGGAACCTGATCCCACCGCTCATGACACAACATTGGATCCGCAAAAAGGCGCCGCCGGGTCGGTAACGTTGGGATAGCGCAGATGGCTTGAGGAGCGGCGACAACCGTGGGGCTGAGGGGAGAATCAGACTCCGTTTGCGCATTTCGTAGGTGCGATGCTGCGCCACGGACGGCGGTGGTGCGAGTTCACCAAGCTCAATCGCGAGATGCTGAAAGTTACGCGTTTGGTAGATCTGCCGATGCGCTTTGGAAATCCAATACGCAGGAGCGTATTTCGCGCTTACGCCCACAACATCAAACCGGTGGAACCGATCGAGACGGTGGTGTCAGCAAGGCCGGCGGCACCATGATGCGAACCGGGCTGCTTTCTTCCAGGGAGACATCGATTTCCACATGGCAGCCAATGGCTGTTCCTCTCATAACGCTGGAGCCGATCGCTCGGACTCCGGTTCAACACCTTCATTCTGAGGGACAGCCACCCAACCTGGCCAAGCTCGGGAAACCGGCCATTACGGCATCTAGGCGCGTGCACCATGCTGCCTTAGCGGGCATGTTGTCGTCAGGTTCTCGACAGCTCTATGGCAGATGCAAGCCCAGCTTCAAACGGGCTTATATTACTGAAAGTGACGACGGATGGATTTAACCTCGACCAAGCGGGTACGCGGACAATCGAACAGGGCCGGCCTGCAAGGGAGCTCACCGGCGGCTCCGTCCGCAGGTACGGCGGCCTTTGAGCGGCAACTGAGTGAGATCGCCAATTCAGGCGGAGGTGGTGGAGCAATGCCGGCCGGCTCGGCGCCGCAGCCGAGTCAGTCGAGTCGACTTTTGAAAAGGCTCAGCAAGCTCCCTCTTCATCCCGAGGATCCTCCGCTTATTTTGGGGTTTGAGGAGGCGCTCATCAAGGCTAATGCCGCCGAGAAAACCGTCAACTCCTATGTAGGTGTTCTTGTGAGCTTTGGCCACTGGCTCTTCGCAAAGAATAAAGATCCCATTAAGGATCGGCTCGATAAGCAGTCGCTGGTCAAGGATGCGCGCGAGTTCATCGGAAAGGGTGACTCCGCAAAACTCTTTGCGGCGATTGGTCACCTCTCGACGGGGGGCGTAGTGCGGATCCGCGCTAATAGTCCGTATCCCCAAGACGCGGCTCTCATCAAAGAGTATAGAAACGAAGCCCGGATACGTAGCGGCGGGAGGATTGTAACTGCTCTTAGGAGCTTCAGTGACTATCTGCGTCAAAACAACAAGAAGGGCATTGTTGGTCGGCTTTCCGACGAGGCGTTGGATAGAGATGCCGAGGGCTATAGGAAGGACTGCGCTGATCCAACGATCGGATCCGCACTGGCTCAGCTCCGAAAATCGGACGCCGGCGCTACAGCGATGGAGCTCGAGCGCCATATTCCCCCCGTTCCTGATCCCGAAGACGCGGCACTGACGGAGCCGAGGCGGGGCGGCGAGGCGATTGCGCAGCACAGCGCGTCGCAGGAAGTCGGCAGTTGGCCAGAGAAGCTTGCTGCGGCAGCCCACGATCAGGATGTGCTTTTGGGGCTGATGGACGAACAGGGCCTGTCGTCTTCGGCGCCGCAGCCGGCTCGGTCAGCTCGGCTTGGCAGGAACCAGCCTCTCTATCCCGAGGATACTCAGCTTATTTTGGGGCTTAAGGAGGCCCAGGAAGCGGCTCTCATCAAAGAGTACAGAGACGAAGCAGCGATACCGACCAGCAAAAGGAATGCAACTGCCGGCAAGGCGTTGGCCGGTGGTGATCAAAGGATCGGCTCCGCACTGGCATCTCTCCGAAAACCGGACGCCGGCGCTAAAGCAATGGAGCGCGAACGCCATATTCCCCCGGTTCCTGATCCCGAAGACGCGGCACTGATGCAGCCAAGGCGGGTCGGCGACGCCGCTGCGCAGCACAGCGCGCCGCACGAAGCTAGCGGTTGGCCAAAGGAGACGGCTGCGGCAGCCCACGATCAGGACGTGCCTTTGGAGCGGATCGACCAACCCGGCCAGTCGTCTTCGGCGCCGCAGCCGGCTCAGTCAACTCGGCTTCGCAGGCAGCGGCCTCGGGAGCAGAAGCCTCTCTATCCCCAGGATGCTTCCCTTATTTTGGACCTTGAGAAGGCTTTCATCAAGGCCAACGCCTCCGACCACACCGTCAAGAATAATGTAGGCATTCTTCGCCGCTTTGGTGGCTGGCTCTTCGAAAAGAACAAAACGAGCATTGTTGCTCGGCTCAACAGCACGTCGCTGTCCGATGGCGGTGGGGTGCTCGAGTTCATCGGAGAGGGTGATCCCAGCAAACTCGTTGCGGCATTAGATCATCTCCGGACCTTTCAGTCGACGGGCAGAGTCGTGCTGCGCGCAAGCCGCGCTAAGCGCAATCCTCGCCCCCAGAACGTGACGCTCATCAATTCCGAAGGCGCGGCGCCGACGGAGTCGAGGCGGGTCGGCGACGCCGCTGCGCAGCACGGCGCGTCGCACCAAGCTGGCAACTGGGCACAGAAGCTTCCTGCGAAAGCGCACGATCAGGATGTGCTTTTGGGGCTGATGGACCAACCCGGCCTGTCGTCATCTCTCGAGCCCGCAGCGCACCATGACCAGGCACCAGATCCCGGAGTGTCCAATCACCAGCGGTCCCCGGACGAGCTGATGGGGGCACCTGCCTGGAGCAACCTGCTGCCAAGCGAGGAGGTCCTCATCGAGGATGAGCTTGACACAGCTGAGTTGCGCCCAGCGAAGAGGCAGCGGATCCTGGACGATCTGCAAGGCCTTGCCGCCGAGCGGCAGCTGAGCGAGATCGCTAATTCAGGCGGTCGCCTGCTGTCGCCGGCCGCCACCCATCAACTGGGTGCATCGCCATGGGAGGCGCGGCCGATGATGCAGGGGAGCGGGTACGAAGACGCCGCGGCGCCGCATGCGATCGCGACGTCCGTCGGGGACGCCGCTGCGCAGCAGGGACCTGTCAGTTGGCCATCGGTCGGCGCGGAAGGTTACGATCAGGATCTGATGGTTGAAGACGGCCCACCCTGGTCCGGAGTTCCCCCTGAGCAGGCGCAGGACATAGCCCAAGCTGGATGGCAGGAAGCTGCCAGGTCCACGTCAACCTGGTCGCTGCAGATGCCGCTCAACTTTGATTGGAGTATGTGGCCAACCTCGGAACCAGCGCCAGTGCACTATGTCAGGGCTCGCTCAGAGACCTACGGCGATTTTGAGGCAGCGGTTGATCCCAATCCGCCCGGGCCAGTACCGGGTCATCACCAGGACGCTCGACAGCCCGGCTCGCCGCTGGCGCTTTCTCCACTGCCAGACTCCTCGGACGAGGAAGCTATGGCGTGGTTGAGCGAGGAATTGGAACGGCGGCAGATGCTCCGCGATACGGAGTGGCAGACCATGATGCAAGGGACAGGGTCCGCCGCCGTTCCGGGGGCGGGAGAACCCAATGAGGTTCAGCTCATCCATCACCCTCGACCTCGGCCCATGGGTGAAGCTGCGCCAGCGGCACCGGCAAGAGCTCCCCAACCCGCCTCGCCAGTCACCGCCAGCCTGCCAGGCACCTACCGCGGTCTTCCAGTGGTTGATGTGACGCTGACGACCAGTTCCTCCGATGCTCAGATCGGGGCGTTCGGTCCGACAGCCTCGTCCAAGGTCGCCAACGGATCTGTGCTCGGCGCCACCGAGTGGCTGAGCGACGCCCATATTCAGAGGGATTACCATTTGCTGGAGGGGCAACTGCAGGGGATCAATCCGGAACTCGCCGCCCGGACACGGCTGGTGGATCCGTCGGTATCCCATCTCCTGCGTCATGTGGGGTCGAACACCGCGCAACACACATTGCAGTCCATCTATAATCAAAACACCGCCCCGGCCGACTTCCTGTTCCTGTCCGTGAACAATGGCACTCTTGATAGGCCCGGCACCCATTGGTCGCTGCTGCTCGTTGATCGCCGCGAGCCGGAAATACCGGTCGCCTATCACTACGACTCCCGCCAGCGAGAGGGATACAACGACGGGCCTGCAACACAGCTCGCAGGACTGCTGAACGCCACCTTGGCGCCAGCCCGCATGGCCCGACAGCCGAATGATTACGACTGCGGCGTGTTTGTGCTGGAGGGCACGCGGGCGCTGCTTGGACGCTTGCTGGACGGGCAGCGGCCAGAGCACGAGCCGCTGCAACTCGACGACCTCGTCGCCGATCGGCCGGCGCTGCAAGACCGGCTGAGGCGGCGCTTGCCGCACGAGCAAGAGCCCCGGCAGCTGTTGGATGATGAACCCGCCTCCCCACCAATGATGGCATTCGAGCCAGGGGAACTGCGGCAACTGTTGGAGGACGAGCCCGCCTCCCCACCAATGATGGCATTCGACTCAGCGGAACTGTGGCGACTGTTGGAGGACGAGCCCGCCTCCCCACCAATGATGGCATTCGAGCCAGGGGAACTGCGGCAACTGTTGGAGGACGAGCCCGCCTCCTCTTCACCACGAATTAATTCGACCCGACATGCGCGAACGGACGGTGTTCATCAGCCAACCCAGGCGCCGTGGCCCCCTCAACGCAAAACGTAACTTTGCGGTAGAGGAGCGGTCATTATTGGTGGCGCCGTGCGCCTTTCCACCCGGACGGGCGGGTGGGAGGGGATGGAGTGACTGATGACGATCCTGTCATCGCGAGGACTTCCCTCGCTAGAAAGCGCAGCACGCGTGCTGGTGCTGATCGGCGCGACACCCGGAATGCAAGAAGGAACCGATCGGCTTCAAGGTTGGCGTGCGCGAGAGTGTGCAGAGCTGGCGTGAGCTGTTGATCGGGATGTGTTGCAACATTTTGCCACTCGCGAGTGTGGAGTGCACCCCTATTGTGAGACAGAAAAATTGCGAGACAATTCCCTGCTCGTGAGTTCAAGTGCGGCATTTTCCGACGGTGTCGACAAGGTCTTTTCGTATTCCTCCGGGGTGAGATAGTCGAGTGCTGAATGCAGCCTTTGCCGATTGTAAACATCTTCAATGAAGCTCGCGATACGCCGCCGCGCATCTGGTGCATCGCGATAGGCCAATCCTGCGACTTCTTCCTGCTTCAAGGTTTTCATGAAGCTTTCCGCGCGTGCGTTATCATAAGGGTTCCCCACCCGGCTCATGCTCGGCTGGATCCCATGCCCATGGAGGATATCAGAATAGGTGGTGCAAGCGTATTGAATGCCCCTGTCCGAATGATGGATCAAACTGCCGGGAACCGGAACACGTGCGGAGATCGCCATTTTCAGGGCATCGACAGCAAGGCTGGCCCGCAAGTGTAGTTCGAGCGCCCATCCGATGACCTTGCGACTGAATGCATCGAGCACAACCGCCAGATAGGCGAACTGCTCGGCAAGGTGCAAATACGTGATGTCGGCGACCCAAAGCTGGTTGACGTATAGAAGTTTGTACTTGATCGGACAGTTGGCGTCTGAGAATGGTCGGTTTTGCCTGTCCGATAGGATCAGGCAGCGATCATTTTCTCCTTCGCCAGCGGGGCGGTTTCAAGGAAGGTCTGCATCGGCGTCTTGCCGAAGCACCAGCGGCCCTGATGTGGGCGCTGCTCATTGTAACTTCTGACCCATTCATCCAAATCGGCCTGCAGCTCCTCGATCGAGCCGTAGATCTTCTTCCTGAAGGCGACCCGGTAGAACTCGTCCAGCACCGTCTTGTGGAAGCGTTCAACGATGCCATTGGTCTGCGGGTTCTTGGTCTTGGTGCGGGAATGATCCACGTCCTCAACCGCCAGATAGAGCTCGTACTCGTGGTGTTCGGGATTGCCGCAATATTCGGTGCCGCGGTCGGTCAGCACCCGGCTTAGCTTCACCTCGTGGGCGTCGAAGAACGGCACCACGCGGTCGTTGAGGAGATCGGCGGCGGTGATCGGCGTCTTGCGGTCATAGAGCTTGGCGAAGGCGACCTTCGAATAGGTGTCGAGGAAGGTCTGCTGGTAGATGCGTCCGACCCCCTTCATGTTGCCGACATAGAAGGTGTCCTGGCCGCCGCAATAGCCCGGGCATTCACTCTCGAACTCACCATGCGCCTCCTTGTCCAGCTTGGCCTTTTCCAGCGCCGCCAATTGGCTCTCGGTGAGCACGATACCGTCCTTGGCGACCTTGGCCTCCAGCGCCTTCAGCCGCTTCTTCATCGTCTCCAGATCGTGACGCTGCCACACCCCGCGGACGCCCGACGGCGAGACCGAGTGGCCGCGCTTGCGCATTTCGTTGGCGATGCGGGTCTGCCGGGTCTGCCCATAGGCGGGATATTCCAGCGTCAGCTCGAGGATGATCGCCTCGACCTCGGGCGGCGTGCGGTTGGCCAGCAGCGGCTTCCGGCGCGTCAGTTCCTGCAGCGCCAGTTCGCCGCCGGTCTCGTAAAGCTCCCTGAAGCGGTAGAAGCTGTCGCGCGAATAGCCCATCATCTTGCAGGCCTGGCTGACATTGCCGAGCTGTTTGGCCAGCTCCAGCAGCCCCACCTTGGCGCGGATGATCTTTTGGTCCTTGGTCATGTCAGATGTCCTTTCCAACGCCGAGGCCGGGCGCTGCGAACCCTGACCACTCCGCGCCCGGCCTCGGCTCAAGCTTCAGCCTAGGACACCGTCTGTCAGATAAAGTTTAAACTTTTACATCGGGAAAGGCCGAGACCCGTTCGCGCAGATAGTCGACAAAGGGAACGATCTTGTTTGGCCGCCCCGCCTGTCGCGGGCCATAGGCGGGAAGTTCGAGCCCGCGCTCGATGTATTTGCGGACCGTCTTGGGATCGCGGCCCGTTCGCCGGGCAATCGCGGTCACGGACAGGCCCTGACGGTGTAGATCCAATATCATCAGAAGTTCTCCAAGTTGGACCACCAGCACCGCTCCGATTCCGATCAAATCGGGACGGACTATCGACGCCGGAGCGAAAGCCGCCAGTTCCGGGACGCGTCCCGGAACTGGCGGCAGCAGCGCCAACTAGGGAATTTTCGATGCCCACAATCAGAAAATATTCATCGCCCGATGACAGGCATTAGATTGCCACACGTCCGCAGCTGCTCACGCCAGGCATATAAGCGTTGGCGGTGAATACCCAGTTCATCAGCTAATCGGCTGACGTTCTCCCCGTTTTGCATCCGCAAGAGCATGGAGAGCTTCTCTCGTTCGCTAAATCTCGGCTTTCTTCCAACCATTTCCAGTTCCTGCAATCCAGAAACTGTCCCCTATTTATTTGTCTCAGTCGAGGGGTGCACTCCATCACTGTCCGGGATTTAGCGAAAAGGGTGTCCGGGATTTACCGAAACACGCACTTCTGCCGTTTGACGAAAGGCTTCACATAGGCGGGTGCGATCAGCCGCACGGTGTGGCCGAGCTTCCCGATATCCCGACCCCAATAGGGGGCACCCGGGCATGCCCCCATTGCCACCAAACACGGTGGCTCGGCGGCAAAGAAAGCCAGCACCTGGTCGCGCCGCAGCTTCCTACGGAAGATGACCGCTCCGGCAGAGCTCGCTCCGTGTGCTTGAAAGACATTCTTGGCCAGATCCAGGCCGATGGTGTTAACTTCCGTCATGGGCGCCTCCTTTGAGTGGCTGAGAACACCTCCACTCTGGCACATCGATGCCGTCGGGGGGCGTCCACATGGGGTAATCGCGGGAGCGACGCACCCTCGGAACCAATCATAGCCTTGGAGGGTGGCTGTTCCCCGATAAGATGAAAGTACGGGCTCACGACTCGACGCCGGGCCCAAGCATCGAATGGAGAACAGCCATGGAAGAATATATCGGTCTCGACGTGTCGATGAAAGAGACGGCGGTATCGATCCGCCGCGAAGGCAAGCGCGTCTGGCGCGGGACGTGCGCCTCAGACCCAAAGATCATTGCCAACCTTATCCGCAAGCGGGCGCCGGCCGCAAAGCGCGTCGTGTTCGAAACCGGCCCGCTGTCAGTTTGGTTCTATCATGCGCTGCGCGCCGAGAAAGTGCCGGCGATCTGCATCGATGCTCGCCATGCCAAAGCTGCGCTCGATATGGCGCCGAACAAAACCGACGCGAACGACGCCGACGGTTTGGCGCATCTTGCAGAAGTAGGGTTCTTCCGTGAGGTGCGGGTGAAAGGATTCGACAGCATGCTGACCCGCACGCTCGTGGCGGCACGCACCCGGCTGGTTCGGATCACCACCGAACTTTCTAACCAGATTCGTGGAATCATGAAAACGTTCGGCCTGCTCGTTCCTGCAGGCAAGGGGACCACGTTCGAGAAGAACGTTCGGCGCCTTCTTATCGATCACGAGGAACTTGCTCCTATCGTGCTGCCGATGTTGGAGGCCTGGCGCGGCATTCGCATCCGTGCCGCCGAGCTTGGGCGCCAACTCGTCGCAGATGCACGTCAGAGCCAGGCATGCTGCATACTCATGTCGATCCCCGGCATCGGCGCTATCACCGCAACCTCGTTCGCCACTGCCATTGAAGATCCGGGCAACTTCAAGAAGTCCCGATCTGTGGGCGCCTGGATAGGCCTGACGACGCGCCGCTACCAATCCGGAGAAGTCGATTATGATGGCCATATATCCCGACGCGGCGACCGCCATTTGCGAGGGCTTCTCTATGAAGCAGCGTCGGTCATTCTGACGCGTAGCTCAACCGAAAGCACCCTGCGCACATGGGGACTTCAACTGCGGGAGAGGATCGGCTTCAAAAGAGCTGCTGTGGCTGTGGCGCGCAAACTGGCGGTGATAATGCACACGATGCTTAAAACCGGTGAGCTCTTTAATCCGAATGCGGGAGCCACAGCGTAAAACCGGATAGCGTTCAGACTCTGAACGCCTGAGGCGTCCCTGCCGGGACGTGAGCCGAGCCATTCCGCTGATGGGGTTGCACAGCTGTCTCAGCGAAGTGCGTCGTCCACATTGAAGGCTCGCCCCGCGAAGCTCCATCATGCGGCGACCAATGTCGACCGCGAAGACAACCATGCACCCGGCAGCGTCGTCTAACAAACTTCAGGCTTGACGCCCCAACTGCGATTAGACAACCCCATCACTGGAAGACCACGACCTTCACCGGTGCGCTGCGGCTGACGGGCATGACTGCGCCCTTCGTCTACGACGGCGCTATGAACGGCAACGTGTTCCTGGCCTATGTCGAGCAGGTGCTGGTCCCGACATTGTCGGAGGCCGACGTAGTCGTCATGGACAACCTGCCCGCTCACAAGGCCGCCGGCGTGCGCGACGCGATTGAGGCCGCAGGCGCGAGCCTGCTCTACCTGCCGCCCTACAGTCCCGACTTCAAATCCGATTGAGAACGCCTTCGCCAAACTCACGGCGCTGCTGCCAGCAAAGGCGGAGAGAACCATCAAGGCTCTGTGGGACGCGGTCGGCGCGGTCGTCGACCTCTTCACCCCAGCCGAATGTGCCAACTACTTCAAAGCCGCAGGTATGAACCGGATTAAACAGGACGTGCTCTAGGCGCGTGCACCATGTTGCCTTAGCGGTCACGTTGTCGTCAGGTTCTCGACAGCTTCTCTGTGTCAGATGCAAGCCAGCTTCAAACGAGCTTATATTACTGAAAGAGACACGCATGGATTTAACCTCGACCAAGCGGGTACGCGGACAATCGAACAGAGCCGGCCTGCAAGGGAGCTCACCGGCGGCTCCGTCCGCAGGTACGGCGGCCTTTGAGCGGCAACTGAGTGAGATCGCCAATTCAGGCGGAGGTGGTGGAGCAATGCCGGCCGGCTCGGCGCCGCAGCCGAGTCAGTCGAGTCGACTTTTGAAAAGGCTCAGCAAGCTCCCTCTTTATCCCGGGGATTCTGAGTCTATTTTGGCGCTTAAGCCGGCCCTCATCAAGGGCAACGCTGCCAAGAACACCGCCAGGAACAAAGTACGTTCTCTTCTCAGATTTGGCCGGTGGCTCTTCGAAAAGAAGAAAGATCCCATTAAGGATCGGCTCGACGAGCAGTCGCTGACCGATGATGCGCGCGAGTTCATCGGAAATCCCAATCCCGCGAAACTCCTTACGGCAATAGGTCATCTCCGGACTTTGCAGTCGACGGGCGGCGTCGTGCCGGTCGCAGGTCGCGTTGAGTTGACTCCGTATCCGGAGGACGCGGCTCTCATCAAAGAATACAGAGATGAAATAAAAGAGTACGGACGCAAAGCAGCGATACAGACCGGAAGAAAGAATGCAACTGCTCTTAGGAGCTTCAGTGACTACCTGCGTCAAAATAACAAGAAGGGCATTGCTGGTCGGCTGTTCGACCGAGCGTTTGATCCAGACCTCAAGAGCTATAAGAAGGACGCTGATGGTTATCAGGACATCGGTTATGCACTGGGTTGTCTCCGAAAATCGCGTGCTGGCGCTAAAGCGATGGAGCGCGAACGCCATATTCCCCCCGGTCCTGATCCCGAAGCCGCGGCACTGACGGAGTCGATGCGGGTCGGCGACGCCGATGCGCAGCACAGCGCATCGCAGGAAGTCGGCAGTTGGCCAGAGAAGCTTGCTGCGGCAGCCCACGATCAGGATGTGCCTTTGGAGCTGATGGACGAACCCGCCCGGTGGTCTTCGGCGCCGCAGCCGGCTCAGTCAGCTCGGCTTCGTAGAAAGCAGCCTCTCTATCCCGAGGATACTCAGCTTATTTTGGGGCTTAAGGAGGCCCAGGACGCGGCTCTCGTCAAAGAGTACAGAGACGAAGCAACGATACCGACCAGCAAAAGGAATGCAACTGCCGGCAAGGCGTTGGCCGGTGGTGATCAAAGGATCGGTTCCGCACTGGCATCTCTCCGAAAGCCGGACGCCGGCGCTAAAGCAATGGAGCGCGAACGCCATATTCCCCCGGTTCCTGATCACGAAGACGCGGCACTGATGGAGCCAAGGCGGGTCGGCGACGCCGCTGCGCAGCACAGCGCGCCGCACGAAGCTAGCAGTTGGCCAAAGGAGACGGCTGCGGCAGCCCACGATCAGGACGTGCCTTTGGAGCTGATGGACCAACTCGGCCTGTCGTCTTCGGCGCCGCAGCCGGCTCGGCTTCACACGGAGCAGAAGCCTCTCTATCCCCAGGATGCTTCCCTTATTTTGGGGCTTAAGGAGGCTTTCATCAAGGTCAACGCCTCCGCCAGCACCGTCAAGCATAATGTAGGCATTCTTCGCCGCTTTGGTGGCTGGCTCTTCGAAAAGAACAAAACGAGCATTGTTGCTCGGCTCAACAGCAAGTCGCTGTCCGATGGCGGTGGGGTGCTCGAGTTCATCGGAGAGGGTGATCCCAGACCACTCGTTGTGGCATTAGATCATCTCCGGACCTTTCAGTCGACGGGCAGAGTCGTGCTGCGCACACGCCGCGCTCGCAATCCTCGCCCCCAGAACGTGACGCTCATCAATTCCGAAGGCGCGGCGCCGACGGAGTCGAGGCGGGTCGGCGACGCCGCTGCGCAGCACGGCGCGTCGCACCAAGCTGGCAACTGGGCACAGGAGCTTCCTGCGAAAGCGCACGATCAGGATGTGCGTTTGGGGCTGATGGACCAACCCGGCCTGTCGTCATCTCTCGAGCCCGCAGCGCACCATGACCAGGCACCAGATCCCGGAGTGTCCAATCACCAGCGGTCCCCGGACGAGCTGATGGGGGCACCTGCCTGGAGCAACCTGCTGCCAAGCGAGGAGGTCCTCATCGAGGATGAGCTTGACACAGCTGAGTTGAGGCCAGCGAAGAGGCAGCGGATCCTGGACGATCTGCAAGGCCTTGCCGCCGAGCGGCAGCTGAGCGAGATCGCTAATTCAGGCGGTCGCCTGCTGTCGCCGGCCGCCACCCATCAACTGGGTGCATCGCCATGGGAGGCGCGGCCGATGATGCAGGGGAGCGGGTACGAAGACGCCGCGGCGCCGCATGCGATCGCGAAGTCCGTCGGGGACGCCGCTGCGCAGCAGGGACCTGTCAGTTGGCCATCGGTCGGCGCGGAAGGTTACGATCAGGATCTGATGGTTGAAGACGGCCCACCCTGGTCCGGAGTTCCCCCTGAGCAGGCGCAGGACATAGCCCAAGCTGGATGGCAGGAAGCTGTCAGGTCCACGTCAACCTGGTCGCTGCAGATGCCGCTCAACTTTGATTGGAGTATGTGGCCAACCTCGGAACCAGCGCCAGTGCACTATGTCAGGGCTCGCTCAGAGACCTACGGCGATTTTGAGGCAGCGGTTGATCCCAATCCGCCCGGGCCAGTACCGGGTCATCACCAGGACGCTCGACAGCCCGGCTCGCCGCTGGCGCTTTCTCCACTGCCAGACTCCTCGGACGAGGAAGCTATGGCGTGGTTGAGCGAGGAATTGGAACGGCGGCAGATGCTCCGCGATACGGAGTGGCAGACCATGATGCAAGGGACAGGGTCCGCCGCCGTTCCGGGGGCGGGAGAACCCAATGAGGTTCAGCTCATCCATCACCCTCGACCTCGGCCCATGGGTGAAGCTGCGCCAGCGGCACCGGCAAGAGCTCCCCAACCCGCCTCGCCAGTCACCGCCAGCCTGCCAGGCACCTACCGCGGTCTTCCAGTGGTTGATGTGACGCTGACGACCAGTTCCTCCGATGCTCAGATCGGGGCGTTCGGTCCGACAGCCTCGTCCAAGGTCGCCAACGGATCTGTGCTCGGCGCCACCGAGTGGCTGAGCGACGCCCATATTCAGAGGGATTACCATTTGCTGGAGGGGCAACTGCAGGGGATCAATCCGGAGCTCGCCGCCCGGACACGGCTGGTGGATCCGTCGGTATCCCATCTCCTGCGTCACGTGGGGTCGAACACCGCGCAACACACATTGCAGTCCATCTATAATCAAAGCACCGCCCCGGCCGACTTCCTGTTCCTGCCCGTGAACAATGGCACTCCGACTAACCCCGGCACCCATTGGTCGCTGCTGCTCGTTGATCGCCGCGAGCCGGAAAGACCGGTCGCCTATCACTACGACTCCCGCCAGCGAGAGGGATACAACGACGGGCCTGCAACACAGCTCGCAGGACTGCTGAACGCCACCTTGGCGCCAGCCCCCATGGCCCGACAGCCGAACGATTATGATTGCGGCGTCTTTGTGCTGGACGGCACGTGGGCGCTGGTTGGACGATTGGTGGAAGGGCAGCGGCCAGACCGCGAGCCGCTGCCCCTCGACAACCTCGTCGCCGATCGGCAGGCGCTGCAAGACCGGCTGAGCGGGCGCTTGCCGCACGAGGAAGAGCCCCGGCAGCTGTTGGATGATGAACCCGCCTCCCCACCAATGATGGCATTCGAGCCAGGGGAACTGCGGCAGCTGTTGGAGGACGAGCCCGCCTCCCCACCAATGATGGCATTCGACTCAGCGGAACTGTGGCGACTGTTGGAGGACGAGCCCGCCTCCCCATCAATGATGGCATTCGAGCCAGGGGAACTGCGGCAACTGTTGGAGGACGAGCCCGCCTCCTCTTCGCCACGAATTAATTCGACCCGACATGCGCGAACGGACGGTGTTCATCAGCCAGCCCCGGCGCCGTGGCCCCCTCAACGCAAAACGTAACCTTGCGGTAGAGGCGCGGTCATTATTGATGGCGCCGGCGCCTTTCCACCCGGACGGGCGGGTG
Organism: Mesorhizobium onobrychidis; assembly: GCF_024707545.1. Classification (NCBI taxonomy): domain Bacteria; kingdom Pseudomonadati; phylum Pseudomonadota; class Alphaproteobacteria; order Hyphomicrobiales; family Phyllobacteriaceae; genus Mesorhizobium; species Mesorhizobium onobrychidis. Next base: position 7,098,988 of record NZ_CP062229.1, read on the forward strand.
GGAGGGGATGGAGTGGCTGATGACGATCCTGTCATCGCGAGGACTTCCCTCGCTAGAAAGCGCAGCACGCGTGCTGGTGCTGATCGGCGCGACACCCGGAATGCAAGAAGGAACCGATCGGCTTCAAAGTTGGCGTGCGCGAGAGTGTGCAGAGCTGGCGTGAGCTGTTGATCGGGATGTGTTGCAACATTTTGCCACTCGCGAGTGGCAGGAATGCTTCAACAATTTCAGAGGATTGCGAATGCCAGCAGGCTCGCACGGGCGTCAGATATCAGCTCAAACTGAACGGGGCGACCTGTTTTTTTGCTGCCATCGCACGTGTGCGATCTTGAGGCCGACGACCACTGAGGGGCGGCTGTCATGGTAACGATTTCCTGGGTAGCCGCCAGACGAACGACCAAGGAAAATCGAGCCGGCATAGCTGCCTCGACGGACATCGATGCGGCATGAGGAGGTAGACGAAGCGCAGCATCTCGGTGGAATGCTGATTCTCACGCATCCTCGTATCGGACGTTCAAGGACACAGCCGACATTGCCTGTGCCGGTTCGATCCTCGCTGCAATAGGGGCGAGTGTCGATGTGCCTGATCGTTCGCGCCCACTACAGCAGTTGATTGGCACGAACCAGCAGGGAACGCGCGTGTTCAGATTTTCTAGAAAACCACCGCGAGCATGAGTCATATCAGATATTCGGGATCAGGCATGAGGCCACAAGGCAAAATTCTGGAAAACGAAGCCGATCTTCCTCTTCCAGACAGGGTCGTTTGTTACTGCTTGAGGTATAGAGATGAGTTTTGCGGTATCCCTCGTCGGTGCAATTCTTCGGTCAGGCAGCGTTTTCGGAGCGCCCCCATAAAGGTTCGCGTGGGCAATTGCACTCATTGTCGGCTTTATGACAACAACGGACATGAAGCGCGAGCGTATCAGAGTGGTCCCATTGTTATAAATGGATTTCCTGGATTGGTTCGCCATTTGCTTGGCTAATGCACAACTTCCCGATCAGCAGGATACTTCCGTGAACAGCCCTGGCAAACATATAGTCGTCACCGCGACATACGAGACACTTCGGCTCCACCGCGAGGGTCAGGCAATGGCCTTCGACGCCATCGGCGATCGCTATGACGAGGCCTTTCCGCACAAGGAACGCCAAGTCCTGGCGGGCGAATGGCTGATCAAGTCCTTGCCGACGGGTTCCCGGGTTCTGGATCTTGGCTGCGGGACCGGCGTCCCAACCGCACGTCAATTGCTCGACGCCGGTTTGGAGGTCGTGGGTGTCGACCTGTCTGCCGTGATGGTGAAACTCGCCCGCGAGCATGTTCAGGGCGCGACGTTCCATCAACTGGAGCTTGCTGACTTGCGACCCGGCGGGCCGAGGGACCTCGGCCGATTCCAGGCCGTTGCGGCCTTCTTCTCTCTGCTGATGCTTCCACGAGTGGAGATTCCCCTCGCGCTAGCGACGGTCCGTCATCTGCTCGCTCCTGGGGGCTTGTTCGCCCTCTCGATGGTGGAGGCGGATGTGGACGATTTCCCAGTCCCATTCCTCGGAAATACTATCCGGGTCTCAGGCTATCTGCGAGAGGAGTTGCGTATGGTGGTCGAAGCGGCAGGGTTCACAATCGTGCAGGAGACGTCTTCCGCCTGCGTCCCTGCAGTGGCCGACGTGCTGCCGGAGGAACAGATCTTCCTCTGCTGTGAGTTGCGCGGCTGAGTGCGAGCCAGCGTTGACCATTCAGCCCGACGAAGGCAGGGCTGTAGCTCCGCTTCGTATCGGCCACCTGCAGCTTCGCGAGAGCGCGCATTGCCTCACCGTGGAATGCGCCCGCGCAACGACCCGACGCCTGAAGACTGTCGGCGAGGGCCGCCAAATCGCTCGCAAGCTTATCCACCATCACATGCGCCCTCTTCGACCTTGCTGAGATGGTCCTTCATTTCCGGCGAAGTCGCGGCCGCCAGGATGCTTCTGCCTCCCAAGGCACGTGGACCAGGCTCTGCGCGGCCTGCAAGGAACACCATAGGCTTGTTGTCAGCGAGCACGCTGGCAAGTTCTGTCAAGCTGCAAGCAGCAGCCTGCCATCCAGGCGGAACTTGCCATGGCTCATATTTGGCCCGCTGTAGACTGACCAGTCGAGATGCACGAAACCTTTGTCGGCGGCCAGCGCGCAGCAAGCGGCACCGATCGCCGATCCGCTGTCGTTTGGAAACGGAGGCACCCAGACTGCGTCGAATAAACCGCTCGCTCGAAGGGCGCTGTTCCATTTGATATTCAGCCCGCATCCGCCGGCGATGCACAGGTTTCGCGTTTCGGGAACCGAGTGCCACGCAACGCGCTTGTCATCTCCCGGACGAGAAGACGCTCTACAAAGGCATGGAATGAAGCAAGTATGTCCTCGGGCGTTTCGGGGATTAACCGCGACGCGCTTGCATCGAAGAAGTCGTGCACATCCGTGAGTAACGCGTCTTCGCTGTGGCTGTTGTTCCTGTAGCCAAAGGCAAGGTCCGTGTCGCCGGCGAAATGGTCGTCGTAAAGCTCCTGAAACACATCTACGATGTGTTCATGGACCGCCCCGAGCGCGATATAGGCCATCAACTTGCCGGCGATACCGAGATTCCAGCCAGTCCGCAGTTCTTGCCTGTAAGGACCGAAATGTTGGCCCGCGGCGGCATAGGCATGACCTATCATCGGAAACAGGCATCCGATAAATCGGACTCCGCTTGGCTCGACATAGTAAAGCCGCGGAAAGATGCAGCCGTCCCATACCAGACAAAAAGCCGGTTCCTCTGCTTTGGCGAATGAGCTGGGGCAGTATGCGGAGGCCACGTGGCCAAGAACATGCGGGTAGCTTTCATAAGAAAATACCCCATTGTCGAGCACGAGACCCGAACCTTGATAGGTCTTCAGGGACTTTCGGCATCCCACTCCACATATGGCGCGCCGTTGAGAGTGATAGGGGAGCCCTTACTGAGAACCTGGAATTCCGACTCGATCTCACCGTCCCATCCGTCAGTGACGAACCGGTCAACATCGGCGGAGCGAGCCCATGTTCCGCCAAAGCGGCGACGACAGTCTCAAGCCGCTCGATATGTTGGTATGGTGGATTATTGTCGAGCTTCTCCTGCTCGATGCAAAAGACCAATCGGCCGTCTTCCACGACAGCGATTCCCCCGTCGCGCGTCAGCTTGATACCGCAAATGCGCATAGTAGATCCATGTCGAGGTCAGTGTAAGAACAACCGCAGAAACGGGCTGGAAAGCATAGGCGTGGACTTTCATGTCGCGCTATGCGGCAGCATGAGGGATCTGTAAATTCGATTTGGATATGAGGCATCCCCGCGGTGGATGATAAGGTTTGCCGCCTGATTTAGAACAAGATGACTGGCACGCAAAAATCAACGGAATTGCGCGGCACCACCCGCGCCACGCGAACTCGGAGATTTCCTCATGGAGAACGGAGGTCGCGCCAGCGAGTACTGAGTCTTCTCTCCTCAAACGGCGTCGAATTCTCAGATGAATATGCTAAGAAGCGTCGGGCTGATGCCGAGCAAGGATGCACCGACAACTTTCTCTATCCTAGGTGTGCCCCACACGGCCGAATGGCGAGAGGCGGATTTTGTTCGTCTCGCCCCTTTACCGGACGCTAGGAGCCTGTCCAGATAGCTTCGGCATATGGCTTGCGATGCCCTCACTGAAGCGGTTAGCTGGATCCGGTTTGCGCTCGCCACAAGCGAGCGTAAGCGCCTTCAGTTGTCAGCAGATCGGTATGCCGTCCCTCCGCAACGACCCGGCCCTTGTCCAAGACCACTATTTTGTCGGCCCCACGGACGGTGCTGAGTCGATGAGAGATGACGATGATCGTCTTGCCGTCCCGACGGAGGTCCTCAACCACCCGCAGGACAGAGGCCTCGGCGACCGAGTCGAGCGATGAGGTCGCTTCATCCAGGATCAGGATCTCCGGATCTCGATACAGAGCCCGAGCCAACGCGAGGCGTTGTTTCTCGCCCCCGGATAGGCGCACGCCGTTCTCGCCTAGATAGGCCTGGAAGCCGCCGGGCCAGCGCTCGATCGCCTCCCACAGCCCTGCTTGGTCGCAGATTCGCTGGATCTTCTCGATGTCCGGCTCGAACTCGCCAAGGGCGATGTTCTCGATGACGGAGCCCGAGAACACGTCGATCGATTGCGGCACCGCAGCGACAACCTTGCGCAGAGATACGGTCGAGAGGTCCTGGATAGCATAGGAGCCGATCCGGATGTGCCCACCCTCGAGCGGGTAGACATTCTGCAGCAGCGCCGCAAGGGTGCTCTTGCCCGAGCCGCTTTCACCCACCACCGCAGTCATTCCTCCGCGGGGGAAGGTGACGCTAAGATCCTGGAAAAGGTCCAGCTGCCCGCCATAGCGGAATGTGACATTCTCCAGGTGGATGTCGCCAATGCCGGATTTGGTGGCATCGATGCCGCCACTGCTTTCCGGCTCCAGGTCGAAGATATCGAACAGGCGATCTGCCGCTATAAAAGCATCCTGAACGATCCGGTTGGTCTGGATGAGACTGGCAACCGGCCGGGTGACATAGCCCAGCAAAGTATAGCAGGACAGTAATTCGCCGGGCGTGACGGTTTGATCCAGGGCAAGCGTCGTTCCGAACCACATCAGCACGATGGTGAGTAGATTTGCGAGTAAAGTCGAGGTGCTGTTTCCGAAGATCGAGATCAGGCCGGAGCTGTAGACGGAGTGCAGCATCTTGATGAAGCGGGTCTCCATCTTAAAGTTGGCGAAGCCCTCCATGCCGGAGGTCTTGATCGTGGAGACAGCTCCGAGTGATTCCACCAGTTGCGTCTCCAGTTCGGCAGCGTTCTCCATCATGGCGCGCTGGCGACCCCTATTCAGCCGGTTGATGGTCCAATAGACTGAGAGGTACAAGGGGATGGAGACCGCCACGGCCAAGGCGATCTTCCACGAGTAGATGAACATCAGCCCTAACGAGAACAGTATCGTTAGCACGTCGACGAACATGTTGATCGAGACGTCGTTCAAGAAGCTCCTGATCTTCACCGCGTCATTCATGCGGGAAATGATTTCGCCCATGCGCATGCTGTCGAAGAACTTCTGAGGCAAGCTTAGGATGTGATTGTAGTAGCCGAGGATCAGCAGGACGTCGATCTTCTGCCCCGTTTGCAGGACGAGCCGGTTTCTGAGGAGATCGAGTAGGATCTGCACGACCGAGATCAGCAGCATGGCGACGCTCATCAGGTTGAGCAGGTTGCGGTTGCCCGCTGTAATCACATGATCGACGATCTTCTGGACGTAAATGGCCGTCGAGAGGCCAAGGATCGTCGCCACCAGGGCCCCGACGAGAGCCTGCGCCATCGCCCCCTTGTGTGACGCAAGCAGACTCGCGAATCGAGCAAGGCGTGAGGTGGTCTGGTCGCAGCGCTTAAAGGTATCTGCCGGAACCAGGAGCACCAGGGCGCCAGTCCATTGCTTTTTGAATTCCTCATGCGCAAGCTTGCGGATTTCACCATAGGCTGGGTCCATAACGGTGACCCACCTGGCGTCGATCGCCTGGATTACGACGAAGTGGTGCAGGACCTCGTTGACGATTACGTGCGCGATGGCAGGCTTGGGGATCTTGTATAGGCTGTCGAAGCCACCCTTCACCCCCTTGGCGACGAAGCCCAGCTTCTGAGCCGCTTCCGTGAGCCCTAGGATCGTGGTGCCCGAGCGGCCGGTCGAGGCATACTGCCGGATCCGCGACAATGGCAGCTTGTAGCCGTAGAAGGCGGCGACAGAAGCAAGGCTGGTGGCCCCGCAATCGGTGATGTCGCGCTGCTTGAACTTGATGACCTTGCCCGACATGGCGGCTCGCTGACTGTTTGGAAGTCAAAGATCAGTGGCGGCCCGCCAGCAGCGGATTGAGCCAATCATCGACCTCATTGTAGAGGAGTTCCAGGAGCGTGCGGTCGCCCAGGAGGAAGCGGGCCCGCACGGTCATCCCTTTCTTCAGGTGACCGATCGCCCCGTGCTTTAGGGCGAGATGGCGGCGAGAGAGTGCGCAACGGACCTTGAAGACCACGCTCCCGTCATGGAGAGTAAAGTCCTCCGCCACGTCCAGCACTGTCGCGTCAATGACACCCCATTGATTGGAGTTGAAAGCATCCACTTGCAGACGCACCGACTGGCCCGGGCGCACAAAGCCGATGTTGTTGGGCGAAACGTAGATTTCCGCCACCAGTTCGCCATCCGGCGAAACCCAAGCGACGGTTTGCCCGGCCTGGACATAGCTGCTGGGGGTGAGACCTGAGAATTGCTGGAGAGCGCCTGACACGGGGGCTCGAATGCGTGTCAGATCCCGTTCGTTCTCGAGTTGATGCAAGGCGGCCGTGAGCTCCTTGCGCCGTAGGTTCACATCCAAAAGCTGCTGGTTCCATTCAGCGGATTTGCGCCGCACGAGGATCTCGCCCTGAACCTCGATTGTCTGGAGGGCGAAAGCCTTTTCCTCAACGGCCTCTGCGGGAGCTACAGCAGCGGAGAGCAGGCGCTTAGCACGCTCGAGTTCCGCGGCGGCATTACTGCGGGCATATTTGTTCTCCCGCAGCAGGTTGAGGAAATGTGCACGCTCGGCCGTGGCGGACTCGGTCAAGAGGCGGATCGGGTCCTCGGCTTGCGTACCGGAGGAGATCAGGGTTTCGAGGTCACGGGCAAGATCGCTCCTTGCGCGAATATCGCCTCGAAGCGCTCTGAGCTTTTCCTCAACCACCTCATCATCGAGGGCGAGGATCTCTTGCCCCTGAGCCACCAGATCGTTTTCAACGGCAAGGATGCGGGAGATGCGTCCCGAGACGGGCGCGACTAGGGGCGTCTTCTCGACAGTGGGTCGAATGATACCGGCACTTTGGACAGACACCGTTATAGTTATGAATGGCAGCGACGCCAATGCCGCAGCCACAGAGAGCACAATCACCTTGTAAATGACCAAAGATCGCCCTGATCCTCGGGCAAGGATGCTCTCTGCAGTGTAGCGGCCGATTCCAGAAGAAATGGGAACTTCTGATCTATGTTCACTCATAGTTGGGTCTGTACTTGCGTTCTATCCGTGTATCTGGCGTAATACCCCTTCCCCTACAGTTGCAGCTACAAAAGCTAGTAGCGTAACAGCTGCCCAAATTACTCCCCAAAATAGGCCTCCCGAAATTGTAGATGCTTCTTCGGGAGTCAATTCGGTCACATTATAACCTGACAGATCCGCCTTCATTGTTTCTCCTTTCCTAAAGCTCAAATGAGAGGACAAATCAGTGATTTCCGTCGACGGCTTTTGCGATGATGCTTACAGCTGCAAGGCCGAACGTCCCCAAAAACGCAAAAACTAGTGCCCAAATCATCCCTCCCGAAATCGCAGATGCTTCTTCGGGAGCCAATTCGGTCACACCATAAGCTGACATTCCCGCCTTCATTGTTTTCTCCTTTCCTAGAGCTTAAAATCAGCAATGCACGGTCGGCGGCGTGTGCCGCCGCACAAGGAGAACATCAAGAGTCGTGCCAAATGCACAGGAAGCCCCAGAACAGCGCTTATGCATTTTGAATCAACGGCTTAATTGAGAGCGCGGCGGCAGGGCGGGCCGAACATCGCCGTGTCGCGAACTCGACAAACCCGACAGTAGGGCCAACTCAAGGTACGTCGGTCGCCTTGGTTGGCGCTGGGGTTCGTATGTCGAGCCGTGATCGGACGTCCATTATGGAACCGAAGCTTCGTCATCGAAGGGACGCAGTGGAAGCGGAACTCGGGGTTAGCAACGTCAATGTCATTGAGGTCCCTGTCAAGCAAGCAATGATAAGGGCAGCCGACAGTGCCGTGCTGGTAGCCGACAGTTCTAAGTCAGGTAAGAGGCCATTCGCGAGGGTCTGCGGGATCAACGAACTTACGCAGATCGTGACCGACGGGCGTGTGGCTCCTGAGCAGCGCGAGGCATTCGGCGACAAGCTCAACATTGGGTTTTGTTGCAACGACTGAGTTGGGCTCAGGGAGGATTGGTGCGCGGCTGGTGAGGCAGCGAGAATGGAGAACTGTTCGGTCAGGGATGGGTTCGGGTTTGAAGGCGTACCTCGCCTGTGGCTTGCGCATCATGTCATCATGCGAGATTTGTTTGTACGTAGTCTGCGGAGCCTGCCTGAGCCTATCGGCGCAAAGGCGAAGGCGCTGTTGCCATGCCATTCCGAAATCTGAAGCTCGCTGCCCCGCAGTTCCATCCACAGCGCATTCGCGTCCCCGTCATTTCGAGCGATGGCTTCCGTCATCTACGGCCGCAGCTCTGCGACGCGGCTGTCGTCGGGGGCGAGCACTGATCGCACGTCGCGCCAATACGCGTCGTCGATGCTGGCGACAGAGAAGGAGAAACTTGGAAACGCTGTCGTCAACGCTCCCGCAAGTGCCGCCTCTTCGGCACCGTCCGGAAGCGCGGCCAGGGCAGCCTCGATCGAGGCACGGTCGGGGCAGCTTGGCGGGCGTGTTTTCCGAAATCTCAGCCATACGACAACCTTATCATTTCGGCCCCGTTTGGTCATCCCATGGCCTTGCCGGCCGATCTTTCGAAGTATCTCGGTCGCCCATCTAAACTAACGGGCTCCGCCGTTCAAAAGGAACCCCTTCATTGATGCTTCTGCGGTGAGCGCTCGCCGGGCTGAGCTGGTCAGGGTTGCGCCGCCCAAGCGAGCGCGGATCGGCTTGGCGACGGCCTGATCATCAGGCGCGATTCTTGAAGCGCCAGGATTCGTTGCCGGTCTCGATGATCTCGCAGTGATGGGTGAGACGGTCGAGCAGCGCAGTTGTCATCTTGGCGTCGCCAGCGAAGACACTCGGCCATTCGCCGAAGGCGAGGTTGGTGGTGACGATGATCGAGGTGCACTCGTAAAGCCTCGAGATCAGATGGAAGAGCAATTGTCCGCCGGCCTGGGCGAAGGGCAAATAGCCAAGCTCGTCGAGAACGTCGAAGTCGAGCCGGGTGAGGTAGTCGGCGATGCGTCCTGCTTTCCCGCACAGTGCTCGGTTTCCAGGCGGTTGACGAGATCGACGACGTTGAAGACGCGCCGCGCGAGCCGTTGCGGATCAGGGCCCGAGCAATGGCGATGGCCAGATGCGACTTGCCGGTTCCGGGCAGACAGGGCTCATAATGCCCGTTATTAGCAAGACAACGGAACACGGATATTCGCTACGCCTTTCATCCGCGCTCTGGCGAGGAGGCGGTCGTGGTCGCACGGCAGCGCTATTGCGGTCCTGCCATTGATCGAGGCCCTGCTCAGGGAAGCGGCGAAGAAGGCGAGGGAGGCGGATCATGAAGATCACGCCTGAGGATCTGGCGCGCGGTGCCTATGTCTATGGGCGGGACTGGCACACATTAGTCGAGTTTTGCGGCTTCGTCGGTACGCTCATCACGTCATTCCAATGACCGGCTGTTGCTCGGCATGAAGGGCACGATGAACGGACAAATGATGCGTGGGAACAAAGCGCGTTCAGCGGCGCTATCGACGGGATTATGGTCCATACATGCCGATCGATGGCGTCTTAGCAATTGCAGTGAATTTGAGAATCCGGCTGCTCGGATTCTCAGTTTTGGCGGTCGGCGCTTCTTTCGCTGATCGGGCAATTGCGGAAACTGCACGAGATCGTCAGCGAAATGGATCGCCAGATTCATGCCTGGCATCGCTCAGAACTGAGCCGACGCCTGGAGACAGTTCCGTCATTCGATCTCTCGGAAATGCGCGAGGTCGCGAGATGCGCGCAGCCCCCCGAAGTGCTAGCCTTGGCCAAGCGGTGCCACGACTGACCGGGCCATTCTGGATGCGCCGACGAAACGATCCGGCAGCGAAAAAGGCATCCGGGCCTGGAAACTGGGAAAGACGGTGGGCAACCGACACTACTGCCGGGTTTGTCGAGTGAGCGACACGGGTTGTCGGCTTGGCTCCTGCTCTCCCCATCATTCAAGTCATTGAATAGTATCGAGAACACTTTTCTGGGGCTTTTCCTGCGCAGTTGGCACGACTTTTGAAGCTTCCTTCTAGAATGGCGGCAGGAGCTGCCGACCGATTTCACGTCGTGGATAATATCGCGATCGATGGAACGAAGGGAGGAAAGCAGCATGCCACATCTGCGTCGGCTGCCTATACCATCGGAAAGAGGGCGTGACATGCGGAACCCGGGCGGCAATACAAGCGAATGTGTATCTACGCTTCGTGACCTCATTTGCACCGGTGACGGACCGTCATTCCTTATGGAAGCCCATGACGCGCTCTCCGCGGCGATCGCGCAGCGGTCCGGTTTCAAGGCGCTATGGGCGTCCGGCCTCTCGATCTCCTCCATCCTCGGCTACCGCGATGCGAACGAGGCCTCTTGGACCCAGGTGGTCGACGTCGTGGAACGGATGGCGGACGCAGCGGAAATTCCAATCCTCGTCGACGGAGATAGCGGATTCGGCAATTTCAACAATGCCCGTCTTCTCGCTCGCAAGCTGCGGCAGCACGGCGCGAGCGGCGTTTGCCTCGAAGACAAGGCGTTCCCGAAGATGAACTCCTTCGTCGGTGACCGCCATCCGCTGGCGGAGATCGGCGAGTTCTGCGGTCGCCTGAAGGCGGTCAAGGACCAGGTTCCGGATCCGGAGTTCGTTCTCGTCGCTCGAATCGAGGCGCTGATCGCCGGATACAGTCAGCAGGAGGCGCTTGCACGAGCGAACGCCTATGCGGACGCCGGCGCCGATGCGATCCTGATCCACTCCTGCAAGTCCGATGCGGAGGAGATCTTCACCTTCACGCGAGCCTGGCAGAACCGACTGCCCGTCGTGATCGTACCGACAAAATACCACCGTACGCCCGTTGCTGATTATCGGGCGGCCGGTATTTCCACCGTCATCTGGGCCAACCACAACGTGCGCGCCGCGATCTCGGCGATGCGTCAGGTGTGCGACCGCATCATCCAGGAAGAGAGCATTGCCGGTGTCGAAGGTGAAGTCGCGACGCTCGACGAGCTGTTCGAACTGATGAACTACGGCGAGCTCTCAGCGGCAAATGAGAAATACCTTCCTCGGGCAGTGGACGGCCAAGGACCGCAGCGAGGGGTTCCTTCGAAAAGGATGGATGGAGACGCGCATGTTGGCGCAACGGACAAACTTGTTTAGATCGTCGGGGACAGCGGCCGCCCGCGCCGCGGCGAAGGCTGCCGCTGATGCCGGGGTGGAGATTGTTGATCTCACGGCCGGCGAGATCTGGAGCGATCTGGCACCGACGATCCGGGACGGAGCGATCGAGGCGATTCGACAAGGCGTGAACCGCTACACTGACACAATCGGCTCGATGGAGTTGCGCGAGGCGCTGGCACGGAAGGTATCAGTCGAGACGGGGCAGCTTTGGCGGGCCGATGAGCTGGCCGTGACGAACGGCGCCAAGCAGGCTCTTTTCAACGTGGCGATGACGCTGATCAATCCCGGCGACCAGGTCATCATTCCCGCGCCCTACTGGACAACATTCCCAGCGCAGGTTCAGATCGCCGGCGGCACCCCAGTACATATCGACACGCGAGGAAACGGCTACGTTCCACGGATCGACGACATCCAACGCGTAATCACGCCGCTAACCCGGGCCATCGTCGTCAACACGCCCGCCAACCCCAGCGGCGCCGTCTACGACGCGGAGACTCTTTCGGGCATCGCCCAGCTGGCGATGGATCGGGACCTCTGGATCATCTTCGATGAATGTTACGGCCCCTTCACCCATGATGGCCATCGGCATCATCCGGTTGTGTCACTGACCCCCGAGGTCCGGACCCGGACGGTGATCGTCAATGCCTTCTCCAAAAGCCTGGCCCTCACCGGCTGGCGCGTTGGCTATCTCGTTGCGCCGAAAGAACTGATCTCGGCTGTCAAGGCGCTTCAGTCGCACACGACATCGAACCCGAATGTAGTTGCCCAGCATGCCGTGCTGCACCACCTCCGTGAGGGAGATGGCGCCTTTGAAGCCCGGCTCAAGTGTCGATTGACGGCGGCGCGGCAGGCTGGGCTTACTGCCCTCTCCGAGCTGCAGCTCGTGCCGATACCTGAAGCACAGGGCGGGTTCTATTTCTATCTCGATCTGTCCAGCCTGTTGCGGCCGACGCTCGCCAATGATGACGCCAGGACAGCCGACGACATCGTGGCCGCGCTGCTCGCCCAGGCCGGCGTGGCCGGCGTGTCAGGCACTGCCTTCGGTGATCCCATGGGGCTCAGGCTCTCCTATGGCGTTCCGCCGGAGCAACTCGAGGTGGGCCTCGAGCGTGTCGTTGGCGTCCTTAACGGCTGGAACCGAAAGAATCGTCGTAGCAAGCGAAATAGAAGGGCTTAGACCCATGACTGCAATTGCTCCGAGAGAGGCGGTGATTCTTGCCGCCGGGTTTGGCTCGCGCCTGCGTCCGCTCACCGATCTGCGGCCGAAGCCGCTGGTCGAGGTCAACGGCACGCCGATCCTTCACAACGCCTTGCAGAACCTTGAGGCAGTCGGCGTAAGGGAGGTGACGATCGTTGTCGGCTATCGCAAAGACGCGATCCAATATTCCTGCGGCCGACGCTTCGGTGGGCTCGATATCAATTATGTCGAGTCGACGGTCTTCGACCGCACGGGCAGCGCCTATTCGCTGTGGTTGGCCCGGGATGCGCTTTTGGCCGGGGGCACCTATCTGCTCGAAGGCGACGTGTTTTTCGAACCGGAGGTGCTTCGCTACCTGACGCTGGACGACGCGGACAATGTCGCGGCCGTCGCGCCGTTCAGCCCGGAGATGGAAGGCTCGGCCGTCGTCCTGACGAACGGCGGTTACATTGCCGAAGTGCGGATGAAGCAGACGGCAGCGAATCTCAATGATAGTTCGCCGCCACTCTTCAAAACGATGAACCTGATCCGCTTTTCCGGAGAAGATTTGCGCCGGACGATAGTTCCGTATCTCAATGACATCATAAGCGCTGGAGCCGTCAAGTCGTATATCGAGGAGCTGCTGTCGAATCTCATCCAGCTGAAAGGGCTCCGGATCGCGGCTGGCAGGTGCGACAGCCTCAAATGGTACGAGATCGACAATGAAGCCGACCTGCGCATCGCGGAGGCAATGTTCTCGACCGCGCGCGAGATTGCCTGCTGACCGCAAGCCTGGGGAATGGAAGATGCTTCGCTACCTCGTTGATCCCGCCAATGCCATCACCACGGTCGGGCTACTGTGCTCCTCGATTGCTCTCTATTTCACATTGGCGGGCCACATCGAGCTGGCGGTCGGCGCTGCCCTGTGGGCCGTTCTCGCGGATCACCTGGATGGAGTGGTCGCCGGCAGAACCCGAAACCGCTCGCCCGACATGGCGAAGATGGGGAAGAGCCTCGACGGGTTTGGCGACATCATGTATGGCGCCATCCTTCCCGCGATCATTCTCGTGCAGCTGAATGGCGCCTCGCACGTCTCCTTCTTCGTCGCCACGGCGCTGCTGCTCGCCGGTGCCATTCGCCTGAGCTATTTCGCGAATTTCGGAAAGTCAGATGACGGTCGGTTTTTCGGTGTGCCGCTGTCCTACGACATTCCCTTGATGGCCGCCTTTGTCCTCGTCCAGCCCTTCCTGCCCGCGGCGACGTTCCTGCCGGCCGTGAACATCGTCTTCGCTCTTTTGAGCCTTGCCCACGTGGCGTCGGTTCGCGTGCCATCGCCGAACCGGGCCATGTACTTAGCGATCACGCTCTTCGCCGTCACCGCGTCGACGATCCTCGTTCACCGGGGGACGGTGTGATGCCCGCATTGCCCCTCTCCACTGACGCGTCGATCTTGTTTCCGCCAAAGCTCAAGTCGCCCCGGGTGGATCTACCGTTCATTCGGCCAACGCTGGCTAGTCGCCGAGCAGCCGATGTGCAAGGCATCGACGACGTAGGGTTTTTGCTGTCGCGATCGGAAGGTCCATCTAGACGAGCCATCCCGCCTGTTTGATAGGCGTGATCATATCGCGGCCCGCACGGCGCGGATCACCCGCGACAGATGCCTGTCGCCGGCGTCGAGGCCGAGACTAGCGAACGTCGCAATGCCCCTAAGATACTCATCGGTCACTGCTCCAGGCCGGGTCATCATTCGCAAAGGCATCTGTCCAAATCTCAAATATCAGCATGTTCCAAAGCGTCTGGAACCGCGCCTTCGTGAAGCTGTCTTTGCTTTCGCATATACACGCCTGCACATCGCCAAGTGATACGATCGCATGTCGTTCAACGCGGTCCTTCGTCAGGTACCTTCGCGAGAGTTCCAATAGGGCGTCGCGCATGTCGCCATCATAGCGCAATTGTTGAATCCCCTTCGGGCGCTGAAGAATTTCAGGAGGAAGCAGTTTGCTGATGCTCTCCCGGAAGAAAGACTTGACGTGAGATTCCGTCACTTTTTGTTGAGCGGGGAGGCGTAGGGACAAGTCGAGCAAGGATCGTCTCGATAGCGGCATAACCAACTCAAGTTCCGCGCGTGAAGCGAGCAAGGTCTGCGCACCGATACGTTCGTCCCAGTCAGTGAGTGATTGGCGAAGATTGTCGAAAAGGAGGTCTTTGGGACCTTCTTGATTAGCTGGCTTGATATCTAGCGATCCTGATTGGTCCTTGCGCGAAAGGTCATCGCGCGCGTTGTTCATCCTAAGCCAAAGATCCCTATGGTAGGGCATGCCGCCAAAAAGCGTGTCGCTGAGATTGCCAGAAAAAAGCGTTTGCACGGATCTTGACGCGTCTCGCCACAGGGCGAAAAGGCACGGAAACTCATCATAGCCGCCCGGATTACCCAGAGCTCGTACGGCTTCCTGCATGAGGGAAGCCAAGTCTCGCGCGCCGACGATAATTTCATGATGCTCCAAGCCAAGATGGGAGGCGGTCGCGCGGGCACCTTGGATCTCCGGATCCTCCTCGCCGTAACCAACGGTGAAGCTCCGTATTACACGGCGCGGATCGGCTTCTTTCAGCAGCGCTGCGATCGCGGCGGAATCGATGCCGCCGCTGAGTGAAACGCCGATATCGCCATGTGAACGTTGAAGTGATTCCGCCACAATCCGACGAAGAAGCGACAACAATTCGTCGGACGACAGTAAGTCTCTGGGCTGAGTATACTCATTCGCCTGAGGCGGCAGGCGACGAAGACTGTGCAACGCACGGTCGAATATCTCAACGAAGCCAGCTCGCGCCGGCCGTATATCGCGATGGAAGGTCAATCCAGCCGGCGCCCAACCACGCTCAATGAATGCACGAACGGCAGCGACATCGAAGGCGGGATGAAGTTCCGGAAGCTTGCATAGTGGTGAGTAGGTCGTGGAAAATGCAATGCCAGACGGAAGATGTGCGATGAACAGCGGACGGGTACCGAAGGTATCCCGTGCAATGTGCAATCTGCCACTCGCGGCGTCGTGCAGCGCAATGGCATATTGACCATCAAGGTCGTCGAACGCGTCTTGTCCGCGTGATCGATATTCCTCCACGAAACGATCAGGATCGAATGCAATGCGCTGACGCTTTTCCGTCGCAATATAAGCTACTTCATCGAACAACAGACTCACACCACCACGGCGGAATTGCGAAAGTTCATTTGGCAGATGGTTATCATCGGAACGAGCTTCACCTTGTTCGTTACGTTCGCAGCTGACTAACTCGCTGGCCACAGAGAACTCGCCGTGCTCGTACCTGCCTATGATCGCTGTCATTGCATTCCGCCCCACTCTTTACTCGCGTGAAGAGTGCTCCCGCCGACGACGTTGAACATCCTGCGGCCTTCCAGGCCTGTCGGCTAGGCGGTCCAGCCGGTCCGCCGATTCAGCTTGTCCGGTCTGCCGACTCATACAGCCTCCGATTCATTGACGACGTCTCGCTGAAGCGTTCGGAGAACCCGTGCATGGACCGTGCCAGAGAAAGAAACACTTCAAAGTAATGAGTTAGAGGGATTTACCGCCTGTCGTAGATCCGACATTGATCGGATATAGGACGCCGCGCGGCGGGCGCCCTTCCCATCACCACGAAGCATAGGGGTCACGTATGACGGCAGTTCGACCGAATTAAAGCTTGAGAGCAGACGTAGACGAGCTCGTTGAAGTAGTGGTTGGGCAGGGCGTGTTAGACCGCCGGGTGTCATGACATGCGCCAGAAGCCGTTGGCGACCCGCAGCACTCGCGGCGGCGGACCTCGGCAAGCCGGCGACTGAAGGCGGCGGCTCCGTCAGATCAGCGATGTCGCCGTATAGTTCGGTCTACCCGCTTCATGGAACGTAGGCCACCGCCTGTTCTGGAAGGCGATCGGCTTGATCTTGGCCGGGGCGTGAAGACCACAACGCGCAAGAGTTCGTCCGGGCAAGCGGCAAGCCAATCCCGGCAGGCCCTGCCGCTGGCACTTCGGGCAATGCATGCCGGTTCAAGCGCAGCCATGTACGGCCGAGCCGGCGCTAAACTTCTGTGGGCCAGGGTGCTGCCGGTTCATGTCCTGGGTCACCACCTGGCGATCGTCCCCGATTCCTTTGTTGAAGGCCTGCCTCTGCGCAAACATGCGGCCTACCCTTCCGCCGTCCCGCTCTCGATATAAGTCGAGGGTCCAACGTGAACACGCCGAAGAACCTGCCTGAAACGGCCAAGCCCCACATCGAAAGCTTCACTGCGAATTTCGGGGGCAGCCTTATGTCTTGGCTCAACGATTTCGGTCAGAACGCGGCCGGTCATGCTTCCCGGCTGCGCTATTCTAAGTAGATGCAGAATGGTCGGTGCAAAATCGCAGATGCCGGAAGGGGTTGTGGAGACGGAACCTGCGGCAGGGAAAGCTGAACCAGCGATGATTCCCAGGGCGGCCAACTCCTTCGGATGCAGACCACCATGGACGCCTAGACAGAGGTTGTCTTCGTAGAAAGTACCGCCGACAAGGCCGAATGGATCGATACTGTCATTCGCGCGGAAGGAGAAAGACACATCCGGTGCGCGAGAATGATCGATAAAGACCAGATGTTTGCCAAGGCTTCCCGGGGCGATGCCCTCGGTCTCGTTCTTCGCCTGGGTAAAAACCGGCCCGCACCACGGCTCGCCGGTGATCGTCGCCACGATCCGGGCGACCCGTTCGTCGCTTGGGTCAGCGAGATAGAGCGCGCCGACCTGCCCGGGCACCACCACGACATCGACGTCTAGTGCGGGTGCGGTACCGGGTCGGTAGCCCGCACGACGCAGGCTGTCGACGACCGAAACCTGGGTTTGACCCGTGATGTGTCCGTGGTCGGAGATCGCGATGACCTGTACGCCTTCAGCACGTCCCTCTGCTTCCCACCAGTCTAGCACCCGGCCAAACTGGCGGTCGCAATGCGCGATGATCGACCGAGTTGCCTCAGCGCCTGTGCCATGGAAGTGCGAAGTGATGTCTGGCTCGCCGTAGGAGAGGACTGTCACATCAGGCCGGTATTTCGGCCAGACCACCTCAAGAAATGCTGAGGTGATCCAATCTTGGCCGGCCTTGTCAGGCTCGGTGCTGGGCGGATCTGGCAGCAACGGCCCAAGCAACTCTTCGGCTTCAGCCAGCAGATCGTCCGGCGTGCAGGCCCCGCGGAAATGCCCTGAAAGCCGAACCTGCCGGAAATCCTCCGCCTTGTGGTGGAAAAAGCGAGTCGTGCCGGGCGAGTTGGTGGCCAAGACGGCAAGACTGCGACCGTCCGAAGCGAGGATTTCCCCTAGCGTCTGTGTGGACATCAGCCGCCCACCGCTTTCGAGGTCAAGCTTGCGCAGGAGAACCTCGTCTGCTGTGTCGATGTAGCGGGACGGAGTTACCGAACGGTCGACATATTTGTTCCCAACCATGCCATGCCGGCTCGTCGTCGAACCGGTCACGAAACTGGGAAAGGCCGAGCGGGTTTCGCTTGGATAGACCGTGCGATGGTTCGACAAGGTGATGCCATAGGCCTGTAGTCGGCAGAGGTTCGGTGTCAGGTCGGGTGCGACCAGGTCAGGACGCAGGCCGTCGAAGCTGACGATGAGAAAGCGCATACCGTGTATCTCGCAGTCACGTTTGACAAAGACGCCATTTCGCTAGCAGTCGCATATCGCGAGCTCACGCGACAACGACCAGCATGGTTCGGAAGAGTCGGCGCCGATAATGAATTGATCTTCCAGCATGAACGCTCCGAGGCCACGGATATACCAGGGCAACTCATATGCGAGCACCATGCCGGGCTCGATTTCCGTCGTTTCATCCGCCGAGATGAACGGCCATTCCTCGACGAATATCGACGCCCCGACACCGTGGCCAAAATGGCCGCGACAATACATGTCAAACCCTTGCACATGCATTGTCTTCATCGCAGTCGTATAGACCTCTCGCAATGGCACCCCGGGGCGGAGGCGTTCCAACCCGGATTCGAACGCGATACGCAGGGCACCGTAAATTGCCTGCTGATCCGCGCTCGGCCGACCGAGCACAGCGGTGCGTGCGCAATCGGAAGTGTAGCCGTCAACGACACAGCCAAGATCGAGACGGATCACGTCTCCTCGTTGTGCCGGTCGGCCTTTGCCGGTCGCTCCAGGTCCGATCGTGATGGCGCCGTTCGGCAAAACCGGGCCATGGTATCCCAGCTCGGCTGCGCGTTGCGCAGAGGCCGTGCGGAAAATTGAGAACAGCTCGTCAGCGGTACGGCCGGGCCGGATGTGGGCGATGGCCGCTGCCGTGCCAGCTTCGGCTGATTGGGCAGCGAGCTTCAGCCGGTTGATTTCGCCGGTGGACTTGATCATTCGAAGGCGACCGACGAGCGTCGAGGCATCCGACCAGCGAACATTGGGGCATGCTTCATTGAACAAGGCTTGGTCTTCAACCGGCAGGAAAGCGTTTTCGGTTCCGAGCCGTGCAGTTGAAAGCCCGCGGCCGGCCAGGGCCCCAGCAAGCAGCGCAAATGTTTGTTTGCGGTCAAAGGTTGCTGGTCTCAGACGCACTTGCTCTGGCGGGCGAGCGGTCGAAAGCCGCTCAATGAGATACCCATCGGGGATCTCACTAATGTCGATCAGATCGACCCAAACAGGAAAGGTGACGATGTCGTCAATTCCGGAAGCAGCTCGGAATTCTTCAGCGTAGAAATCGCCGATAATCGCGGTGATCGGCTCTCGTGAATCGGCGGGCACGATCACAAAAGCAGCGCCAGCCCGTCGCCAGCCGGCCGCGCTGCCTGGGCGTGCTCCTGTGCCATAGATGATCGACTCGGGTTGGATTAGTATGATTCCGTCCAGCCCATCCTGCTCCATGAGGATCTGCGCACGCTTACGATTAAGTGGGCGGAGAAACACCATTGATGTATTCCTATTCATAGAAACGGTTCTAGTGGCCGTTCCCACATGCAAATCTTTTAGTTGGCGCTGCTCAAACATCCGACGGTCGTTTCGGCGCTCTGGACTGAGGAGGCTGAACACCAGAACGAGGCAGCTGTATGGGCGTCAACGTGGGCCGTTATCCAACCGGTCGAGCAGCCAGTCGCCCAACAAGCTGATGGAGAGTGTCGTCGCGACGATCAGCACAGCAGGCGCAAGCATGATCCAGGGCGCACGTGTCATATACTCCCGGCCATAGCCGAGCATGTTTCCGAGGCTCGTCATCGGGGGCTGAACGCCAAGGCCCAGAAAGGACAGGCTGGTTTCCATGAGGATGATCTCCGGGAAGGTCAGCGTCATGGAAACAATGAGCGTCGACGAGATATTCGGAAGGATGTGCCGCAGATATACCTGCATTGGGCTCGCACCCAACTGACGAACAGCTCCGGCGTAGCCTTGCGCGCTGGCGGCGACCGCAAGCCCGCGTGCGATACGCGCGTAGCGTTCCCAGCCATAAAGTCCCATCAGTCCAATGAACAGCGGCAAAGCGTTTCCGAAAAACGCAAGCACCGACAGGGAAAGGATGAGGAAAGGCATGGCTGCCTGAAAGTCAGCGAGCATCAGGATGAACTGCTCGACGCGCCCACCAAAGTGGGCCGCAGCAAAGCCCATGGTCGTGCCCAAGCACGCCGAAATCAGCGTTGCCCCAAGGGCGACCAGAATTGAGATACGAACAGATACGATCAGTCGCGATAGAATATCGCGTCCGAGTTCGTCTGTTCCAAGCACATGGTGAGGGTGTAACGGCGAGGCCAGCCGGTTAGGCAGATCAAGCGCGGTGTATTGGTACGGGGCGATTCCATCAGCGAGCAGCGCCACTATGACGATAAAAACGATCCAGAGCACGCTGGCGATGACGGAGAAAGGAATTCGGCGGTGTTTCGTGGTCTCTCGCGTGCCAGTCGCCGTTTCGGTTACTTTTCCCATCATGTTCATTGCTCAGCGCCCCCCGGTCGAGTTCGCGTTGGCCAGGCGCGGATCGAGGATGCCGTAGAGGAAGTCCACGATGAGGTTGGAGACCACCATTGTGGCGGCCACCAGCAGGAGAATACACTGCACAACCGCCAGATCGCGGGCTGTCACCGACACAACCAGCAGATTGCCGACACCCGGCCAGGAGAACACGCTCTCGACCACAACCGAACCAGCGATCAGATTGCCGACCATGAAGCCGACAATGGTAACGGCAGGAATTGCGGCGTTCGGCAGGGCGTGACCACGCACAACCGCGGCCCAGGGGATACCCTTGGCACTGGCAGTGCGAATGTACGGCTGCCCCAGTACCTCCAGCATAGCGCTCCGAATGAACCGTGCGAGCACGGCAGCACCACCAACGCCGAGAGTGATGATCGGCAGGATTAGATGCTGCAGACTGCCCGTGCCGCCGGTCGGCAGCCACGCAAGCCAGATTGCAAGGACTTGAACCAATACGAGACCGAGGACAAAGCTCGGCACCGTATATCCTGCGACCGCCGTGACCATGACGGCACGGTCAATGGCGCTGTCCCGATGCAAAGCGGCATAGATACCGGCTGGAATACCGATGGCCAGTTTCATCAGAAGTGCAGGAAGGGTCAGCATAAGCGTTGCCGGGATACGTCCCAGAACAAGGTCAAGCGCAGGCCCGCCTCCACGCATCGACCGGCCGAGTTCGCCCTGAAAGATCGCTGCGAAGTAATGGAGATATTGGATCCAGAGTGGCAGATCCAGCCCCCACTCCCGGCGAAAGGCGGCCATGGCCTCGGGCGAGGCGTCGTCCCCCATGACGCTGCGGGCCGGATCTCCCGAGAGCCTCAGGACGATGAAGGCGAACGTGACCACCAGCGCGATGGTCAGAACGGCACGCAAGACACGGATAGCAAAAAACCGAAACATCAGGTTTCAACCTTCTTGCTCGGCGGGTTGGTATGGACGGCATGACAAGCAACGGATCGTCCGTCCGGCAGAGTCGAGAATGTGGGGGAGACTCTCACGCACTGCGGCCGCGCGATGGAACAGCGAGGGTGAAACGCGCAGCCGGTCGGACGGGCTGCAGGGTTGGGTGGTTCGCCTTTGAGCATGATGCGCTCGCGCGTGCGCCGGCCTACAACAGGTACCGCTGAGACAAGCGCCTTAGTATAGGGGTGGGTTGGGCTCGAGAGCAAAAGATTTGTCTCGCCATATTCAACGATACGACCGAGATACATCACAGCCGTATGCTGACTGACCTGGCGAACCACTTTCAAATCGTGACTGATGAAGAGGAGAGTAAGACGTAGGTCCTTTTGAAGGTCCATGAGTAGGTTCACGACCTGGGCCTGGATCGAGACGTCAAGAGCCGAGACCGGCTCATCGCAGACCAACAACGCCGGTCGCATGATAAGCGCCCGAGCAAGAACAGCACGCTGACTCTGCCCACCCGACAGTTGATAAGGCAGGCTCGAGGCATGACTCGCATTCAGGCCAACTGCATCGAGCATAGCCAGCGCTTCATTGTTCCGCTTCGATGCAGACCCGATGTCATGGATGTCCAGTGGTTCCCTGACCTGATTGAGGATCGACAGTCGGCGGTCCAGCGCGGCGAGTGGATCCTGGTGGATCAGTTGCATATGCGTGCGCATGCGGCGCCACGCTGGTGTATTGGCGGGCGGCAGTTCAGTACCTCGGAAGAGCACATATCCGCTGTTCGGCCGTTCAAGGCCGAGCGCGATCCGTCCTGTGGTTGATTTTCCCGATCCTGATTCGCCGACGAGAGCCAGCGTCTGCCCCTCTTTCAGAGACAGTGAGACTTCATCAACAGCGTGGACAGGCACCTTTGTTCCGAAGAGCCCCTTCCGCGTCGAATAGCTGCGCGAAATGCCGTGCAGGTCAAGAATGCTTGCAGTCATGCCGGCACGCTCGCCTTTAGTTTTAAGGGCTGCTGGGCCTCCGTGGCGGGCCCTGCTATGCAGGCGGAGAAGCGGCCGGCTTCGGTTTGCGTGAGTGGCGGAATGGTCGCGTCACAAACCGGCATGCGTTGCGGACAGCGGGGCGCAAACGGGCACCCTGGAGGCACGTTTGCCGGCTCCGGCACCTGGCCCTCGATGGGAATGAGCCGTTTCAACGCGCCTTCGAAAGGCGGCAAGGCCGCAAGGAGCCCCTGCGTATAGGGATGCCGCGGACTGGCAAAAATCGAGGCTGACGGCGCTGTCTCGACGATGCGGCCGCCATACATCACTATGATGCGCTCGCAGGTTTCGGAAACGACGCCGAGATCGTGGCTGATGAGAACAAGAGCCATGCCCGTCTCGCGCCGAATGGTAGTCAAGAGGTCCAGTATCTGGGCCTGGATTGTCGCGTCGAGCGCGGTGGTCGGCTCGTCGGCAACCAGGACGTCCGGCTTTCCGGCGAGCGCCGTGGCGATCATGACCCGTTGGTTCTGACCGCCGGACAGTTCATGGGGATAAGCGTCGAAGCGACGTCCCGCGTCCGGCAGGCCAACGAGCTCAAAAAGACGTTTTGTCTCGCCCCGAATGTTCGAGCCCGACACCCCCTGATGTCGCGCGAGAACTTCGCCAATCTGCCGACCAATTCGGATGACAGGATTGAGCGCGCTGGACGGATCCTGGAAGATCATCGCCACGCGCCCGCCCCTAATCCGGTCGAGCCGCATCGCTGATGCGCCACGCAGTTCTTCGCCTTCCAGCCGAATGCTTCCCGACACTGTAGCCGTGCGAGGCAGCAACCCGAGCGCAGCAAGCCAGGTAACGGACTTGCCGCTACCTGACTCGCCGACAATACCGATTGACTCGCCCCGTGCGACCGTGAGGTCGACCCCCCTAATTACCTGGACGCCGCTGAAGTCGACGGAGAGGCCTTCGATCGTGAGCAACGGTTGCGACGACGAAGCCGCCGGCAATGCGGATGCTGGTGCAGTGCCGGCGAGATTTGCCATCGCCGTCCCTCCTCGCGTGGGCATCAGTTTTGCGTATAGGCGGCGTTAAATGGACCGAAGTTCAGGTCAAGTGTCTGCCCCGGGACCCAGGCGATATCCTTGCGCTTGCCATAGAACTGACCGGAGCCATGCAGCAGGACGCAGGGCGGATTCTCGTGATCGATGATTTCCAGCATCCTGCGGATGACCGCGCGGCGAGCCGCTGCGTCCACCGTTGATTTGAGTTTCTCGCCAAGAGCGAAGAATTCCTTGTCTTGCCACATGCCCAGCTTCGGAAGTTCGCCGTTTGGACCCAAGAGACGCCAAGCGTGGGCCAACAAGTCCGGAAAGATTGCCGTGGTCGAATTGTCATAAATCGCGTTGATCGGCTTCTGTTGAATCTGGGCGAAGTTCTCCATCATCTGGATTTCGACATTGAGGCCGACGGTCCGCCACATCTCGACCATGACCTGAGCGCCGGCCACCTGATTGGGATAATAGTTGTTGAGAAGTTTGTACGTGACGGTTTCGCCGTTGTAGCGGCTTTCGCTAAGAAGTTCTCGCGCCAGGTCAGGATCGTAGGCAAGAGCAGCAAAGTCCTCGATATAACCTTCTCCGAAGCTGGGGAACTGAAAGCCGTTCGGCACCAGAACTCGGTTCTGCCACAGCGCTTCGACCAAGGCCTTACGGTCGAGCGCCAGGCTGAGCGCCCGCCGTACGCCGACCTTTGAGACAACGGGTCCCGTTGTGTCGATCGCCAAAGAGCGCGTATTCTGGACCGCGCCACCTGCTACTTCGAGCCCCTGCTGGCTTTCGATGCCAGAGAACATGTCCGGCGAGAGGTCGGTGATGAAACCGACTTCGCCCGCAGTGAGCGCGTTGATACGTGAAGCAAGCTCCGGGATTATCCGATACTCGATACCAGCGTATGGCGGCTTTCCACCCCAGTAGTCATCGAATGCCGCCAGCACGATGTTCACGTCGAGCGACTGGCTGACGATGCGATACGGACCGGTGCCGACGGGCGCAGCGATCCACTTGTCCCAGGATCCCGCGGCTTCATAAGCGCGGCTACCGACGATTTCCGATGCCCAGGAGGCGAGACGCATCTCCAAAAGCGCATCATCGCCCTTAGCGTGAACGAGGACGGTGTGGTCGTCGGCAATTTCAACGCGGTCAACGGTATCGAGCGTTTGCATGGCGACGGTCTTGCCGGCCTTACCGGGTCCGAGCAGATGATCGGGGCTGAGCGAAAAAGCGACGTCGCGGGCGGTAAAGGGACTGCCATCGTGAAAGGTCACGCCTTTGCGCAGGAACAGGCGTAGCGACTGCCCGTCAACGCGCTCCCAGCGCTCGGCGAGTGCCGGGCGTAATGCCATCTTTTCCGTCTGATCAAAGCCAATGAGCGTATCGAACATCTGTGGGACGACGCGTCGCGTGGCTGTACTGTTGTAGAGGACTGGTTCAATGGCCGCTGGGAAGCCGGACATGCCGATCCTAAGCGTGCGGCGATCGGCGTCCTGGGCCTTCGCTGAAGGTACTCCAGTCATTGTCAGAAGACCGCTTGCCGCCCCGGCTACCAATAGATTGCGTCGCGTTGTCAAAAACATGTGCGTACCTGTCTCCTGTGCAGCTTCGCGAACAACCACGTCGCTCCGGGCTTGTGGGATCTCTTTCTACGCCCACGGATACTCTCTCAGTCCAGCCGAGCGCGGCGGAAAACCACCTCATTGATGAACTATTGTCGCGGCAGAAGATCAAAGCATTTTGTTACAGGCAGGTGACATGTATCGAATATTGCGATAGCAAACCATCGATTCCGGATGGGTTGCCGCGCGTGCTCAAGGGGGGGATTTGGCCGAGGAAAAAGATCTTTCGCTCAACGCCGTTCGGGCTTTCGTGCAGGTCGCACGCGACAAGACCGTCACCAGGGCCTCGAAGACGCTTGGCATCACCCAGAGCTCCGTGAGCCGCCACATCGCGGTGCTGGAGGAATATTTCGGCGCCAAGCTGCTCGAACGGCGCGGGCGTCAAAGCCAGCTCACGGATTTCGGGCGGCTGTTCGCCGATGCCGTCGCCGAACCTCTCGAGACGATCCTCTTCACGGCAATGCGGATGCGCCGCCGCGGTGACAGGAAGGATGCCAACCGGCTCGTCGTCAGAACCTCGCTCTCGACCTTCGCCTATACGCTGCTCATTCCCAACTTGAGCGACTTCTCGAAGGAAATGGGCGGCGTCACGGTCGACGTCATCAGCACTCTGTCGGCCCCTGCTTCGGACGACAGTTTCGACGTGCTCCTCACCCGGGACCTAACAGTGAGCGAACCGGCGGATCGCTGGGATTTCTATGACGAGCACCTCGTCTGCGTCGGATCGCCAAACTGTGTCGCCGGCCGCGGGCTCGAAGCGCTGCGCACCACCCCGATGATTGCCGTCACCTCGCGGCCGGACATCTTGCCGATCTGGCTTCGCGGCATGGACCTGAAGACGTCGGATATTCTTTCGGGGGCGCGCTACGACCACCACTATCTGGCCCTCCCGGCGGTAACGACCGGCCAGACCTTGCTGGTGACACCCTATATCATCGTAGCGGACCTGATCAGGCAGTGCCTTCTGGACGTGCTTCCCGGCTCGCGGGCACCGAGCGGCATGCAATATCGGGCCTATGCGGTCGATCGCAGCGGCAACCCCGATCTCGCCCGAGCCTTCTGCCGCTGGCTCACTAGGCTCTGCCGGAAAAAGACCGAAGAGGAGAGCACCGGGAAATAAATCCTGGCCGCAATGATGCATCGCAGAACGCGATCCTTTTGGCCGCTTTTCGCGATGCCAAAACTAGCGAGCTTGGGGCGCCCCATCTAGCTCTGGGCATAACTCGCTGCTTTGAGGAAAGTCCATTGCCCTTACTCGCCAAAAGACTGCAGGCCGTCCGACCCTCCCAGACAAAGGCCATGACTGCCAAGGCGTGTGCCTTGCGCGAACAAGGTGTCGATATCGTCACGCTGAGCCAGGGCGAACCGGACTTCGACACGCCAGAGGCCGTCCAGCAAGCCGGCATTGCCGCCATTCTCAATGGCAAGACGCGATATACCCCGGTTGCTGGCGTCAAGCCGCTGCGCGAGGCGATCCGGCAGAAGCTTCTCCGCGACAACGGGCTCGATTACGACATCGATCAGATCACCGTCGGCTGCGGCGCAAAGCAGGTGGTCTTCAACGCACTTTTCGCCAGCCTCGACACCGGGGACGAGGTCATCATCCCTACGCCCTGCTGGGTTTCCTATCCCGACATGGTGCGGCTTGCCGGCGGCGAACCGGTGCTCGTTCCCTGCCCTGAGCGGCTGGGTTTCAAGCTGAAGCCACAAGATCTCGCGGCAGCTATCACGCCGCGCACCAAATGGTTGATGCTGAACTCGCCGAACAATCCGACCGGCGCGGTCTACTCCAGGGCCGATCTGGCCGCCCTGGCCGAGGTCCTACGCCGACACAGCCATGTCCACGTCCTTTCGGACGATATCTATGAAAAGCTCGTCTATGACGTGCCCTTCGCGACGATGGCCGAGGCCGCGCCGGACCTCATTGAAAGGGTGCTGACGGTCAACGGCGTATCGAAGTCCAGCGCCATGACCGGCTGGCGCCTTGGTTACGGGGCTGGTCCGAAAGAGCTCATCAAGGCGATGAACACGATCGAGGGCCAGACCTCGTCGCATACAAGTTCCATCTCGCAATATGCCACGATCGAGGCCATTGCCGGCAACCAGGATCACATCGCCGAGTTCGTGTCCGCCTTCCGAAAGCGTCGCGATCTCGTCGTGGAGCAAATCAATGAGGCCGAGGGCCTGAGCTGCCGCGTGCCGGACGGCGCGTTCTATGTTTTCGTCTCCTGCGCCGGCGTCATTGGCAAGGTGACCGCCACGGGCAAGGTGATCGAGAGCGACATGGATTTCGCCATGTATCTGCTGGAGCAGTTCGGTGTCGCCGTGGTGCCCGGCAGCGGGTTCATGGCCTCACCCTATATTCGCGTTTCCTATGCCGCATCAGAAGACGAGTTGAAGCGCGCCTGCGGCCGCATTTTCGCCGCCTGCACCGCCCTGTCCACAAGCGAGAAGACGTATGAGCAAAGCGAAGCAACTGCGTGACCGCATGGCCGAACGCGGCCTCGTCCGGATCATGGCCGCCCATAGCCCGCTTTCGGCCGTCCTGGCCGAGGAAGCCGG
Source organism: Mesorhizobium onobrychidis (assembly GCF_024707545.1). NCBI lineage: Bacteria > Pseudomonadati > Pseudomonadota > Alphaproteobacteria > Hyphomicrobiales > Phyllobacteriaceae > Mesorhizobium > Mesorhizobium onobrychidis. The sequence goes on from NZ_CP062229.1 coordinate 7,126,455, forward strand.
TTTCGACGGGATCTGGGCCTCAGGCTTCGAGCTCTCCGCCCTTTACGGTCTGCCGGACATGAGCCTCATCTCGATGACGCAGCACCTTGACATGCTGCGGGCGATCGCTGGCCGGTCGTCGCTGCCGATCGTCGCCGATATCGACACCGGCTACGGCAATGCGATCAATGTCATCCATGCCATCTCCGAATATGAACGCGCCGGCGCCTCGGCGGTTGTCATCGAGGACAAGACCTTCCCGAAGGTCACCAGCCTCGCCGCCGGCGGCCGCCAGGAACTACTTCGGGTCGAGGAGTTTCAGGGCAAGATCAACGCGGCCATCAGCACCCGCACCGACCCTAACTTCCTCGTCATCGCTCGGACAGAAGCGCTGATCGCCGGTCTCGGCGAAGAGGAGGCCCTGAAGCGCGCAGCAGCCTATGAAGCGGCCGGCGCCGACATGATCCTCATCCACTCGAAACAGAAGGCGCCGGACGAAGTTGAAAGCTTCGTGCGTGCCTGGAGCGGCAAGGCGCCGATCGTGATCGTGCCGACGGCGTATCCGGAGATGAACGAGGAACGTATCAAGGCGCTCGGCAGGATCGCGATCGTGATCTATGGCAACCACGCGATCCGCGCTTCGGTCACGGCGATGAAGGATGTCTTCGCGCGTATTCTCAAGGATCGCGGCATCCACAACGTCAACCTAGACATCGTTTCCGTCGAGGAGGTGTTCCGTCTGCAAAGGATGGATCAGGTCAAAGTCGACGAGGACCGCTTTCTGGAGTAACGGCCGACCGAACATTGTGTCTGACTCTGACCAGTGGATGAGCTGTCGCCATGACGAAGCGAGAAATTTGCCGGCTGCGGGAAGTCGTCCAAGCCGACATTGGCGCGACGAGGCCGCACGGCTGATCGCTGTCGAGGTGGAACTCATCCTGCGAGGTCAGAACGTGCCGATGACACGAGAGACCATTGGATGTGGCGGGAGACGTGCTTGTGCCAGTTTCGTGGGCGATCCGGCACAAGCCGTGCAACGACCTTCCCGCGCCGGGTGACGGCGATTTCCTCGCCCGCCTCGACCTCAACCAGCAAGGCCGAGAACCGGGATTTTGCCTCAACGACGGCAATGTTCTTCATGACGCCCCCAAAAAACTGACCATATGGCCAGAATATAAGCGAAGGTGACCTGTCGTCCAAGCGGTCAGAACACGAGCTGCTCAGAATGTCCGCTAAGGTCGAACGGAGCATGAACATCATGCCGCCCGTCGGATTGGTGCTGGCAAGCGAAGCGATCGACGCCTTCGGGCATCTGGTGCTCAGAATCCCAGGTGAGGTTGATGTGTTCCCAACTGCGTGGCGATACGTGTTTGAGTAGGTCATTCGGGATAGTCCGCACTGCGCAGGTGCGTCGCTGCTTGGTCAAGATAGACGGAGTTCCATGAACGATGGCGCTGACGACGAAATTGAGACCGGAAGCGCGGGATGCCTTGGCTCTAGAATCCCACTTAGTCGGTGGATGCCGTTTCAGGGACTGACCCTCACGAAGCCCTCCCTTTCGCAACGTTCAGGTTGGTCCCTCAGACTGACAGCCCAACGCCGGATTGGGCAGTAGGGCGCCCCTTGTTCCACTGATGAGCACTTTGCACAATTGCGCTGTTAACTAAATCTTTTAACCCGCCAATGCTTATTTGCGAAGCTGAAGGCGTGAGGTGATCGATGGGTGAATCAAATATAATCGCGTTTCCGCTGCATCGTCGGCGGAAATTGGTCGAAGGTATCGCGCGGGTTCTGGAATCCAAGGACGGGGAGGACGCGAACGCGTTCTGGCGCAGCACCGTCAAGACAATTCTCGTCCAACTGTCCGAATCAGGAATTGGACCGGGGCTCGCCGAACAGGAAATTGGAATGCTTCTCCGTTCTGTCTTACGCGACATAGCCACCCGGTCTGCGAAACTGGCACGATAGCATCGGCTCGCGAGGAAGGCTTGCCGTGTGAGAACCCCGGGGCCAGGAAAGACCCTCGACCTAATCCTGTTGCCTGGCACGGCGGCCGCGAGCGCAGCAAGCCCATGAGTACTTCGAACATTCGTGGCGATCGGCTCAACGCGACGATTCCGTGGTGTTCGGGCAACCTGCCTGCGACCAAGAGCGAAACGGAGGGAAAACGGCCATAATCGCCAGCATCGGGTCGATGCCGCTGAAAAAGTCGATTCTGTTTTCTTGATGTTTGCCAGGAGAACGGACGATCATGGCTGGTCGCTAATGTCCAATCGGCGAGCTCGGTTTCGTCTTCTGCTGCTCGGCAACAGGAACTCTTGAACCCAATCCAGCTTTCACCAACTCCATTTTTACGCGTCGCCCGCGCTATAGACGCCGCGACGTATACAGCGCCCCTCTCAGAGTGGGTGTGAGCGCGGGATTCCGTACGAGATCCGATGTGTTGGCAGGGAGGCCTGAAATGCGCCGGGATTATCGGAACTGGGATGCTGTGATGTTTGGTCGGGCATCGGATTCATTCTGATTCTATGGTCCACGCCGATCCTCAAGGCCCTAAGCGAGTGATTCAGAAAGACAGGGCGGCGCTTAGCACGCCCTCCGGTATCGAATGTGAATTGTCAGAAGCAGCCGAACTGCAAATCCGCATCCCGCCCTCGACACTGGTGACAACCAAAGTGCGAGAGCTTCCGCGAGTGACTTCGAGAGCCCAGTCGATGTCCCGAAAAGCGTGAAGAGGCTCCTAGTCGCCTCTGATCTTGAACCCCAGTTTCTATCCCTTTGAGTTCGTTTCCGGCATTGGTGTGCCCTGCTGGGCGGGTGAAGCGACGGGCGCTGGCGCGGAGCCTTTCGCATAGCGCAGCGCGAGCGACCGTCGCGGACTGAAGGTGGTGGCAACTCGGCCGGTGTCTACCAGGCTCTATGGCAGGAAGGCCTCGCGGTCGGTTCGAGGCGCATCGTATCCTCCGCGAAGCAGCACGCGAAATTATCGTCACAAGCCTTATAAGCGCTTCGCGTTCGACGCTGTCCAATTTCCGACAATGTCGGATACGGAGTCCGATCCACCGGATTGCGATTAAATGGTTTTCGCATCTGGCACAGTACATGCACGTTGTCGGCGAACACGTGATCGACCAATAAGATGTCACATGATCAGCTCATCATAAACGCCGCCACGGAAAAAATTACTTCGCCCGATGCTTATCGCCCGTCTCGTCACCACAACCGGAGCCATCGATGTCTGAAGGGCTGCCCAGGATACCTACTGCGACCGCGCTTGCCCTGGTGACGGACTACTCCGGCTACCCCTTTACCGACGAGGGTAAATTGACGGATTTCCTGCTTGATGACGGCATGCAGGTCGTCATCCCCCGATCACCTTCGCCGATCGTCGCCCATATGGTGTGGTGGAAAGTCGGCAACATCGCGCCCACTGAGGAGATTCCAATGTCTGAAGCGAGTCAGGAAAAGTTGGACGCATTCTTGGGGAAAATGATCGGCGATCTTGGTGCGATCGCTACGGGCGCGGGAGTCGTGCTGGGAGACAGACTCGGCCTGTTCAAGGCATTGCGCGAAGGCGGCAAGATGACGGCCGCCGAACTTTCGACACGCACCGGCACCCAGGAACGCCTTGTAAGGGAATGGCTTTCCGGGCAGGCGGCTGCGGGCTACGTCGACTACGATGAAGCCAACGACGAGTTCTATCTCAACGCCGAGCAGGAACTGGTGTTCGCCGACGAAGATAGCCCGGCCTTCATGGCTGGCGCATTCGAGTTCCTATCCGCGCTGTGGCTCGATGAAGAAAAGGTCAGGCAGGCATTTCGGTCCGGTAAGGGCGTTGCATGGCACGATCATAGCGCGTGTCTGTTTCGCGGCACGGAACGGTTCTTCCGGCCAGGCTACAATGCCAATCTGATCGACTCCTGGCTGCCCGCTCTGGAGGGCGTGGTCGAGAAGCTCGAACGCGGCGCGGCGGTCGCGGATGTCGGATGCGGTCATGGCGCATCGACGGTGCTGATGGCACGTGCTTTCCCCAATTCGCGCTTCGTCGGCTTCGATTATCACGCCCCTTCGATCGAGCGCGCCCGAAAGGCGGCCGAGGAAGCCGGTGTCGGCGCCAACACGCGCTTCGAGGTCGCGGCCGCCAAGACCTATCCCGGCACCTATGACCTCGTCGCTTTTTTCGATTGCCTTCACGACATGGGCGACCCAGAGGGCGCCGCCACCCATGTCCACGGGTCGCTCAAGCCGGATGGCACGTGGATGATCGTCGAGCCGTTCGCGCATGATCATCTGGCGGCGAATCTCAATCCCGTCGGACGCGTCTACTATGCCGCGTCCACGTTCCTGTGCACACCTGCGTCCGTGTCACAGGAAGTCGGGCTCGGGCTTGGCGCCCAGGCCGGCGAGGCGAGGCTGCGCAAGGTTGTGACCGCCGGCGGCTTCAAGCGATTCCGCCGCGCCGCGGAGACGCCGTTCAACTTGGTGCTGGAGGCCCGCCCCTAGCGCGGGCGTCGCTAGAAGGGAAATTGCAGCTCATCGCATTTGGTTAAGATCGCCGCCAAAATTCGGACGCACGCTTATCGGGTAGATTTTCAAGGAAGGCACACGCAGCCAAGCTCGCCGCCTAAGGCATTCTCAAAGAATTCGATATCCGACGACACGCACCGGGCTTCCGGGGTTTACGCAGAGATCTCTGCCGAGCCGCCTTCTCTAAACCACTGACGTCGATGTCCGGCGGCAGATTCTTTTCCTCGCTGCGGCCACAAGGCGAGCAGCCTCGCTGTAGGGGTCTTCCCGCCCGTGCTTTTTCGACCCACTTACCTGAAGGTAGCGCCGCGGTGGCTGATCGTCTCGGGTCGCCGTCATCATGGCGGCTGGTGTCAAAGGGGACGGCGGTGGGAAGTCAGGGCATGGAGATCGGCACGTCGGAGGTCGAGCGGATCTGAACGGAGTTCAAGCTGACTCGCCGCAGCCTTCAAATGTCCAGCTCGTCCTCTCCGGCGACAAAAGCGAAACGCCAGGGGCGGCACGCGACCAGTGGCCTATCGGATGCGCTTCCACCTTCGTAATGCGTTCCATCAGTACCATCTGGATAGCCTCTCGTTCTTGCAGCTTCACGACGCCTTGCGGCGCAAAGCTGTTCGGTATCCCAACCATTGATGAATTTCGGCGGCGATGCGCTCGGCATGCGCGGTGACTTCGGGAATTCCCATCAGTTCGCCAACGCTGCCGCGCGCCAGCGGCCCGCTGACGAAAATGCTGCCAATCGGCCGCCCGGATGTGCCGACCGCACGGCCTTGGCTGTCGGTCGCCAAGCCAAGTCCAATCGGGTCGAGCCGGGCCAATCCCATCCGCGCGAGCGCCGCAATCGCCGTGTTGGTCCGCAAGATATCGGCATGCGCCGGCCCGGTTGTCACGATCACGCTGTCAAAAGCCTCGGCAATGAGACGCCGTTGGCCACGCAGTCGCTGCCCGACGCGAATGCGTCCGGCGATCTGATCGGCGCCGACAATCGATGCGGCGCGATAGGCAAGCCTGCCCTCGGCAACCTGGCGATCGAGCACGTCCATGATCTGTGGCGCAACACGGAAGCGATGCACATCCCACAGCGCGCGAAGATGGCGCACCACACGGCGCTGCTCAGCGAGCGGCAAAGCCTGCCAGATGACCTGTCCCTGCCGCCGGACGGCGTCGAGGACGGGATGCCAGTCTTCGCCAGCCCGAGCGGCTGTAGCAATCGCGGTGCGGATGCGCCTGAGCAGCACTGTGGCGCTGCGTGAAGGCAGGGTGGTAAAGTCGCCGGCCGGATCGACTGCTTTCAAAGCATGTCCGCGCGATCTGTAACCATGGCGCGAAAGTGCCGTGATGCGGCCGCGATGGCCCTTGCGGTGAAGCGTCGCGATCACGTCCGCCGATGTCAGTCCGGTGCCGACGATGAGAACATTGTCATTGCGGCCGACCGCTTCCAGCCTCTCCAGATCATAGGGATTGGCCACCAGCCCGGCCTTGCCAGCCACGGACTGCAGGGCCAACGGCAAGGCCGGGGGCGGATGCGTCGTCGCAATGACCAGAGCGTCTGCCACAAGCGCTGCGCCGTCAGCAAGGATCAGCCGGTAGCGCTCACCACTGCGTTCGACCGAAGCAACGGCGGATCTGACATGCCGGATCGTTTTGCTTTGGAGAAAGCGCTGGAGGTGGTCTTCCACGTAACGGCCGAAAACGCGACGCTGCGGGTAGAGCGCTCCATTGGCGGCAACAGCCTCGACATCGTCCACGATGGCGCTGGTTTGCTCCAGCCAGTCGGCGAAGTGGCTGTCCTGGCCGGAGATCAGCGTCATCCTCGACGCCGGCACATTGATGCGGTGTGAAGGATCGGGCGTCGAATAGGCCAGACCATAGCCGAGCCCCTCTCGGGGCTCGACGACCACGATATCGGCAGTTCCGGCGGGCAGAAGCCGCGCAAGATGAAACGCAGTCGCCGCGCCGGAAAAGCCGCCGCCGATGATGACTACGACCGGCCCTCTGCCCGATTCTCTGGCGCTCAAGATTGACTCGCGCGCAGCGCCGATGGCCGATGATCGCCGGCCACCGTTTCGCCAAAAGGTCCCATGTTCACGGCCGTCGGCCGCGTCGAGATTTCATGATCGAGCGGCAATAGCGGTAGCACCAGTTCGCCAAAACGATAGGCTTCCTCCAGATGCGGATAACCGGAGAGGATGAAGGTATCGATGCCGATACGCCGGTATTCGTCGATCCGTTCCGCCACCGTGGCCGCATCGCCGACCAGGGCGGTGCCGGCGCCGCCGCGAACCAGGCCGACCCCGGCCCACAGGTTGGGGCTGATTTCCAGCTTGTCGCGACGGCCGCCATGCAGCCGGCTCATGCGCGACTGGCCGACAGAATCCATGCGCGCGAAAACCTTCTGCGCCTCGGCGATCGTCCTATCGTCGAGGCGGCTGATCAGCCGGTCGGCATCGGCCCACGCCTCGTCATTTGTTTCGCGGACGATGACATGCAATCGGATTCCAAAACTCACCGCTCGTCCCGCCTTCTCGGCAAGGCCGCGCACATGGTCAACCTTGGCGGCGACGTCGGCCGGCGGTTCGCCCCAGGTCAGATACTTGTCGATCTGTTCGGCGGCGACCGCGTTGGCTGCTTCCGACGAGCCGCCGAAATAGAGCGGCGGATGTGGCGTCTGCACGGGCGGAAACAGCAGCCGGCCGTCCTCGATACGGAAGTGCTTGCCTGCGAAGGCAACAGTCTCGCCACGCAGCACGGCCTTGTAGATGTCGAGGAATTCCCGCGTCACCTCATAGCGCTCGTCATGGCTGAGGAAGATGCCGTCGCCCTGGTTCTCGACGGGGTCGCCGCCGGTGACAACATTGATCAGCAGGCGTCCGCTGGAAATGCGGTCGAGTGTCGAGGTCATGCGGGCGGCGAGCGTCGGAGATTGCAGGCCCGGCCGGACGGCGACAAGGAAGCGAAGCCGCTGCGTCAGCGGCGCCACAGCCGACGCCACGACCCAGCTGTCCTCGCAACTGCGTCCGGTCGGCAGCAGCGCGCCATAGTAGCCGATGGCATCGGCAGCTTTGGCGACCTGGGTGAGGTAGGGCAAGTCGACCGCCCTGCCCCCCTCGGAGGTGCCGAGATAGCGACTGTCGCCATGGGTCGGAAGAAACCACAGGACCTTGATCCTGTCGTTAGTGGCAATGCTCATGAATGGTCCTCTGTGCCTTGAAGATGCCCGCGGTCAGCTCCAGGCATGGAACGGCGGATTGACGTCATTGAGGTAGTAATTGCCCAAGATCGCGTATTTCCAGCGCACCGGATCGTGCAGCGTGTGGGTGCGGGCGTTGCGCCAGTGCCGGTCGAGATTGTGCTCGGCCAGCGTCGAGCGTGTGCCGGCGAGCTCGAACAGCTTGTTCGTGGCATTGATGGCGATCTCGGTGGTGAGGATCTTGGATTCCGCCACAGCGATCTGCGCTTCAGCGACGGTCTTCTCGTTCGGGTCGGCGACGGCGCGATCGACGGCAAGCCCGGCCTTTTCCAGAACCGCCTCTGCCGCATTGGCGCGCAGACGAAGGTCGCCGATCGCTTGGATCGTATAAGGATCCTGCCAGGCATGATCGACGCCGCTGTCTATCCAGGCGCGCGACTTGGTGCGCACGAAATCGACCGTCTCGTCGATCGCCGCCTTGGCGATGCCGAGATCGACGGCGGCCTGGATGATCTGGAAGATGGCGCCGTCGGCCGTCGGCCGGTCGTAGCCCTTATAGCCGGGAACCAGATGCGTCTTCGGCACTTTCACGTTGTCGAGAAGAACCGTGCCTGACAACGTCGTCTTCTGGCCGAAGCTCGACCAGTCGTCGATGACCGTCAGTCCTGGCGCGCCGCGATCGGCGATGGCATACCAGGCGCGGCCCTCGTCATCGAGCGCCACGATCGGCACCAGATGGGCGAGTAGCGCGCCGCTCGAATAGAATTTCTGGCCGTGGACGACGACATGGTCACCGGCGTCGACGAACTTGGTTTCGAAGTCGGCCGCCCGCTTGGAGCCGAATTCGGAGAACGCGTTGCCGAAGCGCGTGCCGGACAACACCTCGGCGAAAAGCAGCTTCTTCTGGGCCTCGTCGGAGACGGTGCGGATGGCGGCGACGACGCCGAGATGGTTCTGCGGAATCTGACCCAGCGACGGATCGGCCGCCGAGATGATGGTGATCACTTTCGACAGCGTCACATAGGAGAGCTCCGGCCCGCCATAGGCTTTCGGCACGTTGATCGACCACAGGCCGCTCTGCGAAAACGCATCGAGCTCTTCCGTCGGCCAGAGGCGTTCACGGTCCCGCCTGGAGGCATCCTTGGCGAATTCGGCGGCCAGTTTTTCGGCGACAGCGATCGCCTCGGCGTCGGTCCTGATAACATGCGCCTTGGCTGACGGACGCTCGACCGGTGGCACGGCGCTGCGGATATCGGACGGCTGCTTCGATTGGATGGTCATGCTGCGGTCTCCTTGGGGAAATGGTCGGATGGAAGCGGCGCGCCGCCGAGATAGTAGGTCTTGATATCGGCGCGCTGGCGCAGGTCGGCAGCCGATCCTTCGAGGACGCTGACGCCGTTCTCGATCACGGTGGCGCGGTCGGCGTATTTCAGCGCGACCGCCGAATTCTGTTCGGCAACCAGCATCGAAAGGCCTTCGTCGCGGTTTAGCCGTTTCAGGGCGCTGAAGATCTCGTCGACGATCAGCGGCGCGAGCCCCATCGACGGCTCGTCCAGAACAAAGAGCTTCGGCCGCGACATCAGGCCCCGGCCGATTGCCGTCATCTGCTGCTCGCCCCCGGAAGTGAGGCCGGACCGGGTTCGCCGCCTTTCGGCGAGCCTTGGGAAAAGTGAATAGACACGGTCGAGGTCGGCCTTGACGCCGGTGCGAGAGGACGAGCGCCCGAGCGCGCCGGTGAAGAGGTTCTCTTCGACCGTCAGCGAACGGAAGCAATGCCGGCCCTCGAGGACCTGGACGAGGCCGCTGCGGACGAGCTGCGAGGGGCTTGCCCTTGAAACATCCTCGCCATCGAAGGTGATCCGACCGGCGGTAATGGCGCCGCGCTCGGCCGGGAGGAGATTGGATACGGCGCGCAGCAGCGTGGTCTTGCCGGCGCCGTTAGAGCCGAGAAGCGCGACGATCTCGCCCCTCCCAACCGACAGGTCGACGCCGTGCAGGGCGGCAATGGCGCCGTTGTAGACAGCTTCCACGCTGCTGACTGACAGTATCGGGTATTGGCTGGACATCTATGACTCCGCTGGGAAGCTGGATGGCGTGGCCGGCCAGTTTGTCGGCCGCGCCATGGCAAACTCAGTTGCTGACCACTGCGTCGGCGTCCTCGGCCGTGCGGATCTTGATGCCCTTCTCCTTGGCGTAGGCCTCGGACGACTTCTCGATGATCGGGCGCAGCAACTTCCAGTCGGGCGCGATCCAGTCGGACACGACGTCCCACTTCTTGCCGTCCCACTGCTGGAAGGTCACGTAGCCGTCACCCTCGTGATTGTCCCAGGAGACATTGATCGAGTGGAACAGATCCTTGGCACCGAGCGCCTCGACGCGCGCCGGATCGAGCTTGAGATGCTCGAAGCCCCAGCGCACTTCGTCGCCGGTCAGCGTGCGGTTGCCGAACTTGGCCTGTGCGATGCGGACCGCCTCGACGTTGAGGATGCCATTAACGATGCCTAGATTGTGGTAGACCGAGCCGATGCGGCTTTTGTCATCGAGATTGCCTTTGCCGTCGCTGTAGACCGTTTTCACGATCTCCTGGACCACCGGATACTGCTCACCCGAGGCCTGGGTGGTGATGGCCGTATAGCCCTTGGCGGCACCGCCCGCGGGGATGACGTCCTCTTCCGAATTCGACCAGACATTGCCGACAATGTGATCGGCCGGGAAGCCGGTCTTCTGCGCGGTCTTAAGCGCAACCGGATTCATCACGCCCCAGCCGCGCAGCACGACATAGTCGGGACGCTCGCGACGGATCGTCAGCCATTGTGCCTGCTGCTCGTTGCCCGGATGCGGAACCTCGATCTGCGACAGTTCGAAGCCGTATTTCTGCGCCAAAAGCTCGTAGATCGGGATCGTCTCCTTGCCGTAGGGCGAGCCGTGATAGAGCACCACAATCTTCTTGCCCTTGAGCTTGTCCAGGCTGCCTTCCTTGGAGGCGATGTAGTTCACGATTCCGGAAGTCTCGCTGTAGGGATTGAGCAGCAGCGGGAAGACGTAAGGGAACACGCGCCCGTCCGTGGTGTCGGTGCGGCCGTGATTGATGGTGATCAGCGGCACCTTGTCGTCGGTTATGCGGTCGATCATGGCGTAGGCGATGCCGACCGAAAGCGGGTTCCAGGCTGCAATATCCGGATTGCTCTTCAGCCGTTCGTAGACCTCGACGCCCTTCTCGACCTCATACTGGGTCTCGCCTTCGCTCCAGGTCAGCTTGACGCCGTTGACGCCACCGTCGCGGATGTTGATCAGGTTGAGGTAGTCGATGAAGCCGCCGAAGAAGCCGGTCCCGCCGGCGGCATAGGGGCCGACGCGATAGCTCTGCAGGGGGAAATACTGTTCGTCGGCGTGGACAGCCGTCGCGCCGAGCACGAAGGCCGTGGCGATCGCCGCTTTCTTGAGATGACTGAAGAAGGTCATGAGTTGCGTCTCCTGAGGTGTGGGTCCGTGAGAGGATGTCGAGCGGCGCTCAGCTGGACCTTGAGCCGATCCGTCGTTTCAGGCGGTCGAAGAGGGCCGACAGCCCGCTCGGTTCCGCGATGAGGAAGATGATGATGAGGGCGCCGAGCACGATGCGCTGGCTCATGTCGAGCACGCCCGAATCGAACAGGCCGCCAAACGCGAAGGCGCCGATGCGGGACAGAAGAAGCGGGAAGACGACGATGAAGGCCGCGCCCAGAAACGCACCGCGCATCGAAGCCAGCCCGCCGATGATGATGATGAACAGTATCTGGAAGGAGCGGTCGAGGTTGAAGCCGGCCGGCTCTACGGTGCGCAGATAGGTGAAGGCCCACAGCACACCGGCGACGCCGATAATGAAGGACGAGATGGCGAAGGCCAGCAGCTTGGTTCGCAGCACCGGCACGCCGATGACGTGCGCCGCCGTTTCATTATCGCGCACGGCAATGAAGTTGCGGCCGATGGCGCTGTTGACCAGCCGCCAGACGAGAGCGGTGAGCACGATGACCGTGGTGACCGAAAGCAGGTAGCGGCCGGTGGCGCCGTCGAGCGGGAATCCACCGACGATGAGATGCGGCGCCGAAATCACGCCGGATGGGTTGTAGTTGGAGAACCAGCCGAACTTGGTCAGCGCCCATTGCACGAAGAACTGGGCGGCGAGCGTCGACACGGCGAGATAGAAGCCGCGCAGCCGCAGGCTCGGCAGGCCGAACACGACGCCGATGCCGGCGGCCGAAATCCCGACCAGGATCATGGTCGCTGGCAGCGGCAGTCCGTCGAAACGCAGATTGAAATTGTAGGCAGCAAAAGCACCGACCGCCATGAAGGCGGAGGAGCCAAGCGAAAGCTGGCCGCAGTAGCCGGTGAGAAGGTTAAGGCCGACCGCCGCCAGGCTGAGTGCCAGGAACGGCAGCAGGATCGCCTCGATGAGATAGCTCGACGCATAGGCGGGGATCAGGCCGTAGCCGGCGACGACCAGCACGGCCGGCAGAGCTAATCTCTGCCAGTCGGTTGGAGGCCTTGCGGCATCGAGCGCTTGCACGGCCATCGGTCAGACCCTTTCGACGGTTTTCTGGCCAAACAGGCCGGATGGGCGCACCAGCAGCACCACCAGCGCCAGCGCATAGGCGAACCAGCCTTCGATGCCGCCGCCGACGAAGGGGCCGAGATAGACGCCAGCGAGTTTCTCGCTGGCGCCGATGATGAGGCCGCCGACGATGGCGCCGAGGATGGAATCGAAGCCGCCAAGCACCAGCACCGGCAGCGCCTTCAAAACGATCAGCGACAGAGAGAACTGGACACCGAGACGCGCACCCCACAGCAGTCCCGCGACCAGCGCCACGAACCCCGCGGCCGTCCACACCGTTCCCCATATCCGGGGCAGCCGCAGCCCGACGGCGAGCGCCGCGAACTGGTCGTCGGCGACGGCACGAAACGCCAGCCCGATCCGGGTCCAATAGAAAAATGCGCTCAAGCCCGCCACCATCGCCGCGGCAATGCCTGCGGCGAGAAGGTCAAACGACGAGATCAGGATGCCGCCGACCTCAAAGGGCGTGTCGTCTATGCCGAGATCGAGCCCGTGCACCTGCGTGCCCCACATCAGCTGGGCAGCGCCCTCGATGATGTAGGACAGGCCGAGTGTGGCCATGAACAGGGTCATCGGCGAGCGATTGACCAGCGGCCTGAGCACAGTCCGCTCGATGGTGAAGCCCAGCGCGACCATGACCGCGAAGGTGATGAGCAGCGAAAGCGCGAAGGGGATGCCGCGTTCGACGAGGCTGACAAAGGTGAGCGCTGCGAACAGCACCATCGACCCTTGCGCGAAGTTCAGCACGCCCGACGTCTTGTAGATCAGCACGAAACCTATGGCGACAAGCGAATACATGACGCCAGAGAGCAGGCCGCCGACCAGCACTTCGATGACGAAGAGGAAATCATAGTAGCTCATCAGATGTCCTCGCCATTCCCGCCCTCGGCGGTGCCGATATAGGCCCGGATCACTGCCGGATCGGCCCTGACCTCGGCCGGCGTCCCATCTGCGATCTTGCGGCCGTAGTCGAGCACGGCGACCCGGTCGGAGAGCCCCATGACCACGCCGATATCGTGCTCGATCAGGATGATGGTGACGCCGTGTCGGTCGCGCGCGGCGCGCACAAACCCGGCCATCTCAGCTTTCTCTGTCGCCGTCATGCCGGCCATCGGTTCGTCGAGCAGCAGGATCTTCGGCTCGGCGACTAGGGCGCGGGCCAGTTCGACCCGCTTCTGCAGGCCGTATGGCAACGTGGCGACCAGACGGTCGGCGACGGCCTCGAGGTGCAGAAAGGCAATTGTCTGTTCGACCTTTTCGGCGATTCCCGCATCTTCACGCCGGGCGCGTGGCAGACTGGCAATATGTTCGACAAAACTGGCGCGCCTGGTGTAGACGCGGCCGGACGCGATGTTGTCGCGCACGGAGAGACCGCCGAACAGCGCCAGGTTCTGAAAGGTTCGCGCAACGCCCAGTCGTGCCAGACGACTCGGCGGCACCTGGGAGAAGGACTGTCCGTCGATCGCAATCGTGCCGTGGTCGGCATGATAGAGGCCGCTGATGATGTTGATCAGCGAAGATTTGCCAGCGCCGTTGGGGCCGATCACCGCGCGGATCTCACCGCCTTTGACCTCGAGAGCAATGTCGCTCAGCGCCTTGACGCCGCCAAAGGAAATGCCGATCCCGCTCAGGGCCAGCATCGCATCAGCCTTTGCCGATTGGCGCGCCTGGCGCGTGTCCTCCACGGGACGGGCACCAGCAAGAATGCCGGAAATTTCGGGCGCGCGCTCGTATGCGGCGGCTCCCAGCGAAGCACCAAACATGAAACGTCCCTGATTTGAAGGAGAGCTGGCAGCGGCCCGAGGGCCGCGCCTGACCTATTCCGCGGCGACAAGTTCCCTGTCGCGAGCCACTTCCAGTTCGCGCACCAGCGGGATGACGCGCTTGCCGAAGAATTCGACCTCTTCCTGGAAATGCAGGAAGCCGAGCAGGATCAGGTCGGCGCCGGCGTCCTTGAGCTTGAGGATGCGTTCAGCGATCTGTTCCGGCGTGCCGATGAGGTTGCTGCGGAAGCCGTCATTGTATTGCACGAGATCCTCGAAGGAGGATTTCGCCCAATTGCCTTCGCCTTCCGGCGAGGCCTTGCCGGCATTCTTGACCTGATCGGCAAAACCCTGGACTGCCTCGGGATTGGCCTTGGCGATGATCTCGTCGAGCACTGCGCGCGCCTCTGCCTCGGTCTCGCGAGCGATGGCGAAGGCATTGACGCCGATCTTGACGTTGTGGCCATTGGCTTTCGCCTTGGCGCGGATGTCGTCGACCTGCTTCCGGATCTCCTCCGGCGTGTTGCCGTTGGTAAAATACCAGTCGGAGACCCGCGAAGCCATGTCGCGCGCGGCGCGCGACGAGCCGCCCTGGAAGATCTCGGGCAAGGGCTCGATCGGCTTGGGCTTCATCGAATAGTTGGTGAAGCGGTAGAAGTCGCCCTTAAGCGTGAAACTGTCTTCGGTCCAGATGCCACGCAGCGCTCGGATAAATTCCTCCGACCGGCGATAGCGCTCGTCATGGTCGAGCCAGAGTTCGCCAATGGCGGCGAACTCGCCACGGAACCAGCCGCTGACGACATTGACGGCGACGCGGCCATTGGTCAGGTGGTTGATGGTAGCGATCTGCTTGGCCGCCAGCGCAGGATTCCACGGGCCGGGCAGGATCGCCGCGATGACCTTCAGCGTTGTGGTGGCGGCAAGCAAGGCATGACTGAACGACACCGATTCGTGCTGGTTGTCGGCGCCGTAGCCGGCGGTGAAGCGTATCTGGCTCAGCGCGTAATCGAAGCCATTGGCCTCGGCGATCTGGGCGAGCTTGCGATTGTAATCGATATCCCAGCCGGTCCGCTGCTCGATGTTGGAGATGACCAGTCCGCCCGAGACGTTCGGAACCCAGTAGGCGAATTTGAGGCTGTCGGAATGCGAGGCCATGTCGTTGTTCCCTTTTTTTGATTGATTCAGCCGACGCGCGTGGCGACGGCATCGTTTGCATGACTGGAATTGAGCAAGGAGACCGCTTCAGTAGCGGCCCTCGAAATGCGCTCGATGATGGCCGCACCGGCGATCTCGCCTTCGATGAAATCGTCGGGGGCGCCGTAGACGCCGGTCGGAACGGTGACGGCACCGAAAAAGCCGAACAATGGCCGAAGCTGATGTTCGAGCACCAGGCCATGGTAAGGGCTGCCGCCGGTTGCCGCGAGCAGCACGGTCTTGCCGGTCAACGCGCGATAGTCGACGAGGTCGAACAGGTGCTTGAGGGCGCCGGTGTAGGATGCTCGATAGACAGGCGTTCCGACCACGAGCAGGTCGGCCTTCTCGACACGCTGGATGATCGCTTCTCCGGATGCACCGAGTGAGTCGCGGGATAGCCCGGCGAAAAGCGAGGGTGCCGCCTCGGTGATTTCAATCAGACCGGTGTCTGCAGGCACGCGCAACGCAACCGCCTTGACCAGCGCATTAACCACCGCCGTGGTGCGGGACGGCGTGCCTACACCGCCCGATATTCCGAGAACCGATAATCGTGCCAAGTCATCTATCTCCCACACTTTGCATGCGCCTTAGGCCAGCACCAAACCGAGTCAAACGATATTCTATGAAATCTGTAGACATAAGGTACTTTGTTCTGATGTTCTCACGTCAATGGGAAAAACGGCGCTGCTAGAAGCGGCACGCTCACCGCGTTTGATCTCAAACGGGGTTGACTTGGCAGGGGCCATAGGCATCACCCGCATTCGACTTTGGCGAAAACAGCTCCGCCGATCTGTTGGCGAGCGACTTCATCCAAGGCCGGAAGTGGTCACGGCCCGCTGATCCGCCACACGGCTTTGAACGCAATGGCGATCCCCTGCCCCACCCCGATGCAAATGGTGGAAGCGACTTCTCGGCCGGCTTCAGCTAGAGCATCGCCGTGCCGTTGATCCGTGCACCGAATATGCCGAGCGGGTCGCCAAGTGCGATCGCCGCCGTTCGGATTCACGCGGGATCGTCGTCGGCGATAGCCAGATCGCGAAGCGTCGCAGGATCCGGGAAGCCGGGCTGCCTCGAGCTCAATCACGGCGAAGTCCCCTGGCCGGACAAGTTTATTGGGCCGGGTATAAAAACGCGAAAAGGCTTTATAGGCAATCTCTTGGTGCGACAGCCAGAGCATCTACCGCTGGTGTATGTCAGGGGGTAACACGGTGTATCTCTCAGTCAAACGTCATGACAGACGTTGCGCCGATGCCGTCTAGGGTCCGCCGCGTCGAACTCAACGGCAAATCCCGCGTCGATGGCGCTTCTCGCAATGAGATCGCCAATTTGCCAATCCGTGAGTTCGCAGAGTGGAAACATCTTCCTCACGGCGCTGATCACTTCGACTATCGAGACGCTCGGATTGTCGACATGATCGATCAGGTAGCGGACAATCGCTTGCCGAACATCCAATGAATTTGGCTTCTGCAGCGGCGCGGACATTTCCGGCCTACGAATGGAGCCGTGGTTCCAGGCCATCGGCTGTTTTGGCGTCGAAGGCAACGGGCACGCCGTGCACTACGCATGCCGCCGCCAGCATCTCCTCCAACTCGTGGTTGGTGGCCTTGCAAGCCGGCATGAGTGTTCGAATGGCGCGGATCGCCTGCGCGATCGAGAGATACCGAGCCTTGCCTCTGGAAAGGACATAGGCCTCCGCTGCGCCTTCAACCGTGACTGTGTGAAAAGTGTGGCTCATCAACAGGTCCTCCCTGCCAACACTACGACTTTCGTCTAACATGCTGCGGCCTTCAAGCATATGTCTGATATCGGACAATCAGGCGGCGGCTGGGCCGAAGTGACGTTGCTCCTCGTCGCCATAGGCGCCATGTGTGAGCTTTATCATTCCGGGACGGTCGACGATTGTGTACGCGGCGCGGGCTATGTCTTTGCCTGTTGCCAGGACGGCGACACATAAGTCATGCGCAACAGCCTTTTCGTCAAGATCTACCTCACCGTACTCGTCAGCCTCGCTGCAGTGGCGATCGCCAGCGCGATCTTCGTTCACATGGACCAGGAACGCGAAAATGCCGCGTGCGACGCTTTCTACGCGGCGATGCCGCCGGCGGACTCCGACCCCGCTCTGCTGCAGGCGGCGGCCGAGCGGCTTTCGGCAGACTTCAATGCCGAGATCTCCGTCTACGGTCCGCAATGGCGGCTGCTCGCAGCGATCGGCCGGCCGATCCCCCCGCAAGAGATCGAATCTCAGCGCAGGATCCTCCCCGGCGGGCATCACCTGCTGATCAGCCGGCAGCCGGACGGAGCGTGACCGCGGCGCGGCTGCGAATGCCGTTCGGCCCGGCAGACTTTCTCGCGCTGATCGCCGCGGCGATAGGGGTTGCCGCCTTTCCAGTCGTGCGTCATCTCACACTCCGCCTTGAAGCATTGCGCCAGGGCGTCGATCGCTGGGGCGCAGGCGCTCTCGACACGTGCGTCGCCGTGCGCGGCAGCCACGAGGTGGCGGCGGTGGCGGCGAGCTTCAACCGCGCCGCCGAGCAGATCGAGCGGCTGCTTGCCGCGCATAGCTCGCTGCTTGCCAATGCCAGCCACGAGTTGCGCTCGCCGCTTGCGCGGCTGCGCATAGCGATCGACCTCAACGCCAACGAACAAAGCGGCCCGATGCGCGATGAGATTGTGCACAACCTCACCGAACTCGATGAGCTGGTGGAGGAAATCCTGCTTGCCAGCCGGCTCGACCATATCGAGAAGCTGGAGCGGGTGGATCTGCTGGCGCTAACGGCCGAGGAAGGCGCACGCTCCGGCGTCGACGTCTCAGGCGAACCTGGCGTCGTGTCGGGCGACCCGAAGCTGCTCACGCGGCTGGTTCGCAATCTCATGCAGAACGCGCAGAGACATGGCGGCCCGCCGGTTAGCGCGCATGTGGGGATCGAAGGCGGCTCGGTGGTGCTCAAGGTGTGCGATCACGGGCCGGGCCTGCCGGAAGGAACCGGTGAGCGTGTCTTCGAGCCTTCTCCCGGCCACAGGGCCGCAGCGAGACGGCCGGCGGCTGGGGCCTCGGCCTGTCGCTGGTGCGCAAAATCGCCTTGCGTCACGGCGCAACCGTGCACCACGAATCGCCATCCGGCAGGCGGCGCCTGCTTTGTCGTCACGTTTCCGGCAATATCTTGATGCTGCGGGCGCATATCCTTGTGAAAGCGGCCCCCAGGCAGGGCGGAAGGAAGAGGTATGATTAACGCACCAATTCCCGACGGGTACTGGTTGCGACGAAAAGATCAGCAGACGCGGAGGGCA
The DNA here is from genome assembly GCF_024707545.1 of Mesorhizobium onobrychidis. Taxonomy (NCBI): domain Bacteria; kingdom Pseudomonadati; phylum Pseudomonadota; class Alphaproteobacteria; order Hyphomicrobiales; family Phyllobacteriaceae; genus Mesorhizobium; species Mesorhizobium onobrychidis. The sequence continues at coordinate 7,144,984 of NZ_CP062229.1, forward strand.
GCGAACCTCGAAGGAGGACGGATTTCATGAACGATCCGGCCGTCCGTCGGCGGGAGCGCGCGAGGGCCCCGGCTGCCTGCCGCTTTGTGGAAATGAGTTTGGAGGTAGCGCTCAGCGAGGAGCCGCGCTCCGGCGCGGAGCGCAAGCTCACGGCAAGGAAGAAGAATTTAGACGCTAGCAGACTTTGATGGTAGGCACATAAGATCACACACCGATCACACCTAACTTCGCTTGAACGGGGCAAGCCTCCGACGTTCGTTGAGACGCTCTGTACGACACGTCGCTAATCAAAACGCTGCAACAGATCCTTCAAATCAATTTACAAAAGCTTTACGACCGCCAGTCGTTGACAATGTTACGTTGACCGCAAGTCTGAGGTCCGGCACGGCTAACAAAAGTGATGCCGACTACCCTCGGACCGCCGCACAGCACGCAACATCGGGTTAACAGCAATGGTAAGAAGAGCGCTCATCTTGGCTGAAGGTCATAGGGGTACTGGTCTGCTATACATCCAAGCGGCTCAGTGTCTTGGTCTTCATCCAATTACTCTGACGGCTGATCCAGATCGGTACGACTATCTGGGTGGGGCGTTCGGGCGGCCCAGCGGTTCTGTACGGACTCGTAATTGTCGTTCGACTTCCATCGCTTAGAGAGTGAAGTGCCACCATGTCCGAACAACCCTTGCCGACGCTGCCGATGTGGCGGGTCGATCACATCGAGCCCTCGCCCGAGATGTTGGCGCTACGCGCCAACGGTCCGATCCACCGCGTGCGCTTCCCGTCCGGGCACGAAGGCTGGTGGGTGACAGGCTACGACGAGGCCAAGGCGGTGCTGTCCGACGCGGCGTTCCGCCCCGCGGGAATGCCGCCGGCGGCATTCACCCCGGATTCTGTGATGCTCGGTTCGCCGGGGTGGCTGGTCTCGCACGAGGGGGGCGAGCATGCCCGGTTACGCACGATCGTCGCCCCGGCCTTCAGCAACCGCAGGGTGGAGCTGCTCGCGCAGCAGCTCGAAGCGATCGCCGCGCAGTTGTTCGAGACGCTGGCGGCCCAGCCCCAGCCCGCCGACCTGCGGCGCCACCTCTCCTTTCCGCTTCCGGCCATGGTCATCAGCGCGCTGATGGGCGTGCTCTACGAGGATCACGCCTTTTTCGCCGGGCTGTCCGACGAGGTGATGACGCATCAGCATGAATGCGGCCCGCGCAGCGCGTCGCGCGTGGCCTGGGAAGAACTGCGCGCCTACATTCGCGGCAAGATGCGGGACAAGCGCCAGGATCCGGGCGACAACCTGCTGACCGATCTGCTCGCGGCGGTCGACCAGGGCAAGGCGACCGAGGAAGAGGCGATCGGGCTGGCGGCGGGTATGCTGGTGGCGGGGCACGAGAGCACTGCCGCCCAGATCGAATTCGGCCTGCTGGCCATGTTCCGCCATCCCCAACAGCGCGAACGCCTGGTCGGCGATCCATCCCTGGTGGACAAGGCGGTGGAGGAAATCCTGCGCATGTACCCGCCGGGCGCGGGCTGGGACGGCATCATGCGCTATCCAAGGACCGACGTGACTATTGCGGGCGTGCATATTCCCGCGGAGAGCAAGGTGCTGGTCGGCCTGCCGGCGACGTCCTTCGATCCGCGCCATTTCAAAGACCCGGAAATCTTCGACATCGGACGCGAAGAAAACCCGCACCTGACGTTCTCCCACGGGCCCCACTACTGCATGGGCTTGGCGCTGGCCAGGCTGGAACTCAAGGTGGTGTTCGGTTCGATCTTCCAGCGCTTTCCCGCGCTGCGCCTGGCGGTGGCGCCCGAAGAACTGAAGTTGCGCAAGGAGATCATCACTGGCGGGTTCGAGGAGCTCCCGGTGCTCTGGTGATGCGTTGACGCCGCCGGAAATCGCAATTTTCTCCGCATTTACCCTCGCGCCTGGCGCGCCGGTCAGATCAGCCAGCCAAGAGGTAACCAAGATGGACGTGCAAGAAACCACGGCAGCATGCCGGGACGCCTTCGCCGAACTGGCGTCGCCAGCGTGCATCCACGACCCGTATCCGTTTATGCGGTGGTTACGCGAGCACGATCCGGTGCATCGCGCGGCCTCGGGTCTCTTTCTGTTGAGCCGCCACGCCGATATCTACTGGGCGCTGGAGGCCACGGGCGATGCGTTTCGGGGACCGGCGCCGGGCGAACTGGCGCGCTATTTCCCGCGTGCGGCCACCAGCCTGTCGCTCAATCTGATGGCGTCCACGATAGCGATGAAGGACCCACCGACGCATACGCGTCTGCGCCGGCTGATCTCTCGTGATTTTACCATGCGCCAGATCGACAGCCTGCGGCCGAGCATCGCGCGCATCGTCGCAGCGCGCCTGGACGGCATGGCGCCCGCGCTGGAGCGCGGGGAGGCGGTGGACCTGCATCGGGAATTCGCGCTGGCCTTGCCCATGCTGGTCTTCGCCGAACTGTTCGGTATGCCCCAGGACGACATGTTCGGGCTCGCCGCCGGCATCGGCGCCATTCTGGAAGGCCTGAGCCCGCACGCCAGCGATGCCCAGCTCGCCGCGGCGGACGCGGGCAGCGCCAGGGTGCAGGCCTACTTCGGCGACCTCATACAGCGCAAGCGCACCGATCCCCGCCACGACATCGTGTCGATGCTGGTCGGCGCACACGACGACGATGCCGACACGCTGTCGGATGTGGAGTTGATCAGCATGCTGTGGGGCATGCTGTTGGGCGGCTTCACCACCACTGCTGCGACCATCGACCATGCGGTCCTGGCGATGCTGGCGTATCCCGAACAGCGGCACTGGCTGCAGGGAGAGGCCGTGGGGGTGAAGGCATTCGTCGAAGAAGTCCTGCGCTGCGACGCGCCCGCCATGTTCAGCGCCACTCCGCGTATCGCCCAGCGCGACATCGAACTGGGCGGCGTCGTGATCCCGAAGAACGCGGACGTGCGCGTGCTGATCGCGGCCGGCAATCGCGACCCGGACGCCTTCGCCGATCCCGACCGCTTCGATCCCGCCCGGTTCTACGGGACCAGTCCCGGCATGTCGACCGACGGGAAGATCATGCTTAGCTTCGGCCACGGCATCCACTTCTGCCCCGGTGCGCAACTGGCCCGGGTGGAGTTGGCCGAGAGCCTGCCGCGGATCCTCGCGCGCTTCCCCACGCTGGCATTGGCCGAGCAGCCGACCCGGGAGCCCTCCGCGTTCCTTAGGACGTTCCGCGCGCTGCCGGTGCGGCTGCATGCGCATGCGGGGGGCTGAGATGCGTGTCGTGGTCGACCAGGATCTGTGCGGAACCACCGGGCAGTGCGTGCTGACGCTGCCGAGCACATTTCGCCAGCGCGAACGGGACGGCGTAGCCGAAGTGTGCGTGGCGACGGTGCCGCAGGCGTTGCATGCCGCCGTGCGGCTGGCGGCCAGCCAGTGCCCGGTCGCCGCCATTCGGGTCATAGAAAGCGACGCTGGCGATGACGAGCGCACCAGCGCCGACCCTGCGCCTTCTCCGGCGGAGCCCGGGCGGCATGCCGCGAAAGACCAACGCAATCCAGGAGGACACGATGGGACGGTCTGAAGGCAAGGTGGCCGTGGTGACCGGCGCCGGCGCCGGCATCGGCAAGGCATGTGCCCTCGCCATCGCGGCCGAGGGCGGCAGAGTGGTGGTGGCCGACATTGATGGCTCGGCGGGCATCGCCTGCACCGCGCAGATCGCGGCCGAAGCGTGGCCACGCGCTGGCTCTAGCCAAGGACATCGCCGATGCGCAGGCGGTGGCAGCGCTGTTCGAGAGGGCGGAGCGGCACTTCGGTCGGGTCGACCTGCTGGTGAACAACGCGAGCGCCATGCATCTGACCCGCACGACCGCGCGATCCTGGGCCTGGACCTGGCGGTCTGGGATCAGACCATGGCGACTAATCTGAGCTCGCCCGCGGCGGTGGCGCGATCGTCAACATATCGTCGTGCCAGGGGCTCAGCGGTGACACCGCGCAGACGTCCTACGCCGCGTCGAAGGCGGCGATGAACATGCTGTCGGCCTCGCTCGCCACCCAGTACGGTCGTGCGCAGATCCGCCGCAACGCGGTTGCGCCGGGTCTCATCATGACCGAGCGTCTCCTCGCCAAACTGGACGAGTGCATGCAACGGCATCTGCGCCGGCACCAGCTCCTGCGGCGCGTCGGCCGCCCCAAGAACGTGGCCGCGCAGGTGACGTTCCTGCTCTTCGATGATGCTGCGTTCATCGCCGGCCAGGTCGTGTGCATCGGACGGCGGCATGCTGGCGCATGTGCCGACGTACGCCGACGGTGGCAACAACCGCGCCGCGCGGCCTGCCGGCGACACCCCCGGAGCGGCCGCGGCGCCGCGCTGCTGATGGAGCTGATGGACATGCTGCTCAACCCGCTGAACCGTCGCCACAGGCTGCGGCACGACATCCCGGTCGTGCCCGGCGCTTTCCCCCTGGTCGGGCATCTTCCCGCCATCGTCTGCGACCTGCCGCGCCTGCTGCGGCGCGCGGAACGGACGCTGGGCAGCCATTTCTGGCTGGATTTCGGCCCTGCCGGACACCTGATGACCTGCGTGGATCCGGACGCGTTCGCACTGCTTCGGCACAAGGACGTGTCCTCGGCGCTGATCGCAGGGATCGCGCCAGAATTGCTCGGCGGAACGTTGGTCGCCCAGGACGGCAGCGCGCACCGGCAGGCGCGCGATGCGATCAAGGCGGCGTTCCTGCCCAAGGGGCTGACCCAGGCCGGCATCGGCGACCTGTTCGAGCCCGTCATCCGGGCGCGGGTGCAGGCGTGGCGCGACCGCGGGGACGTAACCATCCTGCGCGAAACCGGCGACCTGATGCTAAAGCTCATCTTCAGCCTCATGGGAATCCCGGCGCAGGACCTGCCGGGATGGCATCGCAAGTACCGGCAACTGGTGAGGTTGATCGTCGCGCCCCCGATCGACCTGCCCGGACTGCCCTTGCGGCGCGGCCGCGCCGCTCGCGACTGGATCAACGCGCAGTTGCGCCAGTTCGTCCGCGACGCGCGCGCGCATGCCGCGCGCACCGGGTTGATCAAGGACATGGTGAGCGCCTTCGATCGCAGCGACGATGCGCTCTCCGATGAGGTCCTGGTCGCCAATATCCGCTTGCTGCTGCTTGGCGGTCACGAGACCACCGCCTCGACGATGGCCTGGATGGTGATCGAGCTGGCGCGACAGCCTGTGCTGTGGGACGCCCTGGTCGAAGAGGCGCAACGCGTGGGCGCGGTGCCGACCCGGCACGCGGACCTGGCGCAGTGTCCGGTCGCCGAGGCGCTGTTCCGCGAGACGCTTCGTCTGCATCCGGCGGTCACGCTCCTGCCGCGTCGCGCGCTGCAGGAATTGCAACTCGGCCAACGGCGCATTCCCGCGGGCACCCATCTGTGCATCCCGCTGCTGCATTTCTCGACCTCGGCGCTGCTGCACGAGGCGCCTGATCAGTTCAGCTTGGCGCGGTGGCTGCAACGCACGGAGCCGATCCGGTCGGTGGACATGCTGCAGTTCGGTACCGGCCCACACGTCTGCATTGGCTACCACCTGGTATGGCTGGAACTGGTGCAGTTCTGCATCGCCTTGGCGCTGACCATGCACAAGGCCGGGGTGCGGCCGCGGTTGCTGAGCGACGTCGAAAAAGGCCGGCGCTATTACCCGACCGCAAATCCGTCCATGACAATCCGCATCGGATTCTCATGAACTGGTCTCGCATGCGTGTGGCGAGGCAGCGGCGCCAGCGACGCGCGGCATTGCTGCACTGGGCACGCGCGCTCGGTGCCACGCCGGCAACACCGCGGCGGCTCGCCGCTCGCCGTGGCCGTCTCCTGTCAGGTACACGGACATGAACAACATGCAGGCCGGTTCCACGCTACACGACGACCGAACTGGCGTTTCCGCGCTCGGCGAATTAGGCGCGCAGGCGCGCGGCGCATCCGGCAGGCTGCTGCCGGAGATCTGGATGCAGGACGGCGCAAAGCGGGTCGAACAGGCGTTGGCGCGCCTTCTCTGCGCCGAAGACGAAGGTGAGACCGAGCTGATGGCGGCGATGCGCTACGCCACCTTGCATGGCGGGAAGCGCACCCGCGCCTTGCTCTGTCTAGCTGCCGGCGCGCTGGCCGACACACCCGCGCACATGCTGGACGACGTCGGCGCCGCTATCGAGATGATTCACGCCTGTACCCTGGTCCATGACGACCTGCCCGCGATGGACAACGACGTGCTTCGCCGCGGCCTTCCGACCGTGCACGTCAAGTTCGGCGAAGCCACTGCGATCCTGGTCGGCGATGCGCTGCAGGCGCACGCCTTCCTGACCCTGGCGAGCCTGGATGCGCCGGGCGACAACCGTATCGCGCTCGTGCGCGAACTGGCGCAGGCGGTGTCCGCAAACGGTGCCGCAGGCGGGCAGGCCATCGATCTGTCGCTGGTTGGAAAGCACGTCGAGCTGGACAGGATCGTGGCGATGCACCGGATGAAGAGCGGAGCGCTGGTGCGCGCGTCCGTTCGCATGGGCGCGCTATGCGCCATCCCGGGGGATGCCGCGCACGCTGCGCTGTACTGTGCGCTCGATCGCTACAGCGCCTGTTTCGGCCTGACGCTGCAGGTGGTCGACGACATTCTCGACGCGACAGCGGATACCGCGACGCTGGGTAAAACCCCCGGCAAGGACGCGGCGGCGCAGAAGCCGACCTGCGCGTCGATCATGGGGCTGCAGGCAGCGCGCCAGTTCGCGCTGGATCTGTTGCGCGACGCCGGGGAGGCCATCGCCCCGCTGGGGTCGCGTGCGGAACGGTTGAGGCAGATGCTGCAGCGGGCCAACGCGTATCTGTTCCAGCACGCGCCATGCGCATGAGCGCGCCCGTCCGCATGGAGTCGCCCCCGTGCCGCTGCGATCGGCCGGCGGCAGCGGTGCATGCTGCACTCGTCCGAGTCCGCGGCGCCGACCGCAGCGGTTGCCCAGCAGTCCGCGGCGCGCGCGGCGCGCTGCGCGCAAGCCTATGCGGCGGACCGGCGCCAGCATCGGGGCGCGTCGCCGCGCCGGGAACAGGGCGGCCGTCCGGCGCTGCACATGTGCCGGGCCGCGACGGGCCTGCGGCGACGTGCGCGGCGGCTGCCCGATCCTGGTTCTCGTCAACCGCCTGCAGAAGGAACATCCCGCGTGAACGCGCTGTCCGAACAGATCCTTTCCGAATTGCGCCACTTGCTGGGCGAGATGAGCGACGGCGGCAGCGTCGGTCCGTCCGTCTACGACACGGCGCGAGCTCTGCAGTTCCACGGCACCGTCACCGGACGGCAGGACGCATACGCGTGGCTCATTGCGCAGCAACAGGCCGATGGCGGATGGGGAAGCGCGGACTTCCCGCTGTTCCGCCATGCGCCGACGTGGGCGGCGTTGCTGGCATTGCAGCGTGCCGATCCTCTTCCCGGCGCTGCCGATGCGGTCCAGGCTGCAACCCGGTTCCTCGAGCGCCAGCCCGATCCCTACGCGCATGCGGTGCCGGAAGACGCACCGATCGGCGCGGAGCTGATCCTGCCGCAGTTGTGCGGCGAGGCCGCATCATTGCTGGGCGGCGTGGCGTTTCCGCGCCACCAGGCGCTGTTGCCGTTGCGGCAAGCGCGCCTGGTCAAGCTGGGGGCGGTGGCGACCTTGCCGAGCGGCCATCCGTTGCTGCACTCCTGGGAAGCCTGGGGGACGTCGCCGACCACCGCATGCCCGGATGACGACGGCAGCATCGGCATCAGTCCCGCGGCCACCGTCGCGTGGCGTGCGCACGCCGTGACACAGGGGAGCACGCCGCAGGTCGCGCGCGCGGACGCGTATCTGCAGGCGGCATCGCGGGCGACGCGCAGCGGCATCGAAGGTGTCGTTCCCAACGTCTGGCCGATCAATGTGTTCGAGCCATGCTGGTCGCTGTACACCCTGCATCTGGCCGGGCTGTTCGCGCATCCCGCACTCGCCGAGGCGGTGCGCGTGATCGTCGCGCAGCTCGACGCCCGTCTGGGCGTGCGCGGTCTGGGCCCGGCCTTGCACTTCGCGGCCGATGCGGACGACACCGCTGTTGCGATGTGCGTCCTGCGCCTTGCAGGCCGCGACCCGACGGTCGATGCGTTGCACCAATTTGAAATCGGCGAGCTGTTCGTCACCTTCCCCGGCGAGCGCAACGCCTCGGTGTCGACCAACATCCATGCCCTGCATGCGTTGCGACTGTTGGGTAAGCCCGCCGCCGGCACCAGCGCTTACGTCGAGGCCAATCGCAACTCACACGGTCGATGGGACAATGAAAAATGGCACGTTTCGTGGCTGTATCCCACCGCGCATGCGGTCGCTGCGCTGGCGCAAGGCAAGCCCCAGTGGCGCGACGAGCGCGCGCTGGCGGCGCTGCTGCAGGCGCAGCGCGACGACGGCGGCTGGGGCGCCGGTCGCGCACCCACATTCGAGGAAACCGCCTATGCGCTGTTCGCGTTGCACGTGATGGACGGGAGCGAAGAGCCGACGGGGCGCCGGCGCATCGCGCAGGCGGTGGCGCGTGCGCTGGAGTGGATGCTCGCCCGTCATGCGGCGCATGCATTGCCGCAGACGCCGCTGTGGATCGGCAAGGAACTGTATTGCCCCATCCGGGTCGTGCGCGTGGCCGAACTCGCCGGGTTGTGGCTGGCGCTTCGTTGGGGGCGGCGCGTCCTGGCCGAGGGAGCAGGAGCGGAGCCATGATCCAGACCGAACGCGCGCTGCAGAAGGTGCTGGAGTGGGGGCGTTCCCTGACCGGGTTCGCCGACGAGCATGCCGTGGAAGCGGTCAGGGGCGGCCAGTACATCCTGCGGCGCATCCACCCGAGCCTGCGCGACATCAGCGCCCGCACCGGCCGCGATCCGCAGGACGAAACGCTGATCGTGGCGTTCTATCGCGAACTGGCGCTGCTGTTCTGGCTCGACGATTGCAACGACCTTGGCCTGATCGCGCCGGAGCAGCTCGCCGCGGTGGAGCAGGCGCTGGGGCACGGCGTGCCGTGCGTGCTCCCCGGATTCGAGGGCTGCGCTGTGCTGCGCGCTTCGCTGGCCGCGCTCGCCTACGATCGTCGCGACTATGCTCAGCTTCTCGACGATACCCGGTGCTACTGCGCGGCGCTGCGCGCGGGACACGCGCAGCCGGCAGGGGCGGAACGCTGGTCCTACGCCGAGTACCTGCACAACGGCATCGATTCGATCGCCTACGCGAATGTGTTCTGTTGCCTGTCGTTGCTGTGGGGGCTGGACATGGCGACCTTGCGCGCGCGTCCGGCGTTTCGCCAGGTCCTGCGGCTCATCTCCGCGATAGGGCGCCTGCAGAACGATCTGCATGGACGCGACAAGGACAGGTCGGCCGGCGAGGCCGACAACGCGGCGATCCTGCTGCTGCAGCGCTATCCGGCTATGGCTGTGATGGAGTTCCTCAAAGACGAGCTGGCCGGCCATACGCGCATGCTGCACCGGGTGATGGCGGAAGAACGCTTTCCCGCGCCGTGGGCACCGTTGATCGAGGCCATGGCGGCCATCCGCGCGCAGTACTACCAGACCTCGACCAGCCGCTACCGCAGCGACGCTGCGGGGGAAGGCCAGCGTGCGCCGGCCTGAACGCGCCGGAGGCGGCGGCGTGCGCGCGCTGCCGTTGGTCCGATCCGACGCAACGCCGTCGCCCGATGCGACGGATGGAGCGAGCATGACCGACACCGCCCTGAGCGGGCGCAAGGACGACCATCTGGACATCGTGCTGGATCGGCGAACGGCGCCGGCCACGGTCGCCGCCGGCTGGGAGTACATCCGTTTCGAACACTGCGCATTGCCCGAGTTGGACCTGACGCAGATCGACCTGCGCGCCTCGCTGCTGGGCAAGACCATGCGCGCGCCGCTGCTGATCAGCTCCATGACCGGCGGCATGCCACGCGCCGAGGCCATCAACCGGCATCTGAGCGAGGCAGCGCAAGCCTTAGGGATCGCCATGTGCGTCGGTTCGCAGCGCGTGAGCCTGCAATCCCGCAACTCCCAGGGGCTGACGCGCGCGCTGCGCCGCCTGGCCCCAGACATTCCCTTGCTGGCCAATATCGGCGCCGCGCAACTGCGCGAGGCCGACGGCCTGGACCTGGCGCGCCGGGCGGTTGATGCGCTGGAGGCCGATGGACTCATCGTCCATCTCAATCCGCTGCAGGAAGCGGTACAGCCGGAGGGCGACAGCGACTGGCGCGGCGTCCTGGCGCAGATCGCTCGCGCCGCGCGCAGCGTGGGCGTGCCGATCGTGGCCAAGGAAGTGGGGGCGGGCCTGTCCGCCTCGGTGGCCTGTGCGCTCGTCGAGGCGGGCGTGGCGGTGATCGATGTCGCTGGCGCCGGCGGCACCTGTTGGGCCGCGGTGGAAGGCGAGCGCGCCCGCGATGCCGCCGACCGTGCAGTGGCGATGGCGTTCGCAGATTGGGGGATTCCGACCCCGGCCAGCGTGCAGGCGGTACGTCGGGCGCTGCCGACGGTGAAGCTGATCGCGTCGGGCGGGATCCGCGACGGCGTCGACGTGGCCAAGGCCATCCGCCTGGGCGCGGACATCGCCGGGCAGGCGGCCGGCGTGCTGCGCGCGGGGACGGTGTCCACCGAGGCGGTTGTCGCGCATTTCGAGATCGTCATCCGCCAGTTGGCCGTCGCCTGCTTCTGCACCGGCTCGGCTGATCTGGCGGCATTGCGTAAGGCGCGTTTGTTGCCCTCGGCGCATGTGACCGCCGGTCGATGCCGGCGTCGCCCGCACGTGGCGGCGGGCGGCTAACAGGGAGAAACCGGACGAAGTCCCGGTCGGCATCAGGACCGTTGACGAGGCTGGTGCCCAGGTCGGTGACATCGCTGAATGCCCCGACCTCCATGGCGAGGCCCCTTCGGGGAACATTCTGGCTTTCGCCTGCGCGACCGGTCTGCTCGTCGTCACGCATGGAGACAGCGCGCCGGACATCCGCCATCTGCCCTATGCGGATTCTTTGCCGGGCGGCGACGACGCTAATCGGTGGCCGGGGACTGCAGTATTTCCTCGGCAACTACGGGCCCGACCAGGTGGTGCTAATCGACCCTACGTCGGAAAGCGACAGCGTTCCGCCTGATCAAATTGCCGACCCGGCGCGTGCACTTCGCCGCCGATCCGGTGCGGCCGAAGTTCGCGTATCACCGAGGATGGCCACTTTCACCAGTTCGACGTCATCAAGGGCGAACTCACGGCCTCGCTGGGCCTGACCGAGCCCTATTCGATGGAGGTGCTGGAGCGATCCCCGCCCGCGCATCGCCGTGGCAGGGGACAACATCGTCGTGACCGACCCGCTGGCAGGCAAGCTCCATCTCGTGTCGGCGGAATCGTTCACCAGGACCGGCGAGATCGCCGTGAGGGCAAGCCCTTCAATATCGTGGCCGTCGGCGGAAGCGGCAAGGTCCACGCTCACAGCTGTGAAAGTTCACGCACTTAGCCACGATCCGGCGGTCCAGCAGATTTACAGGGCTACTTTGAGGACCGGCAGGTGAAGGACCGCGCCTGTCGGACTGGGCCGGCGATTGGCAGTCGGTCTACCTGAAGGAGGGAACGCTCGATCCAGTCATGGCGCACAAGGCAGAGAGCGGCGACCAGAGCGCCGACGAGTACCGGGCCTATTACGAGATCGGCTATCGGACCAACGTCGAGCGGATCAAAATCGATGGCGACACAGTGACCTTTTTCGAGGGCGAGAAACCGATCGAAGCCCGCTATGTCAGCGATGGATATGAGATCCTGACCTATGAAAAGGGCAATCGTGGCGTACCCTTTATCTTCAAGAAGGCGAAAGGGGACGCCGCCGCGCCGCAGTACATACAGTTCAGCGACCACAAGATCGCGCCAGAGACCGCTGACCACTATCACCTCTACTGGGGTATGATCGCGCCGCGCTGCTCGACGAAGTGACGAACTGGCCGACCTACTACCCATCGTCTCTGAGTGCGTACGAGATTGTGCGCGAGATGATGGCGCACTGACCGCGGGCATTTTCTCTCGTCTGCGCTCGGCCGCTCAGGCCGCGCGCACGTCCGTAGGATCAAAAAGCAAGCCATGCTCAACACAGCAAAATCCTCGAACCGTGTTCCCGTCCCCGTGCTCTCCGCCTTTCTCGGCGCCGGGAAGACAACTTTGCTCAACCACATCCTCAACAAGCGCGAAGGCCGGCGCGTGGTGGTCATTGTTAACGACATGAGGGAGGTGAATATCCACGCGCTTAACAAGGTATCCGACGCCTCGGCGAACGATCTCGATCGAACTTGTTGTTGTGCAGTGCAGCAACGATATTGCTGCGCGCGCGTTGTGCGCAGCGTGGGCATCGTAGGACGACCACGAGGAATTAAGGAATTCTGATTTGCGAAAAATCTCCGACACCATCACCCGCCTTGCGGCATTCCGCGCCGGGCAGGGTTTTCAGACCAATGGCCAAGGCCGCGATCGGTTATCGGATCTGGCCGATTTCGGCTCCAATCCGGGCGCCTTGCGGGCGAGGATCTACGTTCCGGATGACTTGCCTGAAGCGGCGCCTCTTGTCGTGGTGCTGCATGGCTGCACGCAGACCGCAGCAGGGTACGACCATGGTTCCGGCTGGTCGCAACTGGCCGATCAGGAAGGTTTTGCCCTGCTGTTTCCGGAGCAGCAACGCGCAAACAACGCCAACCTCTGCTTCAACTGGTTCGTGCCCAGCGGTACAAAGCGGAACGGCGGGGAGGCACTTTCCATCCGCCAAATGATCGAAGCAATGGTCCTGGCCCATGGCCTCGATCCTAAGCGAATCTTTATCACCGGTCTCTCCGCCGGAGGCGCCATGACATCTGCCATGCTGGCTTGCTACCCGGAGGTTTTTGCAGGCGGCGCGATAATCGCGGGCCTGCCGTATGGAAGCGCGAAGACCGTCCCTGAGGCCTTCGACCGCATGCGCGGTCATGGCATGCCCTCGGAACGGCAATTGCAGAAAGCCCTACGCGATGCCTCGCCGCACCAAGGTCCTTGGCCCTCGATATCCGTCTGGCACGGCTCCGCCGATCAAACCGTAGCTTCTTCCAACGCTGATGCGGTCATTGGGCAATGGCGGGCCGTTCACGGACTCGTTCCCGGACTTGATGCACGTTCGACCCGATCAGAAATGGTGGATGGTCATTCACGGCGCGTCTGGTGCAATGCCCAAGGGCAGGAGCTGATCGAGGAATATCGCATCGCCGGAATGGGCCACGGTACGCCACTTGACACGGCCGGCGATGCCGCGCTTGGCGCTGGGGGACCGTACATGCTGGACGTCGGTATCTCCTCTACCCGGCATATCGCGCGGTTCTGGGGAATAGCGAAGCCGTGCGTAAAGCGAGATGCGAATATCAAGCCGGCAAAAGCCAACAACGAGGCGCTCGCGCCCGGCTTCGCACGCACTTTATTGACGCCCAAGGCTGGGGTTCCCAATGTCCGTCACTATTCGAAACGTGCAAACACCCCGCCTTCTCAAAAGCCCAACTCCGCCGGGGCGATACGAAAAGTCATAGAGGACGCCCTGCGATCGGCAGGCTTGATGCACTAGATGTTTGATCCCGGGCTTTGATGGGGCATCCTTATCTTCCGAATCAAAGGATGCGCTATGGGCCAAGTTCTGCATGGGAGCGCCACAACGACAGAGGCGGTCCGTCGAGCGATACAACATAGTCAAGAGAGCCTGAGGACGCTGGCCAAGCGCTACGGGATCAACCAGAAGACGGTTGCGAAGTGGAAGGGGCGAGCTTCGGTCTCCGATCTACCAACTGGTCCGAAGGAACCGAGATCGACGGTGCTCTCGATTGAGGAGGAGGCGGTCATTGTCGCTTTCCGCCGCTACACGCTGCTGCCGCTCGACGACTGCCTCTATGCGCTTCAAGCGACCATCCCGCAGCTGACGCGGTCTTCATTGCATCGCTGCCTGCAACGCCATGGCATCGGCCGGCTCCCGGATGTCGAGGGCGACAAACCGGCGAAGAGGAAATTCAAGAGCTACCCGATCGGCTACTTCCACATCGACATTGCCGAGGTCAGGACCGAGCAGGGCAAGCTGCACATGTTCGTCGCCATCGACCGCACCTCGAAGTTCGCCTTCGTCGAGTTGCACGAGAAGGCCCCCACAGCCGTATCAAGAGACTTTCTACTGCGGTTGATCGCGGCCGTGCCCTACAAGATCCATACCGTGCTTACCGACAATGGCATCCAGTTCACGACCCCCGGTGCCGGTGGCTCGGCGGTGCCGTTGATCAAGGAGGCAATCGCCAATGGCGAGATCTTCCGCGCTCACGCCTTCGAATACGCCTGCGCCAGGAACGACATCGAGCACCGCACGACCAAGGCCAGGCATCCGTGGACCAACGGCCAGGTCGAGAGAATGAACCGGACTATCAAGGACGCTACCGTCAAGCGCTTCTACTACGAGAGCCACGACCAACTCCGCACCCATCTCGCCGACTTCGTCGCCGCCTACAACTTCGCCCGCAGGCTCAAGACCCTCAAGGGTCTCACACCCTACGAGTTCATCTGCAAGGCGTGGGCGTCACAACCGGAACGCTTCAAACTCAATCCGCTCCAGCAAATGCCGGGACCAAACAGTGGATGTCGCTTCGATCGTGGGGGACTTAGCTGACCTGAAGATCAAGATCCGCTTCGGAGAAGGTGCGCCGAACATCCAGGCGCGTGAGGACATCAAGATCACGGACGTGACGCCGATCATCAGGACTATCGAGGGCGTCCGAGGCGAAGGCGATATGGTGCAACGGCGCTGGAGCTGGCCCGGACCGAACAAGCGGCCGGTCTATAATTTCCGTTCAGAGGGCCGGGAGCTCTCGTCGAACCGGTGCCTCATCGTGGCGGACGGCTTCTACGAGTTCACCGATCCGATAGACCCCAACAAGAAGCGAAAAGACAAGTGGCTCTTCACAAAGAAGGACGAGCCGATCTTCTGCATTGCTGGAATCTGGCGTGACACGCCGGAGGTCGGCGAAGCCTTTACCATGCTGACGATGGAGCCTGGGCCCGATATCGCGCCCTATCATGACAGGCAGATTGTTATCCTCGATCGCAGCGCGTGGGCGGACTGGCTTGACCCTACGGTGTCGGCGAAGTCGCTGATCAAGGCCCTTCCCCTCGGCACACTGCAGGTAGAGCAAGTCGGGTGACTTGAAACGAAACGGCGCCCGATGTCGATCAGGGATGGGGCGGGGAGCGCACCACCTGCCGGGCTGGCTTGTCCTGACGCTCGCCTTGGTACGAGACCTGGCGCAGGAGATTGTCTTCCGTCCAGGTGAGATAGGTGACCTCGACCACCACTTCAGGCCTGACCCAATGCACGCGCGACAGCTCAAGCGGCGAGCCGAACCGGCTCTCGCGCGGCGGCGGAACGTCGAGGGGCATTCGAGCTGTCTGAAGTGGCCCAAGCCGGCGAGCCAATCGCTTGAGCTCTGCAACCGTGATGCCCGTGCCGGCGCGGCCCGCGTACAGCAGACGACCATCATCGGTGTAGTAGCCCAGAAGCAGCGAGCCGATATGCGGCCGGCTTCCAGTCGGATCGGTCCAGCCGACGACGATGAATTCCTCCCTGTTGAGACACTTTGACTTGACCCACAGGCCGCGATTGCCGGATGCATAGGCGCGGTCGATCCGCTTTGAGATAGCGCCCTCGAGTGCAAGCCGGCAGGCGTGCTTGCGGAACGTAGGCCCGTCGCCGATCACGTGATCGCTGAAGCGCAGGCCAGGCATGTCGGTCGAAAACAGGCCTTCCAGTCGCGCCTTGCGCTCGATGAGCGGCAGCTTCGCAATGCTTTCTCCGTTCAGGAACAGAAGATCGAAAGCAAAGAAGACAAGATCGCCCGTGCGCCCCTCGTCCATAGCCGCCTGCAGGCGGCTGAAGGAGGTGACCCCGTCTGCCCGAACTGCGCACAGCTCCCCGTCGACATATGCCTCTTTCACCGGGAGCGCGCGGAGGGCCGCTATCGTCGCTTGATAGCGATGCGACCAATCGAGGCCGGTGCGGGTGAGCAAGCGGATGTCGCTGCCGTCGATCCGCGCGTGCATGCGGTATCCGTCGTACTTGATTTCGTGAAGCCAATCGGGGCCGTTGGGCGCTTCGTCGACCAGGCGCGTCAGCTGAGGCTCGATCCATTTCGGCGGATGCGTTCTATTCGGCTTTGCCGGATTCACCGTCTTCCGCGCCAAATGAGATAAAGCGTCGTCATGCGGGCCAGACTACCACATGATGACGGTACATCAGCTGCAGCTTTTATCGGAAATCGCGGGTCTTCACCTTGATGCTGCCGATATGCTCGTAGGGATCTTATCGCGAGCCGGCGACTTGCTGATTAAGCTGCGTAAAGCCACGGGGCTTTCGATAAGAACGGCCGCGCTCAGTCGCCCTCCTTGCAATAACGCAAAGGAGAGCAAAATGACCAGCACCATTAATCTCCACAGCCGCCAGCTATGGCAACGATTTGGTGGGTTGGATCTTTCGAGACAATGTCGATGCATACACCCAGGTAAACGCTTTCGCAGATGCGATATGCAATTTGTGCATTGCAATATCTGCGGCGATCGATATGATCCTGTTGTCGGCCATCTACTCCTCCCGGATGCGATGCCGGCGCTGAATGCGGTGCACCTCCTCCCGCGCCGCATTTCAAATCGAGCCCACTGCCACCTCCTCCCGGCAGTGGGCTTTTTCTTTGGATGAGCGGCAAAGAAGGCTGTAAAGGACACGCTTTTCGGCTTAACGAAGACGACCGAAACCGCCACGCACACCGTTATCGTCTCGGCTAAACGGCCCACGCAGGCCGCCGGAAAACAACTCTACCCGACAACGCTTTGTTTGCGAGCGTCATATTTTTGACGAAGACAGTCTGATCCGGCACTATTCTCTTGCGCCGGCCGATTTGTTGGAAATCCAGCTACGGCGGCGCGAACACAATCAGCTCGGCTTCGCGATCCAACTCTGCTTGATGCGCTATCCCGGCCGGCCACTGTTCGCCAACGAGGGTTCCGCCGAAAGCTATGCTTGACTATGTTGCTGGGCAAGTAGGTGCTCGACCGCATTCAGGTTGTATGCCCGTCGTGAGGAGACCCGCAGGAATCACATTGCTCATCTCCTCGGTTATCTACGGAAGCGAAACGCAACTGCCGAAGATCGGCGTGCCGCATTGCTGACGGCTATCGAGACGGGCTCAACAACAGACGCCGGTGCTTCGATAGCTGGCGCCATTGTGGCGGAGTTCCACAATCGAAATTCGCTGCTCCCGGCGGCCAACATTATCGAGCTGATGGGGATCGCGGGTCGCGCTGTCGCTCGTCGGCGTGCGGAAAAGACGCTGATCGAAGGCCTTTCGTCTGATAGGCTGCAATCCCTCGACCGTCTTCTGGAGGTTGACCAAACCATCGGGTTAGACGCGCTTTCTTGGCTGCGATCCTCGCCAGAAGCACCTGGTGCATCGAACCTGGTCGGGCTTGCCGACCGTATCGCCTATCTGCGGACGCTGGAGATCGATCCGAAACTGCAGGTCCGCATATCTTCGGGCCGCTGGTACCAGATGATCCGTGAAGGCAATGCTACGCCGGCCTGGCTGGCCAACGACTTCAATGCCAGTCGTCGACACGCTCTGATCGTGGCGCAGGTCATCTAACTCAGCCAGGGCTCACCGACGATGCTGTTACGATGTTCATCAATTGATGGGAAGGCTGTTCTCTCAGGCCAACAACCATAAGAAGCAACGGCACATGGACTGCAGGCCCGATACCGCCGAGGCGCTGCGCATGTTCCTCGACACGATCACTGCCCTGCAATCGGCGAACGACTACGGCCGGAATGCATTGGAGGCCCTCGATCAAGAAGTTGGCTGGCACCGGCTGCTCTGAATGAAGCCTGAACTCGAGTCGATGGTCGAGGACAACGAGGCATCGCCACGGCTGAGCAATATGCGACCGTCAACAAATAATGCCCGTGTTTCTGCAGGCGTTCACATTCCGCTCGGCGCGTCGCCACGAACCTTGTCTTGTCGCAGTGGATGTATTGAAACGCCTCTATGCCGACAGGCGACGAACGCTCCCGGATCGCGTTTCTGTCACTCATCTCAGTCAAGCCGATCGAAAGCTCATCTTCGGCCAGGATCAGTCTGATCGGCGTCTCTATGAGATCGCAACACTTGCGCTTTTACGCGATCGGCTTCGATCCGCGGACATCTGGGTCGACGGGAGCCGATCGTTCCGACCGATCGACGAGCATCTGATGCCGCGGTCAACGTTCACAACTATGAAGGAGCAGGACCGACTCGGACTTGGTCTCCAGGAAGATGGCGCGGCCTGGCTCGCGGAGGCTCGTCAGATGCTCGACTTCAACCTGAAGCGCCTTGCGCACAGGGCCCGAACCGGAAAGCTCGAAGGTGTTCGTCTTGAAGAGGGAACGTTGATCGTCACGCCGATCGCCGTTGAGGTGCCTGCCGCAGCCGAAGAATTGAATGCCGAGATCAGCGACCTGTATCCACTGGTCGAGGTACCGGATCTTTGACAGAAATGCACGAATGGACCGGCTTCGCCGATCATTTCACGCATGGTTCGCACGGGTGAGAGCCCCAGGAACGTCTCGGCCATGCTGCCGGTGATAGCACTGACGACAGGATTGAGGCCAGATGCTCGGAACGCCTGACTCTCGAACGACCGATCATGAACAGCGATCGCTCAATACGACCCAGTTCCCGCAGCGCCCTGGCAAGCTGACTTTCCTTCGGAGACGCGTAAGCCCGAAGTACGCTCCTGCGTATTGGAGTTTCCAAAGCGATCGGGTCGTCCACCGCCGAGCGATAGGCGTCCATTGGAACACGGTCTATCTCGACCGCGCGGTTACACAGCTCAAACGAGCCGGACGGAACATTCCCGAGACGCTGCTGAAGCACATCTCGCCGCTAAGTTGGGAGCACATCAACCCGACCGGCATCTATACTTGGGATGCAGAGCATCAAAATGCCTGAAGGAATCCGGTCGCTCAGACATCCAACCCCAATCCGTCGAGCAGCATAGGGTTCACGATCCGTTCGCTCTTTGCGCGCCCACAAACATCAAACCGGTGGAACCGATCGAGACGGTGGTGTCAGCAAGGCCGGCGGCACCATGATGCGAACCGGGCTGCTTTCTTCCAGGGAGACATCGATTTCCACATGGCAGCCAATGGCTGTTCCTCTCATAACGCTGGAGCCGATCGCTCGGACTCCGGTTCAACACCTTCATTCTGAGGGACAGCCACCCAACCTGGCCAAGCTCGGGAAACCGGCCATTACGGCATCTAGGCGCGTGCACCATGCTGCCTTAGCGGGCATGTTGTCGTCAGGTTCTCGACAGCTCTATGGCAGATGCAAGCCCAGCTTCAAACGGGCTTATATTACTGAAAGTGACGACGGATGGATTTAACCTCGACCAAGCGGGTACGCGGACAATCGAACAGGGCCGGCCTGCAAGGGAGCTCACCGGCGGCTCCGTCCGCAGGTACGGCGGCCTTTGAGCGGCAACTGAGTGAGATCGCCAATTCAGGCGGAGGTGGTGGAGCAATGCCGGCCGGCTCGGCGCCGCAGCCGAGTCAGTCGAGTCGACTTTTGAAAAGGCTCAGCAAGCTCCCTCTTCATCCCGAGGATCCTCCGCTTATTTTGGGTCATCTCCAGACCTCGCACTCGACGGGGGGCGTCGTGCCCATCGCAGGCCGCGCTAAGTTGAGTCCGTATCCCCAGGACGCGGCTCTCATCAAAGAGTATAGAAACGCAGCCCGGACACCTAGCGGCAGGAGGAATGCAACTGCTCTTAGGAGCTTCAGTGACTACCTGCGTCAAAACAACAAGAAGGGCATTGTTGGTCGGCTTTCCGACGATGCGTTCGATGTAGATGTCAAGGTCTACAAGGAGGACGCTGATGATCGGTGCATCAGTGCCGCGCTGGCTCACCTCCGAGAATCGGACGCCGGCGCTAAAGCGATGGAGCTCGAGCGCCATACCCCCGTTCCTGATCCCAAAGACGCGGCACCGATGGAGCTGAGGCGGGGCGGCGAGGCGATTGCGCAGCATAGCGCGTCGCAGGAAGCTGGCAGTTGGCCAAAGGAGCTTCCTGCGGCAGCCCACGATCAGGATGTGCTTTTGGGGCTGATGGACGAACAGGGCCTGTCGTCTTCGGCGCCGCAGCCGAGTCAGTCAAGTCGACTTTTGAGAAGGCTCAGCAAGCTCCCTCTTTATCCCGAGGATACTTCACTTATTTTGGGGCTTGAGGAGGCCCTCATCAAGGGTAATGCCACCGAACCAACCGCCAAGAATAGTGTCCGTTCTCTTCTCAGCTTTGGCCAGTGGCTCTTCGAAAAGAAGAAAGATCCCATTAAGGATCGGCTTGACCAGGAGTCACTGACCGAGGATGCGCTTACGTTCATCGGAGAGCGCGATCCCGCGAGAATCCTTACGGCAATAAATCATCTCCGGACCTCGCAGTCGATGGGGGGGGTCGTGCCCATCGCAGGCCGCGCTAAGTTGAGTCCGTATCCCCAGGACGCGGCTCTCATCAAAGAATACAGAGATAAAATAAATGAGAACGGACACAAAGCAGCGATACAGACCGGAAAAAGGAATTCAGCTGCTCTTAGGAGCTTCAGTGACTACCTGCGTCAACACAACAAGAAGGGCATTGTTGGTCGGCTTTCCGGCGAGGCGTTGGATGGAGATGTCAAGGTGTATAAGGAGGACGCCTATGGTAATCGGAGCATCGGTTCCGCACTGACTCATCTGCGAAAATCGGACGCCGGCGCTAAAGCGATGGAGCTCGAGCGCCATACCCCCGCTCCTGATCCCGAAGGCGCGGCACTGATGGAGCCGAGGCGGGGCGGCGAGGCGATTGCGCAGCATAGCGCGTCGCAGGAAGGCGGCAGTTGGCCAAAGGAGCTTCCTGCGGCAGCCCACGATCAGGATGCGCTTTTGGGGCTGATGGACGAACAGGGCCTGTCGTCTTCGGCGCCGCAGCCGGCTAAGTCAGCTCGGCTTGGCAGGAACCAGCCTCTTTATCCCGAGGATACTTCACTTATTTTGGGGCTTGAAAAGGCCCTCATCAAGGGCAAAGCGTCCGAGCACACTGTTAACGACTATGTACGTTCTGTTCGCAGCTTTGGCCGGTGGCTCTTCGCAAACAACAAGGATCCTATTAAGGATCGGCTCGACCACGGGTCCCTGACCGAGGATGCGCGCGAGTTCCTCGGAAAGCGTAATCCCAAGACACTCCTTCCGGCAATAGCTCATCTCCGAACCTCGCAGTCGACGGAGGGCGTCGTGCTGATCGCAGGCCGCGCTGAGTTAACTCCGCATCCGGAAGACGCGGCTCTCATCGCTGCTCTCATCAAAGAGTACAGAGACAAAGCAGCGATACAGACCGGCAAAAGGAATGCAACTGCTCTTAGGAGCTTCAGTGACTACCTGCGTCAAAACAACAAGAAGGGCATTGCTGGTCGGCTTTCCGGGAAGGCGTTGGCTGAAGATGTCAAGGCCTATAAGAAGGACGCCGGTGGTGATTCAAAGATCGGTTCCGCACTGATTTTTCTCCGAAACTCGGACGCCGGCACTAAAGCAATGGAGCTCGAGCGCCATATTCCCCCGGTTCTTGATCCCGAAGACGCGGCACTGATGGAGCCAAGGCGGGTCGGCGAGGCGATTGCGCAGCACAGCGCGTGGCAGGAAGCTGGCGGTTGGCCAAAGGAGCCTCCTGCGGCAGACCACGATCAGCATGTGCCTTTGGAGCTGATCGACCAACCCGGCTTGTCACCTTCGGCGCCGCAGCCGGCTCAGTCAACTCGGCTTGGCAGAAAGCAGCAGCGTCTCTATCCCCAGGATGCTTCCCTCATTTTGGGCCTTGAGGAGGCTCTCATCAAGAATAATGCCGCCGAATTCACCGTCAAGAATAATGTACGTATTCTTCGCAACTTTGGCAGCTGGCTTTTCGAAAATAAAAAAACGAGCATTGTTGCTCGGCTCAACCGCAAGTCCCTGAGCGATGACGGTGTGGTGTTCGAGTTCATCGGAGAGGGTGATCCCAGAAAACTCGTTACGGCAATCGGTCATCTCCGGACCTTGCGGTCGACGGGCGTCGCAGGCCGCGCTAAGCTGAATCGTCCCACCCAGAACGTGACGCTCATCAATTCCGAAGGCGCGGCGCCGATGGAGTCGAGGCGGGTCGGCGACGCCGCTGCGCAGCACGGCGCGTCGCACCAAGCTGGCAACTGGGCACAGGAGCTTCCTGCGAAAGCGCACGATCAGGAGGTGCTTTTGGGGCCGATGGACCAACCCGGCCTGTCGTCATCTCTCGAGCCCGCAGCGCACCATGACCAGGCACCAGATCCCGGAGTGTCCAATCACCAGCGGTCCCCGGACGAGCTGATGGGGGCACCTGCCTGGAGCAACCTGCTGCCAAGCGAGGAGGTCCTCATCGAGGATGAGCTTGACACAGCTGAGTTGAGGCCAGCGAAGAGGCAGCGGATCCTGGACGATCTGCAAGGCCTTGCCGCCGAGCGGCAGCTGAGCGAGATCGCTAATTCAGGCGGTCGCCTGCTGTCGCCGGCCGCCACCCATCAACTGGGTGCATCGCCATGGGAGGCGCGGCCGATGATGCAGGGGAGCGGGTACGAAGACGCCGCGGCGCCGCATGCGATCGCGACGTCCGTCGGGGACGCCGCTGCGCAGCAGGGACCTGTCAGTTGGCCATCGGTCGGCGCGGAAGGTTACGGTCAGGATCTGATGGTTGAAGACGGCCCACCCTGGTCCGGAGTTCCCCCTGAGCAGGCGCAGGACATAGTCCAAGCTGGATGGCAGGAAGCTGCCAGGTCCACGTCAACCTTGTCGCTGCAGATGCCGCTCAACTTTGATTGGAGTATGTGGCCAACCTCGGAACCAGCGCCAGTGCACTATGTCAGGGCTCGCTCAGAGACCTATGGCGATTTTGAGGCAGCGGTTGATCCCAATCCGCCCGGGCCAGTACCGGGTCATCACCAGGACGCTCGACAGCCCGGCTCGCCGCTGGCGCTTTCTCCACTGCCAGACTCCTCGGACGAGGAAGCTATGGCGTGGTTGAGCCAGGAATTGGAACGGCGGCAGATGCTCCGCGATACGGAGTGGCAGTCCATGATGCAAGGGACAGGGTCCGCCGCCGTTCCGGGGGCGGGAGAACCCAATGAGGTTCAACTCATCCATCACCCTCGACCTCGGCCCATGGGTGAAGTTGCGCCAGCGGCACCGGCAAGAGCTTCCCAACCCGCCTCGCCAGCAACCGCCAGCCTGCCAGGCACCTACCGCGGTCTTCCAGTGGTTGATGTCACGACGCTAACGACCAGTTCCTCCGATGCTCAGATCGGGGCGTTCGGTCCGACAGCCTCGTCCAAGGTCGCCAACGGATCTGTGCTCGGCGCCACCGAGTGGCTGAGCGACGCCCATATCCAGAGGGATTACCATTTGCTGGAGGGGCAACTGCAGGGGATTGATCCGGAGCTCGCCGCCCGGACACGGCTGGTGGATCCGTCGGTATCCCATCTCCTGCGTCACGCGGGGTCGAACACCGCGCAACACACATTGCAGTCCATCTATAATCAAAGCACCGCCCCGGCCGACTTCCTGTTCCTGCCCGTGAACAATGGCACTCCGACTAACCCCGGCACCCATTGGTCGCTGCTGCTCGTTGATCGCCGCGAGCCGGAAATACCGGTCGCCTATCACTACGACTCCCGCCAGCGAGAGGGATACAACGACGGGCCTGCAACACAGCTCGCAGGACTGCTGAACGCCACCTTGGCGCCAGCCCCCATGGCCCGACAGCCGAACGATTATGATTGCGGCGTCTTTGTGCTGGACGGCACGTGGGCGCTGGTTGGACGATTGGTGGAAGGGCAGCGGCCAGACCGCGAGCCGCTGCCCCTCGACAACCTCGTCGCCGATCGGCAGGCGCTGCAAGACCGGCTGAGCGGGCGCTTGCCGCACGAGGAAGAGCCCCGGCAGCTGTTGGATGATGAACCCGCCTCCCCACCAATGATGGCATTCGAGCCAGGGGAACTGCGGCAGCTGTTGGAGGACGAGCCCGCCTCCCCACCAATGATGGCATTCGACTCAGCGGAACTGTGGCGACTGTTGGACGACGAACCCGCCTCCTCTTCGCCACGAATTAATTCGACCCGACATGCGCGAACGGACGGTGTTCATCAGCCAACCCAGGCGCCGTGGCCCCCTCAACGCAAAACGTAACTTTGCGGTAGAGGCGCGGTCATTATTGGTGGCGCAGGGCGCCTTTCCACCCGGACGGGCGGGTGGGAGGGGGATGGAGTGGCTGATGACGATCCTGTCATCGCCGGCGAGGACTTCCCTCGCTAGACGAACGAGCCGGTTGCCGCGGTCTAGATTCCCTTGAGCACTCTCGCTGACGTTCACCCGACTCGTTGTCACAGAACGCCATCCAACTTCCTGATCGAGAACTTCCAATGCGTTCCGGCCATAATCGTTCGCGGACTGCAGGGCTGTGATCGTGTCCAGGAACATGCGTAGCGCTTTGGCGGTATCCGGCCTGCAGTGCATGTGCCGCTGCTTCTTGCGGTTATTGGCTTGCGAGAACAACCGGCCTATCAGCTTGATGAACATCGACACTGCATCGTCCGTGAGCTTCTGGCCAAGTTTGATAATCTGCGCCACAATCAGCGCGTGTCGACGGCTGGCATTGAAGTCGTTGGCCAGCCATGCCGGTGTGGCATTGCCCTCACGGATCATCTGATCCCACCGTCCAGACGATATGCGCATCTGCAATTTCGGATCGATTTCTAGCTTGCGCAGGAAGGCGATCCGTTCGGTCAGCCCGACCAGGTTTGACGCACCTGGCGCATCCGGCGCTGATCGCAGCCAATGAAAGCGCGTTTGGCCAATGGCCGGGTCAACCTCCAACAGCTTATCCAATGATTGAAGCGTATCGACCGAAATTTCTTCGATCAGCGCTCTCTCCGCCCGCCGACGGGCAATGGCGCGGGCGGCAAGACCGATCCGTTCGATCGTGTCAATTGACGGCAGTAGAGATCCGCATTCACGAAACATGGCGACAGTAGCACTCGCTATCGCGCCACCGTCGTCGGAGATCGCGGCCGCCTGAATTGCAGCCAACAGCAGCTCTACGGCTTGCCCCGTCGCGCTCCGCGCGGCCAAATAAACCATCAAACGAGCAATGTGATCGCGACGCGCTTCTTCACGGCGTGCTTAGAGCGCAAATTTTCCAAGAGTCGGCGCCAATCTGCTCGGCAACGTACCTTAGCATTGCGCGAGGCGGAGTTTCATCGGTCGCCAACACCCTGCCTGGATATCGCATCAGGCAGAGCTGAACGGCAAATCCGAGCTGATTGTGTTCTCGTCTGCGAAGTCCAATCTCAAGCCTGTCAGCCGACGACAACGAATAGTGTCGGATGAGGCCGTCCTCATCGGTTGGTACATCGAAAGCCTCTGTCGATCCTGAACTCTTGAGAAGCCACCGTTTACCCATCGCCCAACTCCTTCCACGACTAATCTGCCGGGAGCGTTGTCGAGTCGGACCGGCGAAGAAATCAAACCTGGATGCCCCTGCGATGGCATCCACGGGGATCGGATGCTGCACAGCCACACTACAGTAGAGTTCATGATCCGTTCGCCCTTAGCGTACGATTTCGCACTGCTCTTGTTCCGACCCCATGACGGCGTGAAGCGGCTGATGACCATTTCTGGTGTCGACTAGACCGTCGCGTTGGCGACGAAGGGGGTGATCGGCAGCGCGTCCCGCTTCGACGAGCCACAGAAGCTTGTAAGCTAGCTGTGAGCTTTCAGTAGGTTATCCATCCGGTCCGAACCGAGGATGCTGAGGTTGTCAAAGCTTCAGAGTCCAAGGAGGGACCGGATGAACGTCCACAAGAATGCCCGTTTGACGTCGTGGGGTCGAGAGCGTCTTGCACGAGCGGTGCTGAGCGGGCAGACGCCGGAGGCCGCCGCACGAGCCGCAGGCGTCTGCCCGCGGACGGCACGCAAGTGGGTTGCGCGGTTCGAGGCTGAAGGCATTGAGGGACTGAAGGATCGCTCGTCGCGGCCGCATCGGCTGCACCGGCCGACCACGATGGCCGTGGTCGAACAGGTTGAGGCCTTGCGCCGGCAGCGCTTCACCGGCAAGCAGATCGCCGCCGAGGGACTGTCAGGAATTCTGTGCGCGAGGCCGTTTTCGTCATTGGCTGACGAACCTTTCGCCGAAGACGACGGCGAACTGGGTTTTGGCCTCGAACCACTCGCGCGGCGGTCGTTTCCAATCCTCGGCGGCGTGGTTCAGGACCAGATATAACAGTTTCATTGCCGCGTCGTCATTGGGGAAATGGCCTCGGGTGCGAACGGCGCGGCGCAGTTTCGAGTTCAGCGCCTCGATCGCGTTCGTGGTGTAGATGATCCGGCGCACGCTTTCGGGGAAGGCGAAGAACGGTACCACGTGTTGCCAGTTGCGCCGCCAGCTCTGGGTGATCGCCGGATACCGCTGGCCCCAGTAGCCGGCCTCGAATTCCTCCAGGGCCTTCATGCCGGCTTCGGCATCCTTTGCCCGGTAGATCGCGCGCAGCGCCGGCACGACCGGCTTACGATCCTTCCACGACACGAACTCCAGCGAATGGCGGATCAGATGCACGATGCAGGTTTGGACCACGGTCTGGGGGAAGACGGCGTTGATCGCCTCGGGGAAGCCCTTCAGGCCGTCGACGACGGCGATCAGGACGTCGGCGACGCCACGGCTCTTCAGTTCGTTCATGACGCGCAGCCAGAACTTGGCCCCCTCGGTCTGCTCGATCCAAATGCCGAGGATCTCCTTCGTGCCGTCCGGCAGGATGCCGAGCGCGATGTAGACGGCCTTGTTGCGCACGAAGCCCTCGTCCCTGATCTTGACGCGGATCGCATCGAAGAAGACGAGCGGATAGACCGCATCCAGCGGGCGGTTCTGCCACTCGGCCACTTCCTCCAGGACGGCGTCGGTGACGGCCGAAATCAGGTCCGGCGACACGTCGATGCCGTAGAGCTCCTCCAGATGGCCGCGGATCTCGCGCACCGTCATGCCGCGCGCGTACATGGAGATGATCTTGTCGTCGAAATCGGGAAAGCGGCGCTGGTATTTGGCGATCAGCTTCGGATCGAAGGTCCCGGCCCGGTCGCGCGGGATCGACAGCGTCATCTTCGACGTGCCCGTCAGAACCGACTTCCTCGAATGGCCGTTGCGGCGATTGGCGCTGCCGTCGGTGCGGTCGTCCTCGAGGTGCTCGTCGAGTTCAGCGTTCAGAATCCGTTCCGAAAGCGCCTTCTTCAGGTCGTCGAGTAGCCCGTCCTTGGCGAACACCTCGTTGGGATCGCGGCCGGCAAGCAGTTGGTCCAGAAGTTCCTTCTCGATAGCCATGTGATGATTCTCTCCTTTCCATCATCATGGCCTCGCGCACAGAATTCCTGACAGTCCCCCGCCGAGCTGGGCGTATCGCCGGCCACCGTCAGCCGGGTTCTCAGCCGCCTCGGCCTCAATCGCATTCAGGCGCTCGAACCGGCGGAACCGATCCGCCGCTACGAGCGCGAGCATCCGGGCGAACTGATCCACATCGACATCAAGAAGCTCGGCCGCTTCGACAGGGCCGGCCACCGCATCACCGGCGATCGCCAGGCCGGCCGCTCGCGAGCCGTCGGCTGGGAGTTCGTCCACGTCTCAATCGACGATGCCTCCCGCGTCGGCTTCTCCCAGATCCTACCCGACGAGAAAAAGGAGAGCGCCGTCGCTTTCCTCAGGACAGCCGTCGCCTACTACCTCAGCCTGGGCATAACTGTTGCGCGGGTGATGACCGACAACGGCTAATGCTATCGCTCAAAAGCCTTCCGCGATGCTTGCCGCGATCTCGGGCTCAAGCACATCCGCACCCGACCCTACACCCCCAAAACCAATGGCAAAGCCGAACGCTTCATCCAGACGGCGCTCCGGGAATGGGCCTATGCCCAAGCCTATCCGACCTCAGACCACCGCGCGCTCACGAGCTGCCGATCTGGCTGCACAGATACAACTGGCATCGTCCGCACGGCAGTCTAAAATCCAAGCCGCCCATCAGCCGCCTCGCGCTGGATCGGGACAACCTGTTGAGGCTCCACAGCTAGCTCGGGCTGAATCCCAACGTCAGGCAGTGCGTGCCAGGGGCGGATCAGGAAATAGGGCCGTGGACATGCCCGCGGCATGCTCGTCGAAGCGGCTCGGGCGGCAGCACGCGCGCCGGCGCCACTCCGTGATTTCGCTTTACATACTGAAGGCGACCGACCGGTGCCGACCACATGGTGTTTCAATCCTCCAAACAATACTGTCGCTATTGACCCAAACTGTCGACTATCGAACAGACGCACCATAGCGAAACGCGTTGCATTTCGTGCGCTGCCCTCAACGCGAAAAGAAGGAAGAGCGCGACGCGAAGGTGCGCCGGCCCAACTTGAGTATCAGCGCGCGCAGCTACGTCCTCAGGATGGCACCTCACTTGCACATCAACTTTGGGAAGCCGTTGTAACGGCTATGCCCCCAACCAACGGAGATGACATGGCAATTGGCGCAGAAGTACTGAATTGCCCTTTCGCAGCGCCTGGTGGGGATTCTCGGCACTGTTGTTGATGCCCTAGCGCGCGGTGCTCGCCATTCGGCATGACCTGCCGTTTCTCCGCTCCACGGGAACGCAGCTTGGCAGTGATGATGCTTTGCTGCCAGGCAGTCCTGATCGACAGCCCGCCACAACCAAAGTTTCTTCCCGGGGATGGTGATTAGGACTTCGTCCAGGTGCCAAACATCATTGGGGCTGGGGCGCTTTGCGCGTAGTCGTCGAACGCACTCGGGGCCGAACTTCTTCCTCCAGCGGCGGATCGTTTCACAGGAGACGACGATCCCTCGCTCCAGAATTTCCTCGACCAGGCGCAGGCCCAAAGGGACCGCTAATAAAGCCACACCGCATGGGGGATAACCTCGGCGGTAGAGCGCTGGCGTTTGTAGCTGGTGTGCATGAACCTGCGTCTACTCAGCGCCTCCCCACGAGAAGTTACCGCGACAACGCCCCAAATAATAAAGACCCGGGTGGGACATTTTGGACAATGCACTCAAAAAATATCTTTCTGCCGAACTCGCCCGCGGAACCATATCGGTTGAAATCGATCGCAGCCTAATGCCCCCCGATGCAATGTTCGGGTTCGCGGAGCGCATCAATCCCAAACGGTCTTTCCTGTTCGCTTCCAAGCTGCTTGGACGTCACAGTCCCGTTCGGCCTTCGCTGATGCGAAAGACGTACAAACTTCTGGCCGACCAAATTTCACCCGATCTCGAAGGGCCAATCCTGTTCATAGGCATGGCCGAAACTGCTGTCGGGCTGGGAGCGGGCGTGCACCAGCAATATTCAGAACAATATGACCGGGACGACACCGTTTACATTTGCACTACCAGACACGCACTAGGTTTGCCCCTAATCTGCGAGTTCCAGGAGGAGCACAGTCACGCCACAGGACATCTCGTACACTGGCCGCTCGTGCCAGGCCTGGTCTCGATAGTCAAGAACGCCCGGACGCTTGTATTAATTGACGATGAAGCGTCGACCGGAAAAACATTCGGTAATCTGTTCGCAGCTCTGCCTGCCAGCATCAGGTCGAATCTTCGAAATACGGTGCTCGTCACCCTTACGGATTGGTCAGATGGTGCTGCCGAACAGATGATCGCAGCCAACGTGAATCGCGCGTCAATCCTTTCCGGGCGGTATCGCTGGGATGCAAACGGTTTGAACATCGACGCGCCGGAAGTGCCGTCTGTTGAGACAAAAAGGGGTAAAGTCATTTCGCCCGACAAGGATATCGACTGGGCTCGGCTGGGTGTCTCCCGGCACCGTCTTCAACTGGATGGTGAGGCGGCATCGTCGGGCGCTACGCTGGTACTTGGTACAGGAGAAAACGTTTGGCAGCCGTTCCTGCTTGCGGAAAAATTGGAGACGGAAGGAGCTGACGTCCATTACTCATCGGTTACCCGATCACCGATTTCAGTGGGTCACGCAATTGTAAAGAAAATCGCATTTGAGGACAATTATGGCGGGCATGTGTTCAATTATCTGTACAATGTCGCCCCGTCAGAATACGTGAAAATTCTCCTGTGCTCTGAGACGAATGAAGCGGAGATAAGTCCTATACTTATGCACTTCTTGGAACGGGCAACCGTAGTAATTCCCCAGTAAGTGTTTTCTCATTGAGACTCCTTATCATACTAACATGCCAGTGGTGTTGCAGTCGTACGCCTGAAGCCCGGTAAGTGGCGGAGAAGGGAAGACTTTGTTGAAGACGCAAAGTAAATTCATTTCTGGCACGTATCGCAGTACGGACGTCACGTTTCTTTTGAAGCTCGTTACTTTGGAGGCAATCGACGACGCTTCGAAGGAAGCGGCGATACAGTCTGGCCTACGCCATTATTCGGAAATGATTTCTTTCGAAAGCGTGCCCGAAGCCGGCTACATGGCGATATTCTATGAAGCGATGTCAGTTGGCGCTGCGAGAATGGGACGCGAGGTAGCAGCTCTCGCGCGGTCTATCTCAAATCAAATTAAAGGCCCGATCACGTTGGCGAGCCTCGTTCGGGCGGGGGTGCCTTTGGGTGTTCTCCTCAAGCGTGCGTTGTCGCGCATGGGAAAGGACGTCCAACACTATGGCATTTCGGTCATCCGGGACCGCGGAATTGACAGCAATGCAATGCGCCACATCATTGAGCGACGGCCCATTGAAGGCCTGCTGTTTGTTGATGGCTGGACCGGCAAAGGCGCTATCGCCACCGAGCTGGAACGGAGCTTCCCTTCATTTTCTGCACAACCGCCAAGGCTGGTGGTTCTGTCTGACCCGTGTGGCCGGGCGTGGCTTGCGGCGTCGGGTGAAGACTGGCTCATTCCATCGGGAATACTCGGAAGCACCGTGTCCGGGCTGATCAGCCGTTCGATACTGAACGAGAAGGTCACAGGTCCGGAAGATTTTCACGGTACAGTCAGATGGGATCACTTGATGTCCCACGACATCTCAGCTGCTTTCGTGGACAGTGTATGGACACATGCCGTCACCGCATTGGACCAAAATATTGATCTCGCGCAGTGGACGGTCAACGACCGCTCAAGCCATCAGAGACGATCTCGCCAGGCAATCAATCGAATTGCTGCAGAGTTTGCCGTTGAGAATACCAATCGGATCAAGCCAGGAATTGCGGAAGCCACGAGGGCGATTCTGCGCCGCATGCCTCAAATTGTCCTCCTGTCTTCCGGTGAAGACGCTGAGCTGGCAGCGCTGCGGCATTTGATTCGGGAGAAAAATGTCCACTTCCAAGTCGTTCCTAAAAAAATCCAGCCATATCGCGCCATTACCTTGATCCGAAAGGTTTGAAAAAGTTGATTACAAATACATCGCCGTTTGAGCCAAATTTCCGCACCGATTCGACCAAGATCGAGCGCGGGGCCGGCGCTTTGAGGGAAGCGGTTGGTATAGATGTGAACGCAAAACCAAAGCATCTGCCCGGGATCTTTCCGAGTTGACGAAAACGGATTCCAAACATGTATGACGGATCGAGTGCAGTGCCTGATCAACCCGTCAAATTCGCAGATCACGCCATGCAGCCAATCGTCTTTGCCGATCTGGATGACACATTGTTCCAAACGCGCGCAAAGTGTCCGAAAGGCAGCCAGCATAAACTGGCGCTAGCTGCGATCTCGTCGAACGGACATCATTCCATGATGACCCCGCGGCAGGTTGCGATGATCGATTGGCTGCTGAGTACGTCACAAGTCATTCCCGTCACGGCACGTGGCACGACGGCCTACGGGAACGTCAAGATCGCGTTCAACAGCTATGCAATTGTTGCCAACGGCGCTGTCATACTTAAACCGGACGGTGCGCATCTGAAGGAATGGCACGATGTCATTTCTAAGGAACTGATCCCTCACAGGGAGGCACTGAACAAGGTACTTGAAGTAGGTCGGCAAGGAGCCGCAGCTGGCAAAATGTCTGTTCGTTCGTGGATCGTTGAAGAAATGGAGATGGCCACATACGCAGTCTTCAAAGAAAACAACGGTGATGGCAAGAGGCTGGCGGAACTGAAATTTGAGTTCGACGATGCGGGTTGGATACGGCATCACAACGGAAACAACTTCGCGCTTATTCCCCCACCGGTTTCAAAGCGCCGGGCAGTAGAGTTCCTCTTGAAGAAAATCCGCTCGGAGTCCGGAGATAGGCCAGCGATCGGATTCGGTGACAGCGCAAGCGATCTCGGCTATCTCAATTTGTGCGACTGGTGGGGTGCGCCATCGCGCTCCCAGATTTCGGCGATGCTGAACGTGCCAACGAAGACTTTTTTTGCGGACCTTGCTTGAACGACGGGAAAACCATGCACCGCGTGGCCCCGCGCCGCGGCCGCCTGATGGCTATGGCCTGCTCGATGCGGGGGCTCCGCTGATCTAGCCGGACGACAGCAAGCCGCCGATTGCAACGCTTGAGCGAACAGATTTTGGCGCATGCGGGCGGTTTGCCCGAGGGTACGCCCGTGTCCGCGAAGAGCTTGCTTCACCTCGGCAATCGGGCTGCGGTGGATCAGGCGTTGTCGCGCCTGGTGGAGCGTGGCCAACTGATCCGCGCTGACCGCGGCGTCTATCTGCGTCCCGTGACGAGCCGGTTTGGCACGCGGTCGCCTTCGGTGGAACAGGCGGTCGAGGCGCTCGCCAGCCAGCGCGGCGAAGTCATCGTGTCCAGCGGTGCGGCGGCCGCCAACACCCTTGGCCTCACGACACAGGTTCCGATCCGCTCGGTCTATTTGACCTCGGGTCGCACCCGGAAAATGAACCTCGGCAAGCAGGTGGTCGAACTGCGGCACGCACCGCGCTGGCAGCTCCCCGCGCACAGAATTCCTGACAGTCCCCAGCCGGTGAATTGCCGAGTAGGTGGGGGCGTTACTGCCCCCACCCCTCACAGACCCGGACGTGCAGTTTTCCCGCATCCGGTTCCTCATGGTAGAGTTTCGCTCACGGTGGCAAACGAATGAAGAATCCTGGCTGGCGGCAGCGGATGGCGTTTCAGGATTTCGTTAAGGCGGTTCCATCGGAACACGCTTTGACGATCTCGCCGAGATAGCCATTTCCGCCATATCCTCACGACCTGGTGGGCGAACCATCGCAATCGCCGAGCATTTCCCCCGACGCCATAGTAGGCGAAGTGGCCCCGCATCATGGACGAGAGATGGCGATGCTGATCGCGGATCGACCAGTTCCGGTGTTTCCGGCACCAGTAACTTACCGCAGCCAGCGCACGAGCAAAACGGCCCTTGGCCGTGACTTGCATCACCATGTCCTTGCCTCTGCGCGACCGTCCCCACACGTGGGTCAGGCCGAGAAAGTCGAACTTGGTGCCATCCGTCTCCGGATGCCGTGTGCTCTCCGTCCTTCGCGGGCGAAAGTCGACGAGACGCGTCTTGTCGGGATGGAGCGTAAGCCCGAACCGTCCAAGACGTTTGTCCAGCACTGCCAGGACACGCTGGGCGTCGACGATGTTGTCGAACGCCATGAGCGCATCGTCAGCGTAGCGGGCAATGGTACAGCCCCCACGGAGCCGCGGCCGCACCTCGGTCTCGAACCATTCGTCCAGCACGTGGTGCAGGAAGATGTTCGAGAGGCAGGGCGAGACCACGCCTCCTTGCGGGGATCCTTCGGCCGTTCGGTGCAGAAGACCGTCTTCGACGGCTCCTGCGTTCAGCCATTTATCGATCATCCGTCGGATGACGCCGTCCGTGACTCGCTGGTCGAGGAACGCCCGGAGGTGAGAGTGCGGAATCGAGTCGAAGTATTTCTGTATGTCGAGATCGATCACCCAATAGAGCCGCTTTGCCCACAGCACGTTCTGCATATTGCGGAGCGCCTGATGGGCCGAGCGGCCCGGTCGGAACCCATATGAGCAGGGGTAGAAATCCTCCTCATAGACGGTCTCCAGCACCATCATAATGGCGCGTTGCGCCACCTTGTCCTCGAAGGTCGGAATGCCGAGCATCCTTTGCGACCCATCCGCCTTGGGTATATAGGCCCGCCGGACCGGCGGCGCACGATATCGGCCGGACTTGATGCGCTCCAGGAGGTCCAGAAGTCTGGTCTCCAGGTTCACCTCATAGTCCGCCGCCGTGACGCCGTCGATGCCAGGGGCACCATCCTTGCGGGTCAGCCGGTAGGCCTCCTTCATCCAGTCCAGATCGATGACATGGTGGAGCGAGCACAGCGCCACACCCCGTTTCGTCCTCGCCAGTTCGGCTATCCGTTGTCGGTTCGTAGACAGGTTTGTGGGGTTCAGAGCCCCCTCCCATGTTTCAGGTCAACGGTTCTCTACACATGACGCCTCCCTTCGCTCCGTCGGGTCCCGGTGAGCCCAGTTCCCCGTCTTCACTGCTACTATGAAGGCGCTACGACTTCCCGCTCACGCATACCTGCTCCCTTATAGTTTCGGTAACAGGCCCCACATGCGCCTCCCATGTTCGTGCTCGCCGAGGCGCTCCCGATGAGCGTGGAGGACGCTCATCGAGCCTGGACCCATGGTCAACCGGCGGTCCCTGTTCCGGCGTACTTCGCTTGTGGACGTAAGCGGGATCTCACAGGTTCCCTGGCGATCCATCCCATGCCTTTGCCTTGCTCCAAGACCCCGGCCGAGCCGCCAGAACCTCGCCCTTGGCGGTTCCGACGATGCTGCCCCCGGGCTACCCACGCCGAAGGCCTCCGCATGCACATAATCTCGAGGCTGACACATGGCTTCAGCATCCGCTGTCTACGCTTCACGAGCGATGTTGCCGCCGCCCATGCAAGACTCGCTTCCGGCTGGCGTGCTGCGCCTTTGCCGGGAGGGGGTCGAACCCTCTGGATCGCTTCGAAAGGTTTCAGGATCTACATTCCATTCTCCTTTCCAGGGCTTAGCCTGTCGCAAGAGTAGTTGCACGCCAAGCACACTTGCAGCCGAACATCATCTCTCCGCTGCTTTGGCCCGCAAGTAGACGGCGCTCAGCGGGCTAGAAACAGGCCTGCGGTTTCTCCGCGGCGTCAGCCACACGATCACAGAACCGTCGATGCAGGCCCTCGCCTTTGCCGAGCGACTGCTCAGACAACCCCAATTCGACGTGCCGCGGCACCATGGCTGCGAAAGTGCGCGCCACTGAGCCAATCAGTGCGATAGGCCAGGCCTGACTACCCACACACCAACCGCCTCCCAATGCCTCGATCGCAACTGCGCTCTTGGCCGGCGTCTCGCTTGTCCGCGGCCCAAACCGTTGCAGATTCAGCGCTCCTCAAGCAGATAAACAGGTTGCGCATGACATCAGGTCCGAAGATGACCGATAGGACGGACGGCCTTCTATCGCTTCATTCGTCCTTCCAAGCGCCGCCTTTTTTCCAATGAGCCCTCTTTGTCTTCGCTAAAATAGCCGAAGTTAAATCTCGAGCGTTTCGGGTGCGTGCGCGCATTGCGGAACTGGAGCGCGACCTCATCGCGCCCACACCTCAAGTACGCCATCGACGTTTCGAAGCCGGACATGAACTTCGCAATGCGAAGTTGCCTGGAGCGTCTTGAGGAATGCATCTCCGAAATACCGGAGAAACACAGGCGTTAGCGGAAGCTTCGTCGCTCTCAATGCTTGTAGCCGAACATCATCTCTCCGCTGCGATCAAATCGAGCCTCAGAAAATGCGGAATGGAAGGCGGTCCCGCCAGGGCGCGAATGGCTGGCCCCATCACCAAGTTCAGCCGGCTTTGCAGTCCTGTACAAGAATTCCGAAAGCCACCTGTCGCTCGCGTCCCCTGGGGTTTCACACTGCTCGTCGATAGGTCCAGAGTTGTGCGGGGGGAACATTGCGAATGACGAAATCGTAGTGAGAAACGATGTAACGGTCGGGCATTTTGAGCACCGGTGACAGAAGACCGTAGGTGATTTGGATCACAGGTCGCCCGGCGGGGATTCGTGCAAGCAAATCCTCGAGCAGTGTGAGGCGCTGTTGCATCGGAAAGCTCAACATCGGCACTGCGCTTATGACACAATCGAACTTTCCCCGGCGCTCCCCAAGAATTTCTCCCAGGGCAAACGCATCGCCCAAGCGGAAATCCACTCCCGGAAAGCGTCGCACCAGGCCATCATAGAAATCCTTGGAATATTCGACCGAAGTCAACCGATGCGGTTTGATGCCTCTTTCCAGGATGGCCCTGGTGATGACACCAGTCCCGGCACCAAGCTCCAAAACCGGCAATCCAGAATGCGGGTTGACCACACTAGCCATGCGGCGCGCCGCATGGATCGACGTGGGCATGAGTGCGCCCACACCTTTCTTATCCTTCTGCCAACATTTGAAGAATTGCACTTCTTCCTCAAGTTTCTTGCCAAGTCGCTCTTTCAATCGAAAGACCATATCCGCTCCCTTCTCCCGATCCGAGTCGGAGCGACTTTTTGTCGAACTTTCGCTATATAGACAAGCCTGATTCACAGGGTTGATTGCCGCGCTGGAGGCGCGAAACGCCCGCGCCGGCTGGCACGCCCTTGTCCACCAGGATGAGTTTTTCTCGCTCAGATGCGCGCCAGTTCTTCCTGTAATGAAATCTCGGTCATGGCTCCTCGAGCAGCCGTATCTCCGGCTGCACCATCAGCGCCAGCGCGACGCACGCAGGGTTTCTCATCTGCTGCGCGCTTCGTCAGGCGCACAGCAGACAGCGAGGCGGCCACGGCCGCGAAAAACCCGCGACGGCGGCTCGATTCCGGGGAAGAGGACAAACAGTGTCCGCAGTCAGAGATGATCTGCCGGAACTTAGTGGACCCAAGCGGGCTAGTGGGTGACGTCAGCAGACCGCAGATCAAATTCCACATCAGTTCGGCCATCTCCCCAGCTTTTTCCCCGGTCATCTGATCGAGCGTGGCATGCAGATGACCCTGCTGCGGATTGCTCGCCTTCACGGCGGTAAGCCGCGACATGATCTCTTGTACCGCGCTGCCATTTCATGACTGTTAAGTGCTTGCTCGGACAGGGTGGAATGACATGTACGCGCCTTCCAGCCGTTTGCGGATGTCGCCGGGCGACACCAGGCTGGACATGGCGATCACGAATTTCTCACGGGCATACTCTTGTCCCATCTTCTTTCCTTTCGACCTGGAGCGTCGCCCTAGCACGGCAACCATCTCTTGCAAATCCGGCGCTCGGCGTCACGCGATCGATGGGTGATCGCTAACAGCGACGCCCGGCGGTCGGCAGGCCGGTAGACAATCGTCTGAGGCCGGTCTACCCCTGACCCGCTGCCCCCGCCCGGTTATTCTCGTCCTTGCGATCCCCCTGAAAGAGTAGTTCCGGAGGCCATGTATCAGGCCATGACGACCCTGGGCTTCGCGCAGGAGTCGCCCTACAAGGGTCCGATCAAGCTGGACGGCGATCCGAAAGGGGCTTCCGTTCTCGTACTCGGCGGCGGACTGGCCGGCATGGTCGCTGCGTACGAGCTCAGCAAGGTCGGTTACAAGGTGCAGGTTCTGGAGTACAGGGAAAAGCCGGCGGTCGCTGCTGGTCGCTGCGTGGCGGCGACAATTACACCGAACTCGGCGGCTTAGAGCAGGAATGCAAGTTCGACGAGGGTCTTGATATCAATCCCGGCCCGTGGCGTATCGCTTACCATCACCATGCCGTGCTGGATTACTGCAAGCGGCTCGGCGTCAAACTCGAGGCGTTCGTGCAGGTGAACCACAACGACTACTTGCATTCGGTCAAGGCGTTCGAAGGCAAGCCGCAGCGCTACCGCCATGTCAGCGCGGATTTCAACGGCCATGTCGCCCAGCTGCTTTCCAAGGTAACGAAGCAGGGTGGACTCGACCAGGCGGTCTCGACGGAGGACCGGGAGAAGCTGCTGGAAGCGTTGCAGAGCTGGGGCGCGCTTGACGAAAACCACGCTTACGTCGCTGGCACTCACAGCAGCGAGCGGCGAGGCTTTGATATTGAACCGGGCGGCGGCCAGATGCCGCTGGCCAAGCCATCGCAGCCGATAGGGCTCTCCGATATCGTGCAATCCGGCCTGTGGAGCAGCCTTAGCACTGGCAGTCTCTATGACTACCAGACCACGATGCTGCAGCCGGTCGGCGGCATGGACATGATAGCGATGGCGTTCGAGAGGGAAGTCGGCAGCCTTACCAAATACAACGTGAAGGTCACGGAGATCGACCAGGACGACGAAAGCGTCACCATCCGCTACGAGGATGCGCGAAAGGGCGGCGAGGCGCAGACCGCCACCGCTGACTGGTGTATGAGCGGCAAATCGCGGTCGAGGACGATGACAGTACGGTCCGCCATCTGCATCCCGATTTCTACTATCCGCAGACCGACACGGTGCATGAGCATTTCGCGCTCAACGCCGACGGAACCTCCCCATTTGCGGATTATGTTCAGCACGCTGAGAGCAAACGGCAGGCCTATCGGCGGAAGGAGATCGATTTTTTCGAGACCACTTTGGCGCAGGCGAGCAGCGAGACGCTGCTCAGCACACTCGAATTGGAGTTGGCGCGGCGCGCGGTTCACTTCCAGCGCAAGAGCTATGCCGAGATCACGAAGGCGGGCCACGCTTTTCTGGCGGCCCTAAGCACGTGCAATGCGTGTCCAAAGCCTGACAGTGGCGGACAAAATGTCAGGTTCAGAACAAACATTGGCAAAAATGTCAGGTTCATTACAACCGGCCATGTGGGGCACTGCAGAGGTTTTTCAAAGCATATTCATGCACTTACCGCGCGCTGAGCCCGCTGGCAAGGCCCTTGCAACCCTTGAGCAGGACGGCACGCAATGGAGCAAGACGAGGATGTTCTCTCCCCTGAACCGGGTGCCGTCTATGACAGGGAAATAAGCTCGTGCAGAAAATCTCGCAACCTTTGACAACAGCTTTGGAGAGCAACGTAGTGTTGCAGATCGAGTCCCCGGCTCCTTCGATTCAAGCGGAAACCTGGCTGCGTGGCGAGCCCCTCACCAGCTTCGAGCCCGGCAAAGTGTACATCGTCGAATTTTGGGCAACTTGGTGCGCCCCTTGTGTGGACGCGATGCCCCATCTGATCCAGCTGCAGGAGAAATACAAGGACAGCGGCGTTGAGATCGTCGGAGTCGCGGCTTCTGAACGCGCTCCGACGGCCGATGAGGCCCGAAGCAAGTTGGACGCTTGGTTGACCGAAAAGCTCACGGATCTGAACTTTCGGATCGCGTTCGACTCCACAGGCGAAATGAAAAAGCTTTGGATGGAGCCCAGCTTTTCTTTCGGGATTCCGACCTCGTTCGTGGTCGACCGAGATGGTCACATCGCCTTTATCGGTGGTCCGACGGAACTCGATGAGGTCTTGCCGAAGGTGCTTAACGGCAGCTGGCGCAGCAGCGATCAGGCAAAATCCGCCGATGCGGAGCGGATCGCGGAAGGCGAAACCATGGCGCGCGAACAAGCGCTGACCAAGCCCATATACGACAAATTTCGGCCGGCAATGGAGGCCGAGGATTGGAAGACGGCGCTCTCGGTAATCGAAGAGGGCATCACCTTGATGCCGGACAACCTCAATTTCCGCGTGCGTCATGCGCAACTGTTGCTTCACAATATGCGCGACATGCAGGCCGGCTTGCCCGTAATGCGCCAATTCGTTCGCGACGCGATCGACAGAAAGTCCTGGGGATGGATGTATTGGGCGCTATTCCAACTCTTCACGCCGGGC
Organism: Mesorhizobium onobrychidis; assembly: GCF_024707545.1. Classification (NCBI taxonomy): domain Bacteria; kingdom Pseudomonadati; phylum Pseudomonadota; class Alphaproteobacteria; order Hyphomicrobiales; family Phyllobacteriaceae; genus Mesorhizobium; species Mesorhizobium onobrychidis. Next base: position 7,184,799 of record NZ_CP062229.1, read on the forward strand.
TTTGATTATTCCGGCTTTCCGTCTGCTGAGCGCTTCGCGATGGGTGAAGAGCTGTCCAAACACATCGTGGCACTGCCGCAAGGCGACGGCTATAAGTTCCTGTCTTATCCGGTGGTCGCTCAGTACTATCATGAGAGCGGCAAAGATCGCGCCATCGAGTTGGTCGAGCAGGCACTGAAAGCGCTGGAGGGTCCGGAGCCTATCTCGGACGACCTGAAACAGTCCCTTCTACCGGAGTTGCTGCAGGCTCTGGCCAACTACAAGGGTGAGAAGGTTTGTTACGGCGCTCTCTGTGTGGCTCCGCAAAAGGATTCTCCCAAAAGGTGAAAGGGGCGGCCAAGGAGGAAACCAAAGAAGGGGCGATAGTCGGAATGGCTTACTGGCCAATTCGTCCATTTCCCTGACGTGGTTGTGCAAATAGGCCGGCCCAGGCGTCCAGCCCAGCCTCGCTGTTATCCGCAAACACGTGACCGACAAGGAGAAGACGTGCCTGATCACCTCACCAAAACATACTGCCGCCGCGGGCCTCCCGGACCATCAAAAATGGCACTGGAGTAAGACTTGGAACATGAAGAAGGTTACTAGCCAGCTCGACGCTGCCCACCGACCCACCTGCTCCCACAGGGAAGACGGGGAGGCAGCCGACCGCCTATCTCAGCGCCACGATAGCACTCGCACGCTCCGGCAACGGAGAACCGTTCAACATCCGCACCAGGACATCCAAAATGGCAAAATCCAATTTCCGGCCGCTGCATGACCGCGTGGTCGTTCGTCGGGTCGAATCCGAATCCAAGACCGCAGGCGGGATCATCATCCCGGATACGGCGAAGGAAAAGCCGCAGGAAGGCGAGATCATCGCCATCGGTTCCGGCGCCCGCGACGAAGCCGGCAAGCTCGTCCCGCTCGACGTCAAGGCCGGCGACCGCATCCTGTTCGGCAAGTGGTCGGGCACCGAAGTCAAGCTCAATGGCGAAGACCTTCTGATCATGAAGGAATCCGACATCATGGGCATCATCGGCTGACACGCCGCCACCTTTCATCCGCACCATCCAATCTCAATTTAGGGCGAAATGCCCAGGAGTAAAAAATGCCGGCCAAGGACGTAAAATTCTCTCGCGATGCCCGTGAGCGCATGCTGCGCGGCGTCAACATCCTCGCCGACGCGGTGAAGGTCACGCTCGGCCCCAAGGGCCGCAACGTCGTCATCGACAAGTCGTTCGGCGCACCGCGCATCACCAAGGACGGCGTCACCGTCGCCAAGGAAATCGAGCTTGAAGACAAGTTCGAGAACATGGGCGCGCAGATGGTCCGCGAAGTTGCTTCGAAGACCAACGACATCGCCGGCGACGGCACCACGACCGCGACCGTTCTGGCGCAGTCGATCGTCCAGGAAGGCCACAAGGCGGTTGCCGCCGGCATGAACCCGATGGACCTGAAGCGCGGCATCGACCTCGCGGTTAGCGACGTCGTCGCGACGCTGATCAAGAACGCCAAGAAGATCAAGACCTCGGAAGAGGTTGCCCAGGTCGGCACCATCGCCGGCAATGGCGATGCTTCGGTCGGCTCGATGATCGCCGAAGCGATGCAGAAGGTCGGCAATGAGGGCGTCATCACGGTCGAGGAAGCCAAGACCGCCGAGACCGAACTCGAAGTCGTCGAAGGCATGCAGTTCGACCGCGGCTATCTCTCGCCCTACTTCGTCACCAACGCCGACAAGATGGTTGCGGATCTGGAAGACGCCTACATCCTTCTCCACGAGAAGAAGCTCTCCAACCTGCAGGCCATGCTGCCAATCCTCGAGGCTGTCGTGCAGACCTCGAAGCCGCTGGTCATCATCTCGGAAGACGTCGAAGGCGAGGCCCTGGCCACGCTCGTCGTCAACAAGCTGCGTGGCGGCCTGAAGATCGCCGCCGTCAAGGCGCCGGGCTTCGGTGATCGCCGCAAGGCCATGCTGGAAGACATCGCCATCCTCACCGGTGGCCAGGTCATTTCCGAAGACCTCGGCATCAAGCTCGAGAATGTTGGCCTCAACATGCTCGGCCGCGCCAAGAAGGTGTCTATCTCCAAGGAGAACACCACCATCGTCGATGGTGCCGGCAAGAAGGCCGAGATCCAGGGCCGCGTCGCCCAGATCAAGCAGCAGATCGAGGAGACCACCTCGGACTACGACAAGGAGAAGCTGCAGGAACGTCTCGCCAAGCTGGCGGGCGGCGTTGCCGTCATCCGCGTCGGCGGTGCGACCGAGATCGAAGTCAAGGAAAAGAAGGACCGCGTCGATGATGCCCTCAACGCGACCCGCGCGGCCGTCGAAGAAGGCATCGTTCCCGGCGGCGGCGTCGCACTGCTGCGCGCTTCGCTGAGCATCAAGGCTGTCGGCGCCAACTCCGACCAGACCGCTGGCATCGCCATCGTGCGTCGCGCGCTGCAGGCTCCGGCCCGTCAGATCGCGGCCAACGCCGGTGCGGAAGCATCGATCGTTGCCGGCAAGATCCTTGAGAACACGGGCGCGACCTTCGGCTTCAACGCCCAGACCGGCGAATATGGCGACATGATCGCCATGGGTATCGTCGATCCGGTCAAGGTCGTGCGCACGGCTCTCCAGGACGCGGCCTCGGTCGCCGGCCTGCTGGTCACCACCGAAGCCATGATCGCGGAGGCTCCGAAGAAGGAGTCGGCTGGCGGCGGCATGCCAGGCGGCATGGGCGGCGGCGGCATGGGCGGCATGGGCGGCATGGGTGGTATGGATTTCTAAGGTCCACGCAGCTCAACAAGCTCGGAAGGGCGGCAGTGATGCCGCCCTTTTCTCTGGCGCGGAGCCAAGCCGGATGCAAGAACGGAGGAAGGACGATGATGCACGTTTCACCTGTGACGACGGAGCAGACCGCCCCCGCGCAGATGAAAGCCGTCGCCGTCAAACGCGCTGCTGAGCACGGCCTCTACAATCCGCGTAACGAACATGATGCCTGCGGCGTCGGCTTCATTGCGCAGATGAAAGGCGTGAAGTCGCACCAGATCGTCGAGGACGGCTTGGCTATGCTGCAGAACCTGACGCATCGCGGGGCCGTCGGCTCGGACCCGCTGATGGGCGACGGGGCTGGCGTGCATGTGCAGATTCCCGACCGTTTCTTTCGCGAGGAAATGGCCAGGCAGGGCATCGAACTGCCGCCAGCCGGACAGTATGGCATCGGCCACTGGTTCATGCCGCAGGACGCCGCGTTGCGCGCGCATGTCGACGCGATCATCACTGAGTCGGCGCAATCGGAAGGCCTGCCGCTTATCGGCTTTCGCGATGTGCCGGTCGACAGTTCGTCGCTGTCCAAGGCGCCCGACATTGCGGCCGCCGAGCCGTACCACCGCCAGGTCTTTATCGGGCGTTTACCCGACATCGATGACGACGAAGAGTATGAGGCGCGGCTTTATCTCCTGCGCAAGGTGATCTCCGGCCGCATCTACGCGGAGAACGACAATCGCGACATCGGTTCCTACTGCGTCTCGCTGTCCGCGCGCACGATCGTCTACAAGGGCATGTTCCTGGCCTATCAGGTCGGCGCCTATTACAAGGATCTGAGCGATCCGCGCTTCGAAACGGCGCTGATCCTCGTCCACCAGCGTTTTTCGACCAACACCTTCCCGTCGTGGAAGCTGGCGCACCCTTACCGCATGGTCGCGCATAATGGCGAAATCAATACGGTGCGCGGCAACAACAACTGGATGGCGGCGCGCCAGGCGTCGGTCGATTCGGAGTTGTTCGGCAACAACATCTCCAAGCTGTGGCCGATCTCCTATGAGGGGCAGTCGGACACGGCCTGCTTCGACAATGCGCTCGAATTCCTGTTCCAGGGCGGCTATTCGCTCGTGCATTCCATGATGATTCTGATCCCTGAGGCCTGGGCCGGCAACAAGCTGATGGATCAAGATCGCAAGGCCTTTTATGAATACCACGCCGCCCTGATGGAGCCGTGGGACGGGCCGGCGGCGGTGGCCTTCACCGACGGCCGCCAGATCGGCGCCACACTCGACCGCAACGGGCTGCGCCCCGCCCGCTACATCGTCACCGACGACGATCGCGTCATCATGGCCTCGGAAGCCGGCGCGTTCACCGTGCCGGAGGAAAGGATCGTCAAGAAGTGGCGGCTGCAGCCCGGCCGCATGCTTTTGATCGACCTGGAGAAGGGCCGCATCGTTTCCGACGAGGAGATCAAGTCGGAGATCGCGACCAGGCATCCCTACAAAAGCTGGCTCGCCAACACCCAGCTTATCCTCGAAGACCTGAAGCCGGTCGAGCCGCGGGCGCTGGGCAGGGACGTCAGCCTGCTCGATCGCCAGCAGGCGTTCGGCTTTACCCAGGAAGACACCAAGCTGTTGATGTCGCCGATGGCGACCACCGGCCAGGAAGCGGTCGGCTCGATGGGCACCGACACGCCGATTTCGGCGATGTCGGACAGATCGAAGCTGCTCTACACCTATTTCAAGCAGAATTTCGCCCAGGTCACCAACCCGCCGATCGACCCGATCCGCGAGGAACTGGTGATGAGCCTGGTGTCGTTCATCGGGCCGAGGCCGAACATCTTCGACCTCGTCGGCAATTCGCGTCGCAAGCGGCTCGAAGTGCGCCAGCCGATCCTGACCAATGGCGATCTTGAGAAGATCCGCTCCATCGGTCATACCGAGGACCGTTTCGACACCAAGACGATCGACATCACCTATGCTTCGAACGAAGGCGCGGCCGGCATGCAGGGCGCCATCGACCGGCTGTGCGAGCGCGCCGAGGCGGCGGTCGCCGGCGGCTACAATATCATCATCCTGTCCGACCGCCAGCTCGGGCCGGACCGCATCGCCATCCCGGCATTGCTGGCGACGGCGGCGGTCCACCATCATCTGATCCGCAAGGGATTGCGCACGTCGGTGGGGCTGGTGGTCGAGTCCGGCGAACCGCGCGAGGTGCATCATTTCTGCTGCCTTGCGGGCTATGGCGCCGAGGCGATCAATCCCTATCTCGCCTTCGACACGCTGCTCGACATGCACAAGCGCGGCGAGCTGCCGGCCGAAGTCGACGCCAATGAGGTCGTCTCCCGCTACATCAAGTCGATCGGCAAGGGCATTCTCAAGGTGATGTCGAAGATGGGCATCTCGACCTACCAGTCCTATTGCGGCGCGCAGATCTTCGACATCATCGGGCTGAAGACCGATTTCGTGCAAAAATATTTCACCGGCACCGCGACGCGGATCGAAGGCGTCGGGCTGGAAGAGATCGCGGCCGAGACGGTCAGCCGCCACGCCGACGGCTTCGGCAACGACCCGGTGCTGCGCAACAGCCTCGAGGTCGGCGGCGAATACATGTTCCGCATGCGCGGCGAAGCGCATATCTGGTCGCCCGATGCGGTGGCCACCCTGCAGCACGCCGTGCGCCAGGGATCGTGGCAGACGTTCAAGGACTATTCCGCTCAGATCGACAGCGAGACGGCGCGGGCGCAGAGCATTCGCGGTCTGTTCAAGATCAGGCTGGCCGACGAAACCGGGCGCAAGAAGGTCGCGCTCGACGAGGTCATGTCGGCGGCCGATATCGTCAAGCGGTTCTCGACCGGAGCGATGTCCTTCGGCTCGATTTCCAGGGAAGCGCACACCACGCTGGCCCGCGCCATGAACACGATCGGCGGCAAGTCTAACACCGGCGAGGGCGGCGAAGAGGCCGACCGTTACCTGCCGCTGCCGGACGGCGGCAAGAACCCCGAGCGTTCGGCGATCAAGCAGGTCGCTTCCGGGCGTTTCGGCGTGACGGCGGAATATCTGGTGAATTCCGATGTGATGCAGATCAAGGTCGCGCAAGGCGCGAAGCCTGGCGAGGGCGGTCAGCTGCCCGGTCACAAGGTCGATGCCACCATTGCCAAAGTCAGGCATTCGACGCCCGGCGTCGGCCTGATCTCGCCGCCGCCGCATCACGACATCTACTCGATCGAGGATCTGGCGCAGCTCATCTACGACCTCAAGAACGTCAACCCGGCGGCCGATGTCTCGGTCAAGCTGGTCTCTGAAGTCGGTGTCGGCACGGTTGCGGCAGGCGTCGCCAAGGCGCGCGCCGATCACATCACCATTTCCGGCTATGACGGCGGCACCGGCGCATCGCCGCTGACCTCGCTCAAGCACGCCGGCAGCCCGTGGGAAATGGGCCTTGCCGAGACGCACCAGACGCTGGTGCTCAACGGCCTCAGGTCGCGCGTTGCCCTGCAGGTCGATGGCGGCCTGCGTACCGGCCGCGACGTCGTCATCGGCGCGCTGCTTGGCGCCGACGAATTCGGCTTCTCGACCGCGCCGCTGATCGCGGCCGGCTGCATCATGATGCGCAAGTGCCATCTCAACACCTGCCCGGTCGGCGTCGCGACGCAGGATCCGGTGTTGCGCAAGCGCTTCAAGGGCACGCCGGAACACGTCATCAACTTCTTCTTCTATGTGGCGGAAGAGGTCCGGGCGTTGCTCGCCGAGATGGGCTACACCCATCTCGACCAGATCATCGGCGACACCGAACTCCTGGAGAAGCGGGCGCTGATCCAGCACTGGAAGGCGCGCGGGCTCGATTTCAGCAAGATGTTCTTCAAGCCGGATGCCCCGCATGAGGCGGTGCACTGGACCGAGCGGCAGAAGCATCCGATCGACGACGTGCTCGACCGCAAGCTGATCGAGTTGGCCAAGCCGGCGCTGGAAGCCAGGCAGCCGGTCAGCATCGAGCTGCCGATCCGCAATGTCGACCGTTCGACCGGCGCCATGCTGTCGGGCGAAGTGGCAAAGCGCTTCAGGCACAAGGGCCTGCGCGAGGACACGATCTCGGTCAAGCTCACCGGCACCGCCGGCCAGTCCTTCGGCGCCTTCCTGGCGCGTGGGGTTTCGTTCGAGCTGGTCGGTGCCGCCAACGACTACGTCGGTAAGGGCCTGTCGGGCGGACGCATCGTCATTCGCCCGCCTGAGAACACGAAGATCGTCGCAGCGGAGTCGATCATCGTCGGAAACACGGTGCTTTACGGCGCGACCGAGGGCGAGGCCTATTTCTGCGGCGTCGCCGGCGAGCGTTTTGCGGTTCGCAATTCGGGCGTCGCCGCCGTCGTCGAAGGTGTTGGCGACCATGGCTGCGAGTACATGACCGGCGGCATTGTCGTCGTCATCGGCCAGACCGGCCGCAACTTCGCCGCCGGCATGTCGGGCGGCGTCGCCTATGTGCTCGACGAGGTGGGTGATTTCGCCGAGCGCTGCAACATGGCGATGGTCGAACTGGAACCCGTTCCCGAAGAAGACGACCTGATGGAGAAACTGCTCCATCATGGCGGCGACCTCGACCACAAAGGCCGCGTCGACGTGTCCGGCGACATGACCAGCCACGATGAGGAGCGGCTCTATCAGCTGATCTCGAACCACGTCCATTACACAGGTTCGGTGCGCGGCCGCGAGATCCTCGACAACTGGGCGACTTTCCGGCCGAAATTCCGGAAGATCATGCCGGTCGAATACCGCCGCGCGCTCCAGGAGATGGAGCGCCTGAGGATGAGCGTCGCGGTAGAGTGATGCTGGCTGCCCGGGGGCCAGCTCCCGGCGCCCTCCAAAGTGGGCACCTGAAGATACGTTTGCGCCTTAACAAGCGTAACGCGTTGCGATCTGAATCGCAGCGCGAACGAAAGGTCGGAAGCACCACGCGGCAACAGCGCTCGCCTGATTCGAGCCTGCCCGGCTACCCTGTGGACAAGCGCCACCCGAGGGCCACCATATCTGTTCGCCCGCTGGCGATGTATAAATCCAAATACTAACGCGGGTGCAACATGGCGTTCAAGACCAGCGGCCTCGATAAATTGCAGAAGCAACTCAAGGACGCTCAGCGAGCGTTGCGCGCTCGACGGTGATCTCGTCACATTGCGGTTTGACTCCAACGAGCCCGGCAGTGTCCTCGCGGCGGTCAGCCAGATGGAGAACTCGGTCGACCGCGTCTTGATCCCTTATTGAGGCAACGAGATCATCGAGAATCTCGCCGATCAGATGAAAGAAAGCTACCGGGAGCAGATCCCTGAACGTGCGTCTCAGGCGCGAGCCGATCAGAAAGACGAGGACAAACCAATGCAGACTGAGAAGTTGCCGGCACTCCTCAGGCAGATCGAGAACACGATCAATGACCTCCGTTGGGCCGAGTCGAATTCCTTCGACCGGCACATAAAGAAACTGTCGCGCCAACTGCATGACGCCGAGGTTGAAAGCGTCACGCAGCAACTTACCGAAGGCGTCGATTTGGCCGCGTGGTTGAAAGCCGGCGAAGAGACTCAGGGCGGGAAGGTCGGTTCGGCAACGCTGGAATAGCCCGCGGATCATGACGCCGAGCTCGGGACCGTCATCAGCTTGGTCGACAAGTTCGCGACTGAGATCACGTCATGCGGACCCTCCACATCGAGGAGGCCGTCAAAATACCCGCGAAAACAAAGCCAGCCGCCCGCAAAGTCTTTGTCGTTCATGGGCATCAGGACGGCGCCCGCGAGGCAGTAGCCCGATTCTTGGAGAAGCTGGGTTCGAGGCAATCATCCTCATGGAACAAGCCAACCAAGGTCGCACAATCATCGAGAAGTTCGAAGCTCATGGAGACGTTGGCTACGCTGTCGTGGTGCTGACCCCTGGCGACGAGGGTAACACCAAGGCGAAACCGTCCCAGCCGCGTGCACGCCAGAACGTTATTTTTGAACTGGGCTATTTCGTTTGCAGATTGGGCCGAAGCCGAATCATGGCCCTTGTGGAGGGTCAGATCGAGATACCATCAGATCTTCAAGGCGTGGTGCACGAACCCTACACGACAGGGGGCGCGTGGAAACAGGCGTTGAGTCGTGAACTCGCGGCAGCAGGTTTCGAGATCGACTGCAACGTCATCATGAAATCGTAGCGAAACTATCATCACGGCGGACAGAGGCGCGTTGCCGACCGGCTACTTTGGGGCCGCGAGGAGAAAGTCGGCTTTTGGCTTGCAAAACGAGATAGCTGACTTTCTACGGATCGGCAGTTGGCTCTGAATTGGCGGGTCATACCCGCTCGTCGTGCTTTGGCGAGAAGCTGGTGATGCGGAAACTTGGTTGACCACCGGTGCATGAAACTGACGAGCCACCGTGTTGGCGTGCCAACTCGAGTTTCGCCATAGCTTGAGCAGCTTGTGGTATAAATCGATAGGGGGGCAAACACATGATCCAGCCCGAACAGGAGCTCGTAGCGCGTGGCTGCGGCAAGTGGTTGGACCCGGACGTTCCGAAGAGCGGCTGGTCCTGCGCATATGTCCAAAGACCTTCACAAGTTCTGCGAAATGTGCGAGGCGATCCAAATTCGCTTCGTCCATGTCATGCGGCATCCGGCAGGCCTTGAGCTTGAGGCTAGCTGTACTGCGCGGGTCACATGGAAGGCAACCTTGCCGCCGCTAGGGAACGCGACGACGACCGCAAGCGAGCGGCGGAGCGTGCGGCGCGCCGTGAGAAGGCACTGATCAAAGCTCGGACCCAACTCGGTCAGATCGATGTTGGAACGAAGAGTCACGATCAGATGTCGTTGCTGGTGATCCCGACGCCGGAGCGGCTGCGCAAAGTTGTTCGCCCGTCGCGTTCGCGAAGCCGAGAAGGATGCGAAGGATCATGACTACGTCCTAGAGCACATCGAGCATTCCGACGTTCTGGCTGAAGTCGAATTGGCCATAAGCACTGCCAAGGACCGCCTGAAGGATTTGCTGGCTCAGGCGCGAGCCGAGCGAATCGCCTCCGAATTGGAGCATCCGGTCTGGCGGGAGACGCCCAGGGCAACGGTTCACGACCCCGCAGAAACGACCGCGTCCAGATTTTTCGACGCCCTGACGGTACGTGGAGCGGGCTATACCACCTAGACTAGCCGGCGACACTGAGGTGACATGGGCCACGCGACGCTACGATGACATGGATGCGGCAGCGAACGCCGCCCTTGCCGTGCTGCGCCAGAAACTTCGCAAGGCCGGCCGACTTCCCGGATGAATGTGATCACCGGTCGTCCGGCCGATTCAAACTCAATGCGGGGCGGCGAGAGGGCAGGAAGGCGGCCCCTTTTGGTCTTCGGTGACCTGATGCTCGGATCAGCTTCAATCGCGCCATGGCAGCCGAACGCTCTTCCCACGCGTCGTCTTGGGGGTCAGAAGCGGTCATTCTCCATAGCGAGATGAGGCGTCAACGCGTTGGCAAATTGTGAATAAAAGCGTGGTGGTGGCCGTCGACAATGCTCGATTCTGCGCAGTTTAGGTCGGCTTCTTAATGTCCGCCTTCGCAGGGCGAATGCATACCGCCGGACAACATATTGTGCCGCGCTGGAAGATTGGCAGGGCGCCGAGGATTTCAAGTTATCGGCAAATATTAGCGAAATCTTGAGCCTCTGACGCGAAGTCAAATACCCACTGCAGCTCAGAGAGTATATACCAATCTCGAATCAGCGTTTGCGGTGTGAAGAGGGGTCTCGATGGCGGTAGAACACGACTCGCATAAGGTCCTTTCAGACCTGCGAGATCATCTCGCGCGACATGACAAGCCCGTAGCATTTTTTTTTGGGGCGGGCACGTCCTGTGCTGTGCAGATCGCCAGTAAGGCCGACCCTGCCACCAAGGAGCCAATTATTCCTGCCGTGGCGGGCCTAACCAAGATATGCAAGGCGGATGTCGCTACTTTAGGCCCAAAGTTTGCCGATGCTTGGAGCCGCATTGAAGCAAATATCGCTGCTCTTGGCCAAATCCCACACGTTGAGAACATACTTTCGCGGCTTCGAATGATGCTCGGCGCCATTGGTGGGTCCGACACTTTGGTTGGCCTGACAATCGGCGAGATACAGCAGTTGGAAGAGTCCGTCCGAAAGACCATCGCGAGAGTGGTGAACCCCGAACTTACAGCCCTTACCCTGGATTCCCCGCACAGGCTCTTCGCTCGATGGCTCAGTAAAACGGTTCGTCGCACGCCCGTAGAGATATTTACCGTGAACTACGATGTCCTCCTTGAGCACGCGTTAGAAGCCGAGCGTGTGCCCTTGTTTGATGGATTTGTCGGTAGCTACCAGCCTTTCTTCAACTCTGACAGCCTTAGACGGACTGAAGCGGCACCTGCCGCGGCCTGGGCAAGACTGTGGAAGATGCACGGTTCGGTTACCTGGCGTCGTGTCGACCAAGACGGAAAGATGCGCGTGATCCGCACCACGCCTGATGGCTCAGGCGAGATGATTTATCCCTCTTTCGAGAAGTATGACGAGTCAAGGCAACAGCCCTATTCCGCCTTTTCAGACCGTCTCGGCCGTTTCCTTGACCAAGAGGACGCGTTGCTGGTGAGTGTGGGCTATAGCTTCGGGGACGAGCACATCAATAACCTGCTGTTTGGTTCCCTGGAGAACCGCAGCAGGGCGCACGCATATGCCCTACAGTTCAGTGAACCACCCGTAACAAGCGACCTTGCCAAGCGCGCCGCGCAACGTCCTAATATGCTTGTGCTTGGCCCCGACCAGGGGTGCATTGGGGGGCGGCAGGGCCCTTGGCGCAAGGACGGCGCAACCAGTTCTGAGGATGGGGCTTTCATTGCGACGCCGGGCGCCACCGCAGGCGCACCGGCCTCCGCTGTCTCCATGAAAATCGGCGATTTCAGCGTGTTCTGCAAGTTCTTGCAGAACATGACGGAGTAGAAAGTCAATGGGCATTTCGGAACCCACCTACATCGGCCAAGTTGGGTCGGTTAGCGGCTCGGTAGTGCGAGTAAGGCTGCGGGACGACCTTAGATCTACATTGGTGATGATTGCGGGCGAGTCGTATCGAATTGGCCAAATAGGCGGGTTTCTGCGTGTCCCGCTGGGTTACACTCACCTATATGCGGTTTGCACGCAGATTGGTGCTGATGCCGCCCCCGGCGGAGTGCCAGAGCCGCCACTCAACACACCTCTCGACCTCGACGGAGCTTCTCAACTCTCAGGTTTTCGGTGGATGACCATTGTGTTGTTCGGAGAGGCGATGGGGAAGCGGTTTGAACGAGGTGTCGGCCAGTACCCAACTGTGGGTGACGAAGTGCACTTGGTTACAAAGGATGATCTGGAAGTCATCTATGGTTGGTCCCAAGGTAAGAAGGGGACCATTTCAGTAGGTCAGATAGCGGGCGCTTCAGGAATTAGCGCGGACGTAAGTATTCCGGGACTCGTAAGCCGACACAGTGCCATCGTCGGTTCGACTGGCTCCGGTAAGTCCAACCTGGTAGCGGTGTTGCTCGAAGCCGCCTCGTCTGGGAGTTTCCCCAATGCGAGAATCGTTGTCATCGACCCGCACGGCGAGTACGCTTCAGCGTTGGGTGATCGTGCGTACGTGTTTCGGGTGCGACCGGATACAGCCGCAAGCGAAAAGCACCTCTACGTGCCCTATTGGGCTCTGCCGTTTTCTGAGCTGATTGAGCTGACCCTGGGTGGGGTGCAGCCTAACCATGAAGCAGCAATCCGAGACCTAGTTCTCGACATGAAGGTCGCATCGGCAAAACTTCTCCCGAACCCACCACCTCCCGAGACGCTGACGGCAGACTCCCCTGTTCCCTTTAGCATCAGGCAACTTTGGTTCGACCTAGATCGCTTCGAAAGGCTGACTTTCAAAACGAACAGTCAACTTCCGGCCGATGCGTATGAGCCAGATGACGCAGGAAACGCGCAGCTGTTGCAGTCTGCCAAATTTCCCGCAGCGTCCGCCTACAATACGGCTCCATACAAGAACGGCAAGAAGCGCAACTTGGAGAGACAGTTGGACTTCATGCGCATCCGGCTCCGGGACGGACGATTTTCGTTCCTTTTCGAGCCGGGAGACTACGCTGTAGCAACGACCGGGGAGGTCAACAAGGACCTAGACAGTCTCGTCAGGGAATGGATCGGGCACGAGAGACCCGTAAGCGTCTTTGACGTGTCTGAACTGCCCTCCGAGGTCTTGCCCACCATCGTCGGGACGATGCTGCGTGTGGTGTATGATTTGCTCTTTTGGGCACAGGACCTGGCAATGGGAGGCAGACAACAGCCGCTGCTAATTGTCATCGATGAAGCCCATCGCTTTGTCCCAGAAGGGAGTGGCAGTGCCGCTCACCGCACGTTGTCGACAATTGCAAAAGAGGGTCGCAAGTATGGAACCGGGCTCATGCTCGTGACTCAACGTCCGTCGGAGGTTGACAGTGCGGTGCTGAGTCAGTGCGGTTCGCTAATTGCACTCAGGCTTACAAACGCGTCTGACAGAAGCAAGGTTGGGGCCGCGGTTCCCGACGACCTTGGGGGGCTGGTAGATCAGTTGTCTTCCCTGAGGACCGGTGAGGGCATCTTTGTTGGCGAAGTAATGCCCATACCTTCGAGGGTTCGTGTTCGTAAAGCTATGCACAAGCCGATGGGAGACGACCCAAAGCTACCAGAGGCCTGGCAGGTCGTCCCGCGACCAGAGGGAAAGCTGTATACAAAGGCGCTAAGCATGTGGCGTAGGCAGACCACGTCGACCGAGGATGAGGCGACGAAAGCAGAGGGGGATTCAGATGCCTGACATGGTTTTTGTGGATTCAAAAAACGTTGAAGCGATTGGGTACGATGACGCTACCCAAGAGTTGCACATCCGTTTTCTGAAGTCGGGAGAGACATATGTCTACTACTCGGTCGAAGAATGGGTACACCAGGAGCTAATGCAGGCAGACTCAAAGGGAAACTATCTTAATAAAAACATCAAGCCGCGGTACCAATTTGGTAGGCTGTAGCTTCTATCGTACATGATGCAAGACCTCAAAACAGCGACTACACTACGGCGGGAGCATGGTGGATGAAAACTGAACTCGCATAAGAATGGGCAAAAGCGGCACGTTGCTGAGTTGCATTCCCTATCTTATCTAACAACGAGTCAAAGCTGACGGGTCATTGGCAATTGGATTTCCGAGCATATTTCGAGATATCTGCAAAACGCGTTGGCAAGCCGGATTTGTCGTGGCGTCTTGCACTCGGCTTCGAATACCTGCGGTGACGCGACGAGGATCGACAGGCACTTGGCCCTAGACGTTGCGACGTTGAAGCGGTCGAGGCTGTAGAGGAATTCCATGCCTCGCGGAGCATCCGCGTGCGTTGACGAAGCCATCGAATAGATGGCGATCGGTGCCTCCTGTCCCTGAAATTTGTCAACCGTACCGACCCTGGCGTCGGGCAGGCGCTGCTGAATTTCGAAAACCTGCGCGTTATAGGGAGCGATGATCAGGATATCTTCGAGGCTGATGGCCGCTTCTTTTCCATCCCGATTGGTCCAACGTGTATCTGACAGCAACACATGATCGACAAGGCGATGAATGGCGTGGGCTTCCTCGGGTGAGGAGTTTTGATTACCACCGTGGGCGACAGGTAGATAGCGAAGGCCAGAACCGTCGATTGGACCACTCGAGATGATTTGGCCCTCAAGGCCAGGCTTCGAACGCAGCTTGCCCTCATAAAACAGTTCCGAAGTGAATGCGCAGAGATCCGGATGCAGCCGCCAGGTCTCTTCCAGAAAGAGGCCCTGGCCGGCCGCGATCGTTTTTCCGCCACCAAGGATATGATTTAGCGCTGACACGTCGGTTCCTTCAGGATGACTCCCCTGCATCGGTTGATCGAGCTGCTGCGGGTCGCCAAGCAAAACAACGGTATGGGCTGCCTGCGAAACCGCCAGCACGTTCGCTAGCGACATCTGTGCGGCTTCGTCCACGACGAGAACGTCGACTGATGCGAACGCGTCGGCCCGTGACCAGAGAAAACTCGTCCCACCGGCGACCTTACAGGCCCCCGCCAGCGCTTTGTACACGTCGGCGTTTCCCTTCGCGAAAACCAGCCGGTGCTGATCGGATTCCGTCTCTTTCGCCTTCACGACGCAGGTCAGATCGACGTCTAGGTCGTCGGCCGCCTCGATGACCTTGTCGACCAGGTTTCGGATGACCTTGTGGCTGTTGGCGGTGATCCCGACAGTCTTATTTTCGCGAGCAAGAGTGCACACCATGCGCGCGCCAGTGAACGATTTTCCGGTTCCTGGGGGGCCTTGTATGGGAAAGACGCCGCCATCGAACAACGCGGCAACCCGTGTCGCAGCGGCCAAGCTGGTCTCCCCGTCGATCTTGATAGGTTGCCCCCGCAGCCGAGGCGCCAGGCGCAGCAACAGATCGCGCGCCGCACAAAATGCCCCATCGCCAGCCAGCCCATGATCCGCGACATACTCGCCGATACGCACCAGCGAATTGGCCTGTTCATCGGAACCGAAACTCTTCGAGCCGTAGATCGCCCGCGGGTGAATATCGACGGACTTTGCCGTCTTCTTGATATCGATCGTACGGTTGCGCTGCGACACCGCCACGGTCGTCCCGATCTTATCGCCGCCGACATTGTGCAGGTCTTCCTCCCCGCGAATGTCCGTTTCCTGCGGAATAAAGGAATAACGGTGCGTCGGCAGCTTTCCCGTACCGGGGACCTCGCCGACGAAGGTGAGGTCCGACAGACCGCCGCGCTCATCCATCAGCTCCTCGGCCGAAAGGTCGCGAAGCCGGAAGAACTCCCACCACATGGCCTTTGCCTCGCGCCGATGCCAATCGAGAATGTTGGCGAGTATCCAGCGCGCCTGCTGGTCGGCGTCTCGTGCCCGCGGATCGGCGGGGACGTCCGCCGTCAAACGTTCGATCAGCGGGCCGATCCTTGCCAGCCATGCCGTGACGTTTTCTCTGGCAACTTCGCCTTCGGGTTGAGGTCGGGCAATACTCGCTCCAGCCCCGATTGCCTGCGAGCGGAGCGCTTCCAGCCAGTCCCGTAAACACTGCGTCGACACACAGTCATCGCGGTTGTAGCTCTCGACCACGGATCTGTCTTGTTCGCGAATTTGGTCGGGGTGTCCAAGTTCAAGGCTCGATTGCAGACTGAGAAACGCGACATTGGCGTCGGGAAGAGCCATTTCGCGTTTAAATCCATAAAGCGGCTCCAGCTTCTTGATCGAATAGCTCTCGACGCTGGCACGAAGGCCGTTTCGGACAACGCCATATAGGTCGACGAACAGCTTCGAGCGCAGCATGTTGTCGAATTCTTCCTCCCGCGTCGCATAGCGCCCCATCAGGCGCTTCAAGGCCCCCGGCTCGTAGGGCGCGTAGTGGTAAACATGCAGGTCCGGATGGGCCTCCCGACGTCGCGACACGAAGTCGATGAAAGCCTCGAAAACCTGCTTTTCACCGTCGCGGGAGAAGGCCCAGTCGCCGACGTAACTCCACCCGCCGGCGGCGTCGCGAAACCAATAGCCAAACAGGTACTCAAGCCCGTGCTCGCCGACGAAGGGATCGCCTTCCAGGTCGAGGAAGACATCGCCATCCGACGGCTCCGGAAGACAGGACAGGCCAAAACCTGGTTCGGCGGGCAAGAGCTCGAAGCCGAGAACTCCGCTGTCTCTCGCCGCGATTTGCAAACGCGCTTGTTCGCGAACACGTTCATAGGAATGGGCCGAGCCGCGTTCGGGTTTCCATTGCAAGGGCAGCGGCATGCCGGCTAGCGATCGCATCGCCTCGACGCCTTGGCTTTTCAGCTCGTTTATCTGAACCTTGGAGATGCCGGCGACGAGGCTCAGGTGATCGTCGGCTCGGCGCCGCCCGTCGCATTGCTTGCTCCAGCGACAAACTTCGCAGTGGCTGTTTGGGTCGGGATAGGTATTCAAGTCGCCGGCGGCGTCGACTGTGAGTTCAAGTCCGGATTTGGCCCGGCGGAAGAACGCGCCGTAGTCAGCGAAGCGATAGCGCTCCGGCTGAAAATCCGCCCATGGCGGAACCACGTGCATGAACTCGGGGCTCGAGCCTTGCGCACGGGCGAGCAGATCCGAATAGAGGCAAAGCTGGAGCACGGTGCCACCCTTGGTCTCGCGCGCCAACTTGGTATCGACCGCCTCGTAAGACCAGGAGCCGAGCGCGGATGGCGTCTCGACGCGCAGCAGCACGTCCACCCTGCCGCTCCACCGTCCGTTCGCCAGAGCGCCCTGGACGATAACGGGCGTACCAGCCCGCATCGCCTCGAGCGTCCGCGCGGCCGACGCGGCCGTGATATCAACACCATCGATGCGCACCGCGTCGAGGTCCGAGGCTTTCAAATGATCGACATACGCTTGCTCATGCAGCGCGCCTCGCTCCCTCAGGATGTCAAGAAACGGATCATAGGTCGATGGCTTGGCCAGCGCGCCTTGCGCGACAGCGAGGTCAAGCGCTGTTAGATGGCGGCAGTTCAAATGGCCAACCAGATCCGTCGCCGTCAGATTTATTTCGTCCTCGGATCGCCTCATACGAGCAGCTTAGGAAGAATTACGCTTTGAACAACTGAATTTTATTTCGCCGCTCCTCCGCTTGAAGAACAACGTCGCGCCAAACAACACACTCATGAAGTGGAGGCGCCTGGTTTGCGATCTGCCCGCGCGGCAAGCCCAGCCAAGGGTGGGCTGAGCGCACGCGGGATTTTCCAGCGCATCGCTTTGTCGAATATCATGGCTTCGGCGGGTGAGAGCTCGAGCCGCAGGACCCGACGCGTCGCCGCGTCGTATCCTTGAAGTATGATGGCCACCATCGCGAAGAGGTGCCCGGCCCCAACAACTTCCAAGTCGATATGGTGTAAGACGCGGCCGAGATCCGTCGCGGCGAGCGGTTCAAATCGCAGCAATTCGGCCAGCAGCGGGTTCGCCAGGCTTGAACCAGCATGTTGGTCAAGAAATCGATGCGCGAGGCCGGTGATGACGGGATCGTCCCCCTTGAGATGAAGCAGCCGAGCCAACACCTCGTGTTCGCCACGAATGCCCGGGTGTTGCATCATAAAGGCCTTGGCCCGCTCCACAAAGCGCCGCCGCTGGCCGCTCCCCAGCTCGGCGTTGTAGATCCGAGCCGCGGTAGCAGGATCGGCGGCGGTGGACAGCCAACGGTCTTGGAGGCGGTCGAATCCTCGGCCCCTGGGTATGCGACTGAGTGACCACAGCACCGGCCCACTGACAGGATCGGTCACAAATCGTTCAATGAAGGCGTATGCATACTCAACCAGCTTGGGCGTCGCCGTCGATGCCAGCGATGAGGCAAGAACTTCGCCGACTGCCCTTGAGCTGAGATGTCTTCGAAGCCATTCGAGCACGAGGGCGCCGTGGAGGGACTTCACGCCGCGGCCCAGTTCCTTGGAAACAAACCGCAGTATGATCGGCTCCGGCTGAGCTCCCCGCAGGAACGCCGCCGCCGACAGTGACGCGGCGTCCGCTGTTTTGCCCTCAAGCAGCGACACGGCGATTTCCGCGCGATCCTGGGCAGCGACGCCTGGCGCGGAGAGAAGGGCGCGCCCCTGGGCTCTTAGCTCGGCCGTAGTCACCGCGGTCAGTCTCTTTGAAGCGTTCGCGGCCAGCCAAAGTCGAAAAAGTGGCGCCGCCTGTGTGTGCGTGCAAAGCCGCGTCACTTCCTCGTACGCGGCGTTGAAGATGTCGGCGGTTGTGTCCGCCTGACCGGCCTTGCCAAGCATGGCCACGATCATTCTGTTGTTCAGCAGGGCGCCGAGCAGGCCCCGGGCGGCGTTCTTGCGCGCGGCCCTAAGCTGCGCTGCGAGAACGCGAGCCAGGTCGCGTCCCCATTCGCCGCCGACGTCCGTTCGGTTGATGCCGCGGATATATATCGGCCAGATGACTTCCGCGTGCGCCAGCCGCAAACCGTCCTCTTGCTCTTGGGCGCTTAGCTCCACGTCGGTCCAGTACTGGGCGAACTTAGCCACGTCGGCCGGAGTCACCAGCTCGGCGGGCGCCGCGAAACCCAGCGCGTTCGCCGCCGCCACGCTTCGAACTCTTGCAAACGCCTCGGATCTCGCCGAGATTTGGCTATTCGTTTCCGGCTGTTCTTCGATCGTCAGAGCGAGCATGAACGCCGCCAAGCTGGGCTGGTTCACAGCGGGATCAACCAGCGGCCGCCCTAACCGAACTTCGGCCCATAGGTGGAACGCGTCGTATTCCGCGGCGTCCGGCGCTGGCAGCGAAAACCGCGTTAGGGCGAGGCGTTCAGAGGTGCTAAAGATCCGATAGAGGTCGTCCGTACCGCAAGTGATCAGACCGACGTAGGGCGTGCCACGATAGAATCCGTCGTCCACCACCTTATCAAGAGCGAAGAGGTCGATCTCGGCTGGCAGGTCATCAAGGAAACTAATCTCGGCTTGTTGTGTCCCGCTGGACCATCTCACGCAGCTGGCAAGCCAGGCTTCGAACTCCGCCAACCCTAGCAGTTCCGTGACCGAGGCCAGCCGGCCAGAGGTCACCAACGCCTCGACCAACTGAAGCAATAGAATTGACTTGCCATCGCCCGAGCGACCATCGATCCAGAAAACAGGGAGTCGGTGGTCGTCCGCGCCATAAGCTTCGCACAGGGCGCCGAGCCACGCATGAGCGGCGGCGACAATGTTGGCAAGCTGTTGTGGCCTAACGCGAAAGCGTCCTCCCACCAGATCGTCGAGCCGCGGACGAGGGCGAGTGAATAGGGCGTTGATCGCATTGGGACGTGGCAGGAACTCGTGCGCCGTTAACAGCCGACCCGGCACTCGATGTTCCGATTTAGAAGCCGCTAAGATGTCGCACATCACTTTGTGAAGCGCGGTTCGAACTCTATCGGGGTCTCGACCATCAAAAGCATCGAAAATATCCCCAAGCGCCCCTCGAGCCACTCGATCGGCCTCAAGCACGCCGCCCATAAGAAGCGTGCGACGAAGAGAGAGTCCCGGGTTCGACATAATTCGGATCGGTTCACCCTTGACGAACAAACGGCGCACGAGGGCGAGACGATCTTTATCGTAGCGTTCGCCTGTACCGAAAATGCTATCCGCGCCTAAGCCCTGAACAGTCAGGCCGGGGTCGCACCCTTCACAGACAATCTGGAACTCAATTCGGTCCACCATCGCGGGCGAACAGAGCGAAATGATTTCGTACGCCTCCTTCAAGGCGACTGCGAGGGTCTTGGCTGTCAGGGTGCGTTTGACTTGTGTCAGGCTTAACTTGTCACCGCAGACTAGGAAGTCGCTGAGCGATTCGATTTCAACGGCTGGGACCTCCCCGTTGATCAGGAACGCACGCACGAAACGCTCGAGTGCCACCGTTGCCTGAATTGAAAATCCGCTAAGCGCCCACCAGCCGCCATTGGCCCGCTTGGGAAACTGGCTGAACCACAGCTTTCGCAACGTGTCAAAACTGTCGGCCAGCTCCGGCGGCACTTGGTTCACGGAACCATCACTCCCCAAAAGGCGTACCGGCAGCCCGCCGCCGCATCACCAAAAAACCCGTCGCCGTCGGTCTTATCGATGTCATCAGTCGCATCAATCGCCGCGTCCTCCGCCGGCAAACTAGGTGCAACCGATCCTCCGAACAAGGTCAAGCGGAAAGGCCCGCGACTTGGCATTCTGTAGGATCAACGCAGCCATCCATGGCGCCCACCGTCTCAGTTCGAAGGCCACGACACGGGCCGAATATCCCGAGCCCCCGACCCGGCTATCGCGGCGCAGCCCCGCGTCGGCGCCGACAATGTCTGCTTTCAGGCCGGAGCAAAACTGACCTCAACGTCCGACATGGGGGCGCTGAGCCGCCGTTGCCATCGGGCACCGAGAGGACGCAGCGCGCCGCTTTTTTGGGGTCCTGATATCCAGAAGTCGAAGGTCCTGATGTTACTCGTCCTCGTCGATATCCTCTTCCGGCATGTCGTCGATCCTGACGAATTCAAACCAGTCTTTGTTCATCGCGTTGCTTTCCGCTTTGAACAGCTCGGCCATCGGAATCGGAATGCGGTAAGCCTTCGTACCGAGATCTACCAATGAGCCAAGCGTCACATCCTCGACCTCGCGCGCCAGCATGTAACTCCGTTCGATCTTCCCGCGCATGTTGCCGGCCGTGACGCAAGCATCGATCAGGAAGGGGCCCTCCGCACGCGGATCGATCGTGGCGATGCCATTGAACGTCCAACTCCGTCCGTGCCGGAAATCCGCGCAATGGACTTCAATTGTGTCGCCCCGGTCAGGGCCGATGGCAAAATCAATCTCGTGTCGCCCGGTGATCCGCGTTCGCAAGTCTCGCGGGTCAAAGAGTTGTCCTGGAAGCCTATGTGGCTGAGGACGTGGCGCGATCGGCCCGAACAGCGGATAGAGTGTGAAGCGATCGTGAAGCGTACCGCCGGTCGCCCGCAAGGTTAATACCAAGCTTTCCGCTTGCCGGTGTCCTTTATTGCTCAGTTCAAAGGTGAACGGCACCTGCCCATAGTGCACCTCGAAAAACCGATGCGCTGAGGCAGCGTATTTGGGAACCGTTTTCATCCGGTAGGTGTCGTATTTGTCGTCGTAGCTAGAGTCGTACTCGAAATCGAGACCGATTCTTGGGAACGATGAATGTCGCTGGATAACTCGCCGGTTTCCGGCGAGAACCAGTGAGGCGACGGCCTTTTGCTGGTCGTCCGACAATCTTCCGACGCGAAAAATCCGCACGGGTGGATTCACGCCGAAGGTGAGTGTCGGCGTGAGGTCCGGTTCCGCCGATTCCAGAACCTTCACCCGCGCCTTGAGACGCGCCATTTCCTTCTCGCTCGGGCTTGGCTCGGGTTCCATCAACCAAGCATCCGGCAGCTTGCGACATTTGAGGCCATGCCGCGACGCCATCGCGATCGGGTTGATGTCATGGCTCAGGAGTAATTTTTGGCCCTCTGGCACGTCGCGGGCGTGGAGGATTTGAGCAACCACCCGCGCATCGGCTTCTTCCGGATCAAGATCGTTCAGCTTGTCCCAATCAATCCGGGCGGTGCGGGCGACAGCGATATCAACCGCTGGCGGCCCTTCCGCGATCCGGGCTGGTTGACCTGTTTCGGCTGCCGGAGAGATCAACCGATTGAATTCCCGCGCCCTTTTGGACAGACGGCCGTCCCGCTTACGCTTGTCAATTTCGGTGCTGACCTGAGGCACGACGAGGACCAAAATCGGTCCTACAGGATCAATCTCTTTCCAAGGCAGTGTTGGCAGCGGCTTTCCTTCGAGCGCTACCATACTGTCCATAAACAGGATGGTGGAATAGTCGGTGTGGTCGAATGCCGGTCGCATGCGGCCAATCTAATCAGATTTGACCGGTCGATCCATTTTTTGATTGGCACGCCGGGCTTGGCCCAATCGAGCTATTGGGAAGCACCTTATCGGGGTCGTGTTGGCTGCGTTTGATCAATGCGCGGCTGGAGCGCGTGCTAGCGAAGGACAAAGTGCGCCGGCTCCTCCAGAGGCAGAGAGCAATGAGTTCGAAAAGACGCGGCAACGCTGCCGCTATATCGATACAGAGAATTGCCGCGCCGTAACGCCCGGTGAGCGCTTCGACGAGAGCGCGCATGCAACCTGACGATCCTCGCAGGGGAGCTTATGGCGGAGGTCCTGGGCCACGTTTCCTTGAGAGTTCGAGCGCACGGAGGAGAATGTCGTTGCCTTTGCGCCGGACGGTCTGTCCGAAGCAAAGGTCGGGCGGCGTTAAGCCGAGCAACCTTTTGGCGTAAGGTTGGGACGCAATGGCATTGAGCGAATAGAGCGATATCCGGGAACCTAACCAATCCACAGAAATATTTTGTTGGTATTTTTGTTGGCCAGTCCTGCTATAGCTCGAGTCCTAACCATTTGGAAACAGAGCGAGTTTTCCATCGCTTGGATTCCGCCTCTGGGCACCATTTTCCATGGCAATTGCTTAACCGTCCGACAGACGTTTCGTTGGACTTTGCCGGAAATGCTAGGGGGCGCAGATAAAATTCGACTTTGGCCCAGGACACGGAAGGATAGTCGTGCCTTTTTGGAAATCGCACAAGAAATATAGCGCAGGAACGTGGGACGATCGGCTCGATGGATTATTTTCATGCGGGGTAAACTACTCCGGCAAGACGATCCTTGACGTTGGCTGCAATATGGGCATCGTCGCTTATGAAATCGCCAAACGCAGACCGGCCTACATCCACGGCATTGACATTCTGAAACCACACACCCGCGTGGCGCGTTCCATCTTTCTAGGATCGAACGTAGAAAGTCGATTTGACACCATGAGCCTTGGGAGTCGAAAGCTTCAATCTGTTCTAAATGACAGTTACGATATCGTGCTTCTCCTCGCTGTGTACCAGCATGTCCGCAGGGGGTTGGGTCAGGAGGAGGCCGATCGCATCTTCATCGACATCATCAACCGCGCACAGACAATTGTGGCGCGAGTTCCCGACGAAGACGACATCCGGCTTCAGTCTTTAATCGAGGGTGCTGGGTTCACCTTATCTGATCGCCACAAGTCGCCACGCGGGAGTACCGTCCTGGCTTATCATCGCCACTAGACCGGTCGGATGGCGATTGCCTGCGCGACCCACGCACCAGACGTTGTGAGAGGAGGGTCGCCGCTCGATGGTCAGGGCGGTGGAAGATCTGAGGGTGCTGACCGGTGGATTTTGTGTCGCCGGATGATGCGATGGCGAACGCCCTTTCGGCGGTGGCACTCAAGCGCGGCTGCGCGGTTCTGTTCGACGTACAGGCGGGCGCCGATATCCTGCATCCGCTCTAGCGCAATTCCAAGAACGGTCTTCCGTCCGGAATTTAGCACAAACAAACGGTTAGAGTCTTTTTGGCTTTGATTGAGACAGTTCTGCCCGGGGGAATTTCGAGGGCCTCGGTGCAGGTCGGCGTCGCAACCCGCCGGACTTTCGCATTTGCATAAAGTTTCTCAGATATAAATTAGCTCTTCGTTATATTTGGTAGTTATATGCGGAGGTGCGATTCAAAAGGAGGAATCATGACATCCCGAAAGACTCTTTTCGCCGCGCTTGCCGTGTTCGCGCTTCTGGCATCTCCGGCGCTGGCCGGTGCAGGCGGTAACGGCCATGGTGGCGGTAACGGCCATGGTGGCGGTAACGGTAACGGCGGCGGCGGTAACGGCGGCGGCAATGGCAATGCTGGCGGCAATTCCGGCAATAGCGGTTCGCATGGCAAGTCGGCGTCAGCCAAGGGGCAGGTGGCCAAGGCCGAAACGGAGACGGTTGCAAGCGTTGACGACACTGAGCAGACCGCCTCTGTGTCCAAGGAAAAGAATATCCGTGCCAAGCTCGGCCGATTGAACTCGCTGCAGCGCAACGTCAACGCCTACATGAACTCCAAGAGCAAGAGGTTCGCTGCCGTACAGGCCTTTGCGTTGGCGTCCGCGAACGCCCAGAACGCACAGGCCGCGGCTGACAAGGCGGCCGCGGCGGCGGTCGACGCTCAGGCCCAATTGGATGCCCTGAACGCGCAGCTCGACACGTTGAACGGGCTTACGCCTGACCAGATTGCAGCCATGACGCCCGAGGAACAGGCGGCCCTGCCGGGACAGATCGCGGATCTGGAAGCGCAGGTCGCGGCCCAGGAAACCACGGTCTCGGATGCCGAAGCAGCGGCTGCCGCGGCCCAGACGGCTGCCGACCAGGCCGCTGTCGGCACCGACGATGCATCGCTCGACGCGGCACTGGCCGACATGGCCAACAAGCCCGTCGACGCCGAGGTCACGGACTGGGCCAAGGGTGTGCTTGCCGACAAGATCGACCAGGTGGCCGCCAAGCTGGCTCCGGCGCCGTAAAGCCGATCGCGGCTGAACGACCCAGTCGAACGACCAAGCCGCCGGGTTTCGCCCGGCGGCTTTTTTTTGGCGGCACGACGGAAGAGGGGCGCGCTGTCCCGCCAGCGCCAAAAAGTTCCTGTGGGCGTCACCTGCCCTAGGGTCGGCGTCACCACGCACTGAGGGCTATCGGCGTCATCGGCCGACGTGCTGCAGTCCGGCGGCGTTGCCAGTAGCGAAATAGGCCTCGCCCGGATCGGAGAACGGCGCCGCATCAATCGCGTTGCCGATGGCGGCCTGGGCCTGCCACCCAAGGTGGTTCAGGAACGGCTCGGCCATTCCTCTATCATGATGACGATGACGATGGACGTCTACGGGCAACTTGTTCCCGCGCGGCGATGATGCCGAGGAACTGGCTGCGGCCGAACGGGCACTTTTGGCCTGACGCGACATGAACGCGACATGGAGCTAAAAAGCTCAACGATTTCAACCATCGACAGCAGGCTGAAAATCCGCATGCCGGTGGCTCGAATCCACTTCAAGGGCACCTGGCAATTTCAGCAGCTTATGCCATGGCCGCCGAGTTTGCTAATCAGTTGGCAGGGATCAGCCCGTCGGTGTCACGGCATGCCGCGCAGCGTTCTCCCCCGGCGAAACATCTTTGCTCGCATTTGGCGGATGACGGATTTGATTTGCTTGGTGATCCCCTATCCTTAGGGCAAACTGCCTGCCGGGGCTCTAGGAGGCGAAATGAGAGCACGCGCAGCAACGGTTGGAGATCTGGAAAATGTTTTCAGTGATCTGTCCAAGCGGATATCGGACGAGTACGTCGCGGCCGGCAAGGACAGCAAGATCGCCTACGACAATCTGATGATGAACTTGAAAGAAGGCCGTGCTCATGCGCTCGTGCAGGGCGAAAAAACCGTAGCGCTCATCGCGTGGCACGAGAATAGCGACGCCGCTGATACGCTGTTCGCCGCACAGGAGGATTTCTTCAGCGCCGCGACCGTTCGCTTCTGCAAGCGGCACATTCGCCATATCCAGGCGCTCGCCGGCAACCTTCCCATTCACTCGCGCAGCTGGCTCCACAGACCGGACGTCGCAAAATGGTTCCGGATAATCGGCTATGTCGAGCGAGGCCAGGAGAATGGCGCCAATTTGTTCGAACTGCCGCCGGCGCCCGCCGCCTAAGAAATCTCGGCGTGCTGCGAAACCTGCCGTCGAGTTCCGGTGGCGCGACGCTTATATCGGCGTGCCGATGATTGAATCCAATCGTACCGCCGCTCCGATGCGCCAGCCAAAAAAGCCCGCCGCTCCATTTGCGAAGCGGCGGCCCCATATTTGGGGACGATTTCCGGGCTGTTGCCCGGCATTGCTTGCCGTGCAATTCACGTGCCAGACGACTGGCCCATAATGGGTCACCGCACCGGGAAGCGCGAACCATCCTCCGCGATCACACCACTGCCATACCGCGAAATTCCTGTTATATTTGCTTGCGGCGGACCTGATTTCCGCCTGGCCGGCGCCCATCAGGCAATCTACCCCAACGCCCCCCCAAAGTGGCGCCGGCCATCCTTCCCCGCCGACCCAATCTTCGCCACCGACCAATCTTCGCCACCGATGTCGTCAGGCACGCCGTTCGAGGGCGAAGCTTGCGCGTGATCGTCGTCAGGCCCGACAGTCAGCGGCAGCGGTTCGAATCCGCCTGCAGAGCGGCGGACGTTCAACTCGAAACGCCCGGCTGGCGATTCCAATCCGACAGATCGCCTGGAACGGCAGGACGATCCGACATAAATCCAAGAAACCGCTAGCAAGCCGCGGCCAGAAAGTGTTGAAGACCGTGCCGATCGCATTGAACGCGTCGCGATCCGGTTGCACTCGGCAAGGCTTGATGATTTGTTGCCGCTTCAAGGAGAATGAATGATGCGCGAGCCTGTCGGTCAAGACGAATATGGGTCGGCCAACCCCTTCGACCCGGACGACCTGACGACGTTGAACGTGATAGGGCCGGGTGTGGCCAGCAACGATTTCGAGAAATACGCGGTCGCCGTGATCATCGTTTTCGGCGCTCTCATCATTGGCGGCTTGATGGCCGCAACCCTGGCCTTGGGGCACCGCAACGGCTTCCTGTACGCGCTTGGCGGCGCCACCGCGGCGTGGATATCCGGAAATGCGCTTCTGCTCGATCGGCCGCGTATCTATGCGTTGTTCGTCGGCATCGCGGCGGTGATGCTGATTGCGTCCACCATCACGCTGGTCATCTGACGGGTCTGCCGATATTCAGGTGATGCCGGCCTGCGAATGGTGGTCTCCTGCGCTTCCGGTACTCACGTACCGAAAGTACGCTCCGTTCCGGTTCTCGGAAACCACGCAGTCTGGTCGCTTCGCGCCCGTCTTCGACTCCGGCTCGGCCTGACCTGAATCTCAACAGACCCGGGCGCACGAATTCTAATATCCGATGGCCTCGCCGGAAGCGGCGCGGCTGTCGATGGCGCCGTTGTAGCGGCCGCCGCCGCCCTTCTCGATTTCCGCCAGGCTCTTTCCGCCGACCAGAATGCCGGCCGCCTCACCCCAGGTCGCGTCGGCGAGATCGAGGTGGTAGCCCATGCTGGCAAGCAGTTTTTCGGTGTCCGGCGACAGGCCGAACGGCTCGATATAGACCGTGTCGGGCAGCCATTGGTGGTGGATGCGCGGCGCGTCGATCGCCTCCTGGATGTTCATGCCGTGATCGACGACATTGACGATCGCTTCCAGCGTGATGGTGATGATGCGCGAGCCGCCGGGGCTGCCGATGACCATGAACGGCTTACCGTCTTTGGCGACGATGGTCGGGCTCATCGACGACAGCGGCGTCTTCCTCGGCGCGATGGCATTCGCCTCGCCCTGGACGAGGCCGTAGAGATTGGGCACGCCCGGTTTCTGGGTGAAATCGTCCATCTCGTTGTTGAGCAGGATGCCGGTGCCGCCAGCGACGACGCCGGCGCCGAACGAACCGTTCAGCGTGTAGGTCACCGCGACGGCGTTGCCGTCATTGTCGATGATCGAATAATGCGTCGTCTCCTGGCTCTCGCCAAAACCCTTCGGCATCAACCAGGCAGACCACCGAGAACCAGATTCAGGAAATCGAAGCCGCAGGCTTCCACGTCGAGCCGCGCCGCAGCATCACCGAGACGGTTTCCGGAAGCACGGCCATTGCGCAACGGCAGGGCTTCACGCGGCTTATCGATCGGCTGGAATCAGGGGACGTACTGATCGTGACCAAGCTTGATCGTCTCGGCCGCGACGCCATCGACGTCAGCTCCACGGTCCGGACGCTGGCCGAAATGGGCGAGCGCGTTCATTGCCTCGCTCTTGGCGGCGTCGACCTTACCAGCTCGGCCGGGACGATGACCATGAACGTGCTCAATGCTGTCGCACAGTTCGAGCGGGATTTGCTGATCGAACGCACCCAGTCCGGCCTCAAACGCGCCAAGTCGGAAGGCAAGGCTCTCGGTCGCCCCTCGACCCTCAGCGAAAGGCAGAAGCAGGACGTGCGCGACGATCTGGCCATGAGTGTTTCGGCCGCCGCCAGAAAGTTTGCGACCAGCCGGCAGACGATCATGCGCATTCGTGACGAAAGCTCACGATCCGTTCGACCTTAGCGTGTCTGGGGGGAACAGTTCTTATTCCGACCCCTCATAGAATCGATTTGCAACCCGGGCTAGCCAACATCAGGGCTTGGCAGCAATCAGAACATAACCCCGCGTACGGTTGGCATTGTCCGAGTCCTGCGTGTTCATCGCGTTAAATAGGTCGGCTGTCGTCACCCAGACGGGGGGATATTTGTAGCGGGCAACGTCGAGGATGAGGAAACGGTCGGTCTCGGCATCATAGGCGGCCAAAGGCGAGATGTGGCCGCCTTTTTCCTGGCCCATGGCTTTGCGCAAGTAATTGACGATGACAAACTGCTTTTTGGCCGCGAGATAGCCTCGGGCTTCCTTGCGGAAGGTGTCCAGGCTGCTGTCAGCAGCATGTCGCACTTCAACCTGCACGGGCTGCAAGGCAAGAAGGCCACCCAATTCATCTAAGGTCATGCCCTGCTTTTTGATTGTCTCAGCCGGAATGACCTGCTCGCTGCGGGCATCCAGAAGATTGTCCTGAGTGAAGGTGCTGTAGGGGTCATACTCGGGCACTGGTGGGGCTGGAACGCCAATGGCATTCAGAACCATGACACTGCTGGCCACCCCACAAAAAGCTTGGTTCTTCTGGGTGACGAAATTTATGGCCAGCGGAAAATAGGCTTCCCGGGCATCGGCCTCGATCAGGAGCGTTTCACCGGCATCGGAAGCCGCCCCGATGAGATTTGCCGGCAGTGGCAACGTCTCGGCTCTGGCCTCCATCGAGGCCAATAACGTGGCAAACAGTGCGAGTCGAATGACATGCTTCATGAACATCGTCGCGCTCCTTGGCTAATCACTCTTCGGCCTGACAAACTTGCTCCTACGTTTCGCAACTGTCCAGAGGAGCTTCGGCGCAGTGAGAGCCATCTGTGACCCCTGATGTGAGTGACCCAGGTGGTTTGCGGCGTTTCTCCGACAACGGAAGCTGGAACGGTTTACAGGCGGATTCTTCATTATCGGGAACGGGCCTCCTGGTCGTCATTGCGGCGGCATTTTTCCTTGCCTCGAAGGCTAGAGCCGGAGAACTGGACACCGCTTGCACCTTCCGCGAAGCTGCCAATTTCCCCGCGGGGGAAATTGGCTGGCAGGGTGCTGTCCCTCGACCTCTCAAGGCTAGGTTCCTCGCCCGCCGCGAAGCGGGGGGATCGCGTCGACCATTGCGCTGGTCACTTAACTCAAGCGAATAACCTAATATCCGATGGCCTCGCCGGAAGCGGCGCGGCTGTCGATGGCGCCGTTGTAGCGGCCGCCGCCGCCCTTCTCGATTTCCGCCAGGCTCTTTCCGCCGACCAGAATGCCGGCCGCCTCACCCCAGGTCGCGTCGGCGAGATCGAGGTGGTAGCCCATGCTGGCAAGCAGTTTTTCGGTGTCCGGCGACAGGCCGAACGGCTCGATATAGACCGTGTCGGGCAGCCATTGGTGGTGGATGCGCGGCGCGTCGATCGCCTCCTGGATGTTCATGCCGTGATCGACGACATTGACGATCGCTTCCAGCGTGATGGTGATGATGCGCGAGCCGCCGGGGCTGCCGATGACCATGAACGGCTTACCGTCTTTGGCGACGATGGTCGGGCTCATCGACGACAGCGGCGTCTTCCTCGGCGCGATGGCAT
Organism: Mesorhizobium onobrychidis; assembly: GCF_024707545.1. Lineage (NCBI taxonomy): Bacteria > Pseudomonadati > Pseudomonadota > Alphaproteobacteria > Hyphomicrobiales > Phyllobacteriaceae > Mesorhizobium > Mesorhizobium onobrychidis. The sequence continues at coordinate 7,214,666 of NZ_CP062229.1, forward strand.
TCGCCTCGCCCTGGACGAGGCCGTAGAGATTGGGCACGCCCGGTTTCTGGGTGAAATCGTCCATCTCGTTGTTGAGCAGGATGCCGGTGCCGCCAGCGACGACGCCGGCGCCGAACGAACCGTTCAGCGTGTAGGTCACCGCGACGGCGTTGCCGTCATTGTCGATGATCGAATAATGCGTCGTCTCCTGGCTCTCGCCAAAACCCTTCGGCATCAATTCCTGCGACACGCCGGCCCGGAACGGATCGATCTTTTCGCGGATTTCTTTCGCATAATTTTTGTCGAGCAGCTTTTCGACCGGGTTGTCGACGAAGTCGGGATCGCCGAGCGCCAAGTTGCGATCGACATAGGCGTGGCGCATCGCCTCGACCATGATCTGGACCGTCTGGGCAGAACCCGCGCCGAGATAGGACAGCGGGTAGAATTCCAGCACGTTGAGAATCTCGCAGATGATGACGCCGCCCGAGCTCGGCGGCGGCGAGGAGGTGATCTCATAGCCACGGTAGTTGCAGGTCACCGGCTCGAGTTCGCGAACCGCGTAGTTCTCGAAATCCGCCTTGGCCAGAATGCCGCCCTTCTCCGCGCTCGCCTTGACGATGCCGTCGGCGATCGGTCCTTTGTAGAAGGCATCGCGACCTTCATTCGATATGGCCGAGAGCGAGGCGGCGAGATCGGCCTGGACGAGGCGCTCGCCGGTGGCATAAGGCTTGGCGCCCGGCTTCAGGAAGATGGCGGCCGCCGCTGGGTCCTTGGCCAGCCGCGCGGCCCCGCCTTCGAGCGAGGTCACGTCGCCCTGCTCCAGCACGAAGCCGTCCCTGGCATAGCGGATGGCCGGCGCCATCAAGTCCTGCCGCGTCAGCGTGCCGTATTTTTCCCGCGCGGTCTCGAAGCCGGCCACCGAGCCCGGCACGCCGACAGCGAGATAACCGTCGAGGCTGGCGCCCTTCACCGGCTTGCCGTCCTTATCGAGATACATGGTTTTCGTCGAGGCGAGCGGCGCCAGCTCGCGGAAATCCAGAAAGGTCGAGCGGCCGTCCTTGAAGCGGATGGTCATGAAGCCGCCGCCGCCGATATTGCCGGCGTTCGGATAGACCACAGCCAGTGCATAGCCGACGGCGACCGCCGCATCGACGGCGTTGCCGCCCTTCTTCAGCACCTCGACGCCGACTTCAGACGCCAGATGCTGGGCGGTCACCACCATGCCATGCTCGCCCTTCGCCGGCTGCGGCGAGGCGGCCAATGCAGCCGCCAGCGGCGCAAAGGTCAAGGTGAGGGAAAGACCGACGGCGATTAGGGTGCGGCGGTGCATGGCCGTTCTCCGGGGCGTGGGATGCGCCCAGAAGAAACTGTTAGAGGGGGCGAGTCCATGGCAATAGAACGGAAAGGGATTGGTGCAGCCCTCACCGGCCGCTTCGCAAGCCGCCGTTGCGATCTTCGGCTGATGTAACGGCATGGATCCTAGGTGTTTAGTCCCGGCATTTGATGGGTGGGATCGAGTCGGAACCGTTCGGGCTCTTTTGCCCAGATTTTGCAGATGAATTCGTGGGGCGTGAGGCCCTTGAGGGTCTTAAGCCGGCGCGCGAAATTGTAAGCTAAGATGAAGTCGGCGAGATGCCGACGCAGTTGCTCGTGATCGTCATAGTGGAAGCGCTTGACGGTGGCGTCCTTGATGGTCCGATTCATCCGCTCGACCTGGCCGTTCGTCCAGGGATGGTTGATCTTTGTGAGCCGGTGCTCGATGCCATGTTCGTCGCAGATGCCGTCGAAGATGTGCTGAAGGGCATGCCGGTCGCAGGTCCGGTTGGCGAACTGAATGCCGTTGTCGGTCAGAATGGTATGGATGGCATAGGGCACGGTCGCGATCAGGTTGCGAAGGAATTGGGCCACCGCCATCTTGCCCGCCGTCGGGTGCAATTCCGCATAGGCGAATTTCGACGTCCGATCGATGGCCAAGAAAAGGCGCAGCTTGCCCTCGGCGGTCTGCACCTCGGCGAGGTCGATATGGAAATAGCCGAGCGGATAGGCGTTGAACTTCTTCCTGGCCGGCTTGTCGGCGTCCACCTGCGGCAGCCGCGAAATGCCATGGCGCTGAAGGCAGCGATGCAACGACGAGCGCGTCAGATGCGGGATCGAGGGCTGTAGGGCATAGAGACAATCATCCAGCGCCAGCAACGTGTGCTTGCGAAAGGCGACGATCACCGCTTCCTCTTCGAGCGACAGCACTGTCGATCTTGGTTTCTTCGGGCCGGTGGGAAGATCGGCGGTCGAGATCCGGTTCCTCCACTTTCTAACTGTCTTCTGATCGATGCCGTAGCGCTTGGCCAGCGCTCTCAGGCTCTCTTGACTATGCTGTATCGCTCGACGGACTGCCTCTGTCGTCGTGGCGCGGCGGTGTAGAACCTGTCCCATAGCGCATCCTTTGATTCGGACGGCAATGATGCGCCATTAAAGTCCGGGATCAAACACCTAGGATCCATGCCGTTACCTCTCAGCGTCGCAGCGTTGGGCAAGCCCCATGCTTCACGCTTCAGCCATTTTGTTCTTGCTTTGTGCCGGCCACTATGCTAGTAATTCAACGATGGTGCTGATTTGCGCCGCGACCCGCCTCAAGCGGGTTTTTTTCGTTTCGGGCCGGTATCAAACAATCCCGCCGCTGCCACCCGCAACCGCCGGCCGTTCCGCCGCGACCTTGGCCCGATAGCCTGCGGCGCGGTAGGCGGCGACCGGATCGATGGCGCCGCCCGTGTTCAGCCGCGCCATGGCGAGGATCGGCTCGACGTCGGTGCGATAGGCGGCTTTCAGCGTCTGCGTCGCCATCAGCGCATCATTGGCGTCCTGATAGCCTTCCAGCGCCTTGCGGTCGACCAGCAGCGCCTGCGCATAGGCGCGCTGCACCTCGACCGCCGACAGCATCAGGCTTTCGATCGGATCGGTGACGTTGTGGCTCTGGTCGAGCATGTGGGCCGGATCAAAACCTTCGGCACCGGAAAGCTCGGCATCGACCAGTTCGTTGAAGACGAGGAACAGCCGGTAGGGATCGATCGAGCCGGCGTCGAGGTCGTCGTCGCCATATTTCGAATCGTTGAAATGGAAGCCGCCGAGTTTCTTGAACTGGATCAGCCGCGACACGATCATCTCGATGTTGACGTTGGGCGCATGATGGCCGAGGTCGACCAGGCAGAAGGCCTTGTCGCCCAATTCGGTGGCGATCATGTAGTTGGTGCCCCAATCCTGCACGACGGTGGAGTAAAAAGCCGGTTCGTACATCTTGTGCTCGGTGAACAGCTTCCAGTCGTCCGGCAGTCCGGCGTAGATCTCCTTCGTCGCGTCGAGATAGCGCTCGAACGCCTTGGCGAAATTGACTTGGCCGGGGAAATTCGAGCCGTCGCCGATCCACACCGTCAGTGCCTTGGAGCCCAGCGTCTTGCCGATCTCGATGCATTCGAGATTGTGCTCGACCGCCTGCCGGCGCGTTGCGGCATCGGCATGCGACAGCGAGCCGAACTTGTAGGAAAGTTTTTGGTCCCTGGCGTCGGAGAACGTGTTCGAATTCATGGCGTCGAAGCCGAGGCCGAAGCGGGAGGCCGCCTGCTTTAGCCGGTTCGGGTCGGCCTTGTCCCACGGAATGTGCAGCGAGACGGTCGGCGTCGCCTGCGTCAACTGCCGGATGACGGCGCAGTCCTCGATCTTGTCGAAGATATCGCGCGGCTCGCCGGCGCCGGGAAAGCGGGCAAAGCGGGTGCCGCCGGTGCCGACGCCCCAGGACGGGATCGCCACGGTGAATTTTTCGACCTTGTCGCTGATAGCGTCGATGGCGATGCCGCGACGGTCGAGGCGCTCGCCGAGCGAACTGTAATCGCGCTTGAGGTCGGCCGCGCGCGCGGCGTTGTCCTTGTCGACGATGTCGGCGGAGATGATCTGTTCCATCGCCCGTCTCCGCTCAGCGCGTGAACGACTGGGCATTGCCCGCGTCGACATTGACGATGTTGCCGGTCGACTTGGCCGACATGTCGGAGGCGAAGAAATAGATCGCCTCGGCGATGTCTTCGGGGAACACCGAACGCTTCAGCATCGAACGCGAGCGGTAATGCTCCTCCAGATCGTCGGTCGACATCTTGTAGGCGGCGGCGCGCTGTTCCTTCCACTCGCCGGTCCAGATCTTCGAGCCGCGCAGCACGGCGTCGGGATTGACGACATTGACCCTGATCTGTGCTTCCGCGCCCTCCAGCGCCAGGCAGCGCGCCAGATGGATCTCGGCGGCCTTGGCCGTGCAATAGGCGGCGGCGTTGGGCGATGCGGCAAGACCGTTCTTGGAGGCGACGAAGACGACGTTGCCGCCGATCTTTTGCGCACGGAACAGACGGAATGCTTCCCGCGAAACCAGGAAATAGCCGGTCGACAAGATGTCCATGTTCTTGTTCCACAGCGCCAGCGTCGTCTCCTCGATCGGCGCCGAGGTTGCCAGGCCGGCATTCGACACCAGTATATCGATGCCGCCGAACTCGACCGCCGTCTCGGCGAAGCCGGAGATCACCTGGTCCTCTGACGTGACATTGATGACCAGCGGCCGCACGAAATCCTTGCCATAGGCTTTCGCCAATTCCTCATTGGCGCCGGCAAGGGCGGTCTCGTCGATATCGGCCAGCACGACGCAGGCGCCTTCGCGCAGCAGCCGGTTGGCCGTCGCCCGGCCGATGCCGCCGGCGCCACCGGTGACCAGCGCGATCTGGCCGGCAAGAGTCTTTGGTTTCGGTAGGCGCTGCAGCTTTGCCTCCTCGAGCAGCCAGTACTCGATGTCGAACGCTTCCTGCTCGGGCAGCCCGACATAGGTCGACACCGTCGAGGCGCCGCGCATGACATTGATGGCGTTGACGTAGAATTCGCCCGATATGCGCGCCGTCGCCTTGTCGCCGGCGAAGGTGAACATGCCGACGCCCGGCATCAGATAGACCACGGCGTTCGGATCTCGCACCGTTGGCGAATCCACGTGCTTGCACCTGTTATAATAGGCCTGGTAGCCGACGCGATACTCCGCCACGTCGTCGGCGAGACGGGCGATGACGGCGTCGACATCGGGATTATCGGGATCGAATTCGATGACCAGCGGCCGGATCTTGGTGCGCAGGAAATGGTCCGGGCAGGACGTGCCGAGCGCTGCCAGCGGACGCAAATCCTTCGAATTGACGAATTCGAGCACGGCGGGCGAATCGTCGAAATGGCCGAGCTTGTGGCTTTTCTCCGAGATCAGGCCGCGGATCCTCGGCATCAGCGTTGCCGCAATGGCGCGACGCGCCGGCACGTCGAGCGATTTGACGAGTTCGCCGCCGAAGATCGGCTTGCCTTCAGACTTGCGCTCGAACCATTCGATCGCCTGGTTGATCACCGAGATCGTCGTCTCGTAGCATTCCCGAGACGTCTCGCCCCAGGTGAACAGGCCATGGCTTGCCAGCACGACGCCCTTGGCTTCAGGGTTTTCAACGCAGAATTTTTCCAGCGACAGGCCGAGTTCGAAGCCCGGACGCTTCCATGGCAGCCAGCCGATCGCGTCGCCGAAGATCTCCTTCGTCAGCGCCTGCGAATCCTTGGCGGCGGCAATCGCGATGATGGCATCGGGATGCATGTGGTCGACATGGGGCTTCGGCACGAAGGCGTGCAGCGGCGTGTCGATCGAGGCCGCGCGCGGATTGAGGTTGAAGGTGCAGTGAGGCAGATGGCCGACCATCTCGTCCTCACGCTCGACGCCGCGATAGAGACCCTTCAGCGCGCGCAGTTTGTCCATGTAGAGCGTGGCGAAACCGTCGAGCTTGATCGAGGCGCTGTCGCCGCCCGAGCCCTTGACCCACAGCACTTCCACGCTCTCGCCGGTGAGCGGATCCTTTTGCCAGATCTTGGAAGAGGTGTTGCCGCCGCCATAGTTGGTGACGCGCTTGTCGGAGCCAAGAACACTCGAGCGATAGACGAGACGTTCCGGCTCGCTCATCCCCAGGGCTTTCGCCTCATTCCAAAGATTGGCGAGGCGCGTGCCGGAGCGCTTGTCGAGCATAGGTAATCCTCCCGTGACGTGAGACGCGCAAAACGGCGCGGTCCCTTTGGTCCGAATTTCTACGCAAGCGGCGGCGTTGTCAATCATAAACGATCAACATCGATCATATTGCACTGCACAATGGATTTATCTGATCGGAAATGATTGACACTGCGCGTTTTGAGTGCCTAGATGTGCTGGCAGGGAGGAACCATGCACGAAAAAGAGCGCCACAGGATCATTTTGTCCGCCGTCCAGGAAAAGCCTGTGGTGACGGTGCAGGAGATGGTCGACCTGACGGACTCGTCCGAAGCGACGATCCGGCGCGACATCGCTGCATTGCATGTGCAAAAGCGCCTGCGCCGCGTGCGTGGCGGCGCCGAGGCGATCACCCCACCGCAGTTCATCGGCCTTGCCGGCCGGCCTTTCTCCGTCAACGAGACGATCAACGCTGCGCAGAAGCGGGCGATCGCGCGGGACGCGGTGGAACTCTGCACGGACGGCGAGCCGATCATCATCAATGGCGGCACCACCACCTTCCAGATGGTGCATTTCCTGACCGGCCGCCGGATGCCGATCTTCACCAATTCCTTTCCGATCGCCGAGCACCTGCTCAAGCACTCCAAGAACACGGTGATGCTGTCGGGCGGCACCATCTACCGCGAGCAGAACATCATCCTGTCCCCCTTCGAAAATGACGTGACGCGCAATTTCTATGCGCGCCGCATGTTCATGGGCGCGCAAGGGCTCGGGCCACTCGGCCTGATGGAAGGCGATCCGCTGCTGATCCAGGCCGAGCAGAAACTGATCGATCAGGCCGACGAACTGGTGGTGCTGGTCGACTCGTCGAAGTTCCGCAAACGCTCGAGCCTGATCCTGTGCGGCCTGTCGCGCATCGCCACGGTCATCACCGACGACGGCATCGAGGACCGCGAGGCCAAGATGTTGGAGGCAGCCGGCGTGACGCTGGTCGTCGCCCGCACAACGGCAAGCAATAAGGAAGAATCTTCGCTACAGGCCTGAGACGAACTCACGCCCGCAGCGGCGATGGAATGCAACGCTCAAGGGAGGATATTCGAATGAGCTTCTTGAAGAAATTGATGGTTACGGCGGCGTTGTCCGCCGCCATGTTCGTGAATGCCGCCTATGCCGAGAATGTCAAGATCGCGCTGGTGGTCAAATCGCTCGGCAACGGCTTCTTCGATGCCGCCAACAAGGGCGCCGAAGAGGCGGCCAAGGAACTCGGCGACGTCGACATCATCTACACCGGCCCGACCAAGGCGACCGCCGAAGCGCAGATCGAGGTGATCAATTCGCTGATCGCCCAGAAGGTCAACGCCATCGCCATTTCGGCCAATGACGCCGACGCGCTGGTTCCGGCGCTGAAGAAGGCGATGGACCGCGGCATCACCGTCATCTCGTGGGATTCGGGTGTCGCTCCGGAAGGCCGCCAGCTGCACCTCAACCCGTCCGACACCAACCTAATCGGCGAGACCATCATCAAGCTTGCCGCCGACTACCTGCCGGAAGGCGGCGATGTCGCCATCCTGTCGGCTTCGTCGACCGCGACCAACCAGAATGCCTGGATCGACGCGGCCAAGAAGGTGCTGCCGGAGAAATTCCCCAAGATCAATCTCGTCGCCACCGTCTATGGCGATGACGACTCGGCCAAGAGCACGGACGAGGCCAAGGGCCTGCTGAAATCCTATCCGAACCTCAAGGCGATCATCGCACCGACCACGGTCGGCGTCGTGGCCGCCGCCCAGGTGGTGACCGACCAAGGCCTGATCGGCAAGGTCAACGTCACCGGTCTGGCGCTGCCGTCGGAGTTCAAGAAGTTCATCGACAACGGCGCCAGTCAAGCGGTCGCACTGTGGAACCCGATCGACCTCGGCTACTCGGCCGTCTACCTCGCCCATGATCTGGCGGTGAAGAAGGAAGAAGCCAAGCCGGGTGCGACGCTGTCGATCGGCCGCGTCGGCAAGGTCACCCTCGACGACACCAATTCGGCCGCGATGGCTCCGCCGTTCAAGTTCGACAAGTCGAACATCGAAGAGTTCTCCAAGATCTATTGATCCTAGAGCCCTTCAAGCCGGCGCGGCGGAGCTCAAGTTCCGCCGCGTCCTCAAACGAACCTGCTTGATACGACCATGGACACGACAGCCCAACTCGACCCTACCACCGAGCAGCCTTTGGCTCCGGCTCCACGCCTGACCCTGTCAGGCATTTCGAAAAGTTTTCCCGGCGTGCGCGCGCTGCATGATGTCAGCCTGTCGCTTTACCCCGGCCAGGTGACCGCGCTGATCGGCGAGAACGGCGCCGGCAAGTCGACGCTGGTCAAGATCATGACCGGTATCTACCAGCCTGACACAGGCACGATCAGCATCGACGGCCAGGCCGTCACACTGCCCAGCGCGCATGCCGCCTTTGGGCACGGCATCACCGCCATCCACCAGGAAACCGTACTGTTCGATGACCTGACGGTGGCCGAGAACATCTTTCTCGGCCATGCGCCGCGGTCGCGCTTCGGCACCATCGACTGGCGCACCATGCGCAAGAATGCCCGTGAAGTGTTGAACACCATGGGCGCCGGCCACATCGACGCCGACGCGCGGCTGAAGGATCTCGGCATCGCCAACAAGCACCTCGTCGCCGTCGCCCGCGCCATGTCGATCGACGCCCAGATCGTCATCATGGACGAGCCGACCGCAGCGCTGTCGCTGAAGGAGATCGAGGAGCTCTTTTTGCTGGTCGAGTTCCTGAAGAGCGAAGGCAAGGCGATCCTGTTCATCAGCCACAAGTTTGATGAGATCTACCGCATCGCCGACCGCTATACGGTGTTCCGCGACGGCGAGATGGTCGGCGAAGGCCTGATCAGGGATGCCGGCCAGAGCCAGATCGTGCGCATGATGGTCGGCCGTGCCGTCGATCACATCTTTCCGCAGCGCAAGGCCGAGATCGGCGCGCCGGTGCTTGCCGTCTCCGGCCTGTCGCATCCGACCGAGTTCGATGACATCGGCTTCGAGCTGCACAGAGGCGAAATCCTCGGCTTCTACGGCCTTGTCGGCGCCGGCCGCAGCGAGGTGATGCAGGCAATATCAGGCATCACCCGCACCAGCAGCGGCACGATCAGGCTGGAAGGCAAGGCAATCGTGCCGAAATCGGCGGCGGATTCGATCGACGCCGGCATCGTCTATGTGCCGGAAGAACGCGGCAAGCAGGGCGTGGTGATCGGCCTGCCGATCTTCCAGAATATCTCGCTGCCCTCGCTCAAGCGCACGTCCAAATCGGGCATGCTACAGCTCGCGGAGGAGTTCGCGCTGGCCCGGTCCTATACTGAGCGGCTCGACCTGCGCGCCTCCTCGCTCAGCCAGGATGTCGGCACGCTGTCGGGCGGCAACCAGCAGAAGATCGTCATCGCCAAATGGCTGGCGACGGCGCCTAAGGTGATCATCCTCGACGAGCCGACCAAAGGCATCGACATCGGCTCGAAAGCCGCCGTGCACGGCTTCATGGCCGAGCTCGTCGCGCAAGGCCTGTCGGTGATCATGGTGTCGTCCGAACTTCCCGAAATCCTCGGCATGTCCGACCGCGTCGTCGTCATGCGCGAGGGCCGCATTGCCTCGGTCTACGACAATAAAGGACTCGACGCCGAAACGCTGGTCAAGACGGCAGCGGGGATCGCGGCATGAGGACTTTTCTGAAGTATCGCGAAGTCTGGCTGCTCGCGGCCATTGTCGTGCTGATCGGGCTGATCTCGATGCGATTTCCGGGCTTTGCCGCTCCCGCCAATCTGCGCCAGGTGTTCAACGACACCTCGATCCTGATGATCCTGGCGCTGGGTCAGATGGTGGTGATCCTGACCCGCTCGATCGACCTGTCGATGGCATCCAACCTCTGTTTCACCGGCATGGTGGTGGCGATGCTGAACGCCGCGCATCCAGCAATTCCGATCCCGCTGCTGATCGTCATCGCACTACTGGTCGGACTGGTGCTCGGCGCGATCAACGGGTTTTTGGTGTGGCGGCTGAACATCCCGTCGATCGTGGTAACGCTCGGCACGCTCACCATCTATCGCGGCGCCACTTTCGTCATTTCAGGCGGCGCCTGGGTCAATGCCGACCAGATGAGCACTGATTTCATCGGCCTGCAACGCGCGGCGTTCCTCGGCATTCCGGTTCTGTCGTGGATCGCCATACTGGTCATCGCCTTGTTCTTCCTCTTGATGACGCGCACCGCGCTCGGCCGCTCGATCTACGCCATCGGCGTCAACCCGACCGCGTCGGTCTATGCCGGCATCGATGTCGGCCGGACCAAATTCATCGTCTTCTGCATCTCGGGGATGATCGGCGGTCTCTGCGGTTATCTCTGGATCTCGCGCTATGTCATCGCCTCGGTCGAGGTCGCCAATGGCTACGAGCTCAACATCATCGCCGCCTGCGTAATCGGCGGCATCTCGATTGCCGGCGGCATCGGCTCGGTCGGCGGCGCGGTGCTCGGTGCGCTGTTCCTCGGCATCACCTCCAACGCGCTGCCGGTGATCAACATCTCGCCGTTCTGGCAGATGGCAATTTCGGGCAGCGCCATCATCCTGGCCGTGGTGCTCAACGCGCGCGGCGAACGCCGGCAAGGCCGCATCATTCTCAAGAAGGCGGAAGCGGCATGACCGACACCCCTGCTCCACGCCACATTCCCGACCGGCTCGACAAGCCCTTCACTTCGGCGATGTTCTCATGGGAGGCGCTGCTGGTCGCGGTGGCGGTCGCCATCTTCGCGGTCAACAGCTTCGCCTCGCCCTATTTCCTCGACGCGTGGTCGTTGTCGGACCTGACCTTCAACTTTACCGAAAAGGCGCTGATCGCGCTTGCCATGGCGCTGCTGATCATTTCGGGCGAGATCGACCTGTCGGTCGCAGCCATCATTGCATTGGCTTCGACGATGATGGGCATGGCGGTGCAGGCCGGCGCCGGCACGCCGGTGCTGGTGGCGATCGGCATCGTGGTCGGGCTTGGCTGCGGCGCCTTCAACGGGCTGCTCGTCACCAGGCTCGGCCTGCCGTCGATCGTCGTCACCATCGGCACGATGAGCCTGTTTCGCGGCATCGCCTTCATCGTCCTCGGCGACCAGGCCTACAAGGGCTATCCCCCGAGCTTCGCCTTCTTCGGCCAGGGCTATGTCTGGTGGGTGGTGTCGTTCGAACTGACGCTGTTCCTCGTCGCGGCCGTCGTCTGCTGGTTCCTACTGCACCGGACGAGCTTCGGCCGCCGCGTCTTCGCCATCGGCAACAACCCGGTTGCGGCGCAGTTTTCCGGCGTGCGTGTAGACCGCATCAAATTCATCCTGTTCTGCCTGACCGGGCTGATGGCGGGCATCGCCTCGGTGCTGATCACCTCGCGGCTCGGCTCGACCCGGCCATCGATCGCGCAAGGCTATGAATTGGAAGTCATCACCATGGTGGTGCTCGGCGGCGTCAGCATCCTGGGCGGCGCCGGCAGTATAGTGGGCGTGGTGCTCGCCGCCTTCATCATGGGGCTGGTGACTTTTGGCTTGGGGCTGCTCAATGTGCCAGGGATCGTCATGTCGATCTTCATCGGCCTGCTGCTGATCATCGTCATCGCGCTGCCCATCGTCTGGCGGCGGGTGCGGCGGGAGCGTTTTACCTGATGGCCGAGAAATACGCGTTCAAGATGAAGCTCAATCCCGGCATGAAGGCCGAATACAAAAGGCGCCATGACGACATCTGGCCCGTCGCTGGTCGCACTGCTGAAACAGGCCGGCGTTTCCGACTATTCGATCCATCTCGACGATGAGACCAACATACTGTTCGGCGTGCTGTGGCGGCTCGACGACCACGGCATGGACGAATTGCCGAAGCACCCGGTGATGCAGCGCTGGTGGGCCGAGATGGCCGACATCATGGAAACCAAGCCTGATAACGAGCCGGTGGCGGTGCCGCTGGAAACAATGTTCCATATGGAATGACCCGTCACGTCGCCGTCATCGATATCGGCAAGACCAATGCCAAGGTGGCGCTGGTCGATCTTGCCGGCATGCGCGAAGTCGCGCTGCGCCGTATGGCGAACGCACCCGTTGCCGACGGTCCCTACCCGCATCATGATGTCGAGCTTCTGTGGTCGTTCATCCTCGACAGCCTCGCCGGGATCAATCGCGAACAGCGCATCGATGCGATATCGATCACCACCCATGGCGCGACGGGCGTGCTGGTGGACGCTGCCGGTGAGCTGGCGCTGCCGGTGCTCGACTATGAATTCACCGGGCCCGACGCCCTCGCCACGGACTATGACGCGATCCGCCCAGCCTTCGCCGAGACGGGCACGCCGCGCCTGCCGGTCGGTCTCAATCTCGGCGCACAGTTCTTCTGGCAGCAGAAGCGCTTCCCGCCGGAGTTCGCCAGGGCCGCCGCGATCCTGATGTACCCGCAATACTGGGCCTTGCGCCTGACCGGCGTCGCCGCCAACGAAGTGACTTCGCTGGGCTGCCACACGGATCTGTGGAACCCGTGGAAAGCGGATTTTTCGACGTTGGTCGACAAGATGCAATGGCGGCGCCTGATGGCGCCGGTGCGGCCGGCGAAGGATCGCCTCGGCCCGATCCTTCCCGCGCTTGCGACACGGACCGGGCTCGATCCGCAGACTCCGGTGTTTTGCGGCCTGCACGATTCCAACGCCTCGCTGCTGCCGCATCTCCTGTCGGACAGACCGCCTTTCTCCGTCGTCTCGACCGGCACCTGGGTGGTGTCGATGGCGGTCGGCGGCAACAAGATCGCGCTCGACCCGGCCCGCGACACATTGGTCAACGTCAACGCGCTCGGTGATCCCGTGCCCTCGGCGCGTTTCATGGGCGGCCGCGAATTTTCAGTGCTGACGGAAGGCCAATCGGAAGACTGGACCGAAGAGGATATTGGGACGGTATTCGCCAGGACAACCCTGCTGCTGCCGGCGACGCAACAAGGTTCTGGGCCGTTCCCGCATCATACCGCCGCATGGCTCAACGCCGACGGGATCAACAACGGCCAGCGCTTTGCCGCTATCTCTTTTTATCTGGCGCTGATGACCGCAGCCTGCCTCGATCTGATCGGCGCCGAAGGCCCGGCCATCGTCGAGGGCCCTTTCGCCCGCAACTGGCTTTTCACGCGCATGCTGGCTGCGGCCACGGCGCGTGCCGTCATTGCGTCCGATGCGGCCACCGGCACCAGCATCGGCGCTGCCTTGCTGGCGTCGGACCAAGGAAAAATCCAAGGCAAAGGCGAAAGGGTCGAACCGCCAGCCGACCCAGCCTGGGCAAACTACGCGCGCGTGTGGCGTGCGGCGGTCGACGCACAGGGCTGACATTTCTTGAGCATGATCTTTTCCGAACCGAAGGTCAGCGCAGCAAAAACCGGTGTCCACGTTTCGCTGGCGCGGTCCTTCGGTTCGGGATCATGCTCAGAGAATCCGCTTGCCAAAGGCCGACATGACGAAGTTGACCGTTTCCGTCGCCAATCGCGGTTCCAAACCTGATGTCAGGCCGGAGACATCCATCGACAACAGCCCGCCGGACAGCGCCATCGCCTCCATCGCCTGATGCGTTTCGCGCACGGTGATGCCGCCGGAGCCAGCCGCCCAGCCGGCGAATTCGGTCACCTCAGGCGAATAGCTGACATGGAAGCCTTGCGTGCCGGAGGTGGCGATGCGGATCGCCTCGTGCATCAGGTCGCGCATGCCCATGGCGTCGATGTCGGTCATGGTGAAGGCGGAGACGCGCGAATCCTTCAGCACCCGGGCCTCGGCTGGATCGGCATGGCGCAGCCCGACGATGACGACGTTTTCCGGCGACAGCTGCGGCTGCAGCGCGCCGGGCTTGTGATCGAGGCCGAGCGCCCGCGCCAGCACCGAACGCTCCGGCAGGTCGATGCCATCCTCTTCCTCGGGCATAAGTGCTGCGATGGAATCGATCCAGATCAGGCCAAACGAGTGTGTCGCCCGCGCCGTCGTCGTCAGCGCCTTGTGAGCGATGCGCCGGTCACTGCCGGCGGTGAGCCGGACCAGGCCGGATGGGGGCCGCTCGATATCGGCCAGCTCGACGACATCGAAATTCATCGCCTCCAGCCGGGCGCCGGTCTCCTCCCTGGCCAGAATACCGGCGGCCGCCGGTTCGGCTGATATCGACACCATCTTGCGGCCGGAGAAATCCTCGACATCGTGCATCGGGGCCTTTTCGACATATTCCGAGGTCATCGCCAGAAGCATGGCGCCATAGCTCATGCGGAAGGCAACACGGTCGCCGACGGCGGGTGGCGGCTCGGCATCGGTCACGTCGAGCAGCAGATGATCGCTGGAGGCGCCGAGCACCCGCACGCCCTTGGCGATTGGCGTCAAACCTTCGATCAACACGTCCTCGCGGCCGATATTGGCGATGGCGCGCAACCTGTCGCCCTCGTCGGGAAATACCGGCTGGTTGCCGAAAGCGTCGTAGCCGGATTGGCCGATCGGCCGCGACGGCTTCAGCTTGACCTCGATGATGTCGCTGGTCAGCCGGCAGGCATCGGGTTCCAGTTCGGCCCACGGCGTCTCGCGGAAGGTCTCGACGCCACCCTGCAGGATTGCTTCGCCGACGCGCAGATTGTTGATGCCCGCGGGCAGCCTGCCTTCGAGCAGCAGCGTCAGCGACGATGACGCCCCGCCCGATATCCAGTCGAGCCTTGCGCCAGACAGGCGCTCGGTCTTGTAGGCATGGGCGACAAGTTGCCCGAGATTTTCCTCCGTCGGCATGATGGCGCCGAAGCAGCCGAGATTGGTGCCGATGCCGGCGATGCGCACGCCCTTGAGCGCCAGTATCTGCTCGACCGTCGGGATGAGGTCGTTCGGCCAGATGCCTTCCCTGAGATCGCCGAGATCGATCATCAGCATAATGTCGTGGACGCGGCCCATGCGCTCGGCGATGCGCGATAGCTCGCGGATGGTGGCGAGCTCGGACTGCAGGCTGATGTCGACGGTGCGGACCACCTCCTCGATGCGTGCCATCGGTGGGCTGCGCAGCAGCATGATCGGCGCATTGATGCCGCTGTCGCGCAACCGGCGGATGTTTTCGAAGCGCGATTCGGCGATGCCGGCGACGCCACCGCGCAGCATGGCACGCGCCACCTGCGGCATGCCGCAAGTGCCCTTGGTAACGCCGAAGACCTTGATGCCGGACAGGGCGCAGCGGTCGATGATCGTGCGCGCATTGCGCTCGATGCGGCCAAGGTCGATGGCGACTTGCGGTCCGGACATTTTTTACTCAGAAATTGTGCACGGTACTAGGCGCATTTATCTTCTCGGTATCGTAGCTGGCGAGAATTAATATCAATCCGCATTGGGTCGTGTTCATGCCGGAAACAAGGGCTCTTGTATGTGGGCACGTCTTTCGCTCAGAGAGGCCAGTCACATTGGTCATTCGTCATCTCGATGGGGAGTGGCAACTAACCTGTGGCGAGCACGACCATCCCGCAGACTGCGGAGATTTCGAAATTGTCGGCTTCAGGCATCTCACCGTCAGGCAAGATAATCTGACGCAGATTGGCGAGCTTGAATGCGGCTGGCTTGCCGAGTGGGTGCTGGGCGAATGGACCCGGTGCCGACACGACGGTTAATTCCCCCTCAATTGACGTAGACCAGCCCTTGCGGGTCGATCTCCGGCTTGCGGCCGGCGACCACATCGGCAAGGAATTTTCCGGAACCGCAGGCCATTGTCCAGCCGACATGGCCGTGGCCGGTGTCGAGGTAGAGATTGCTGTAGCGCGCCTGGCCGATGACTGGGACCGAGTTCGGCATCATCGGCCGCAGACCGGCCCAGAGCTCGGCCTTGTTCTCGTCGAAGGCGCCGGGGAAAAGCTCGTTGCCGGTCCTGAACATGGCGGCGAAATCGCTCGGCTTGTGGCTGCGGTCGAAGCCGGTGAACTCGGCGGTCGAAGCAAGCCGCAGCCGGTTGCCGAGCCTGGAATAGGCGATCAGCTGATCCTCGTCGGCGCCGCCCATCGTCGGCCCCTTGCCCTCATCCTCCAGCGGCACGGTCGCCGTGTAGCCCTTGACGGGATAGACAGGCAGGTCGATCCCGTAGCGGCGACCGAGCAGGCCGCTTTCCGGGCCTATCGAGATGACCACGGCGTCGCTTGTTATCGGACCGGCCGAGGTCATCACCGCGCGCACCCGATCGCCTTCGATGTCGAGGCCTTCGACTGTCGTGGTGTAGAGGAATTGGACGCCGAGTTTCTCGGCGGCATAGGCAGCGAGGTTTTGGGTGAATTGGCTGGAGTCGCCGGTCTGGTCGATCGGCGAATAGACGCCGCCGGCTATTCTGTCCCTGGCCCCGGCAAGGCCGGGCTCGAGCTCAACCAGCCGGTCGCGGCCGACGATCTCGATCGGCAGACCGTGCTCGGCGAGATAGCGGTAATTGTCGGTGCCGGTATCAAAACTCTGCTGCGAACGGAAGAAATAAAGAATGCCCCTCTTGCGCTCGTCATAGTGAATGCCGGTGTCGGCCGAAATGGCATTGATGCAGTCGCGCGAATAGAGCGCCAGGCGCAGCTTGATGTCGGTGTTGGCGCGCAGGCGCGCTTGCGTGCATTGACGCAGGAAGCGCAGGCTCCAAGCGAAGAAATAGGGATCGAAGCGCAGCCGCACCTTGATGCCGAGATCGTGGTTGTAGAGCGCGCGCAGGAACGTCTTCAGCGCAGCTGGCGAGGCCCAGGCAGTGGCGTCGCCGGGCGACACCAGACCGGCATTCGATTGGCTGGTGCCGCGCGCCGCCATCTGATGGCGCTCGATCACGGTCACCTCGTGGCCGTCGCTCGCCAGATAATAGGCGGCCGCCGTGCCGACAACGCCAGCGCCAAGGACCAATATTCTCATGCTGCCCCCAAGGATCAATCACGGCCGAAACGCCTCCACGCTTCGCCGCGCGCTCCTTCAATAGCGCTTCTGTGTGGAGCTTTCGAGCCTAAGAACTTGGCTCAGCTCCGCGCCGAATTCTTGCCGGTCAGGATGCGCTCCCAGGCCAGCGCGTCGGCGACAATCTGGTCGAGGTCGTCGTGCTGCGGGGTCCAGCCGAGTTCGCTGCGCGCCAGCTCCGAATTGGCGACCACCGCGGCGGCGTCGCCCGGACGGCGTTCGCCGATCCGCACGTCGAAATCATGGCCAAAGACGCGCCGCACGCTGTCGATCACCTCGAGCACCGAATAGCCGTGGCTGTAGCCGCAATTGGCGACGAGGCTTGTCCCGCCGGCGCGCAGCCGTTCCAGCGCCAGCCGATGCGCCGCCGCCAGATCGCTGACATGGATATAATCGCGCATGCAGGTGCCGTCGGGTGTCGGATAGTCGGTGCCGAACACCTGCATGAACGGTCGCTTGCCGAGCGCCGTCTCGGCGGCGACCTTGATCAGATGCGTGGCGCCCGGCGTCGACTGGCCGGTGCGGCCCTTCGGATCGGCGCCGGCGACGTTGAAATAGCGCAGCGCCGTATAGCGCAAGCCATAGGCAATTGCGGCGTCGCGCAGCATCCATTCGCTCATCAGCTTGGACAGGCCATAGGGCGATTCCGGTGCAAGGCGGGCATCCTCGCGCACCGGCTCCAGCCCGGCGCCGCCATAGACGGCGGCGGTCGAGGAGAAGATGAAATTGGGAACGCCTTCGCGCACCGCGGTCTCGATCAGCGTGCGCGTCTTGCAGGTGTTGTTCTCGTAGTAGCCGAGCGGGTCGGCGACCGATTCGGGAACCACGATCGAGCCGGCAAAATGGATGATCGCATCGACGTGATTGTCTCGGATGATCGAACCGACCAATTCCCTGTCGGCGACATCGCCGACGACCAGCTTTGCCTCGGGCGCCACGGCCCACTCGAAGCCGGTCGAAAGCCGGTCGAGGACGACGACGCTGTCGCCCGCATCCAGCAGCTCCCAGACCATATGGCTGCCGATATAGCCGGCACCGCCTGTCACCAAAACCGTCATCCGTGTCCTCGCTGCTCAAGATTTGTCGGAAACTGTCTCGACCCCCGCCTTACTGGAAAGCCTGCCACTAGGCCATTAGTACCATTAGTGTCTGCGGTAACCGGTCTCGTCGGCGCATGGCATCGTCCTGAAACAAAATTCATGCACATCAAGGGAATAGGCCATGATCCGTGGCCGTTAGGAACAGGCTTGGGGCGTGGCATTTTGACCAAAAAGGCCAAGTAGACGTCGAATAGGGCAATGATTATGATCCCACGCAAAAATTGGGAAGCCGAAATGAACTATCAGCGGTTCTTCGAAGACGCGATCGACCAGCTCCACGCAGAGCGTCGCTATCGCATCTTCGCCGACCTCGAGCGCATCGTGGGGAAATTCCCACGCGCCATCTGGCGCGCCAACGGCCGCGCCCAGGAAATCACCGTCTGGTGCTCCAACGACTATCTCGGCATGGGCCAGCATCCAGACGTCATCGCCGCGATGCAGAACGCCGCCGGCAAGATGGGATCCGGCGCCGGTGGCACCCGCAACATCTCCGGCACCAGCAACCCGCTGGTCGAGCTCGAACTGGAACTGGCCGACCTGCACGACAAGGAAGCCGCACTCGTCTTCACCTCCGGCTTCGTCTCCAACGAAGCCTCGATCTCGACCATTGCGCGGCTTCTGCCCAACTGCCTGATCGTCTCGGACGAGTTGAACCACGCCTCGATGATCGAAGGCGTGCGGCGTTCGGGCGCCGAGAAGAAGATCTTTCGCCACAACGACGTTGCGCATCTGGAAAGCCTGCTGCAGGCGGCGGGTCGCGAACGCGCCAAGCTGATCGTCTTCGAGAGCGTCTATTCGATGGATGGCGACATCGCGCCGATCAAGCAGATCGTCGATCTTGCCGAGCGCTACAACGCCATGACCTATATCGACGAGGTCCACGCCGTCGGGATGTACGGACCGCGCGGCGGCGGCATCACCGAGCGCGAAGGGCTGGCCGACCGTATCGACATCATCGAAGGCACGCTGGCCAAGGCGTTCGGCACGCTCGGCGGCTATATCACCGGCACAAGTGCCGTGGTCGATGCCGTGCGCTCCTATGCGCCGGGCTTCATTTTCACCACGGCGCTGCCGCCGGCCATCGCCGCCGCCGCGACCACGTCGATCCGCCATCTGAAGCGCTCGCAGGCCGAACGCGACGCGCAGCTGCGCCAGGCGACGCGGACCAAGCAGGTTCTTACCGCCGCCGGCCTGCCGGTGATGGACTCCGCTACCCACATCGTGCCGCTGCTCGTCGGCGATCCGGAACTGTGCAAGATGGCCAGCGATCGCCTGCTAGGCGTCCACGGCATCTACATCCAGCCGATCAACTACCCGACCGTGCCGCGCGGCACCGAACGGCTGCGGATCACACCGACGCCATTCCATTCGGATCAACTGATCGCGGAACTTCAGGACGCGCTGGTCGAGACCTGGGATGCTTTGGGCATCCGTTACGGCTCCGCGGGCCGGCCTTCGGTAGCCGAGAGCGATCGTGTCATTCCACTGCTGGTGCCGAAGTCCGGCGGCTGATCTTCAGCCGAGGGCATGATGGCGGTCTCCGCTCCCGGTGCCGTCTTGTTCTTCAGTGCTGCGACGCTCAGTGGTCACGGCATGGATCCTAGGGTTTCCGCGACGTCGCTTCGCTCCTGCTCCGCCCTAGGATGACGAACGCGTGATGGCATAAGGCAAATCGTGGACGTCGGAGATTGGCGAAAAGCGACACCCCCTTCGTCATCCTAGGGCGTAGCAAGGAGCGAAGCGACGCGGCGCAGACCCTAGGATCCATGCCGTTACGTTGGCCAAGGAGTGCAACGGTTCGCGCTGTCCGACCTGGCGCGAACCTCAACAAACCTCAAGCAGTTCTCATCCACTTCGCCAGCCGGTGCGCGGCTTCCTCGAGTTGGTCGAGGCGGCGGTGGAAGCATAGCCTGAGAAAGGCTTCGCCGCCGGGACCGAATGCGGTTCCGGGCGCCAGACCGACATTGGCGCGGTCGACGATGTCGAAGGCGGCGGCGCGTGAATCGGTGATGCCGTCGACTGCAAAGAACAGATAGAACGCGCCCTGCGGCACGGTGAAGCGTGCCCTGCCGGTCGCAGCCAGGATGCCGCAGACCAGGTCACGCGCCGCCCTCGCCCGCTCCACCTGCTCGACGATGAAGGCGTCACCCTCGTCGAGGGCGACGACCGCGCCGCGCTGCATGAACTGGGCAACGCCTGAGGTCGAATACTGGACCAGGTTCTCGAACACCTGCTGCAGCGAAGGATGGGTCTTGATCCAGCCGACCCGCCAGCCGGTCATCGCCCAGTTCTTGGAAAAACTGTTGACGAAAAGAATGCGATCCTCGTTGGCCATGATGTCGATGAAGGACGGCGCGCGACTATCGCCGTAGTGGAACAGCGAATAGATCTCGTCGGCGATGATCCACAGGCCCCTTTCGCGGGCAAGATCGAGGATCGCCTGCAGCGTCTCCCTTTCGGCGGTCCAGCCGGTCGGGTTGGACGGTGTGTTGACGAACAGCGCCTTTGTCCTTGGCGTGATCGCCGCCTCGATCTTGCCGACGTCGCAGGACCAGCCATTGCCGGACTGGTCGAGCGTGACAGCGACCGGGACGGCGCCCGCCACGCCGGCGGCTGCGGCGAAGTTCGGCCAAGCCGGCGACAGATAGACGACCTCGTCGCCGTTGCCGGCGACGGCGTCGAGCGCCAGCTGGATGGCATGCATGCCCGAGCCGGTGACGATGAATTCTTCCTCAGCGAAGCTCTTGCCGAAATGCCTGACGTAATAGCGGGCGAGCGCCTGCCTCAGCTCGGGGATGCCTTTCTGCCAGGTATAGAAGGTCTCGCCACCGGCCAGCGCCCGGGCAGCGGCATCGGTGATAAAGGCGGGCGTCGGCAGGTCGCCCTCGCCGGCCCAGAGCGGGATCATGCCGTCGCGGTCGCGGCCGCGGTTCATGACGGCGACAATGCCGCTTTCCGGCGCGGCCCGGGCCTCGGCGCGCAAATTCTCGATCAGGGTCATGGATAAATCCGTGTTCGTCTTCTGGACAGCTAGCGTGTTTTACGACAGGCGAAAATAGAAAACCCCGGCCGAAATCGACCGGGGTTTTGGTCCAGAGATCTTACCCCTGCGCTATTTCCTGGCGAGGAGATCGCGAATTTCGGTAAGCAGCGCAACATCGGCCGGCGGAGCGGCAGCAGGCGCAGGGGGCTTCTCACGCTCCAGCCGCTTGCGCAGATTGTTCACGGCCTTGACCATCAGGAAGATAATGAAGGCGAGGATGATGAAATTCAGCGCGACGGTGATGAAACTGCCATAGGCGAAGACTGCGCCCTGCTTCTTGGCGTCCGCCAGCGATGTGGCGTTGACGGCTGAGGACAAGGGCAGGAAATAGTTGTTGAAGTCGAGTCCGCCGAAAATCGCCCCGATTATCGGCATGATAATGTCATTGACCAGTGAATCGACGATCTTGCTGAAGGCAGCGCCGATAATGACGGCGACGGCCAAGTCCATGACATTACCCCGGGAAATGAATTCCTGGAATTCTTTCAGCATTCGACCCTCCTTGTTCTGACGGTCAGGCCGCCGCCCTCGCCCGCTCGTTGGCTCCACTGGCACAATAGCAAAAACCTGCGGTTGCAGCATGGACAAAAGACCGTTTCCGCCGGCCAAAATTCCCGAAGCCGCAGCCATCCTGCGCCGAAAGCCGCGATGGACTTGACCGCCAAGCTGTGATTGCGTCTCAGCGGGCCGGATGCAAAACCGGCAAGGGAGGATTATCGGGCCGTGCAGGGCTGGTTCATCGTCATCATCGCGATCGCCTATGTGACGTTGCTGTTCGTCATCGCCAGCCTCGGCGACCGGCGCTCAACGACATCCGGGCCTGACCGGGCCCGGCCCTTCATCTATGCGCTCAGCCTGGCGATCTACTGCACCTCCTGGACGTTCTTCGGTTCGGTCGGCCTTTCCTCCGAGCGCGGCCTTGAATTCCTCGGCATCTATATCGGCCCGGTGCTGGTGTTCGTGTTCGGCTTTCCGCTGCTTCGGCGCATCGTCAGGCTGGCCAAGACAGAGAAAATCACTTCGATCGCCGATTTCCTCGGCGCCCGCTACGGCAAGAGTTTTGCCGTAGCAGCGATCGCCACGCTGATCGCGACGATCGGCGCGGTGCCTTACATGGCGCTGCAGTTGAAGGCGATTTCCGGCTCGGTCAGCCTGATGGTCGAGCATTATACCGGCTCGCCGCCCTCCTTCGATCCGTTCGTCAGCGACATCTCGCTGGTCGTCGCCATGCTGCTTGCGCTGTTTGCGGTGCTGTTCGGCACGCGCCATGCCGACGCCACCGAACACCAGGATGGGCTGGTGCTGGCGGTAGCCGTGGAAACCGTGGTCAAGCTCGCCGCCTTTCTGGCGATCGGCCTAATGGTCACCTTCCTGATCTTCGGCGGCCCAGGCGATATGGTCGACAAGCTCGCCCAGAATTCGCAAGTTCAGCAAGCAATGGGCTACCGCACGTCGCTCGCCACCTGGCTGGTGCTGACATGTTTGAGCGGTTTCGCCATCATCATGCTGCCGCGCCAGTTCTACGTCACCATCGTCGAGAACCGCAGCGAGGCCGAGTTGCGTACTGCAACATGGGTATTTCCGCTCTATCTGGTGGCGATCAACCTTTTCGTGCTGCCGATCGCGCTCGCCGGCCTGGCGCTGGTCGGCACCAGAACCAGCAGCGATCTCTATGTCCTGTCGCTGCCGCTGCTCAGCGGTCACGATGTGTTGGCCATGGCCGCCTTCATCGGCGGGTTGTCGGCGGCGACCGCGATGGTGATCGTCGAAAGCGTCGCGCTGTCGATCATGATCTCCAACGACCTCGTCATTCCGCTGTTTGTTCGTCGCCTGCTCAAGACCACGACATCCGAGAACGAGGACTGGTCAGCGCTCATCCTCAACGTGCGACGTGCGGCGATCTTCATCATGCTGTTCATCGCCTTCCTCTACTATCGCGAGAGCACCGACAGCGCGCGGCTCTCTTCTATCGGCCTGATGTCCTTCGCCGCGATCGCGCAGTTCGCGCCGGCCTTGATCGGCGGTCTGATCTGGCGCGGCGCCAACGGCAGGGGGGCGGCACTCGGCATGGTCGCCGGCATCGTCGTCTGGAGTTACACGCTGCTGCTTCCTTCTCTCGCCGCGTCCGATACCGGCATCGTCGTCCACGGCCTGTTCGGTTTCGAAGCATTGCGGCCGCAAGCGCTGTTCGGCACCGTCGCCGAGCCGCTGAACCACGGCGTCCTGTGGAGCCTGTCAGTCAACACGCTGTTCTTCGTGCTCGGCTCGCTGTCGCGCGCGTCGGTGCCGCTGGAACGCATCCAGGCGTCGATTTTCGTGCCGCGCGAGGCGAGCCCGATGCCGAGCCTGCGCCGCTTCCGCACCACCGTCACCGTCAACGACCTCAAGGACACCATCGCGCGCTACCTTGGCGTCGAACGCACTGAACGGTCCTTTCAATCGTTCGAAAAGAGCAACGGCGCTTCGCTGCACGGCAACGAGCAGGCCAGCATGGACGTCATCCGCTTCTCCGAGCAGCTTCTGGCAAGTGCCGTCGGCTCCTCCTCGGCGCGGCTGATCCTATCGCTGCTGCTACGCCGCAACGATCGCGAATCCAAGGACGCGTTCCGCCTGCTCGACGACGCAACCGAGGCGCTGCAGCACAACCGCGACCTGCTGCAGATCGCGCTCGACCAGATGGAACAAGGCATCACCGTCTTCGACAGGGATTTCCGGCTGATCTGCTGGAATCGCCAGTATCGGGCGCTGTTCGACCTGCCCGACGAGATGGGCCAGGTCGGCGTCTCGCTTGACCGCATCCTGCGCCACCTGGCCGAGCGCGGCGACATTCCGGCCGACCAGCGGGTGACGATGCTCAACCGCCTCACCAGTTTCGTCAGCCCCTGGCAGATGGAGCTGAAGACCAGCGGCCGCATCCTGGAGTTGCGCTCCAACCCAATGCCTGATGGCGGCATCGTCGCCACCTATGCCGACATCTCAGGACGCGTCGAGCAGGATCTGGCGCTCAAGCGCGCCAATGAATCGCTGGAACAACGCGTCAAGGACCGCACCGTCGAACTGACCCGCGTCAACGAGGAACTGGCACAGGCGCAGATGCTGGCCGAGGAGGCCAATCTCGGCAAGACGCGGTTCCTTGCCGCCGCCGGCCACGATATCCTGCAGCCCCTGAACGCCGCCCGCCTCTATTGCTCGTCGCTGATCGAAAAGGCCGGCAAGGGGCCGACCGGCAAGGCCGCAAACAACATCGAATCTTCGCTGGAATCGGTCGAGACAATTCTCGGCGCGGTGCTCGACATCTCCCGCCTCGATGCCGGCGCGATGAAACCGGACGACACCGTCTTCAGCCTGGACGAGCTGCTGCGGCAGATCGGCAACGACTTCCAGCCGCTTGCCGCCGAGAGGAAGCTCGGCCTGACGATCATGCCCTCGTCACTCAGCGTGATGACGGATCGCAATCTGCTACGCCGCCTGATCCAGAACCTGGTGTCCAACGCCATCAAATACACGCGCCGGGGCCGCGTCCTGGTCGGTGTGCGGCGGCGCGGCGAACTGGCCGAGATCGAGGTAATCGATACCGGCATCGGCATTGCCGCCGACAAGCTGAACACGGTCTTTCACGAATTCACCCGGCTCGACGAGGGTGCGCGCGAAGCTGACGGCCTCGGCCTCGGCCTTTCCATCGTCGACCGCATCGCTCGCGTCTTGCGCCTCGAACTCCAGATCTTTTCAAACCCGGGCAGGGGCACGCGCTTTTCCGTCATCCTGCCGGTCGCGGCAGCGCAGGAGCCACGGCGCGTGGTCACGGCGAAAGCGCCGGTCCGCACTGGTGCTTCGCTTGCCGGGCTTCGCGTGCTCTGCATCGACAATGATGCCCGTATCCTCGACGGCATGCGACTGCTGCTCGAAGGCTGGGGCTGCAGCGTCGAGACGCTTGCCGGCTCGGGGGATCTCGAGCGATCCGGCATGCGTCGACCCGACATCGTGCTTGCCGATTATCATCTCGACGGCGAGACCGGTCTCGAAATGATCGCCAAATTGCGCGCCATCCACGGCCAGGACATGCCGGCCGTGCTGGTCACCGCCGACCGCTCCAGCGAGGTGCGCGCCAGCGCCGGCAGGCTCGACGTGCCGGTGATCAACAAGCCGCTGAAGCCGGCGGTGCTGCGCTCGATGATGGCCAGGGTCAGGCCGCTGGCGTCGGCGGCAGAGTAGAGCCGGAAGGGTCAACCCGTGGCCTGCAGCGGATCGCTGCCGATCTTCGACAGCAGGATCACCGCCTGGGTGCGGCTGTCGACGCCAAGCTTCTGCAGGATGGCCGAGACATGCGCCTTGATCGTCGCCTCGGAGACGCCGAGTTCGTAGGCGATCTGCTTGTTGAGCAGCCCTTCCGCCAACATGCCGAGCACGCGCGTCTGCTGCGGCGTCAGCGCCCGCAGCCGCTTGATCAGATCGGAGATCTCGGGATCGCGCTCGACGCCGAGATCGATGCCCGCGGGCGCGGCGATGTCACCGGCAAGCACCGACTGCACGGCGCTGCGGATCTCCTCCATGCTGGCCGATTTGGAGATGAAACCCGAAGCGCCGAGATCGAGCGCGCGCCGGATGGTCACCGGATCGTCATGCGCCGACACCACCACCAGCGGCACCGTCGGATGGATGCCGCGCAGCGAGATCAGGCCGGAAAGGCCGCTAGCGCCCGGCATCGACAGGTCGAGCAGCACCAGATCGACGTCCTCATTGGCCACGACCAGCGCCTTGGCGCTTTCGAAATCGCCGGCCTCGTGAATGCCGGCGACGTTGCCGATGCCGGCAAGCGCCTCTCTCAGCGCACCGCGAAAAAGCGGATGATCGTCAGCGATGACGAAAGTGTAGCCCGACGGCACAAGTCCCTCCCCGAATCCCATTGATGATTGTCTGCTTCTTACGGGATCAGTCGAACGATTATGCGGCGATATCAGCCGTTTTCAAGCGGCAAAGGCTATGTGCCGGGTTTCCCCGGTGAACGGTGCTCAGGTTTTTTGCGGATTGGGCTTGGCGGCATCCTCGCCGCTATCCTTTTCCATGTCCTTGACGATGCCGATGAAGCTGCGCAGGAAGCGCTCCATATAGCTCATCGTCTTGTTGAAATCCTCCTCGCTTGGCAATGTCGACTCAAAGCGGGCGGCAAGCGAGTTCTCGAGCTTGACGACGCGCTGGTCGAGCGCCTTCACCGAATTTTGCAGCCGGTCGATCTCGTCCTGGAAGGCGGCGCGTTCATCGGCCGCCATCTTGCAGACGAGCTGACCGGAACGCTCCTCGCAGATCGACATCGCACCGGTCTGCGTGTCCATGCGGACATAGCCGGTGGCCGACTTTTCCAGCCGGTAGCGGTCGGCTTCCTCGGAAAAGGCCGATGCCGCGACGAGCGAGACGAGCGCTGCGGGTATCAAGACGTGCTGCGGACGCATATTGTCCTCCATAGGCCAGTAAGTGCAATTTATCGCATGTTTGCGCCGGAAATGGGGAAGAACCCTGGCCCGCTCTTTCCCGTATGGCTGGTTCGGACTATAGCGCAACCATGTCTCAGATTATCTACAAGATAGTGCCTGAACCGCTGTGGCGCGAGGCCGAAAGAGATGGCAGCTTCGCCGGCGCGCCGATCGATGTCGCCGACGGATTCATTCATTTTTCCACCGCCGGCCAGGCCAGGGAAACGGCGGCCAAACACTTTGCCGGCCAGACCGGGCTGCTGCTGGTCGCCGTCGATGGCGCCAGACTCGGTGATGCGCTGAAATACGAGGTCTCGCGCGGCGGCGCGCTGTTCCCGCATCTTTACGGCCCGCTCGACCTCAACGCCGTCGTCTGGGTGCAACCATTGCCGCTCGGCACCGATGGCCTGCACCAATTCCCGACGCTGGAGGCCGAATGAGCGTGCTCGATCGGCTCGGCCAGAGGTTCCTGTTTGCATTCGATCCGGAGGCCGCCCACGGCCTGTCGATCGCCGCGCTGAAATGCGGGCTGCCGGTCGCCCGGCGCCCTGTGCGCGACGAAAGGCTGAAAGTCAGCGTCTGCGGCATCGATTTCCCCAATCCGCTCGGCATGGCTGCCGGCTACGACAAAAACGCCGAGGTTCCCGATGCGCTGCTTGGCCTCGGCTTTGGCTTTGCCGAGGTCGGCACGATCACGCCGCTGCCGCAGGCCGGCAACCCGAAGCCGCGCATCTTCCGGCTGACATCGGACGAAGCGGTGATCAACCGGCTGGGCTTCAACAATGAGGGTCACGAGGCCGCCGAACAACGGCTTGCCGCCCGCAAGGGCCGCGCCGGCATCATCGGCGTCAATATCGGCGCCAACAAGGACAGCACCGACCGCGTCAGTGACTATGAACGAGGCGTTGTCAGGTTTGCGCCATACGCCAGCTATCTGACGGTCAACATCTCCTCGCCGAACACGCCGGGTCTGCGCAACATGCAGGCGCGTGAACAGCTTGGCGAGCTCCTGTCGCGCGTCATTGCCGCACGTACGGCGGCTGCAGTGCAGCCACCCGTCTTCCTCAAGATCGCGCCGGACCTGGTCGAGGCCGAGTTGGAGGATATCGCCGCCGAGGTCACCGAGAAGGCAATAGACGGTGTCATCGTCTCCAACACCACCATCGCGCGGCCGGGGCTGCGCAGCGCCGATCTTGCCGGCGAGACAGGCGGGCTTTCGGGAAAACCGTTGTTCGAGCGCTCGACCATCGTGCTGGCCAAGATACGCAAACTGCTTGGCCCGGACCGCGCCATCATCGGCGTCGGCGGCGTCGATTCCGCTGAGACGGCACTTGAAAAGATCCGCGCCGGCGCCGATCTCGTCCAGCTCTACACCGGCATGATCTATGCCGGGCCGGCACTGCCGGGCCGCATTCTTGCGGGGATGGCGCGTTTTGCGGATATGCAACGGCTCAAGTCGCTGCGCGAGTTGCGCGATAGCAGCCTCGATCAATGGTCGGCCAAGCCGCTCTGACCCGAAGTCGCTCTAAAACGCCGTCCGCATCCGCACACGCAAAATGGTAAGCAGGCTGAAGCCGCGCACCAGCAGGAAGACGTGCAGCGCCGCCCACAGGCCGTGATTGCCGAAGGCCGGCGCCAGGATGAGCAAGGCCGCGCTGAAGACAAGGAACGACAAAAGCATCATGTTGCGCATGTCGCGCGACCAGGTCGCGCCGATGAAGACACCATCCATCTGAAACGCCAGCACGCCGCTGAGCGCGGTGAACGCCGCCCAGGGCAGATAGATGTCAGCAACGGCGCGAACATCTTGTGACGTCGTGATCAGGGCGACCAGATCAGTTCCGCCCAGCAAAAGGACAAGCGTCGCCGTGGCCGCCAGCCCTAAGCCCCAGAACAGGGTCAGTCGCACCGCCTGCCGGAATTGCATCGCGGCACGCGCGCCCACGGCACGCCCGGCGAGCTGTTCGGCTGCCGTGGCGAAACCGTCGAGGAAATAGCCGGCGATGAGGAAGAAATTCATCAGCACCGCGTTGGCGGCCAGCGTCACCGTGCCGAATTGTGCGCCCTGGCGGGTGAACAGCGCGAAGGCGGCGAGCAGCGAAAACGACCGGATCATGATGTCACGGTTGAGCGACATCATGCGCAGGAATGCCGACAGGTCGAGGATGCGATGGCGCGGCAGCCGGGGCGCTGCCCAGAAGCGCCGGCCGATAATCGCCAGACCAAGCAGCATGGCGACGAATTCACCGGTGACGGTTGCCCAGGCGACGCCGGCGACGCCCCAGCCGAGCTCCAGCCCCAGCAGGATGCAGAGCGCGATGTTGATGCCGTTCAGCACCAATTGCAGCATCAGCCCAAGCACTCCCTCGCCACGCCCCAGCACATAGCCGAGGATGGCGTAGTTGATCAGCGAGAACGGTGCTGCAAGCAGCCTGATGCGGATGTAGACGGCCATCGCTTCGCTGACGCGCGGCTCGGCGCTCATGAACCATTGTCCGGCGATGGCGACCAGTGGCGCAAGTGCGGCAAGCACGATGCCAGCGACGACCGCGATCAGCACGGCGCGCCAGAAAACCGCCTGTTCCTCGAGTTCGTCGCCGCGTCCGAGAGCCTGGGCGACGAGACCGGTGGTGCCGGAGCGCAGGAAATTGAAGGAAGTGAAGACGACGTCGAAGACCAGGGCGCCCGCCGCCAGGCCGCCGAGAAGGGCAGCGTCGCCCAACTGCCCCACCACGGCCGTGTCGACGACGCCGAGCAGCGGCGTCGTCAGATAGGCAAGCGTCATCGGCACCGCGATGGCGAGCACCGAGCGGTTGGTGACGACGAAAGACCGGCCGTTGGCCGCTGCTGACACCTGATCCAGGACCGGCTTCCCCATCGTGGCTTGATCGAACAGCCGATGTGGCCCAGTTTCCGGACGCCGCGCAACCACTCATCCCGCCACGGCCAACCGAAACCCGCCTCTGGCGCACCCGCCGTAAACCACTCAAATGTCCCTGCAGATCGTTCATCATCCCGACTACGACGCCGGCTTCGCAGTCAACCATCGCTTCCCCATGAGCAAATACAAGCTGCTGATGGAAGCCTTGGGCGCGCGCGGACTGACCGGCCCCGCCGCTCTCAACGTGCCCGAACCGGCGCCGGCATCATGGCTGAAGCTTGCCCATGACGCCGGCTATGTCGACCAGGTGCTGGCCTGCGAAGTGCCTGAAAAAATCGAACGCGAGATCGGCTTCCCGGTGGGCCCGCGCGTCTCGCTCAGGGCGCAGCTTGCAACGGGCGGCACCGTGCTGGCCGCGCGGCTGGCGTTGCTGAACGGCATCGCCTGCAATACCGCCGGCGGCAGCCATCATGCGCGGCGCGCGCAAGGCGCCGGCTTCTGCACCTTCAACGATGTTGCCGTGGCTTCACTGGTGCTGCTTGCCGAAGCTGCCGCCGGCAACATCCTGATCGTCGATCTCGACGTGCATCAGGGCGACGGCACGGCGGACATTGTTGGCGAGCAGCGGCGCGTGTTCACCTTTTCCATGCATGGCGACCGCAACTATCCGACGCGAAAGATCGCTTCCGACCTCGACATCGCTCTGCCCGATGGCACCGGCGATGCGGCCTATCTCGAAAGGTTGGGCGGCGTCCTGCAGGAACTCACCGCCAAGGCGCGCTGGGACATCGTTTTCTACAATGCCGGGGTCGACGTTCATGCCGAGGACCGGCTTGGCAGGTTGTCGCTGTCGAACGAGGGGCTGCGCGCCCGCGACGACATGGTGATCCGCCATTTCCGCGCGCTCGGCATCCCGGTCTGCGGCGTTATCGGCGGCGGCTATTCGACTGATGTGGCGGCCCTCGCCGCGCGCCATTCCATCCTGTTCGAAGTGGCCTCAGGCTTCGCCTGAGCGCCTATCGTTTGGGCATGATCCTTTCCGAAAACCGGTTTCCCCTTTTCGGGATCATGCTCTATTTCCGATAATTGGTGATCCTGAGCAGGATGAAGGCCGGAATGACGATCGCCGCGCCCAGCAGGATATAGCCAAGGAAACGCTCAATGGCGCGGAAGCCCAGATTCCAGAGATCGACGAAGAAATTCCGGATGCCGTAGAGCACATCCATCGGCGACCAGCCGAATGCGTTCATGACAAGGCCGACGAGGAACGACACCACCAACAGCTTCAGGAGCACCCGGAGCGGCGTATCGCCGAGAAAGCGCGTTAGTGCGGACAAGGCGTGTCTCCAGATTCGGTTACAGGTCCAGAAATACGCACTTGCCGCGCTGGCATCAAGGCGGTCACCAACTCCAGTTGCCCCGGACAACGGGTTGGCCGGATTGTCTGCTCGCCAGTCTTGACACCGATGCTGCAGTGCAGCAAAATTAGGCGACAGAGGGTGACCCGTTGATATCGATCTGCCAGACCCACTCGTATCGCCCGGTGATGGACGGACTGCGCTGTCTCGCCGTGACCTGCGAACACAGGACTTCTTGAATGAAGTACAGGCGCGATATCGATGGTCTTCGGGCCGTTGCGGTCCTGCCGGTTGTACTCTTCCATTTCGGAATCTCGGCAATTCCAGGCGGTTTTACCGGCGTCGATATCTTCTTCGTCATATCCGGCTATCTGATCACCGGAAGCCTTCTGGACGACCTTGAACGCGGCCAGTTTTCGATCATCAGCTTCTATTGGCGCCGTGCCCGGCGCATCCTGCCGGCTCTGATCTTTGTCACGCTTCTCAGCTGCATTGCGGCATTGTTCATTCTTCTGCCGTCAGATCTCCACGAATTCAGTCTCAGCGTCATAGCGGCCTCGACTTTCTGGTCGAACATCTATTTTTGGAAGACGTCAAATTACTTCTCCATCGATGCCGAGCTCCGACCGCTGTTGCACACCTGGTCGCTTTCGGTCGAGGAGCAGTACTATATCTTTGCCCCAATCCTGATGTTCCTGATCTATCGCTATTTTGCCAAGCGCTGGCTGACGATACTCCTGCCGATCATTCTCGGCAGCTTCGTGCTGGCGGTCATGGCGACATGGCTGGCGCCAAACGCGGGATTCTACCTGCTGCCGACACGAGTCTGGGAACTCATGCTGGGCGCGGTGCTCATGCTGAAACGGCCCCCGCCCTTGAGCAACCGGTTCCTTATGGAACTGGTCGGGCTGGCCGGATTTGGCCTTCTCGCCATCGGGTTCTTCACGATTTCAGAGAGCGACCCGTTCCCGGGCTACAACGCTTTGTATCCGTGCCTCGGAACGGCCCTCCTTATCTATGTCGGCCAAAATAGCCCCTCGACGATCGCCAGCCGCATACTCGAAGTCCGGCCGCTGGTCTGGATCGGCCTCATCTCCTATTCGCTGTATCTTGTTCACTGGCCGATCAATGCGTTCGCACACTATCTTTCGTTACAAAAACTCGACCCTTCGATGACCGTTGCGATGACGGTTGCAAGCTTCGCATTGGCTGCATTTTCCTGGAAGTATATCGAGCAGCCGTTTCGGCAGAAAAGGAGCTTCACCGCCCCGGTGCCCATCTTCGCCTTTTCAGCGGGCGCGATCGCTCTTCTTTGCGCTGGCGGGGCGGCGGGGGCGCTCGGCAACGGCTTTCCGCAAAGGTTTCCGGACTATGCCCAACAGCGGATTCCTGTCGGGGACTGGGGCAATGGCACCTGTTTCAACGAGGGCTCCAGCCGGATCGAAAACTGGAATATCGAGGATTGCACGCGCACTCGCGGCTTCCCAACAACCGTTTTGTTGTGGGGCGACTCGTTCGCCGCCCACTATGTTTCAGGCCTGGACGCCAACATAAATCAGCTTCAAGCCAACATCGTGGAATACACTTACGCAGGCTGCCCACCGATTCTCTCCTACTTCTCCTATGCACGCCCGGATTGCGTGCGGTTCAATCAGCAAGCCCTGAAGATCGTCCAGGACGCCGGCATCAAGACGGTTGTACTCAGCGGTCGGTGGACCGACTACGAGGCCAGAAGTTTCGACGGTCTCCAGCAAACGATCGATACGCTTCGTGGCATGGGTGTGCGTGTGTTTGTCATCGGCCAGTCTCCACAGTTCATAACCGACGTTCGGAAAATCGCGTTCTTCGCAAAGCGCGAAAATCTCGATGATACATCGTGGCCAATGGCCATGGATCCCGACATCAACAACCGTGTGCGCACATTTACCAAAGGCGCCACCTTTATCGATCCGCTGAATTTCCTCTGTAGTGCAGGACGCTGCTCCTACGCCGACGCAGGCCAGTTTCTTTATTTCGACTATGGCCATTTCTCTTCAATCGGGGCCACGCTGGCAATTTCGAAATACTGGCCGGCCTTTGCCGCAGACGATGCCCTTGCCACGACGGAATAACAGTCGGGCGGCTGGCAAGGCACGAGTGCACGCTTAACCATTGCCCGAACGCCGGCTTGCGTGGTAACGAGGCTGCTGCGCGGGTATGATGTAATGGTAGCTTGTCAGCTTCCCAAGCTGAACGCGCGGGTTCGATTCCCGCTACCCGCTCCACCTTGCTCGCAAAGGGTTTGTGCTGGAACTCCCGACCCGTCCCTTTCGACTTGGGATCTCGAAGGTTCACAAATTATCTGCGATTTTCCTCAGGAATAGCCTGCGAGAGCAGGTCTGCTGGCCAATCCATTTTGCTACGGAGCGAGCTCGTCGACGGCATGGGCGATCTCGTTCTTGAACTCGACTTTCGTGCCCGGCTGCACGATAGAGCCAAGGTCTTCGGCATCCCAATTGGTCAGTCGGATGCAGCCATGCGAGAAGGTCGTGCCGATCTTGCCCGGTTCGGGCGTACCGTGGATGCCGTAGCTTTCGATGGAGAGATCGATCCAGACCGATCCCACGGGATTGTTCGGCCCGGCAGCGATGGTGAAGGGCCGCTTGGTCCGGACTCCCTTGAAAGCGAAGTCCGGATCGTAGTGATAGGTGGGGTTGCGCACCACGCGCTTGACCTCCGCCATGCCGCTTGGCGCCGGGTTTTCATCACTCCCAATCGAGGCGGGGTAGACTGAGAGCCATTTGCCGGAAGGATCGAGCACGCGCACCAGGCGAGCGCCTTTGTCGACCTCGATGCGGGCTACGCCAGCGGGAGGATCGCCCCGGCCAATATCAGGCACCACCAAGGTCGTGCCGGCCTTCCTGAAGCCGATGCCCGGATTGAGCATCCTGAGCAACTGTTCGCTGATATGGAAGCGCTCCGCCAGCTTCTCCGCCGCGGTGCGATAGCCGAGCCGCCGCAGACGGGCCATCCACTCCATGCGAGCCGGAATACGCCTGGTGAAGGGTCCGCGCACATCCTTGCGCGTTACCTCATAGGTGACCAGCACCGGGTCGGTGGAGGTTGCCATGAGCTTGCTCCAGGTCTGCGGAGTGAGCTTGCCATCGGGTGCGAGTCCGTTCGCCGCCTGAAAGGCGCCGACTGCCTTGGCGAAGTTCGCTGAAAGGCGACCGTCAATCAGCCCAGGCGAGAAGCGGGCGCGATCCAAGAGAATCTGCGCCTTCAGCACGGTCGGATCGACACCCTTCGGTTCGCCGGCGGCGAACTGGGCCTGATTGACGGTGGTTAGGTCCAGCTTGGCCGCCCCCGTCCCGCCGCATGCGAAGGCAAGCGTCGCGGCGAAGACGAGGAGAAATCTTATCATCGATAGCCTCGCTGGGACTGCAACAAGAGCCCGCCTCTATGACGCGGCACGGCCCTGTGTGGTTCCTTCGCTCGAGCGATATTCTGAATTGACGCGACATGACCGAAGAGCCGTGCAGCTGCGATAGCTGCCCAACGGATTGGCAATGGATTGCTTGATTTAACGCCGTCAGCCTACCTCTCTCAAAATGAAGTCGTGCAGCATCTTGGCCGCCGGCGACAGCACGCGATTTTTTACGGTGATCAGGCTGTAAGGCCTGACCTCGATGTCGAACTCGGTCTGGACGACGTCGATGGCGCCGGCCAGGCCCTCGGGGTTCTGGATGAACTTCGCCACCTGGATCGACACCGGCGCGATGGCGTCCGACTGCGCGACCATGACCAGGGTCAGGAGCAGCGAGCTGGTGTTGAGGATGCGGTCCGGCAGCGCGATGTTGCGGTTCAGGAAATTGCTTTCCATCGCCTGGCGCAACGGCGAGCCGCCCGACTGGAAAACCCAGTCGTAGGCGGCGGTCTCCTCCAGCCGCACCGCCTTGCCCTTAGCCAGCGGGTGGCCGCGGCGCACGATCAGGCAGGCTTTTTCGACGCCGATGACGCGGGCCTCGAACAGCCGTGGATTAAGATCGTCGGGGATGCGCGCGATGATGAAATCATGACGTGTGGCGATTAGCTCGCGCGCCAGCACATTGGAGGTCTCGACCTGCATGGTGATCTCGATACGCGGATAGATGCGCCGGATTTCGCGGATCGCCGGCACGGCGAGCTCGATCGCAGGGGCCGTCACCGCGCCCAGGAACACCGAGCCGCCCTTGCCCGCCTTGAGCTCGGATATCTCGCGGTCGACTTCACGCATCTCGAGCAGGATCGAACGCGCGCGCCTCGCCAATGCCTTGCCATAGGGCGTCAGCGTGATGCCGCGCGGCAGCCTTTCGCACAGCTTGACATCGAGCACCGCCTCCATCTCGGCGATCATGCGCGAGGCGGCGGGCTGCGAAATGTTCATGACCTGGGCTGCCGCGCTGACCCGGCCATGGTCATCGAGGGCTGCGATCATACGCATATGGCGCAGACTGAGGCCGCTGCGCAGCAAGGTCTCTCCGTCGCCGGGGGGTTCTTCGTAACTGGCTGAAAGTCCACCAGGATTCCGCAGCGCTGCCATGATCTTTGTTTGCTCCCCACTCATCGCCGGCCGGCAATCCGGCCAGGTCTTCGTCGGCTCTCAATATATCAGTTTCGGTATAGCAACCATCAAAGATCGCATTTGACAGTTATGGCAAAGAGCCACACCCTTGGCGCGTCCTGAGGCTTGACCGTCGCCAGCGAGAAAAATCGCATCGACCGGAACCAGAGTCTCAGGGCCGATTGGGAGGATACCGGAGATCGATATGGCGGCAGCGGCGCGTTTTGGCGCTCCTGCACGATCGCGCGGCCCACGAAACCCAGGGTGCGCGTCCATCAACCAGGGAGAGTTATGTGAAGATCATCAAGACACTGGCCGCCGTCGCGGCCCTTAGCATCGCGGCCATGACGGTCCCGGCGCAGGCAGGCGAAGGCCTCATCGGCGTGCTGATGCCGACCAAGACCTCGCAGCGCTGGATCAACGACGGCGACGCCGTCAAGTCCCAGCTCGAGGCTCTGGGCTACACTGTCGACCTGCAATATGCGCAGGACGATATCCCCAATCAGCTCAGCCAGCTGGAAAACGAAATCACCAAGGGCCCGAAGGCACTGATCATCGCCTCGATCGACGGCACCACGATGTCGGACGCACTGCAGAAGGCGGCTGACGCCGGCGTCGTCGTCGTCGCCTATGACCGGCTGATCAAGAAGACCCCGAATGTCGACTACTACACCACGTTCGACAATTTCGGCGTCGGCGTCATCCAGGCCAAATCGCTGCTCAAGGGCCTCGGCTATCCGGAAAACAAGGGTCCGTTCAACATCGAGCTGTTCGGCGGTTCGCCGGACGACAACAACGCCTTCTTCTTCTACGACGGCGCGATGTCCGTTCTGCAGCCGCTGATCGACGACAAGACCCTCGTGGTGAAGTCCGGCCAGATGGGCATGGACAAGGTCGGCACGCTCCGCTGGCTGGCGGCGACCGCCCAAGCCCGCATGGACAATCTGCTGTCCGCCAACTACTCGGATGGCAGCCGCGTCGATGGCGTGCTCTCGCCGTATGACGGTCTGTCGCGCGGCATCATCGCCTCGTTGCGCGCCGTCGGTTACGGCACGGCCGATCAGCCCTGGCCAATCGTCACCGGCCAGGACGCCGAAACCGCTTCGGTCAAGGCGATCATCGCCGGCGAGCAGTACTCGACGGTGTTCAAGGACACCCGCGAACTCGCCAAGGCGACGGTCGAGCTCGTCGACAAGGTGCTCTCGGGCGGCAAGCCGGAAGGCCTCGACACCACGACCTACAACAACGACGTCAAGGTCGTCCCCTCGATCCTGCTGACGCCGCATGAGGTCGACAAGTCGAACTACCAGGCGCTGGTGGTCGATTCCGGCTACATCAAGGCCGAAGAGCTGAAGTAACCGCAGTTGTAAAAACCGGGGTCCTGCGTAGCGCAGGACCCCTTTTGGTTAGCGAGCGACCCCGGTATTGTTTCCGGACCTCGGAGGAGTGGTATTCCTGATGGCCTCGACGATTTTGGAGATGCGTGACATCACCAAGACGTTTCCCGGCGTCAAGGCGCTGTCGAATGTCAACCTCAGCGTCGAGGAAGGCGAGATTCACGCCGTTGTCGGCGAGAACGGCGCCGGCAAGTCGACGCTGATGAAGGTGCTGTCGGGCGTGTATCCATCCGGCACTTATGACGGCGAAATCATCTATCGCGGCGATGAGTGCCATTTTAAGGGCATCCACGACAGCGAGCGCCGCGGCATCGTCATCATCCACCAGGAACTCGCGCTGGTTCCGATGCTGTCGATCGCCGAAAACATCTTTCTTGGCAACGAGCATGCCAGATACGGCGTCATCGACTGGAACGCCAACGAGACGCGCACCAGCGCTCTGCTCAAGAAGGTGGGCCTTAAGGAAGACCCCAAGACGTTGATTACCAATATCGGTGTCGGCAAGCAGCAATTGGTCGAGATCGCCAAGGCGCTCAGCAAGGAAGTGCAGCTGCTGATCCTCGACGAACCGACGGCGAGCCTGTCCGAAAAGGACAGCCAAGCGCTGCTCGACCTGCTGCTCGAATTCAAGCGGCAGGGCATCACCTCGATCCTGATCTCGCACAAGCTCAACGAGATCAACCGGGTCGCCGACAAGGTCACGATCATCCGCGACGGGCGGACCATCGAGACGCTGCCTAAGAAAGACATTTCGGAAGACCGCATCATCACCTCGATGGTCGGCCGCTCGCTAGACGACCGTTATCCGTCGCGCGAGCCCGAGATCGGTGAGATCGTGCTCCAGGTGAGGAACTGGTCGGTCTATCACCCGATCCATGCCGAGCGGCAAGTGATCAAGGGCATCGACATCGACGTCCGCAAGGGCGAGGTGGTGGGTATCGCCGGGCTGATGGGCGCTGGACGCACCGAATTCGCGATGAGCCTGTTCGGCCGCTCCTATGGCCGCCGCATCACCGGCGAGGTGCTGCTCAAGGGCAAGCCCATCGATGTCTCCTCTGTCAGCAAGGCAGTGGAACACGGCATCGCTTACGTCACCGAGGACCGCAAGACCTACGGTCTCAACCTGATCGATCACATCAAGCACAACATCACGCTGGCCAATCTTCCCGGCGTGTCGCGCCATAGCGTGATCGACGACATGCGCGAGCTCGCCGTCGCCAACGACTACAAGGCCAAGACCAACATCCGCTCGTCCAGCGTTTATCAGATGACCGGCAATCTATCGGGCGGCAATCAACAGAAGGTGGTGCTGTCGAAGTGGCTGTTCGCCAATCCGGAGGTGCTGATCCTCGACGAGCCGACGCGCGGCATCGACGTTGGCGCCAAGTATGAAATCTACACGATCATCGCGCGTCTCGCCTCGGAGGGTAAGGCGATCATCGTCATCTCGTCGGAGATGCCCGAACTGCTCGGCATCACCGACCGCATCTATGTCATGAACGAAGGACGTATCGTCGGCGAAATGGCGGCGAGCGATGCCAGCCAGGAAAAGATTATGCGCGCCATCGTTCGCGGAGAAGGAAAAGCATCATGAGCACCGAAAGCGCTCCCGTCCCGAAAAGCGGCGTCGCCGAAGATGTGCAGCAGGGGCCGCGCGTTGCCGTCTCGGCGCTGGTCACCAACCTGCGCGAATACGGCCTGATCCTGGCGCTTATCGCCATCATGGTATTCTTCCAGTACACGACGTCCGGAACGCTGTTCAAGCCGGTGAATTTGAGTAACCTGGTGCAGCAGAACAGCTTCATCATCGTGATGGCGCTGGGCATGCTGCTGGTGATCGTCTCCGGCCATATCGATCTCAGCGTCGGGTCCGTCGCCGGTTTCATCGGCGCGCTGGCGGCGATGATGATGGTCATCTGGCCTCTCGGCCCTTTCAGCAATCCGCTGGTGGTGTCGATCATCTGCCTGATCATCGGCGGCGCGATCGGCGCGGGACAAGGCTACTGGATCGCCTATCACCGAATACCTAGCTTCATCGTCACGCTGGCGGGGATGCTGATCTTCCGCGGCATCTGCCAGGCGCTGCTGGGTGGCGGGTCTTCCGTGGGGCCGCTTCCAGCCGGCTTCAAGGCGCTCAGTTCCGGCTTCATTCCGGACGTGATCGGCTCGTTGACGCTGATCCCGCCGGTCGTGAACGCCGCCGGCAAGACCATCGTCGGCAGCGGGCTGACGCTGCACATGACGACGATCGTGATCGGCCTCGTTGCCGTGCTCGCCTATGCCTATTTCGGACTCAGGGCACGGCGCAGCCGCGAGCGGCATGGCTACAAAGCCGAACCCTTCACGCTGTTCGTCGTCAAGACCCTGGTGACCAGCGCTCTGGCGCTGTTTCTGGTCTACCAATTCGCCACCTACAGAGGTCTGCCAATCGTTCTCGTGGTGATGGGCGTGCTGATCGCGCTGTTCGTCTTCGTCACCAAACGCATGACAGTCGGCCGCCGTATCTACGCAATGGGCGGCAATGCCAAGGCGGCGCAGCTATCGGGTATCAAGACCGAGCGGCTGACCCTGATGGTGTTCATCAATATGGGCGTGCTCTCGGCGCTCGGCGGGCTGATCATTGCGGCGCGCCTTGGCCAGGCGGTGCCGGCGGCCGGCCTCGGCAGCGAGCTCGACGTCATCGCCGCCGTGTTCATCGGCGGCGCTTCGGCGATGGGCGGCGTCGGTCAGGTTATTGGCGCGGTGGTCGGCGGTTTCATCATGGGCGTCATGAACAACGGCATGTCGATCATGGGCGTCAATGTCGATTGGCAACAGGTGGTCAAAGGCCTGGTGCTGCTCGGCGCCGTGGTCTTCGACGTCTACAACAAGAACAAGGCTTGAGGGCGAGGGAACACATGCATGTCGCCAAACGTGTGCAGCGTGTTGGGACAACAACATGCATAAAAACAAGGATTAAAGCGGGCCCCCTTTCAAACGCGGCGCGCTTTTAGGAGGCACGGGTCACATCGCGGCGCTGCCGGGCGGCGCAAAGAAGTCCCCCAGGGACCGGGCCCGCGAGCGCAATCCGGACGAAGAGTTCACCAGTGGCGCGGATACCATCCAAGCCGCGCTGGTCAAGGTTTGCCAACCCGGCAGCCAGGCCAAAGGCAATTGAGAGAGGGTACATCATGCTGATCTCCCAGATCCTCGACGACGCAGAGACCATCCGCGTCGTTGCCCGCAACGGCGGCAAGACCCGGATCATCAACGGCGCCCGCAGCGTCTATTCGCTGGCGATGGAGGCCGCGCGCACAGGCACCGGACTTGTCGCCCTCATCGAGCGCAAGGGCTTCGGTGAAGCGGTCGACCTCGATGCCGCCTACAAGAAGGGGCGGCTGTTGTCGCCAATCAACCATCCCGACCCGGCGCATCTCCACCTCACCGGCACCGGACTGACACATCTCGGCTCCGCCGCGACCCGCGATTCCATGCACAAGAAGCTCAGCACCGACGGCGAGGAGCAACTCACCGATTCCATGAAGATGTTCCGCATGGGGCTGGAGGGCGGCAAGCCGGCCAAGGGCCAGACGGGCGTGCAGCCGGAATGGTTCTACAAGGGCAACGGCACCATGGCGGTGGCGCCCGGTGCGGCACTTCTGTCGCCCGCCTTCGCCGAGGATGCCGGCGAGGAGCCGGAAGTCGCCGGCATCTATGTTATCGGCGACGACGGCGCCCCTTTCCGCGTCGGCTTCACGCTGTCAAACGAGTTTTCCGACCATGTCACCGAGCGCGTGAACTATCTTTTCCTCGCGCATTCCAAGCTGCGCAACGCTTCGTTCGGGCCGGAGATCCTGATTGGCGAACTGCCGTCGGACGTCCGGGGCTCCTCGCGCATCGTCCGCGACGGCAAGCTGCTGTGGGAAAAGCCGTTCCTGTCGGGCGAGGCGAACATGTCGCATACCATTGCCAATCTCGAACATCACCACTTCAAATATTCGGCCTTCCGCCAGCCGGGCGACGTGCATGTGCACATGTTCGGCACGGCAACGCTGTCCTTCGCCGACGGCGTCAGGACCGAGGCCGGCGACGTGTTCGAGATCGAGGCCAGGGATTTCGGCCTGCCGCTGCGCAACCCGCTTGAAATCGAGCAGCCGGTGAAGGTGGCGGTGAAGGCGCTGTAAAGTGGCACCTCTCCTTCTCCCCTTGTGGGAGAAGGTGGCCGAGCGAAGCTCGGTCGGATGAGGGGTGTTCCAGGGAACGCCAACCCCTCACTCCGTCCAGCACCCCTCAACCGTCTTGGCGCTGCGCGCCAATCCACCTTCTCCCACAAGGGGAGAAGGAAAGGACGCCTGACCTCAATAAATATCGAAATCGAAATATTTGGCCTGGATCTTCTTGTAGGTGCCGTCTGCGACGATCGCATCGATCGCCGCGTTGAGTTTTTCGCGCAGCGCATTGTCTTCCTTGCGCACGGCGATACCGGCTTCGGTCTCAGTGCCCTTGACGTCGCCGACCATCTTGCAGCAGCCGTCGCTCGACTTCTTCATCCAGTCCATCAGCACGAATTTGTCTGAGAGGACGGCATCGAGACGGCCGTTCATCAGGTCGGCGACCGCCTCCTCCTGGGTCGGGTAGAGCTTCGCCTCGGCGCCGGCCTTGATATAGACATCCTGGGCATAGTCGGCCTGGGTGGTCGAAGCCTGCGCGCCGACTGTCTTGCCGGCGAGTGCTGCGGGTTCGGTCGAGGCAATATCGCTGTCCTTCAAGGCCACCAGCGAAAGCGGCGTCGTATAGTATTTGTTGGTGAAGGAGACCTGCTTCTTGCGCTCCTCGGTGATGCTCATGGACGCGATGATGGCATCGAATTTTCTGGCCTGAAGCGCTGGGATCATGCCGTCCCAGTCCTGCGTGACAAGTTCGCATTCGACCTTCATCTGAGCGCAAAGCGCATTGGCAATGTCGATGTCGAAGCCGACGAGCTTGCCATCCGCGGTGATGGTGTTGAACGGCGGATAAGCGCCTTCGGTGGCGATCTTCAACTTTTCCTGTGCTTGCGCCGACAAGGACCCGGCAGCCATCACCAGCATGGCAGCGGCTGCTGTCGATGCGATCCATCTTGAAATCTGCATTTCTTGTTCCCTTGGTTCCAACCACCTTAACGGTTGGGCACAACCAAGCACGGCCCACAAGGTCAGGCAAGCACAGTCTGATTTAATCGGCGATCAGCGCGCGGCGCGGAAATGCTTGGACAGTTTCAGGCCCTGTGCCTGGTAGTTCGAGCCGAGATCAGTGCCGTAGAGCGCCTGCGGCCGCTTCAGCATGTGCTCGTAGACCAGCCGCCCGACGATCTGGCCGTGGTCGAGGATGAACGGCACTTCGTGGCTGCGCACTTCGAGCA
This sequence comes from Mesorhizobium onobrychidis, assembly GCF_024707545.1. Taxonomy (NCBI): domain Bacteria; kingdom Pseudomonadati; phylum Pseudomonadota; class Alphaproteobacteria; order Hyphomicrobiales; family Phyllobacteriaceae; genus Mesorhizobium; species Mesorhizobium onobrychidis. The sequence continues at coordinate 7,256,825 of NZ_CP062229.1, forward strand.
CCGCCCTGCTGCCGGTGCCGCCGGCCGCCGAATGACCGAAGCCCGGATCGAAAAAACCGGCATAATGGACACGGAATTCGCCGACCAGCGGATCGAATGGCGTCATCTCGGCGGCATAGAGCGGCGGCACATGCACCGCTTCCTGGCTGACGAGGATATAAAATTCGTCCGGATCGAGCACCAGTTCGCCGGCGCCGCTCTTGTAAAGCGGCTCCCAGAAATCGACGACATCCTGTGCCGCGCGCTTGTCGACATCGACCAGGCCGGTGTGGTGCTTGCCGCGGTAGCCGACCAGCCCGTCCTTGTCGCCATCGAGGTCGATCGACAGCGCGATGCCGCCACCGGAAATGTTCGGTGGCTCGGTGGCGACGAGCGTCTCGGCACGGTGCAATTCGTGCAGCTCGCTTTCCGACAAAAGTGCATTGCCGGTGCGGAACCTGATCTGAGACAGCCGCGAGCCGGCGCGGACAACGATCGGAAAGGTGCGCGGGCTGACTTCCAGATAGAGCGGGCCGTTGTAGCCGGCAGCGATCTTGTCGAACTCGTGGCCACGATCGGTCATCACGCGGGTGAAGATGTCGAGCCGTCCGGTCGAGCTCTTCGGGTTGGCGGAGGCGGAGATGTTTGCCGGAAGCGCCAGGCTCTCGAGCAGCGGCACGATATAGACGCAGCCCGTCTCCAGCACCGCACCGTCCGCGAGATTGATTTCGTGCAGCTTCAGACGGTCGAGTTTTTCAGCAACCCTGTGGTTGGGGCCGGGAAGGAAGGAGGCGCGCACCCGCCAGGCCTTGTCGCCAAGCCTGAGGTCGAGGCTGGCCGGCTGGACCTGGTCGGCATCAAGCGCGCGCGGCGACTTCAGCGCGCCCGACTGAAACAGCGCGGAAATGTCCTGATCGGGAAGAATGCCTGTCTGCCGCAAAGTCTGGCTCCGCTCGAAGGCCGGGCGAGGTCTCGTTTTTTTGCAGGTCCTTGCCACGGAACCTACTGGTACAAACCTCTTAATCATGCCGGCAATTGACGCAAGCGCGGTGCAGGTCTAAAGGGTCGTTATCCCGTGGTGATTTGGCCGGTCGGCTTGCAGCCACGTTAAACAAGTCGCTAAAGGACCGTCGGGCCGAAAGGCCGTATGGACCGGTTGCGACTTTCGCGGCCGGTTTTTTTGTGTTTGGACCATTTTTGGTGTTTGGAACAAGGTGATGACGAGCAACAAGCGCAACTGGAAGCCTCAGACCGCCCTCGTGCATGCGGGAACGCTACGTTCCGGCTTCGGCGAAACCTCCGAGGCGATGTATCTCACGCAAGGCTATGTCTACGACACGGCGCAGGCGGCGGAAGCCCGCTTCAAGGGCGAGGAACCGGGCTTCATCTATTCGCGCTATGCCAATCCGACTGTCGACATGTTCGAGAAGCGCATGTGTGCGCTGGAAGGTGCCGAAGATGCCCGCGCCACCGCATCCGGCATGGCGGCGGTCACAGCGGCGTTGCTGTGCAGCGCCAAGGCCGGCGACCACATAGTGGCGGCGCGCGCGCTGTTCGGCTCCTGCCGCTGGGTGGTCGAAACGCTGGCGCCGAAATACGGCATCGAGGCGACGCTGGTCGATGGCACCGAAATCGCCAATTGGGAAAAGGCGGTCAGGCCCAACACAAAGCTGTTCTTCCTTGAAAGCCCGACCAATCCGACGCTGGAAGTCGTCGACATCGCAGCCGTCGCCTCGCTTGCCAATTCGATCGGCGCGCGGCTGATCGTCGACAACGTCTTTGCCACGCCCTTACAGCAGAAGCCGTTGCAACTCGGCGCCCACATCGTCGTCTATTCGGCGACCAAGCACATCGACGGCCAGGGGCGCTGCCTCGGCGGCGTCATCCTGTCGGACAAGAAGTGGATCGACGAGAACCTGCACGACTATTTCCGCCACACCGGTCCCAGCCTGTCGCCGTTCAATGCCTGGACGCTGCTGAAGGGCCTGGAAACGCTGCCGCTGCGCGTGCGCCAGCAGACGGAAAGTGCCGGCCGGATCGCGGACTTCCTCGCCGAGCAGCCGGAGATCGCCCGCGTCATCTATCCCGGCCGCGCCGATCACCCGCAAGCGGCGGTCGTCAAGAAGCAGATGTCGGGCGGCTCGACGCTGATCTGCCTCGACGTCAAGGGCGGCAAACAGGCGGCTTTCGCCTTCCAGAACACGCTCGATATCGTGCTGATCTCTAACAATCTCGGCGATGCAAAGAGCCTGATCACCCACCCGGCGACGACGACGCACAAGAATCTGAGCGATGAGGCGCGTGCCGAACTCGGCATCGGGCCAGGCACGCTCAGGCTGTCCGTCGGCCTGGAGGACACAGACGACCTGCTCGAAGACATCGAGCAGGCACTGAAAGCCGCCAGATAGGGATACGCGCCGAACGGCTTCGCTCGAATTGTCAAAAGCAGGCGCGGTCAGGCGCCCGACGGGGTCTCTTCCAATTCCGCAACGGCGCTGGTGTGGATGGTCATCGTGTTGCCGCGCCAGTCGACGGCACCGCTGAGCCAGCCGCGCACCCAGATGGCGGGAAGCATCACGTCCCGCGCAACCATCGCCGGGATCATGCGCAGCGACAGGTGCCAGCCCTTGGCCGAGGCGAGAGCGCATTCCGGGAGATAGGCGACTACCAGCACGGCGACGGCGGTTGCCGACAGGCTGAAGCCGGCGCCGGCCGCAGCAATCAGCGCAAGCGCCAGCGGAACCGCCGCGCCGACCAATATTTCTGGCGCGAAGAACAGGGGGAAGGTGACCCGGCGCAGGCGTGCCCAGCGGGCCTGGCGCGACCAGATTTCGCCAAACGTGCGCAAACCGAGCGGCTGCTCGAAGGGCGAGGCGACGAGATTGACGCGCAGTCCAAGCCCGTTGACCAGCTTGGTCGCGGCGGCATCCTCGGCGATCTCAGCGGCAAGCGCACGGATGCCGCCATTGGCGTCGAGCATGAGCTTGTTCCACAACATGCTCTTGCCCTGGGCGAAACCGAGGCCGAGCGCCTCGCCGGTATATTGCCAGCGCGCCTGCAGCGTGTTGAGGAAAGCGCATTCGACCTCCGCCCAGAACCCGTCCGGCCGCGAGCCGATCGGCGTCGAGCAGACAAGGCCAGTGTCCGGCCGCCATGCCGCCATCAGATGCTGGACATAGTCCCTCGACATCAGGACGTTGGAATCGGCAAGGATGACCCAGCGGTGTCGCGCTGCCTCCCAGCCCTTCACGCAATTGTTGAGTTTCGGATTGCCGCTGATGCGGTCGTCGCCGACGAGCAGCCGGGCCGGCACGGCCGGAAAGCGGGCGATCGCGTCGGTGATCGGCCCGACCACCGGGTCGTCGGCATGGGCGACGCAGAAGATGAGTTCATAGCGCGGCCAGTCGAGAGAGAAGGCGCGCTCGAGCGTTTCCTCGGCAAACGGTTCGACGCCGCGCGACGGCACGACGATCGACACCGGCTGCGCCTTGCCCGCTGGCGGTGTGATCCTGCCAGGCCGCTTCAGCTTCAACGAAGCGAGCAGGATGCTGGCGAGATTGACAAGAAGCAGAGCTGTGGAAAGCAAGGCGGCGGTGACTGTCAATTCCATCGATATCTGGTCACTCCAGAAAAAACCGCCCGCATGAAAGCCGTTTCAACAGTTCGACAGAATGCTGAGTCGCCCGGCCCTGCACACCATCATTGTCATGTGTCACTTAAATGACATTGTTCTTCGGCACCTGCGCGCAAAGGAGGCGGGCAGCGACGGGAAGCACCCCGTTGACCAAGCTGCGGAGAGCGTCGAAAGTTCCGTCTACATATTGTGGAGTAGTCTATGTACAGCGCCGTCACGCGCAACATCGAAGTACAGGTCAGGCCGTTCTATCTGGAAGATCGCTCCGACCCGTCGGAGAACCGCTATGTCTGGGGCTACCAGGTGACCATCGACAACCAGTCGGATGAATTCGTGCAGCTTCTGTCACGCTATTGGCACATCACCGACGGCACCGGCCGGGTTGAGGAAGTGCGCGGCGCCGGCGTTGTCGGCGACCAGCCCGAACTCAACCCCGGCGACAGTTATCAATACACGTCTGGGTGCCCGCTCTCAACGCCATCCGGCATCATGGTCGGCCACTACACGATGCGCAACAAGCGGGGCGAGACGTTCGATGTCGCCATCCCCGCCTTTTCGCTCGACCTGCCGGGCACGCGGCGCACCGTCAATTGACGCTCACTTGAGTTCCTCGCCCTCGCGAAGCGGGGGAGAGGTGGCCCCACTCCGTCGGGCGAGGAACCCAAGTTCTGCGAAGGCACCGCACTCGGTATTTGGCGATTCCTACTTCCATTGGAAGAATGCCAGCGGGCAGATAGGCAGCACTGACGCTCGTTATTGCGCGGCGGCAAACTCCGCCGGGTCGAAGTCATATTGTTTCGAGCAGAATTCGCAGGCGACGTGAATGCCGCCATCCTCGGTGCTGTCCCTGATCTCGTCGGCGGAGAAGCCTCCGAGAATGCCGCGGATCTTCTCCCTGGAGCATGAGCACTGGTCGGCAACCGGTACGCCGCCGAAGACGCGCACGCCGTGCTCGTGGAACAGCCGGTAAAGCAGCCGCTCGGCGCCGATCGTCGGGTCGATCAGTTCCGTCGGCTCAATGGTGCCAAGCAACGCCAGCAGTTCCTGCCAGGAATTGTCGGCCGGATCGTGGATCTCCTGGCGCGGATCGCCGTCGCCGCCCGGAAGATCGGGCACGCGCATGCGGTCCGGCGATTGAGGCAGGAACTGCGCCAGGATGCCACCGGCACGCCATTGCTCGCGGGCGCCGCCGACGCCGGGCGTCAACAGCTTGGCCACCGTGAGCCTGAGATCGGTCGGGATCTGTTCCGACTGCCGAAAATAGGTGCGCGCGGCCTGCTCCAGCGTCTCGCCTTCGAGCTGGACGATGCCCTGATAGCGCTGCGTGTGGGCGCCCTGGTCGATCGTCAGCGCCAGGACACCGCTGCCGAGCAGCGTCTGCTGCGAAGTCTCACCGGCAGACGTCAGAGCCTCCAGCCGGTCGGCGTCGAAGCGCGCGTAGGCGCGTAGCGCATGCGGCGTGGAAAAATCCGCCACCAGCATATCGACCGGTCCGTCCGTGCGGGTCTGCAGGATGAACTTGCCTTCGAACTTGAGCGAGGTGCCGAGCAGCACCGTCAGCACGCAGGCTTCCGCCAGCAGGCGAGCGACCGGCTCGGGATAGTCATGACGGCTGAGGATCGCGTCGAGCATCAGCCCGAGCTGGACGGTGCGGCCACGCACGTCGAGCGGGCCGACCTCGAAGGGCACGACATGATCGTCGCCAGCGTAGCCGAATTCGCCGAGTTTGGGTTGTTGTTCAGCCAATTGATGAGTTTCCAACATGACAAAGCTCCAGGGCGCGGCCATGCCGCCCTCCGGGGCGCATGCGTCGAAACGCGCTCGATTTGCGTGATGCGCCTGAGATAGGCACCACGCAGTGCCGGATCAAGGTGGCCCGGATCAAGCGCCCAGACACCAGGCCAAAACCGCCTTCTGGGCGTGGAGCCGGTTCTCGGCCTCGTCGAACACTACCGAATGCGGCCCGTCGATGACTTCGTCGGTGACCTCCTCGCCGCGATGCGCCGGCAGGCAGTGCATGAACAATGCGTCCGGCTTTGCCTTCGCCATCAGCGCCGCATTGACCTGGTAGGGGGAGAAGACATTGTGGCCGCGAGCACGGTGCTCCTGGCCCATCGACACCCAGCAGTCGGTGACGACGCAGTCGGCCTCGTGGACCGCCTCCTCGGGCGAGCGGGTGAAGTGCAACTTGCCGCCATGCGCCGTCGACCAATCGACATGCTTCTGCGCCGGCTCGCTGCCTTCCGGCACGGCGACGTTGAGGTTGAAGCGGAACCGCGCCGAGGCCTCCAGCAGGGAATGCAGCACGTTGTTGCCGTCGCCAGTCCAGGCGATTGTCTTGCCGGCGACCGGACCGCGATGCTCCTCGAAGGTCATGATGTCGGCCATCAGTTGGCAGGGGTGGGTATCGTCGGTCAGCCCGTTGATGACGGGAACGGTGGCGTTCTCGGTCAGCTCCAGCAGCCGGTCATGCGATGTGGTTCGGATCATGATCGCATCGACATAGCGTGACAGCACCTTGGCCGTGTCGGCGATGGTTTCGGAGCGGCCGAGCTGCATCTCGGTGCCGGTCAGCATGATGGTCTCGCCGCCGAGCTGGCGCATGCCGACGTCGAAGGACACGCGCGTGCGCGTCGACGGTTTGTCGAAGATCATCGCCAGCACTTTGCCTTCGAGCGGTTTTGTCCGCTCGCCAGCCTTGAGCCTTGCCTTTCGCACCACGGCATCGTCCAGCATGAAGCGCAGATCGCCCTCGGAAACGGCGGAAAGATCAGTGAAATGGCGAAGGCTCATTTGGGGTCTTTCGACTGTTACTTCGCGGCAGCCGCGGCGATGGCATCGGCCAGGCCCCGGGCGCCGGCACGGATGCGGTCGAGCGCCTCATGGATCTCGGCGTCGGTGACGGTGAGCGGCGGCAGCAGGCGAAGAACGTTGTCGCCGGCCGGAACCGCAAGCAGATGCTGGTCGCGCAACGCCATGTTCACCTTGGTGTTGGGTGCGGCGCATTTCAGGCCGAGCATCAGGCCTGTGCCCCTGATGTCTTCGATGATGTCAGGAAACTCGTCGGCGACGCCCGCCAGCCCCTGCTTCAGCAGCAACGCCTTGCGCTGGACATCCTCCAGGAAGCCGTCTTCCAGCACCACGTCGAGCACGGCGTTGCCGACCGCCATCGCCAGCGGATTGCCGCCGAAAGTCGTGCCGTGCACGCCGGCGGTCATGCCGACGGCCGCCTCGTCGGTGGCGAGACAGGCGCCCATCGGGAAGCCGCCGCCGATGCCCTTGGCAACCGCCATTATGTCGGGCGTGACGCCAGCCCATTCATGCGCGAACAGTTTTCCGGTGCGGCCGATGCCGCACTGGACCTCATCGAAGATCAGGAGCAGGCCATGCTGTTCGCAGAGCTGCCTCAGCCGCTTCAGCGACTGCGTCGGCACCGGGCGGATGCCACCCTCGCCCTGCACCGGCTCGATCAGTATCGCGGCGGTCTCGGGCGTGATCGCCTTTTCGGCGGCGTCGATGTCGTCGAAGCCGACCTGGTCGAAACCTTCGACCTTGGGTCCGAAGCCTTCCAGGTATTTATACTGGCCGCCGGCGGCGATGGTCGCCAGCGTGCGGCCATGAAAGGCGCCTTCGAAGCTGATAATGCGAAAGCGCTCGGGATGGCCCTTGACGAAGTGGTAGCGCCGCGCCGTCTTGATGGCGCATTCCAGCGCCTCGGCGCCGGAATTGGTGAAGAACACCTTGTCGGCGAAGGTGGCGTCGACCAGCCGCTCGCCCAGACGGCTCTGCCCCGGAATCTCGTAGAGGTTCGAGACATGCCAGACCTTGGCCGCCTGCTCGGTGAGTGCCGAGACCAGATGCGGATGGCTATGGCCCAGCGAATTCACGGCGACGCCGCCGCCAAAATCGAGATATCGCTCGCCCTTGTCGGTGACCAGCCAAGTGCCTTCCCCATGGTCGAAGGCCAGGGGTGCGCGGGTAAAGGTCTCGAAAAGCGCCGAACCGCTCATTATATGCGTCTCCGGAACCGGAAAATCAAAAAGCCGCCAAAGCGGCGGCCTTTGCGGCTTATCGTGTTTTTCGGCCATGAAGTCAACGAAAACGTCGCGCAAGGACGCGCGGCAAGCTCTCCAGCGAGACGCCGGCTCATCAGCGACCGGGCAAGTTGGGGAAAACCGAAAAAACCGATTCGTGTTGGCCCTCAGACTCTTGTCACCGAGTCAGCGCATAAGGTAATTGTAGTCGAGAAATAACTAGATTTCGTGCGGCGGACCTAATCACCCGATATATGTGGTGTCTGCCCGGCGGAAGCCGGATCGTGGAAGGATTCCGATCGCCGCACATTTCAGCAGGAGCGCGGTCTCATGAATTGGACTGACGAGCGGGTCGAACTTCTTAGAAAATTGTGGTCGGAGGGACTGAGCGCCAGCCAGATCGCCGCACAGCTCGGGGGCGTCAGCCGCAATGCCGTCATCGGCAAGGTGCATCGGCTGAAACTGTCGGGCCGCGGACGCTCGACCGCCACGCCGGCACGCCAGAAGAAGAGCGTGCAAGGATCGAGCGTCCAGAAATCGGTGTCGCGGGCGGCAAGCACCGCGCGGCATATCACCACGTCGATCGGCGCGACCGCGCTGCAGGCGCAATTCGACACCGTACCGGTGGCGCGTCATTACGTCCGTCCGGTCGAGAACGTCGTCGTGCCGATCTCGCGGCATCTGCAACTCGTCGAGTTGACCGAGCGGACATGCAAATGGCCGAATGGCGATCCGCTTTCGGAAGAGTTCCATTTCTGCGGCAACGACGCGGCCGAAACCGGACCCTATTGCAAGTACCACGCTCGCATTGCGTTTCAGCCCGCTTCGGAGCGGCGGCGCAGTCGCTGAATAGCGAATAGCCTTTGCGAAAGGCGCAAGGTCGTTTCTTGCCCTATTCGCCATTCGCTTCCTTCACAGCCAGCCGCTCTTGCGGAAGCGCCAGTAGAGAACCGAGCAGACCAAAATAATCGCTCCCAGAACGACCGGGTAGCCATATTCCATCCTAAGTTCCGGCATGTCGTTGAAGTTCATGCCGTAGATGCCTGCGAGCGCTGTCGGCACCGCCAGGATTGCAGCCCATGAGGCGAGCTTCTTGGTGATCGCCGTTTCCTGGCTCTGGCCAACCAGGAGGCTCGCCTCGAAGGCAAATGCGAGCACCTCCCGCAAGCTGTCGATCTTCTCCTGGACGGTGCGGATGTGGTCGGTGACGTCGCGGAACAGCGGGTGCATGGCCGCATGGATCTGCGGCAGGTCGGCGCTGGTCAGCCGGCGGCAGACTTCCACCAGCGGCAGCGCGGCGTTGCGCAGGCGCAAGAGATCGCGGCGCAGCATGTAGAGCCGCTCTATGTCGGAGCCGGTCATCGGCTTCAGCAGAACCCTGTCCTCGATCGCCTCGACCTCGTCCTCGATCTGCTCGAGCACCGGCATGTAGTTGTCGACGATGAAATCGAGAATGGCATAGAGGACGAAATCCTCGCCCTTGGCTAGCGAATGCGGGCAGCTTTCCCAATGCTGGCGAACGACGGCATAAGAAGTCGACGGACCGTGCCTGACGCTGACGATGTAGCCGGCGCCGACGAACAGATGCGTCTCGCCGAAGGTGACGCGCCTGTCGATCAGTTGAGCCGTGCGGGCAACGATGAACAACGCATCGCCATATTGCTCGATCTTCGGCCGCTGATGCGGATGCTCGGCGTCCTCGATCGCCAGATCGTGCAGGTGGAATTGCGCCTGGACGCGAAGCAACAGGTTGCGGTCCGGCTCCAGCAGGCCGATCCAGACGACATGACCTGGCTTCTTGGCCCATTCGCCAGCTTCCTCGATCGGAATGTCGGCGACACGCCGGCCGGCGGTATAGACGCTGGAAGCGACGATGGCCGATGTCGGCGGGGCCGGCGTCAGGTTCCGAACGGTTTCCATCGCTACCTCCTGGAGGCATGGCCTCGGGTCAGGATCAGGAACGTTCGGTAAAGCTTAGCCTAAATCAGCAATGGGTTCGAGAGGCAGCCGTTCACTTCGCCGGTAGCGTTGCGGGAAGCACAATCTTGTCTGTCTTGTCGCCCTTCGGCCGCTCGGCCGGCATCTGGTCGCCGGTGACGATGTAGTAGATCGTCTCGGCGATATTGGTGGCGTGATCGCCGATCCGCTCGATATTCTTGGCGCAAAACAGCAGGTGCGTGCAAGGCGTGATGTTGCGCGGATCTTCCATCATGTATGTCAGCAACTCGCGAAACAGCGAGGTGTACACGGCGTCGATCTGATCATCGCGATCACGCACGAAGCCGATCTTTTCCACCGAGCGCGACGCGTAGACGTCGAGCACTTCCTTGAGCTGCGTCAACGCCAGGTCGGCCAAGGCCTCAATGCCACGGAACAGGCTGGTCGGCTGGCGCCCTTCTATGACGGCAACCACGCGCTTGGCGACATTCTTGCCGAGGTCGCCGACCCGTTCGAGGTCCGCCGAGATGCGGATCGCGCCGACGATCTCGCGCAAATCCGTCGCCATCGGCTGGCGCTTGGCGATGATGATGATCGCCTTGTCGTCGATCTCGCGCTGCCCTTCGTCCAGAACGGCATCGTCACGGATGACTTTCTGGGCAAGGCCGGGGTCGGCGTTGACCAGGGCCGCGATCGCCTGTTCGACCATGCGTTCGGCATGCCCGCCCATCGCGGCGATGCGCTTCGACAGATATTTCAGCTCCTCGTCATAGGCGCTGACGATGTGCACGGACTGCATGGAGATGCCTTCCCGGGGTCTTCTGGTCCGAGTCGTTTCCTCGAATCCCCGCTGATACGCTAGCCGGATGACAGAAAAAAGAAACCGTTAGAGCGACGTGCGTCCACTTGGACACAGAGTACGCTCTAAGTCCCTTATCCACGCATCCGGCTGTCCTAAAATCTTCCGGTTTTCGGGCCGACGCGTTCTTAGGTAGTGAGGCGTCCGTGCGCTGGCAAATGCACCGTGAAAGCTGCGCCCTTGCCGACCTCCGACTTGATTGAGAGCCTGGCGTTGTGGCGCGTCAGGATATGCTTGACGATGGACAGGCCAAGCCCGGTGCCTTTCTGGGTCCGGCTGTTTTCGACATCGACGCGGTAGAAGCGTTCGGTGATGCGCGGGATGTGCTCCTCGGGAATGCCGGGACCGAAGTCCCGGATGGTGACGTCAATGCCCGGTTCGGGACCGTCATCGCTATGAGCAATCGTCACCACGACACGTCCACCCGACTGTCCGTATTTGCAGGCGTTTTCCAGCAGATTCTCGAAAACCTGGAAAAGTTCATCGCGGTCCCCCGGCACATTGAGCGGCCCTTCCGCGAAATCCCGCTCGATGGCAACGCCGTTTTCCCTGGCAAGCGGCCCCAGCGAGTCGATGACGCTGTCGAGGGTCTGGCGGAGATCGACCTCGGTTCCCGGCTTCAGATAAGGTTTCATTTCCAGTCGCGACAGCGACAGCAGGTCGTCGATCAGGCGCGCCATGCGGCCGGTCTGGTTCTGCATGATCTGCAGGAACTGCTCGCGCGCCGCCGGGTCGTTGCGGGCCGGGCCGCGCAGCGTCTCGATGAAACCGGAGATCGAGGCGAGCGGGGTGCGCAGTTCATGGCTGGCATTGGCGATGAAGTCGGCCCGCATCCGGTCGATGCGTCGCGCCTCGCTCTGGTCCTTGAAGACCAGCACATAGAGGTCGGTGCCGTGACCGACCGAAGACGCACTCACCCGATAGGCCCGTTCGACCGGCAGCTTTTCGGTATAGTCAACGACATCCGAAGCGGCGGCGCCCGATAAAATACTGTCCAGCAAGGCCTGCATCTCGGGCGCCCGGAATTTCAGCGACAGCAACATGCCCGGTGCGATGCCGCCGAAGGCGGCGAAGGCGGCGGCGTTGGCATGGACGATCGTGGCGGTGCGATCGAAGATGATCAGCGGATCGGCAACGGCGGCCGCCAGATATTCTCCCGACAGCTGTTGTAGCCCGCCCGCCTCGATCGCCGCGGCATCCTCAGCGGACTGGCGCGCAACGCCGGCCGGCAGCATCGCGGCGGCAAGCAGCAGCACGGCACATGCCAGCAGCACCACATAGCCGGTCACGTCTGCGAAACCATAGACCGTCAGGACCGCGACGATGCCGGCCGCCAGCAGCAAGCGGCTGTTCCACAACCGGGTGGCGACCAGTTGCGCTGTGCTTCGCTGTTCTGTGCCGCCCATGTCAGCCATTGTCAGCCATTCGCGCGCACTCCTCCACCCGGTCCGGCCGGGTGCAAACTTCCCGCTGGACCGGCGCTAGAGCGCCGTGCGTCCAATTGGACGCACAGAGGACGCTCTACCACTGTTAATCTGCTGCATCGTTCTTTCCGAAAACGATTCCGATTTTCGGGCCGATGCAGTAAGGCTCCCAATAGCATGAGTCCGGAAACTGGAAAGGTTCGTCTCGATGAAAAACCCCAAGGAAGATGCCGCCGCGCCCGTTCCAGGTCCGCTGAAGATCCGCATCGACGGCAAGGAGCGCGAGTTCGACATCGAGGATCCAAAGCTTCCGGACTGGGTCGAAGACAACAAGCTGAGCGCCGGCGGCTACCCCTACGACAAGAAAATGAAAAGCGACGAGTATGACGAGACGCTCGAGCGGCTGCAGATCGAGCTGGTCAAGGCGCAGGCATGGCTGCAATCGACGGGCAAGCGGGTGATGTCGCTGTTCGAAGGACGCGATGCCGCAGGCAAGGGCGGCACGATCTTCGCGCTGCGCCAGTACATGAACCCCAGGACAGCGCGCAACGTAGCGCTGACCAAGCCTAGCCCAACCGAACTCGGGCAATGGTATTTTCAGCGCTATGTCGCGCACTTCCCGACATCCGGCGAGTTCGTCACCTTCGACCGCTCCTGGTATAATCGCGCCGGCGTCGAGCCGGTCATGAGCTTCTGCACGCCGGAGCAGCACCAGAAATTCCTGGACGAGACGCCGTATTTTGAACGGATGATCTGCAACGAGGGCATCCATTTCTTCAAGTTCTGGCTAAACATCGGTCGGGAAACACAGCTTGAGCGATTTCACGATCGCCGCTGGAGTCCTTTGAAGAGCTGGAAATTCTCGCCGATCGACATTGCCGGCATCACCAAATGGGACGACTACACCAAGGCGCGCGATCTCATGTTCGCACGCACGCACGAGGAATTCGCGCCCTGGATCATCGTGCGTGCCAACGACAAGCAGCGCGCGCGACTTGCCATCATCCGGCGCATCCTGTTGTCGCTTCCCTATGACGGCCGCGATCTCGACGCCATCGGCAAGGAAGACAAGAAGATCATCGGGGAAGGGCCTTCGTTCCTGGGAATACAGGCCTGAAGAGTGCCGCGCGCCCCCAAGGACGCGCGGCACGATTCCAGATGTTCCTGTCATTCTGCCGAATGACTTCTCATGCCGCCAGCCGAGCAATCCGCTGCAGCCGCCGCAGCGTGGTATCGTCCTGTAAAGCCTGCTGAAACAGCGAAATCTCCTGGTCAATGCGATCGCAGAGCGCGCCTGTGTCGCCCTTGAGCAGGTCGCGCGTCTGCAGCAGTGCGGCGACCGGCTTCTTGGCGAGTTGCCTGGCTCTGCCAAGTGCGGCTTCCTCGACATCGCCCACCACGATCTCCGTGACCAGGCCAAGCAACCTGGCGTCCTCGGCACTGAGCGTGTCGCCCAGGCAGAAGAAGCGGAAAGCGCCGGCATAACCGAGTTTCTGCGGCGCCAGGATGCTGGTCGCCGCGTCCGGCACGAGGCCGAAATCGACGAACGGCACCCGGAACGTGCTTTCATCAGATGCGATCACCATGTCGCAATGGAACAGGATGGTGCAGCCGACGCCGACGGCGTCGCCATCGACACAGGCAAGGACCGGTTTCGGGAACGTCGCCAATGTGCGGAACATGTCGGTGACGGCGGCGATCAATCGTTGATGCTTGGTGGCGTCGAGGAATTCGGAAAAATCGCCGCCGAGGCAGAAGCAGCCGGCGAGGCCGCGCAGCACCACGACGCGCACATCATCGTCGATTGCGGCTTCGTGGAAGATCTTGGCCAGGCTTTCATAAGCTCGCCCGTCCAGCACGGGTCGGCCGTCTTCCGACGACACCGTGACAATCAGGGTATGATTCCGAAACTCTGTTTGCGGGTGGATGTTCATGGCTGTCTCCAATTCTCACGAGGCCTGCCTCATTCCGAGCCTGTCGGGATATCCCCTGGCCAGCACCGGCGCGAAATGACTGCGACGCGAACGCACCACCTCAAGCGTATGCTCGTTGAAGGTGAGCAGTGTGGCGACGACCTGCTGGTTGCCATAGGTGCGCTGGTAGCCAAGCGGCTTCGCCAGGAAGTGCAACTGCAGCGCCCGCAGGACCCACATCGGCTCGAACTCGATGATCACCTGGTTGACGTTCCGCTTCAGCCCCCACTCGACGAAGCCGGCAATGAGCTCGGTGCCGACCGTCGAGACGCCGCGCTTGCCGTCACGAAATCCCGGCGCCACCGCGTAGCGGGTCAGTTCCCAAACGTTCGGGCCGGACGGTGGCGTCCCTTCATAGAGGTCCGCCAGCACCTCGGTCAGAAGATGCGCCCGCGTTGTCGGCAACATCCGCTGATAACCGGCGAGCTCGCCATTGCGGACGACGAGCTGATGCACCGCCTCGTCATGGTCGAACTGATCGATCTCAAGGCCATCGGGGCGCTGCAGGTCGGTCCACCCCATCTCCTCGACGAAAATCTTGTAGCGCAATCGATGGACGGCCTCCCAAAGGTCGGGACGTTCCATAAGTTCCTGTGTGGTAAGGGAAAAAAGCATCTGCCGTCTCCTAGGTTCAATAGGAAGATACGGCCGGGCTGTCCCGAGAAAATTACGCGATCACGTAGGCAAGAATTTCTAGGCCGGCACGGCCGAGCTAGCTAATATAGCCGCGCCTTATCGCTTCCGCGACCGCCTGCACCCGGTTGACGGCACCGAGTTTGCTTTTGGCGTTAAGAAGGTGTTTCTCTGACGTGTGTTCCGAAATGCCGAGAATCTGTGAAATCTCCCATTCGGACTTGCCGACGGCGGCCCATTGCATGCATTCGCGCTCACGCGGCGTCAGTTCGACGTGGTCGATGGTCTGGGCCGCCATCGTGTGGAGTTGCATGGCACGGCCGATCGCATAGGTCGCGGCCAGCGACACCAGTCCGAAATCGGCGCCAGACAATTCGACGGCTTCGCCGCCGAGCGACACCATGACGATCTGGCCATCGAGCGTGACCAGCGGGAAGGCCAAACCGTCGCGCAGCTTGAATTCGCCGGCGTCGCCCATCACTTCGCCGCTGCTCTTGTCGATGCGGATGCTCTGGGACGCCTCCCGCCACTGGAACGGCGCCTGAAGCTGCTTCATGTGGCTGACGACGGGGTCGTGGTCGACATAGTTGCGCGCCACATAGCGCTCCAGCCATTCTCCCGGCCACTCGCAAAGCAGCACATGGTCCTTTTGCTGGCCTCTTGGCGTGCCCGGTTGCGGAACCGTTCCGGCCATCAGCGCAGTCAGGCCGAACTCCGAGGTTATGCCAAGCAGCTTTTCGCAGACTGCGGCCGCCGTATTGGCGTGCTGCAGCTGATCTATGAATTCCAGTGTACGATCGAAGTGGCCCATCGCAACATCTACCCCATGTTGCCTTCCGCGTTGAGATCAACGGTCCAGTGCTGACCTGCACTTTGGCATCGACCCCGGATTACAAACCTGCTCCTCTCTGTTTGCAGCGCCTTGCAGCTACCCTCCAGCCGACGCCACACATGTTTGCAAGCTCGCTGAAGCATAACCCTAAATCGGCGTGATGAAATCAAAAACCGTTGTGCCTGTGTCATTTTCGTACCAAAAGCCACATTGGACAGGACAGGGCGGAGCTCGATCGTGGCAATTCGGTGGATATCCGTCGTCTTGATGCTGTCAATGACGGGGGCACAGTGGCTCACGGCAGCGCGTGCCGCGGAGCCGCAAGTGCCGGTGCTGTGGGATGCAAAGGAGCGGCTGCCGAAGCCTGACCTTTCCGCGCTGCCGCGTCTGAGATTCCTGACCACCACTGATTTCCCGCCGTTCAACTTCCTCGACGGGGCAGGCCGCTTGTCCGGCTTCCACGTCGATCTGGCGCGCGCCATCTGCGACGAACTCGGCGTCGCGGAAAAATGCCAGATCCAGGCGCTGCCCTGGGCCGAGCTCGAAGGAGCGCTGCAGAAGGGCGAGGGCGAAGCAATCATTGCCGGCATCGCCGCCACGCCGGAGTCGCGGTCGAAGTACGCCTTCTCCCGTTCCTACCTGCAGTTTCCTGCGCGCTTCATCATGCCGAAGACAAAGGCGCTCGCGGAACCGATCTTCGACAGACTGCGCGGCAGGCGCGTCGGCGTGATCGCCGGCTCCGCGCATGAGCGGATGCTGCGCGAATATTTCGGCACCGTTCAGGTCGTCCCCTTCGACCGGCCGGAAGAACTCTATGATGATCTCAAGGCCGGCAAGGTCGACGCCGCCTTCGGCGACGGCATGCGCTTCGCCTTCTGGCTGGGCGGTTCGGATGCCGCAGCATGCTGCCGCTTTGCCGGCGGACCGTATCTGGCGCCAGAATATCTGGGCTCGGGCATGGCCATCGCCACCAGGGCCAACGATCCGGCGCTGGCCGCAGCGTTCGACTACGCACTGCAGGAGATTTCGGTGAAAGGCGTCTTCGCCGAATTCTATCTGCGCTATTTCCCGGTCAGTTTTTTCTGATCCGGTCCGGTCAGCTTCTTCTGACCCTTCAGGGCGCCGATCAAGTCAGCGTGCGAAGGCGGGCCTTGGCGGCGCGGGCGATGGCGGCCACGGTGAGCGTGTCGAGATCGAGTTGGCGACGGATAAGCTGCAGCACCCTCACCTCCTCCAAGCGCATTTCGAGGTCGACGGCGGCAACCTCGAAGGCTGCGGCATAGGCGGTATCAAGCAGGCGTTCGGGCAGTGCGTCAGCGACCCGCGCCAAAACACCTTCCAGCCCGTCCTTTTCGTGCAGCATCTTTTGGCAGTCCTGGGCGACGCCGACCAGCCGGTCATGGTCGAAGTCCTCGAACACCGGCCATGAGCGGACGACGTCGCCGATCCGCGCCAGTTCGACATCGGTCATGTCGCGATCGGACGCGGAGGTGATGACCATCAGATAGATCAGGGCTTCATGCGGCGGCAACGACATTAAAAACTCCTCAAACGGGCTCCGAAGTTAGGAACGCGGCACCGACGCCGCAAGGAAAAAGAGCCGCGATCGTTGACGCCCACGGCAGGCACGCCTAGAGACCGGTTGAAAAAGCCTCTTCCGGCCCCCTTTTTGCGGCGATGCCGGCGAACAGTTTGGAAAACAGTGACATGGCGGGATCAAACATCATCGATCTCAATCCCGAGGTGCTTGCGGCAGCGGCCGAAAGCAAGGCGTGGCCGTTCGAGGAAGCCAGGAAGATCGTCGAGCGCTACAAAGGCACTGACTTTCCCGAGACCGTACTGTTTGAGACCGGCTACGGTCCGTCGGGGCTGCCGCACATCGGTACTTTCGGCGAGGTCGCACGCACCTCGATGGTGCGCCACGCCTTCCGCGTCCTCACCCGGGACACGGTCAAGACCAAGATATTGTGCTTTTCCGACGACATGGACGGCATGCGCAAGATTCCGGACAGCGTCCCCGATCGCGCCGCACTCGAGCCGCACCTGCACAAGCCGCTCTCGTCCGTCCCCAATCCTTTCGGCGGCGACTATACGAGCTTCGCAGACCACAACAACGCAATGCTTTGCCGTTTCCTGGACACGTTCGGCTTCGACTACGAGTTCGCCAGCGCGACGGAATACTACAAGGCTGGCCGTTTCGACGACGTTCTGCTGCGCGCTGCCGAACGTTTCGATAAGATTATGGACGTGATGCTGCCGACGCTCGGAGAGGAGCGTCAGACGACCTACAGTCCGTTCTTGCCGATTTCCCCCAAAAGTGGCCGCGTGCTTTACGTCCCCATGAAGCATGTCGACGCCAAGGCCGGCACTATCACCTTCGATGATGACGGCACCGAAACCACGCTGCCCATAACCGGCGGCAGGGTGAAGCTGCAGTGGAAGCCGGATTTCGGCATGCGCTGGGCGGCGCTCGGCGTCGATTTCGAAATGTTCGGCAAAGATCACCAGACGAATGCGGTGATCTACGACCGTATCTGCAATATCCTGGGCGGGCGCGCGCCCGAGCATTTCGTCTATGAGCTGTTCCTGGACGAGAACGGCCAGAAGATTTCGAAGTCGAAGGGCAACGGACTGACCATAGACGAGTGGCTGACCTACGCGCCGACCGAAAGCCTCGAGCTCTACATGTACCAGCGGCCGCGGCAGGCCAAGAAGCTCTATTTCGACGTCATTCCGAAGGCGGTGGACGAGTATTACGCCTTTCTGTCCGCCTATCGCCGGCAGGAGTGGAAGGAGCGGCTGGGAAATCCCGTCTGGCACATGCATGACGGTAACCCGCCTGTCGTCGACCTGCCGGTGTCGTTCGCGCTGCTGCTCAATTTGGTCAGTGCCTCGAACGCCCAGAACAAGGACGTGCTGTGGGGGTTCATTTCGCGCCACACATCAGGCGTGACGCCGAAGACCCATCCCGAGCTCGACCGGCTGGCCGAGTATGCAATCCGCTATTTCGACGATTTCGTGAAGCCGGCTAAGGTGTACCGGGCCGCCGACGCGGTCGAGCGCGAGGCGCTGACGAAACTCTCCGAGGCGCTCGCCGCGTTGCCGCCAGATGCCGATGGCGAGGTGATCCAGAATGCCGCCCTCAACGTTGCGCGCAAGATCGAACGCTATCAGGACCGTTCGAAGCAGAGCCCGGAAGGCGGACCGGGCGTCTCCGTCGCCTTTTTCCAGATGATCTACCAGGTGCTGATCGGACAGGAGCGCGGCCCGCGCTTCGGTTCCTTCGCCGCGCTCTACGGCATCGCAGAAACGCGCACGCTCATTCAGAAGGCGCTGGCTGGTCAGCTGGCGGCGTAGCCGTCGTCTCGGTTGGCGGTGTAGCCGTCGCCGACGGATCGAGAATCGGCTGCGTCGGCTGCGCTGCCGCGACAGGGGCTGGTGCCGGAGGCAGGCCGGAGAGACTGGGCGCCGGCCCGAAAATGCCCTTCCTCGCCGTACGCGCCTTCTCGCCGGCCTCGACGTAAGGGCCACCCTTGGCTGCGCGCGCCCAGCCGTTTTCGATCAACCACTGACCGACATCCTGGTTGCCAACGCGGCATTCAGCGGCGATCAGGTCGCGGCCGCCTTCGGGCGGCACCGCGCAAACCACCGCCCGGCCGCGCAGGAAAGCACGGAACGCCGTTCGCGCCCGGCTGCCGCACGTCCAGGATTTGCCGCCGTCGGCGCAAGTCTCGTCCTGCCTGACGATGTCGATACCCGAAATCGCGACCGAGTAGCCCTTGGCCTGGATCACACCGGCGGCAGTTGCAATCGGCTGGAACAGTTTTGTCCCGTTCCAGTCGTCGGGCATTTTCGATTTGGGCGGTCTGGCCAGCGCCAGATCACTCAGCGGCGCGCGCGGCTCGACCCGTTCAAGCTCTTCGGGTTGAAGCTGCGGCGGCGCGACGACCTCGGGATCGATGGCTGTGGAATGCGCCTCCGGCCTCGCCGCCTTGGGTCGCGGGATCGCTGATGTGGCAGGCGCTTCGGATTGCGCCGCCATGCCGGCCTGCGCTCGAGCTGCGACACGGCCGTTTTCGTCGTGCAGCACGGCGCGGCCGCCGGCGGTGATCGCGGCCCCCATCACCAGGATCGTCAACACCGCAGCGGCTGCATGAAACGGGCGCACCGGCGGCCCTTACTGGCTTGCCCAGACAATCCGCGCCACCCATTCGACATCGCGCATGGGGATGTCGCGGTCCGGGTGATCGGGATTGAGCGAGACCAGCATGATCGACTTCGCCGTCTGACGGTCCAGCACCTTGGCCATGACCTCGCCGGCATTGGTCTTGACGACGACCCGGTCGCCCTTGCGGGTGGCAGCGCCCGGCTCGACGATCAGCACGTCGCCGTTGCGATAGAGCGGCAGCATGGAATCGCCCTGGACCTGCAGCGCATAGGAGGTTCCGGTCGCCTGTGCCGGAAGCTCGATCAGGTCCCAGCCCTGCCCCGCCGGAAAGCCGGCATCATCGAAGAAACCGCCGGCGCCGGCCTGGGCGAAGCCGAGCAGCGGCACCGAAGACCTCTGTGCGGGCAGGGGTCCTGGGCCGGGCTTGCCGCGGCCTTCGACGAGTCCCGTGAATTCGTCGAGCGAGGCGCCCGTCGCCTCGATGATCTTGGCCAGCGATTCGGTCGACGGCCAGCGCGGCCGCCCGTCCGAGGACAACCGCTTCGACTTGTTGAAGGCGGTCGAATCGAGGCCCGCACGCTTCGCCAGCCCCGAGGCCGAGAGCGAATAACGCTCGGCGAGAGCATCGATTGCGGCCCATACGCGGTCATGCGAGAGCACTTTTGCTCTCCTTCAGAACAGGAAAAAATACCTTCTCTGTTCTAACCGGTGGCCGCGATCTTGTCCACCAAGAAGGCGGCGTCACGCCGCCTTCTTGGCCTCGCTCCTGGCATAGGGATCGAAGCGTTCGTAGAAAGTCTCGCCCTTTTCCGCCATGTCGAGCAGGAGCTTCGGCGCCTTGAACTCGGCGCCGTACTTCTTCTGCAGACCCTTGGCGATCTTGACGAATTTCTTTGCGCCGATGCCGTCGATGTAGGACAGCACGCCGCCGGTAAAGGGCGCGAAGCCGAAAGCGAGGATCGAGCCGACATCGGCTTCGCGCGGATCGGTGACGATGCCCTCCTGCATCACCCGGGCCGCCTCCAATGCAATGGTGACCAGGAGCCGCTGCTTCAGTTCCTCATAGTCGACCTTTTCAGGCGCCAACTGCGGATAGAGATCCTTCAGACCCGGCCACAACTTCTTCTTGGCAGGCTTTTGCGGATAGTCGTAAAAACCCTTGCCGTTCTTGCGGCCAAAGCGGCCATGACTATCGACCAGCGTGTTGATCAGCGCCATCTGCTTCGGGTCGACCGCGTTTTCGCCGAGATCGCGCATGGTCTGCTTCATGATCTTCTGCGCGAGGTCGATCGCCGTTTCGTCCGTGAGCGCCAGAGGACCGACCGGCATGCCGGCGGCCTTCGCCGCATTCTCGATCATCGGCGCCGGAACGCCCTCGATGAGCATCTTGTAGGCTTCCGACATATAGCGCAGCACGCAGCGGTTGACGTAGAAGCCTCGCGTGTCGTTGACGACGATCGGCGTCTTCTTGATGGCGCGGACGAAGTCGATCGCGGTGGCCAGCGCCTTGTCGCCCGTCTTCTTGCCCAAAATGATCTCGACCAGCATCATCTTGTCGACCGGCGAGAAGAAATGGATGCCGATGAAATTCTTCGGCCGCGCTGAATTCTTCGCCAGCGACGTGATCGGGATGGTAGACGTATTCGAGGCGAAGACCGCCGCCGGCTTCAGCATGGCCTCCGCCTTTTCGGTGGCGTCCTTCTTGACGCCCGAATCCTCGAACACCGCCTCGATCACCAGGTCGCAGCCTGCGAGGTCGGCATAGTCGGCCGTCGGCGTGATCAGCGACAGCAGCCTGTCCTTGTCCTCCGGCTTGGCGCGGCCCTTCCTGACCTGATCCGAGATCAGGCTGTCCGAATGCGCCTTGCCCTTGGCGGCAGCTTCCATGTCGCGGTCGAGCAGCGCCACCGGAATGCCGGCCCTGGCCGTAACATAGGCGATGCCGGCGCCCATGAAACCGGCGCCGAGCACGCCGATCTTCTTGAACTTGGTTTCCGGCGCGCCGGCCGGGCGGCGAGCACCCTTGTTCAGTTCCTGCAGCGACACGAACAGCGAGCGGATCATCGCCGCCGCTTCTCTTGTCTGCATGATCTCGGTGAAATAGCGCTGCTCGATGCGCAAAGCGGTGTCGAACGGCACCAGCAGGCCTTCATAGACGCATTTCAGGATGGCGGCGGCGGCAGGATAGTTGCCATAGGTCTCGCGACGCAGGATGGCGATTGCCGGTGGCCACAGATTGGCGCCGGCCACCGAATAGATCGGGCCGCCGGGCAGCTTGAAGCCCTTCTCGTCCCACGGCGCCACCGGCTTCAAGCCATTTTTGATCATGGCTTTGGCGGTTTCGACCAGCTTTTGCGGCTCGGCGATCTCGTGGATCAGGCCCATCGACTTGGCCTTCTGCGGCGACAGCGTCTGGCCGGAGGTCAGCATCTGCAGCGCCTGCTGCTGGTCGGTTAGCCGCGGCACGCGCTGGGTGCCGCCGGCGCCTGGGAAAATGCCGATCTTCACTTCGGGGAGCGCCATCCTGACCTTGTCGGAATCGGCCGCGACACGACCATGGCAAGCGAGCGACAGCTCGAACGCGCCGCCCATGCAGGTGCCGTTGATCGCCGACACCCATGGCTTGCCTGAGGTTTCCAGCTTGCGGAACAGGCCGGTCATATAGCCGGCGTTGTCGAACAGCGCCTTGGTCGCCTTGTCCAGGTCCTTGGCTTTGTCAGCGGCGAAGGTCGCCAACATCTTTTGCAGCATGGTGATGTCGGCGCCGCCCGAGAAACTATCCTTGCCGGAGGTGATCACCGCCCCCTTTATCGCCGCGTCGCTCGCCACCTTGTCGACAATGGAGTTCAGTTCCAGCATCGCTTCTTCGGTGAAGACGTTCATCGACCGGCCAGGCATGTCCCAGGTGACCAGCGCGATGCCGTCGGCGTCGATGTCGAGGGTGAAATTGGTATAGCTCATCGGTCTCTCTCCCGTCAGACGCGTTCGATGATCGTTGCGGTGCCCATGCCGGCGCCGATGCAGAGCGTCACCAGCGCGGTATCGAGGTCGCGACGCTCAAGTTCGTCCAGCACCGTTCCGAAGATCATCGCACCCGTGGCGCCGAGCGGATGGCCCATGGCGATGGCGCCGCCATTGACGTTGATCCTGTCGTGCGAAATATCGAAAGCCTGCATGTAGCGCAGCACCACCGAGGCGAAAGCCTCGTTGAGCTCGAACAGATCGATGTCCGACAGCTTCATCCTGGCGCGCTTCAGCAGCTTCTCGGTCACGTCTACCGGACCGGTCAGCATCAGAACCGGTTCCGAACCGATATTGGCGAATGCACGGATGCGCGCGCGCGGCTTCAGGCCGATCGTCTTTCCAGCCTTCTTCGAGCCGAGCAGAACGGCCGCCGCGCCGTCGACGATACCGGACGAATTGCCGGCGTGGTGGACGTGGTTGACCTCTTCCACCTCGGGATGCTTCTGCACCGCGACGGCATCGAAGCCGCCCATTTCGCCGGGCATGACGAAAGACGGGTTGAGTGCCGCCAGCGACTGCATATCGGTCGCAGGCCGCATGTGCTCATCGTGGTCGAGGATGGTCAGGCCGTTCTGGTCCTTGATCGAGATCACCGATTTCTTGAAGCGGCCCTCGCCCCAGGCTTTGGCAGCACGCTTCTGGCTCTCGACCGCATAGGCGTCGACGTCGTCGCGCGAAAAGCCGTATTTCGTGGCGATCAGGTCGGCCGAGATGCCTTGCGGCACGAACCAGCCCGGCAGGCCAACCGAGGGGTCCATGAACCAGGCGCCACCGGATGCGCCCATGCCGACGCGCGACATCGATTCGACGCCGCCGGCGATGACAATCTCGTCGGCGCCTTGCGCAATTTTGGCTGCGCCGAAATTGATGGCGTCCAGGCCAGAGGCGCAGAAGCGCGAGATCTGCATGCCGGGCGCTTTCGTGTCGTAGCCCGCCTCGAAGGCGGCGGCGCGCGGAATAACAGACCCCGCCTCGCCCACCGGGTCGACGCAACCGAAGATGATGTCGTCGACGGTGCCGGTATCCAGCCCATTGCGGTCGCGGATCGCCTCGAGCACTTTGGCGCCGAGCCGCACCGCCGGCACCTCGTGCAGCGAGCCATCCTTCTTGCCCCTGCCGCGCGGCGTGCGCACGGCGTCATAGACATAAGCTTCGGCCATTTTCCTGCTCCTTGGTTTGCCGAAAAGTCGCTCAGAGAGAGCGTCCAATCAGCAATTTCATGATCTCGTTGGTGCCGCCGTAGATACGCTGGACGCGGGCGTCGCGGAACATGCGGGCGATCGGATACTCATTCATGTAGCCATAGCCGCCATGCAATTGAAGGCATTCGTCGACGACTTTTCCCTGCAGGTCGGACAGCCAGTATTTGGCCATCGAGGCCGTCACCGGGTCGAGGCCTCCATTGATATGGCGGGCGACGCAGTCATTGTAGAAGACGCGGCCGATGGTCGCTTCGGTCTTCAGTTCGGCCAGCTTGAACTGGGTATTCTGGAATTCGATAATCGCTTTGCCGAAGGCTTTGCGCTCCTTGACGTAGTCGATGGTCTGCGCCAGCGCCCGCTCGATCATGGCGATGGCGCCGGTGCCGATCTGCAGCCGCTCCTGCGGCAATTGTTGCATCAGTTGGACGAAGCCCTGGCCTTCCTCGTGACCGAGCAGATTGGAGGTCGGCACGCGCATATCGTTGAAGAACAGTTCCGACGTGTCGTTGGCCTTGAGCCCGATCTTGTCGAGGTTGCGGCCGCGCTCGAACCCTTCCACCTCGTCGGTCTCGACGACGATCAGCGAAGTGCCCTTGGCGCCTTTCTCCGGATCGGTCTTGGTGACGATTATGATGAAGTTGGCGAGCTGGCCGTTGGTGATGAAGGTCTTCGAGCCGTTGACCTTGTATTGGTTGCCATCCTTCTCGGCTCGCGTCTTGACGCCCTGCAGGTCGGAGCCGGCGCCGGGCTCGGTCATGGCGATGGCGCCGATCAACTCGCCGGTCGCCAGTTTCGGCAGCCATTTCTTCTTCTGCTCCTCCGAGCCGTAGTGGAGGATGTAAGGGGCGACGATCGAACTATGCAGGCCGATGCCGAAACCGTCGACGCCGACATGGCCGATCGCCTCGATGATGGCGCTCTCATGCGCGAATGTCCCGCCCGAACCGCCATATTCCTCCGGCATCGAGGCACAGAGCAGACCGGCCGCACCTGCCTTCAGCCAGCTCTCGCGGTCGACCATCTCGTTCTTCTCGAACTCGTCATAGCGCGGCGCGATCTCTTCCGACATGAAGCGGTGCGCCATGTCGTAGAGCATGCCCACCTCGTCCGCCGCCCAGGCGGGTTTCGGGAGGCCGAGGATTTCGGCGGGGTTGGTCATGCTATTTCTCCCGCGCCAACGCTCCCCTCCCCCTCGAGGGGAGGGTGGCCGCGAAGCGACCGGGTGGGGTCGCCGGTGGCGTGCTCGATCTTATCTTTTACAACCTGCGCCATATGCCACGGCATTGCGATTATTCTCCTCCCAAGGCATGTCACCAGTCGGCGCGCTGCACGCAGGACCCCTCCCGGCCCTTCGGGCCAACCTCCCCTCGAGGGGGAGGGGAACGTCGAGCTTAGAACGCTTCCGCCGGCAGCGCCATTAGCGTGTCCGCGCCGCTGGAGATGCGGGCGAGGTGCGCCGACGTCTCCGGCATGATCCGCTCCATGAAGAAGCGCGCCGTCACCAGCTTGCTGTCGTAGAAGGCAGAAGAACCATTGGCGTCATTCGCCAATTTCGCCCCGGCTGCCTTGGCCATCTGCGCCCACATATAGCCCAGTGCCACCAGGCCGAAGAGATGCATGTAGTCGGTCGAGGCGGCACCGGCGTTGTCGGGCTTGGTCATGCCGTTCTGCATCAGCCACATCGTCGCCGCCTGCAGATCGTTGAGGCCCTTCTTCAGCGCCTTGGTAAAGGGCGCCATCTTCTCGTCAGTGCGGTTCTCTTCGCAGAACTCGCCGACCTCCTTGAAGAAGGCCTGCACGGCGCGGCCGCCATTCAAGGCCAGTTTGCGGCCGACGAGGTCGAGCGCCTGGATGCCGTTGGCGCCCTCGTATATCATGGCGATGCGGGCATCGCGCACGAACTGGCTCATGCCGTGCTCTTCGATATAGCCGTGGCCGCCGAACACTTGCTGCGCCATCACCGCGTGGTCGAAGCCCTTGTCGGTGAGCACGCCCTTGACCACCGGCGTCATCAGGCCGGTGTAGTCGTCGGCGGCCTGGCGGTCCTTGTCGTCACTGGCACGGTGCGCGATGTCCGACTTGATCGCCGTCCACAGCGCCAGCGCGCGGCCGGCCTCGTTGAAGGCCTTCATAGTCATCAGGCTGCGGCGGATGTCGGGATGGACGATGATCGGATCGGCCTTCTTGTCCGGCGCCTTCGGCCCGGACAGCGAGCGGCCCTGCAGGCGATCCTTGGCATAGGACACAGCGTTCTGGTAGGCGACCTCCGACAGAGAGAGCCCTTGCAGGCCGACGCCGAGCCGGGCCTCGTTCATCATCGTGAACATGGCCTTCAGCCCGCCATTGGCGTCGCCGAGCAGCATGCCTTGCGCCTCGTCATAGTTCATGACGCAGGTCGAATTGCCATGGATGCCCATCTTCTCCTCGATCGAGCCGCAGGAGACGGTGTTCTTCTCGCCCGGATTGCCGGATGCATCGAGCTTGAGCTTCGGCACGATGAACAGAGAAATACCCTTCACGCCTTCCGGTGCGCCCTCGATGCGGGCCAGCACGAGGTGGACGATGTTGTCCGACATGTCGTGCTCGCCGGCCGAGATGAATATCTTCTGGCCTGAAATCCTGTAGGTGCCGTCTCCATTGGGAACCGCCTTGGTGCGCAGCAGGCCGAGATCGGTGCCGCAATGCGGCTCGGTCAGGTTCATGGTGCCGGTCCAGATGCCCTCGACCAGCTTCGGCAGCCATGTCGCCTTCTGCTCGTCGGTGCCATGGGTAATGATCGCCGCGATCGCGCCCTGCGTCAGGCCGGGATACATCATCAGCGACATGTTGGCCGAAACCATATACTCGGAAACAGCGGTATGCACCGCGTAAGGCAGACCCTGGCCGCCAAATTCGATGGGTGCGGCCAGCCCCATCCAGCCGCCGTCGCGATACTGGTCGAAGGCCTCCTTGAAGCCTTTCGGCGTCGTCACCGAACCGTCGTCATGGCGCACGCAGCCTTGCATATCGCCGACGCGGTTCAGCGGCTGCATGACGTTTTCGGCGAGCTTGGCGCCTTCGGCGAGGATGGCCTCGACCACATCCGGCGTCGCGTCGGAAAATCCGGGAAGATTGGAATAGCGCTGGTAGCGCAGTACCTCGTTCAGCACGAACAGCGTGTCCTGAACCGGCGCCCTGTAGATCGGCATGCGTTTCCTCCACCATGCGGCCTTGGCTCCGAAATCAAGCCCCAGAAAATGGATCAGGGACAGCATGCGGACCAATGTTCAGGTCGGGATAGCAAAAGTTGACGTTTGCGTAAACGTCAATTTTTTGATGTGGCAAATTTTTCCGGGGCCTCACCCGCGAGCGTAGCGGCGCTACACCATTGAAACCAGTGCGGAACGATTGAAATGTATTCATCCCGACGCAGCCGGAAGGCAGAAAGAGCCGCGCGGCCAGCGCCACGCGGCTCTCGTTCGTCAGAAGGCCGTTCACCGGAAGCCGGCGAGGCCGAATTATCCGGCGGCGCTGGCCTGCGGCGCCGAACGTTCGATCAACATCTGACGCACCGCCGCCATCGAGTTGCTCAACTCGTTGATGGCATCGTCGATCAGCGCCCGCTGCTTCTGCAGACGGGCAAGCTGCTTCTCCGACTTGTCGAGCGCCAGTCGCAACTGCTTGGTGTTGGAGCCAGTCGGGTCATACAGATCCATCATCTGCTTGACATCGCGCAGCGAGAATCCGACCTTGCGGCCGAGCAGGATCAGCTTCAGCCGCGCCTTGTCGCGTCGCGTATAGAGACGGGTCGAGCCGTCGCGCTGCGGAGTGAGAAGACCCTTGTCCTCGTAGAAACGCAGCGTGCGCAGCGTTACTCCGTACTTCTTGGCCATCTCGCCGATGCGGACAAGATCCTCGCCGGCTTTGTTAGACATATCATTGGTATTGGCCGCGGCTTCGCCGGGCGAAACAAGTTTCATGGTCACTGGCTTTCCCCATCTGGTGGCGCCGCGGTCCCGGACCTTGCGTCGCCTGAGCGGAAGCGGGGGCGTGCTTCCACTCGTGGTTTCAACAAACAAACCGCAAACGGCACAGTCTGTGCACCTTTACGTTTACGTCAATTCTATACCGATAGCCGCCTCACGAAGCAAGGGCGTTGTGGGGAAGGAACTTTTTGCCGCATCCGCCAGCGCATGGCCCGGCCGCGCTTAGGCGGCCCGCCAACAACGTTGTAACTTCTTAAGCTTAGTTAACGCGTTGTTTACCACGTTGGGCGAAATGTGCGCATGTCGGTTACCCGTGTTTATCCTGTAGCGAATTTTTCACGGTTTTTCGGAGCGCGGGTGAACCCCGGGAAGTTGGTCTTCCACCGCAGCAAAGCGCGCGGCCGCATTCGTTTCCGGCAGGACTTTGGGAAACTGGTCATAAGCCAGCAGTAATTCTGAACGGGCGCATCGATGAACAGCAAGCGGTCCTATCTCGATACACTCAACGCCGGCAGG
This sequence comes from Mesorhizobium onobrychidis, assembly GCF_024707545.1. Classification (NCBI taxonomy): domain Bacteria; kingdom Pseudomonadati; phylum Pseudomonadota; class Alphaproteobacteria; order Hyphomicrobiales; family Phyllobacteriaceae; genus Mesorhizobium; species Mesorhizobium onobrychidis. Next base: position 7,285,006 of record NZ_CP062229.1, read on the forward strand.
CAGCGCAGGCCGTACACCACGCTTGAACAGCTCAACCGTTCCCTGGAAACGCTGGAGCAGCGGCTGGAGCGGACGCGCGAGGACCTGAGCGAGCGTCCCGATCCGCGCCGGCCGAGCGCCGAGCCGCGCTATGCCAGCGCCCGGCCCTATGAGGATCCGCGCCCCGCGCAGCCGCCGAAAAGCCCGGAGCCGGCTGCCTTTGACCAGAGTTACCAGGCGATCGCCCGCGATATCGACCGTGTGCGCGGCCAAGAAGACGGTGTCGCCGTGGTCGGCAAGATCGCCGGCGAATTGCGTGGCCTGCGCGAGGAACTGCGCCACCAGATGACCGCCGGCCTGCAGCGCGAATTCGAAGCGCTGCGCAAGGACATCGAGCGGGCTTTCCAGGCAAGCGCCCAGCCGGGTGGTCAATCGGGAGGCGGCAAAGGCAGCGCCGAACTCGGCGTCGAGTTCGAGCGGCTTTCCGGCGCCATCCAGACTCTGGCCGAAAAGAGCGACGACAGAAGCGTCAACATGCTCCGGCTCGATCTGGAGCAGGTCAAGGCCGCACTCGACACGTTGGCGCGCGAGGAGAGCGTGCAGGCAGTTGGCCGCCGCTGGGACGAGTTCGACCGCCGCTGGACCGCGTTCGAGGATCGTGTCGATGCCGATCAGCGACAGCGGTCGGACGCACCCGGTCTTTCGATGCTGACCGAACGGCTCGAACAGATCAGCAATGCCGTCAACAATCTGCCGGAATCGCTGTCGCTGCGTTCGCTCGAAGAGAAGGTCCGCACGCTTGCCGGCGCCGTCGATCATTTCGCCCGCCAGCAGGACAATCTCGGCAGCAGCACATTCGCAATGATCGACGAGCGGCTGGACGAGATTTCCCGCGCCATCGTCGCCTCGACCGTCGCCGCGCAGGCCAATTCATTCGACCCCGAAGCATTCGAGCGTATCGAGAAGCGGATCGCCTCGCTTGCCGAACAGATCGAGGAAGTGACGCAAGTCCACCCCAGCGGCGAGGTCATCGACCGCCTCAACATGCTGTCGAGCCGGGTCGACGATCTTGCCAACCGGGCCAATTTGCCTGAGCAGGCGATGGAGCGTCTCGACAAGCAGATCGCGCTTATTGCCGACAAGATCGACCGGGCGCCTGCCATGCCGGACGCCGACTATATCTTCCAGGGGCTGGAACAGCGTTTCGACGTGCTGTCCGGCATGATGGAGCGACGCCAGGGCGACGCGATCGAACAGGGCAACATGCTGTTTCGCGATCTCGAGCGCCGGCTGGACGAAGTTGCCGACAGGCTGGACCAGCGCATGCCGCAGATCGACGGGGCCGGCATCATGGACGCCCTAGACGCCCGCTTCAGCGCGCTGGCCAAGCGCTTGGAGACGCGCGTTCCCGATTCCGCAAGCGAAGCGGCGATCCGTGGCCTGGAAAGCCGGCTCGAAGACATTTCAATCCGGCTGGATTCATCTGCGGCACAAGTCGCCGGCATCGACCCGGCCCTGATCCGCAGCCTGGAAGCGCAGGTCGCGGGCCTGTCGGCGCACCTTTCGAAACCCGGCGCGCCACTGCCGGAATTGGAGGATATCAGCCCTCGTCTCAACGAAATCGAGAAGTCGCTGGCTGGCACCCGCGATTCCATCCTCAGCGCGGCGCGCGAGGCAGCCGAGAGCGCCGTCCGTTCGTTGGCGGGCTCCAGTGCCAACACGGCGGCCGTCTCTGGCCTCGCCCAGGATCTGAAGACACTCGAAGCACTGACGCGCCGTTCCGATGAGCGCAATTCGAGGACCTTCGAAGCCATCCACGACACGCTGCTCAAGATCGTCGACCGGCTGGGCTCGCTGGAAACCGGCGAACCGACCGACGCTGTGAGCGAACTTCTGAATACGCAACCGGCCGAGCCGGACAGCTGGCGCGGCGTGCGACCGTCAAAGATGGCCGTGCGTGACGCGCCGTCCATGGACATCGACCAGCCATTGCCGCTGACGGAAGAGATGGCCGAGCTCGACAGCCATGTCTCTGCCATCATCAGCAATGAATCAGGTTCGCGTAGCGAACCGGGCACGCGTACGCCGGCCGAAGCCGCCGCCGCCGCGGCCATGGCGGCGCTTGGCTCGGACACGGCGGAAAAAAGCCAGCCGACCGGCGGCCGGAAGTCGATGCTCGGCGGACTGGCGCGCGCCTTCAAGGCCAAGAAGGAGACGATCGTTCCACCGCTTGCCGGCTCGGCGCCTGATGTCGAGATACCGAGCGCCGATCTCGACGAGCCGCTGGATCCGAAGGTTGCCAACCGCCCGCTGGAGCCCGGCTCCGGCCCACCCGACCTCAACGCCATCATGAAACGCGTGCGCGACGAACGCGGACCGCCGGTCAGGCCCGGCAGTGTCGATGCATCGAAAGCCGACTTCATCGCCGCAGCCAGACGCGCGGCGCAAGCGGCGGCCGCCGAGGCCGACGCTCTCAAGCGGCAATCGAAGATGAGCGGCCCGGTGAAGGCGCTCAGGATCGGCGACCTGCTCAAGGCGCGGCGCAAGCCGATCCTGATGGCGGCCGCCGCAGTCATGCTGGCGCTCGCCGGCCTGCAACTGGGCACGGCCTTTTTCTCCGACCCCGTTGAAATAGCCAGCAACGATGCGGCGCCGATCGCGGCCGCGCAGCCAGCGAAAACCACGTCGGCCGGTACCGCCAGCGAGCCGAAGACGGACGCGCAAACTGCAGCACAGGACAGCGCGCAAGCCCGCGCCGTCCGGCAGGCAGAGCCGTCCGAATCGGTAGCCGAGGACGACATGCCGGCACGGACCGCCCGCGCCGCGCTGGCGGACGCCGGAACGCCGATGGGCAACGCACCCGAGGCCGAACCCGTTCCTGCGCTCGTCACTCCAACGGCGCCGCCCGATCCGGCGGCGAATGTGACAGCCTCGGCACCTGCGGGCCCGACGGCTGCGGACATCGAGCCAATGGCCACAGCGCGGGCTGCCACGCCCGCGACCCAAGAGATGACCGGCACGGTCACGCCTGCGGATGCTTCGACGGCGGCGGCCACTGCCAAGATCGACATCCCAGCCGATGCCGGCCCAGCTGCCTTGCGTGACGCAGCGGCCGGCGGCGACGCCAAGGCGTTGTTCGAGATCGGCTCGCGCTACGCCGAATCGCGCGGCGTCAAGCAAGACATGGCAGCGGCCGCGAAATGGTACGAGAAATCAGCCGAACTCGGGTTCGCGCCGGCGGAATACCGCATCGGCAACTTCTATGAGAAGGGCACGGGCGTCGCGCGCGACGTCAAGAAGGCGAAGACCTGGTACCAGCTCGCCGCGGAGCAAGGCAACGCCAGCGCCATGCACAATCTCGCCGTGCTCTTTGCCATGGCTGCGGACGGCGTGACCGACAATGAATCGGCCGCGCACTGGTTCCAGGCGGCTGCCGATCTCGGTGTCAAGGACAGCCAGTTCAATCTCGGCATCCTGGCGGCGAAGGGCGTCGGCATGAAGCAGAATCTCGAAGAATCCTACAAATGGTTCGCGCTCGTTGCCAAGACCGGCGACAAGGATGCGGCGGCAAAGCGCGACGAGATCGCCAAGGCGCTCAGGCCCGAGCAGCTCGAACGCGCACGCGCCGCCGCCGAACTGTGGAAGGCAAAGCCGCTCGATCCTGCGGCCAATTCGGCCGACATTCCCGAATCGTGGCAGGACGGCACGCCGCAGACGACCGCCAGCGTCGACATGAAGAAGGTCGTTCAGAACATCCAGCGCATTCTCAACAAGAACGGCTATGAGGCCGGCAATGCCGACGGCGTGATGGGCCAGAAAACCGAGGATGCCATCATGGCTTTCCAGACCGACAACGACTTGAAGGCGACGGGCGCGGTCGACGAAAAACTGGTCAAGGCGCTGCTCGCGCGCAAATAACGTCAGATGCGTCGTTTCCGCGACGCCTTTGCCACACATTTGCCTGTTAACTGATTGAGTTGTTTTTTGTTTCGGCGGCGTGGCGAGGTTTGACTTCGCCGCCCGGCCGGCGCAAGAACGAGATAGGCTTTTTGGCGCGAAATGCCCGCAACGGTTGCATTCGTCGAGAGGCAAACTGATCGAGACTGACGGGTGGGCATCTATCTCCCGATCGCGGAAATTTCCGTCAACATCTTCGTGCTGCTGGCCATGGGCGCGGCGGTGGGTTTCCTTTCGGGCATGTTCGGAGTGGGCGGCGGCTTCCTTATCACGCCGCTGCTGATCTTCTACAATATACCGCCGGCGATCGCGGTCGCCACCGGCGCCAACCAGGTTATCGCCTCCTCCTTCTCCGGCGCATTGTCGCACGTGAAGCGCGGCACGCTCGACTTCAAACTCGGCGGTGTGCTTTTGGCAGGCGGCATCGTCGGCTCAACCGGCGGCATCTTTGTCTTTGGCTTCTTGCGCAGGCTCGGCCAGCTCGACCTGTTCATCTCGCTGCTCTATGTCGTGCTGCTTGGCACCGTCGGCGGGCTGATGCTGGTCGAGAGCGTCAATGCGCTACGCGCCACGCGCAGCGGCGCGGCACCGGTGCTGAAGAAATCCGGCCAGCACAATTGGATCCACCGCTTGCCGCTGAAGATGCGGTTCAGGGCCTCGAAGCTTTTCGTCAGCGTCATCCCGGTGCTCGGCCTCGGTGCCGGCATCGGTTTCCTATCGTCGATCATGGGCGTCGGCGGCGGCTTCATCATGGTACCGGCGCTGATCTATCTCTTGAAAGTGCCGACCAACGTCGTCATCGGCACCTCGCTATTCCAGATCATCTTCACCTCGGCCTACACCACGCTGGTCCATGCCACCACCAATCAGACAGTCGACGTCATGCTCGCCTTCCTGTTGATGGCGGGCGGCGTCGCCGGCGCGCAATACGGCGCCAAGGCCGGCCAAAGGCTGCGTGGCGAGCAGCTCAGGGCGCTGCTGGCATTGCTGGTGCTGGCGGTTGCCATCCGGCTCGCCATCGATCTGTTCGTGACGCCGCCCAACCTCTATTCCCTATCCGGCGTGGATCCGACCTGATGGCGGGCTTGAGGGCGTTCTTGGCCGTTGCCTCGCTGTCGCTGTTCGCCGCCTCGTCACCGGGAAAAGCGCAGACGCCGGTTACCGAAAACATCCAGATCGGCCTGTCCACCGACCATGTCTCAATCACCGCCGGGTTTTCAGGTGCCGACCTCACCATCTTCGGCTCATTGGAAAATGCCGACCCGCTTGTCGCGCGCCGAGGGCGCTACGACATCATCGTCGTGCTTGAGGGTCCGGCCCGGCCGGTCGTCGTGCGCCGCAAGGACCGGGTGCTCGGCCTCTGGATCAATCTGGAGTCCGAGACCTTCGAGAATGTGCCGGTGTCCTATTCGGTGGCGACGACGCGCCCGCTGCAGGACGTCACCGACCCCAACAGCTACAAGCAATTGTCGCTCGGCGCCGCCAACATCTACATGCAGCCGGCCGACGACGGCGACAGTCCGGCGACAATCCAGGAATTCACCGCGGCGCTGCGCGAGCGCAAAACGGCGACCGGCCTCTACAGCGAGAATGTCGGCGGCGTGCAGTTCCTGTCGCAGAACCTGTTCCGCGCCACCGTCAGGCTCGCCCCCAACGTTCCAGTCGGTACCCACAAGGCCCGTGCGTTCCTGTTCAAGAGCGGCCTGTTCATCAAGGAAAGCTCCGCCCAACTCGAAATCCGCAAGTCCGGTTTCGAACAGTCGATCTTCCGCGTTGCCCACGATTATTCCTTTCTCTACGGCGTCTTCGCTGTATCGCTGGCCATGCTGACCGGCTGGCTCGGAAGACTGGTCTTCCGAAAGGACTAGCCCCCTTGCGAAAGGTTGTTCCCCTTTTGGGGCTCATGGGTTAGACCGCGACCCCGGCCCGACCGGACACGAGCTGTCGCTCCCCCACAATCAGAATACAGGCTTCACGATGCGATCAGCATTCGGCGGTATCGACTTCGGCACTTCGAATTCCACCGTGGGCGTGGTCAGGAACGGGCAGCCACGGCTGGTGGCGCTGGAGGACGGCGAGGTCACACTGCCGAGCGCCGTGTTCTTCAATTTCGAGGACAACCGCACTTATTTTGGGCGCCGCGCCATCGCCAACTATACCGACAGCATCGAAGGTCGCCTGATGCGCTCGCTGAAGAGCGTGCTCGGCAGTTCGCTTGTCCATGAAAAGACGCGCATCAAGTCCCGATCGATCGCCTTCACCGAGATCATTGGTCTGTTCGTCGGCCATCTCAGGAAAAGGCTGGAAGAGGATGCGGACGACACGGTTGAAAGCGTGGTGCTCGGTCGTCCCGTGCAGTTCGTCGACGACGATGCCGAGGCCGATGCCAAGGCCGAAGGTGAACTCGAAAACACGGCCCGCACCCAGGGCTTCAAGCACATCGCCTTCCAGTTCGAGCCGATCGCGGCGGCGCTCGACTACGAGCAGAAGGTCACGCGGGAAGAACTGGCGCTGATCGTCGACATGGGCGGCGGCACGTCCGACTTCTCGATCGTGCGGGTCTCGCCGCAGCGCGCCCGCTCCCTCGATCGCAAGGACGACATCCTGGCGAGCCGAGGCATCCACATCGGCGGCACCGACTTCGATCGGCTGTTGAGCATCACCCATGTGATGCCGCAACTCGGCTACCTCTCGCCGACCAAGGACGGCAAGCGCAACTTGCCGGCCAGCTACTTCATCGACTTGGCGACATGGCAACGCATCAATCTGGTCTACACCGCCAGGGCGATGACCCATCTGCGCCAGATCCGCTACGAAGCGGAACGCGCCGACCTGGTCGACCGCTTCATCCACATCGTCGAGCATCGTTACGGGCACGCGCTGGCCGCTTTGGTTGAAACGGCCAAGATCGAGCTGACGCAGCAACTTTCTGGTGATGTCGTAGTCGCGCTGCCCGGAGCGAGTTTCGCGGCAGTAATTTCGCGCGCCGGGCTTGAGGCCACGATCGCCAGGGAAATCGAACGGGTGGCCGCGACGGTTGGTGAGACCATCCGCGACGCGCAGGTGAAACCATCCGCCATCACCGCGGTGTTCTTGACCGGCGGATCGACCGCCATCCCGCTGGCAAGGCAGCAGATATTAGCCTTGGTGCCGCAGGCGTCCGTCATCGAAGGTGATATGTTCGGCTCGGTCGGGCTTGGGCTGGCGCTCGATGCGCAGCGGAAATTCGGCTGACTCGGCTTACCCGCGGACGGTCTCGCCGGCCTTCGCGCCCAGATGCGCCTTGAGCGCCATCTGGGCCAGACTTGCCTGCCGGTCACGATGCGTGATCATGGCGAAATCACGTTTCGGCAGATCGATCGGCACGGAACGCAAGCTGCCTTCGGCAACGGCGCGTTCGACAACGAGTTCCGAAATGATGGTGGCGCCGGCGCCAGCCTCGACCGCCTGACGGACCGCCTCGTTGCTCGGCAGCACCAGGAATATTCGCAGGTCCGCGAACGAGATCCCTTCGCGGCGGGCAAGATCTTCCAGCACCTCGCGGGTGCCCGACCCGCCCTCCCTGATGATCCAGCGGATCTCGCTGATGTCGGGATGCCCGCGCGAGACTTCAGCGATCTCGGGATGCGAATGCGCCACGACCAGCATCAGGCGATCCACATCGACCTTGGCGCGCCGCAATATGTCTGAATCAGTGCGCCCCTCGACCAGGCCAAAATCCGCCGTGCCGTCCAGGACATTGGTCTCGACCTGTCTGGTGTTGCCGATGGTCACGCTCAGCCTGACGGCGGGATAGGCCTCGTGGAAGGAGGCCAGCCGGCGCGGCAGCCAGTAGCTGGCGATGGTCTGGCTGGCGGCGATTGAAAGGCTGCCGGTGATCGTCTGCGAGACGTGCTCCAGCACATTGTGAGCGGCAGCCGCCCGTTCGAGCACGGCCTTGGCCTCAGGCAGGAACCGGCGGCCGGTCTGCGCCAGCTCGATGTTGCGGCCGACCCGGTTGAACAGCTGGACGCCGTGCTGCTGTTCGAGCGAGCGGATGGCGGCCGACGCCGCCGATTGGGAAATACCCAGCAGCTCGGCTGCCTTAGTCATGTGTCCTCGTTCGGCGACAGCAACGAAGATCCGCAATTGGTCCAGGGTCATGAGAGAATTAAGAAAGAAATTCGATTGGAATTACAAGAGCAACTTGTTAGACGGATCGATCGTTTTGTTCTAAGTTTTGCAGGAAATTGGAAAAATATCGCGGCCAGTCCGCAAAAGGCAGAAAGTGATCGGGCGGTTCAAATCCCTGTTTGCCCATTGGACGCGCAGCTTGCGGCGGCGGCTCACCGGCGACGGCTATCATCCGGAAGAGCATTACATGCGCGGCCCCGGGCCAAAAACGCGAGCCAAATACTCGGACCACAGCAGATCATGAGCCACGGACCGCTGCGCGGCGCCAATTCCGCACCGTCCCAACGGTCGCTTGCCGACACGCGCGCGCCCGACGAGGGCGATGGCGTCGATACTTCGCCCGATATCTCCGACAGCATCGCCAAGACAACCTGCTACATGTGCGCCTGTCGCTGCGGCATCGACGTCCACATCAAAGACGGCAAGGTCCGCTACATCAACGGCAACAAGGACCATCCGATCAATCGCGGCGTGCTGTGCGGCAAGGGCAGTGCCGGCATCATGCAGCACTACAGTCCGGCCCGGTTGAAGAAACCATTGCTGCGCACAGGTCCGCGCGGCTCGGGAGAATTTCGTGAGATCGAGTGGGAGGAGGCTTTCTCAATCGCGACGGAACGACTTTCGAAAATCCGCCGGACCGATCCGAAGAAACTCGCCTTCTTCACCGGGCGCGATCAGTCGCAATCGTTGACCGGCTGGTGGGCGAGCCAGTTCGGCACGCCGAATTTCGCCGCCCATGGCGGCTTCTGCTCGGTCAACATGGCGGCCGGCGGGCTCTATACGATCGGCGGCTCGTTCTGGGAGTTCGGCGAACCCGACTGGGACAACACGAGATACTTCATGCTGTTCGGCGTTGCCGAGGACCATGATTCCAATCCGATCAAGATCGGTCTCGGCAAGCTCAAGGCGCGCGGGGCCAAGGTGGTTTCGATCAATCCGTGCCGCACCGGCTACAACGCCATTGCTGATGACTGGATCGGCATCCGGCCCGGCACCGACGGCCTGTTCGTGTTAGCCCTCATCCATGAACTGCTGAAGGCCGGCCGTGTCGATCTCGATTATTTGCTGCGCTACACCAACGCCCATGTCCTCGTCATCCAGGAGCCGAATGCGGCCGACGATGGGCTGTTCGCACGCGACGGTAACGGCAATCCGCTGGCCTGGGACAGGGTAGCGAAAGTGTCCGTCAGCGCCACCGATAATGGTGCAAAACCGGCGCTGACCGGCAACTTCCAGGTCGATGGCCGCCGCTGCGTTCCGGTCTTCCAGCTCGTCGCCGACCGCTATCTGCAGGAGAGCTATTCTCCCGACGCGGTCGCCGGATGCTGTGGCGTTCCCGCCGACACCATCCGCCGGATCGCCGCCGAACTGGCGCATGTCGCTTTCGAGCAAGCAATCGAACTGCCGATAGCGTGGACCGACTGGGCCGGTCGCCGGCACGAGACGATGAAGGGCCGGCCGGTGTCGATGCATGCGATGCGGGGCATCTCGGCCCATTCGAACGGGTTTCACACCTGCCGCGCCATCCACCTCCTCCAGGTGCTTCTCGGCACGGTGGACGTGCCGGGCGGGTTTCGCTTCAAGCCGCCTTATCCCCGGTCGGTGCCGCCGGGGCCGAAGCCGGCGGGCAAGGACGTCAGGCCGATGACGCCGCTCGAAGGCATGCCGCTCGGTTTCGTCTGCGGACCGGACGATCTGCTCCTCGATGACGCCGGCACGGCTGTTCGCATCGATAAGGCCTATTCCTGGGATGCACCGCTTGCCGCGCACGGCCTCATGCACACGGTCATCCGCAATGCCTGGGCCGGCGATCCCTATCCGATCGACACGCTGATGATGTACATGTCCAACATGGCCTGGAACTCGTCGATGAACACCGTCGAGACGATGGCGATGCTGACCGACAGCGACGAGGCCGGAAATTACAAAATCCCCTTCATCATTTATTCCGACGCCTATTATTCCGAGACCGTGCCGTTCGCCGATCTCGTGCTTCCCGACACCACCTATCTCGAAAGGCATGACTGCATCAGCCTGCTCGATCGGCCGATCAGCCATGCCGACGGCCCGGGCGACGCCATCCGCCATCCCGTCGTCGAGCCGGATCGTGATGTCAGGCCGTTCCAGACGGTGTTGATCGAGCTCGGCGCGCGCCTCGGCCTGCCCGGCTTCGTCGACGACGACGGCTCGGCCAAATACCGCGACTATGCCGATTACATCGTCAATCATGAGCGCACGCCGGGCATCGGCCCGCTCGCCGGCTGGCGCGGCAAGGACGGAACCTCGATCGGCAAAGGCGAGGCCAATCCTGATCAGCTTCAGCGCTACATCGACAATGGCGGCTTTTGGCACCATGATTTTGCGGACGACCAGCGCTACTACAAGATGGCCAACCGCTCCTATCTCGACTTCGCCGAGAACATGGGATTCATCCCGAAAGCCGAGCCGATCGTCTTCCAGCTCTATTCGGAACCGATTCAGCGGTTTCGCCTCGCCGCGCGCGGCCATGGGCGGGTGCTGCCGCCGGAGGCGGAGCGCAGCCGCATCGAGACCTATATGGACCCGCTGCCGTTCTGGTACACGCCCTTCGAGGAGGCGGCTGTCGACCTCGAGAAATACCCGCTGCACGCGCTGACGCAGCGGCCGATGCACATGTATCATTCCTGGGGCTCGCAGAACGCCTGGCTCAGGCAGATCACCAGCCAGAACCGGCTGTTCGTGCACAACCGGACCGCCGCCGGCCTCGGCCTTGTCGACGATGACTGGGTGTGGATCGAGAGCATCAACGGCAAGGTCAAGGGACAGATCAAGCTGGTCGACGGCGTCAACGCGGACACGGTGTGGACCTGGAACGCCATCGGCAAGCGGCGCGGCAGCTGGGGGCTGAAGGATGACGCCGCCGAATCCAACCGTGGCTTCCTGCTCAATCACATCATCGGCGACCAGACCTCTGCCGATGCCAATGGTAAACGCTACTCGAATTCCGACCCGGTGACCGGCCAGGCGGCATGGTTCGACCTGCGTGTCCGCATCGTCAAATGCGCGGCTGAAGAAGCCGGCTTCACCGAGCCGCAGTTCGAGCGGTTCCGACAGCCGCCGCACTCTGAGCCCTCGCCCGACAAACTCAGTTTCGGCGCGGAATTCCGCCGGGAGAGAGAGGCTGCCGAATGACTTGCCTTCCCGCCCAAACCGACAAGAAGCTCGGACTCGTCATCGATCTCGACACCTGCGTCGGCTGCCAGGCCTGCGTTACCGCCTGCAAGGAATGGAACACCGGCGGCCATATGGCGCCGCTAACCGACATCGACCCCTATGGCGGCAATGTCGACGGCGTCTGGTTCAACCGCGTGCACAGCTATGAGCACATGACCGAGATGGGTGGGCGCACGGTCAATTTCCCACGCTCCTGCCTGCACTGCGAGACACCGGCGTGCGTCACGGTCTGCCCGACCGGCGCCTCCTACAAACGGGCGTCGGATGGCATCGTGCTGGTCGACGAGGACAAATGCATCGGCTGCAAACTGTGCAGCTGGGCCTGTCCCTACGGAGCGCGCGAATTCGACACCGATGTCGGCGTGATGAAGAAATGCACGTTGTGCGTCGACCGCATCTACAACGACAATCTGGCGGAAGAAGATCGCGTGCCGGCCTGCGTCGCTGCTTGCCCGACCAGCGCGCGGCATTTCGGCGATCTGGGCGATCCGGCATCGGCTATCTCGCAACTGGTGGCCGAGCGCGGCGGTGTCGATCTGATGCCGGAAATGGGCTATAAGCCGACCAACAAATATCTGCCGCCACGTGCCCACACCACCCGCGCCGCATCGGTGCCGGCGCCGGCGCTTGAAGCGGTGCGGGCCGAAGGCGGCTTCCTCGGCTGGGTCGACCGCATGCTTTCGAACTGACCAGCGCCTTCATGCATCCAGCATTCTCGGTCGTCTTTTTCACCACCGCCACGGGCGCCGGTTACGGCCTGCTCGCGCTGCTTGGCGTGCTCGCCGGACAGGGCTTTATCCCGCCCGATTTCTGGCTTGGCCTTACCGGCATGGGGCTGGCGCTTGGCCTGATCTCGGCAGGCCTGCTGTCGTCGGCCGGCCATCTCGGCCGGCCCGAACGCGCCTGGCGTGCCTTCTCGCAATGGCGTAGCTCATGGCTGTCGCGCGAAGGTGTTGCCTCGGTCGCCACCTTCGTGCCGGCGGGACTGTTCGGTATTGGCTGGGTGGTCCTCGGCCGTACGAGCGGCTGGGTGGCTGTCGCCGGGCTGCTCGCTGCCATCGGCGCGGTCGCAACCGTCTGCACCACCGGCATGATCTACGCGTCGTTGAAGCCGATCGCCCAATGGCACAGCCGCTTCACTCTGCCCGGCTATCTGATCTTTTCGGCGATGAGCGGCAGCGTGCTGCTCAACGCGCTGCTGCAGGGTTTCGCCTTCGGCTCGACTATCGTTCTGGCGGGTTGCGTGCTGCTGACCTTGCTCGGCTGGGGCTGGAAGCTGGCAACCTGGCGACACAATGACAGGCTGGAAATCCCGACCAACGCCAACACCGCGACCGGACTTGCCGGCGGTACTGTGCGGTCGCTGGAATGGCCGCACACCGAGGAAAACTACCTGCTCAAGGAGATGGGCTTTCGCGTCGCGCGCAAGCACAAGGCGCGGCTGCGTCAAATCACGCAAGCGCTGGCCTTCGCGCTGCCCGCCCTGCTGCTGGTTGCCGCCTTCGCCTTGCCATGGCCTTATGCGGCGGTGCTCTCGACATTCGCCGCAATCGTCCAATTCGCCGGCATGCTGGTCGAACGCTGGCTGTTCTTCGCCGAGGCGAAGCACACCGTCACCCTGTACTACGGCCGGTAGCGGTATCAGCCTGGTCTCAACATCGAGCGAGAAATGGCGAAGATGCGCTCCGTGCCGAGCATATAGGCCATCAGCGTTTCGCGGCGGAACAGCCCGGCATAGGCGCGATCGAGCACATTGAGCGAGCCGGTATAGGCGCCGAAGGCCGGCATGATCATGCGGCCGCCGTCGCCGGCAAAGCAGCGCCGCCGCACCGAGCGGCCGCGCTGCACGATGCGGGCGCAGGGATGCAGATGGCCTGATATCTCGCCTTCCACTCTCACCGCCGAAGGCTCGTGCCGGAATACAAGAGAGCCTATGGCCAGCTCGCGCACCGTCTCGCCCGGCAGGTCGGCCGGCGCGTCCGGATCATGGTTGCCGGCAACCCAGAACCAGTCGCGGCCGGCCATCAGTCCTTCCAGGCGTTCGCGAAAGCTTGAGTGCATGCGCGCCGCGCCGCCACCATCATGAAAGCTGTCGCCCAGGCTGATGACGATCGCCGGCTGATAATCGGCAATCACCGCCTGCAGCCGGAGCAATGTCGCACCGGTGTCATAGGGCGGGATCAACGTGCCGCGCCGTGCCAGCGACGAACCCTTTTCCAGATGCAGGTCGGAGACAGTCAGCAGCCGAAGCTCGGGAAAATAAAGCACGCCGCGCCGATCGCAGATCGCGCGCTCGCCGGCGATGCCGATAGAGTCGGCGCCTGCCAGGGGCAAAGTCGTGGCCAGCACGCGCGTCATTTCGTCCCCATGGCCTCCTCGACCAGCGTCGCCGCATCCATCAGCAGCGTATCATCGGCCTCGCCATGCACCGGCATCTTGCCGATCTCAAGCATGATCGGCACGGCGAGCGGCGAAATCTGTTCGAGGTTCTTATGCACGATTCGTCCTTGGATGCGCGAGAGCATCTCGGCAAGTCTACTGACATCCAGCAGGCCCGTGGCCGCATCGGCACGCGTCGCCTGCAGCAGGATATGGTCGGGCTCATGGCTGCGCAGAACGTCGTAAATGAGGTCGGTCGACACGGTGACCTGACGGCCGCTCTTCTCCTGGCCCGGATGACGTCTTTCGATCAGTCCCGAGATAAGCGCGCAATTGCGGAAAGTGCGCTTCAAGAGCCAGCTGCCGGCCAGCCAGGCTTCGAGATCGTCGCCCAGCATATCCTGGTCGAAAAGCGCGGCCAGCGACGGTTTCTTCGCCCTGAACATCCTGCCCATATCGGCCAGCGACCATATGGCAAGTGCATAGTCGGTGGCGACGAAGCCGAGCGGCCTGGCCCCCGTCCTGTCGAGCCGGCGGGTCAGCAGCATGCCAAGCGTCTGGTGCGCCAGCCTGCCCTCGAACGGATAGGCCACCAGATAGTGCCGGTTGCCACGCGGAAAGGTCTCGATCAGCAGGTCGTCGCGTTTCGGCAGTACCGACTTGTCGGCCTGGAAGCGTAGCCAGTCGGCGACCTGCTCCGGCAGCTTCTTCCATCGCTGGGGGTCGTCCAGCATGATGCGGACCTGCTCGGCGAGGTAGGTCGAAAGCGGGAATTTGCCGCCGCCATAATAAGGCACCTTGGCGTCGCTGCCGGGTGCATTCGAGACGAAGCACTCATTCTCGCGGATGCCCTCGAAGCGCAGCACCTTGCCGGCAAACATGAACGTGTCGCCATGCGTCAGCGTTTCGAGGAAAGCCTCCTCGATCTTGCCGAGAACGCGGCCGCCGCGCGACGCGGACCCCTTGCTGCCGGCCTGGACGTAACGCACGTTGAGCGCCGGCACCTCGATGATGGTGCCGACATTCAGCCGGTATTGCTGGGCAATGCGAGGATTGGACACGCGCCACAGCCCGTCCCTGTTCAGGCGGATGCGGGCGTAGCGCTCGTAGTTCTTCAGCGCATAGCCGCCGGTGGCGACGAAATCGATGACGCGATCGAATGTCGGCCGATCGAGGCTGGCATAGGGTGCAGCCGTTCGCACTTCCTCGAACAAGGTATCGGCAAGGAATGGCGCGCCGCAGGCGCAACCCAGAACATGCTGCGCCAGCACGTCGAGCCCGCCATTGACCAGCGGCGGCGTATCCTGGGCGCCGAGATAATTGGCGTCGAGCGCCGCTCGGCATTCCAGCACCTCGAAGCGGTTGGCGGGGATCAGGATCGCCTTGGACGGCTCGTCCATGCGGTGGTTGGCGCGGCCGATGCGCTGCGCCAGCCGGCTCGCGCCCTTCGGCGCGCCGACATGCACGACCAGATCGACGTCGCCCCAGTCGATGCCGAGATCGAGCGTCGAAGTGGCGACGATGGCGCGCAAGGTATTCTCGCCCATGGCTTTCTCGACGCGCCGTCGCTGGGCGACATCGAGCGAGCCGTGATGCAGCGCGATCGGCAAGGTGTCCTCATTGACCCGCCATAATTCCTGGAACAGCAGTTCGGCCTGGCTGCGTGTGTTGACGAACAGCAAGGTCGTCTTGTGTCGCTTGATCTCGTTGTAGATCTCCGGTGTCGCGTAGCGGGCCGAATGGCCAGCCCACGGCACGCGTTCTTCCGAATCGAGAATAGAGATCTCGGGCTTGGCGCCGCCGGTCACGACGATCAATTCGGCCATGCCGCCCGGGGGGTTCTGGTTGACCAGCCAGCGCCGCAATTCGTCCGGTTCGGCGACCGTCGCCGACAAGCCGATCGTCTGGAAGCCGGGAACAAAGGATCGCAGCCGCGCCAGGCCGAGCGACAGGAGATGCCCGCGTTTCGAGGTCACCAGCGAATGCAGTTCATCAAGCACGACGTAGCGCAGATCCTCAAAGAAGCGCCTGGCGTCGGGCGCAGCAATCAGCAGCGCCAGTTGCTCGGGCGTGGTCAGGAGGATGTCGGGCGGCGCCAGCTTCTGCCGCTGGCGCTTGTGCGCGGGCGTGTCGCCGGTGCGCGTCTCGATAGTGACAGGTAGCCCGATCTCTTCCACCGGCTTGCCGAGATTGCGCTCGATGTCGACGGCCAGCGCTTTCAGCGGCGAGATATAGAGTGTGTGGATGCCGCGATGCGCCTGCCCCGGTCTTCTCCTTGGCCGGCCGGCCAGCTCGGTTAGTGAAGGCAGAAACCCGGCCAGCGTCTTGCCTGCGCCGGTCGGTGCGATCAGCAGCACCGACTGCCCGGCTTGGGCAGTCGCCAGCAGCTCGATCTGATGGGCGCGCGGCGACCAGCCTTTTTCGGCGAACCATTTGAGGAATGGCTCGGGCAAGTGCACGGCGGCATTCTGTTCGGCGAGACGCGGCTGCTCAGTCACGCGCCAGAGGTAGCGCGGCGGCGCGCAATCGCCAAGAACAATCGGAACAAAAGGTGATCGAGCGCGCCTTCCTTCTCCCCTTGTGGAGAATGTGGATTGCCGCAAAGCGGCAAGACGGATGAGGGGTGCTGGAAAAAATGAGGCGTTGGCGATCCTTCCAACACCCCTCATCCGACCGAGCTTCGCTCGGCCACCTTCTCCCACAAGGGGCACAAGGGGAGGACAGGCGCTTACATTACGGCCGCCGGAACCCTGTCGGACCGCCATAGAGATAGCCGATACGGGCGAGGGCTTCCTTGAAACCTTCACGTGAGACCAGCATGGTGTGGCCGTTGGCGTGGATCATGGTCTCAGGGTCGGTCATGATCGCAACATGGCCTTTCCAGAACACCAGGTCGCCGCGCCGCAACTCAGCAAAATCCGGCCCAGCTTCGAGCGGCTCACCGATGGTCGCCGCCTGCATGTCGGAATCGCGCAGCACTTGCCTGCCGGCCACATGCATCGCCAATTGCACGAGGCCGGAGCAATCGATGCCGAAGCCGGAGGTCCCGCCCCACAGATAGGGTGTGCCGAGAAAGGTTTCCGCGACCGCGACATAGTCGGCAGCTGGTTTGTTCAACGGCCGCAAATGGCCCGATATGACCGTCTCGCCGGAC
The DNA here is from genome assembly GCF_024707545.1 of Mesorhizobium onobrychidis. Lineage (NCBI taxonomy): Bacteria > Pseudomonadati > Pseudomonadota > Alphaproteobacteria > Hyphomicrobiales > Phyllobacteriaceae > Mesorhizobium > Mesorhizobium onobrychidis. Next base: position 7,301,861 of record NZ_CP062229.1, read on the forward strand.
GATAACAGCGCATAATGCGTGCCGCGGGTTTCGGCCGCGCCCGCCACCGTCACCGCCGATCCCATCGACAGCTGCCCGCTCAGCGGAAGCCGCAAATCCGGTCCGGGATAGAGGAAGGTGCGCGGCACGGAGACGACATGAGTTGGCGCATGGGCCCGCGCGCTTAGCACGGTGTCGGCGACATAGCCGACATAGCCGTCGCGTTCGGCCTGGATCCAGGCCCAGCCCTCAACGTCTTCGAAGACGAGGACATCGTCGCCGAACAGAAGCTGCGTGTTGACGCCGGCTTCCGGGCGCGGCGCCTTGCGGACATCGGCAACGGAAGCGGCGATACGCGCTGGCCGCCCGGCGACAAAGCGATCGGCGGCGACCTCGCCTTTCAGCCTGGCATCGGCGAGATCGGAACGGAAGGCGTGAAGGCGGGCATCCCTGGCGGTCAAATCGGCAACTCGTTCAGAAGGGCGTTTCGGTCAGATGGGCAATTCCTGGGCTCTGGCGATGATAACATCGCCGAAGCGCTCGACAAAGAGAGCACCTTCTACGGTTCGCTTGACCAGCACGTTGCGCTTGTCGAGCTCATCGCGATGGCGCGACACCAGCTTCATCGCGCCCATTGTGTCGAGCGCGCGGGTGATGACCGGCTTTGTGACATTGAGGCGGGCGGCGAGCCCGCGCACCGTATGCGGCGGCGGATCGAGATAGATGGTGAACAGGATCGCCGTCTGGCGCATGGTGAGGTCCGGTGCGTCGTCGCGCACCTGAGACAGCATCACCTGCTGCCACAGTCGCAAGGCCTGGCTCGGGCGCATCGAAATCGACATCCGGCCAGCATGACGGAAAATTGTTTCGGTTCCGTTTCAGTCTCGATACCTTCCTGTCGGACCGGAACCGTCAGGCGTAGCGTTTCGAGATGACCCTTTCCAGCGCGCGGATGCCTTGCGCCTCGCCGCCGGCTAGACCGTACGGACGATCGGACGGATTCCACGCGAAGATGTCGAAATGCGCCCAAGCAGCGGTCTTCTCGACGAAGCGCTTCAGGAAAAGCGCCGCCGTGATAGAGCCGGCGAAACCGTCTGACGTGACGTTGTTGATGTCGGCGATCTTCGACGACAGCTTTGCGTCATAAGGTTTCCACAGCGGCATGCGCCATAACGGATCCTCGACCGCGGCGGAAGCCTCCGCCAGATCGGACGCCAGTGCTTCATCACCGGTGTAGAAAGGCGGCAGATCGGGACCGAGCGCGACGCGAGCAGCCCCCGTCAAGGTCGCCATGTCGATCAGCAGCTGCGGCTCGTCGTCGTCTGCCAGTGCCAAGGCGTCCGCCAGCACCAGCCGTCCCTCGGCGTCGGTGTTGCCGATCTCGACGGTGATGCCCTTGCGGCTCACCAGCACGTCGCCGGGCCGGAAGGCGTTGCCGGCGATCGAATTCTCGACCGCCGGGATCAGCACACGCAGCCGGACCTTCAGCCCGGCGGCCATGATCATCGAAGCAAGGCCCAACACGTTGGCCGCGCCACCCATGTCCTTCTTCATCAGGAGCATGCCCGAGGACGGCTTGATGTCGAGGCCACCGGTATCGAAGCAGACGCCCTTGCCGACCAGCGTCACCTTCGGGGCGTTCTTCGGTCCCCAAATCATGTCGATCAGCCGCGGCGCACCGACGGAAGCGCGGCCGACGGCATGGATCATCGGAAAGTTGTTCTTGAGCAGATCGTCGCCCTTGGTCACCGACACTTCGGCCTTGTACGTCCTGGCCAGCATCCGCACCGCTTTCTCCAGTTCGTCAGGTCCCATGTCGCTGGTCGGCGTGTTGACCAGATCGCGCGTCAGGAAGACGCCATCGGCAGTTCGGCGAACACGCGCCGCGTCGGCGCCGGACGGCAGCGAAAAACGCAGCGCCTTGCCGGGTTTTTTGCCGTAGCGGGTGAAGACATAGCCGCCGAGCGCCAGTGCGACGGCCACCAGTTCCGGTTCGGAGGGTGCCGAGGCGAAATGCCAGTCGCCTTCGGGCAAGGCTCTCGCCAGCGCACCGATGGCAAGCGCGCCTTCGCCATCGCCCGTGCCGAACAGGGCGCCGGCAAGCGCGCCGTTTTCGTCGGGTACAATCAGCGTCCTGCCGGCCTCACCGGAAAAGCCGTTGGCCTTGGCCCATGCGAGCGAGGACGAGGCAAGGCCCGCTGCATCCAGTCTATCCTTCGCCACCAGGTGAACCGGCAGCGTGGTCTTCAGTTTTCCCTCGATGAATTCGACTGGCATTCGATGGCCTCCGGCTTCCGAGTCGGCGCTTTTTTAACTGTCCGTTAGGGTTAACAGAATATTTCTGCGGGAGGGAAGATGGCCATGTAACGGCCACGTACACGAATGGAGGCCCCTGGTGCAGATGCCGACCAACCGCATGACGAACGCCACGGGGAAGCGGCTGATCACCACGGCGCTCATAATAGCGCTCGCTGCAAGCGTTGCAGGCTGCGGGACCAGCAAGTTGACAACCGGCTCGATCGGACGCACCAGCGGCAAACCCTTGGAAACCATGTCGGCCGGCGAGTTGCACAAGGCGACGATCGCGCTCGGTCAGTCCTACGCCAAGAACCCCAACGACAAGCGGATCGCGACGAATTATGCCGCGGCGCTGCAAATGGATGGCGACGCCGACCAATCGCTCGCCGTGATGCGCAAACTGGCGATCGCCCTGCCGAAGGACCGCGACGTGCTCGCCGCCTATGGCAAGGCACTGGCCGCCAATGGGCAGTTCGAGCCGGCGCTCGACGCGGTGCGCCGCGCGCAGACACCGGAATATCCCGACTGGAAGCTGGTGTCGGCGGAAGCGGCGATTCTCGACCAGCTTGGCCAGAGAGACGAGGCGCGCCAGAATTACCGCAAGGCGCTTGACCTCAAGCCGAACGAACCTTCGATCCTTTCCAATCTCGGCATGTCCTATGTGCTGGAAGGTGATCTGCGCACGGCTGAAACCTATATGCGCTCGGCCGCCCAGCAGCCGAACGCCGACAGCCGCGTCCGCCAGAACCTGGCGCTAGTCGTCGGTCTGCAGGGCCGTTTCGACGAGGCCGAGAAAATCGCTTCTCAGGAGCTCTCGCCCGACCAGGCGCAGGCGAACGTGGCTTACCTTCGCCAGATGCTCGCCCAGCAGAACGCCTGGAGCCAGCTCAAGGACCAGGACAAGGCAAAGCCTGCCACCAACTAACTACGCCGGCTTTGCTTCGAACCGCCAGTTCCTCGACTCATCGACATGCTGGAAATACAAAGCCGCGCTGCATCAGCACCGCGGCTTTCGCATGTGTTGTCGCCTTGGCGAGGCTATTGGCTGCTCGATGTCGGCTGGTCGCCGAAGATGCCGCGCTGGCTCACCTGGATTCCGGCGGGGCCCAGGATGATGGCGAACAGCACCGGCAGGAAGAACAGGATCATTGGCACGGTGAGCTTCGGCGGCAAGGCCGCGGCCTTCTTCTCGGCAGCGTTCATGCGCATGTCGCGGCTTTCGCCGGCAAGCACGCGCAGCGCGTGCGCCACCGGCGTGCCGTAGCGCTCGGCCTGGACCAGCGCCTGCGACACCGACTTGACCGATTCCAGGCCGGTGCGGCTTGCAAGGTTTTCGTAAGCCTGCTTGCGTTCCTGCAAGTAGGAAAGCTCGGCATTGGTCAGGATGAACTCTTCGGCAAGTGCCACCGATTGCGCGCCGATTTCGTCCGCGACCTTGCGAAACGCCGCCTCCACCGACATGCCGGATTCGACGCAGATCAGCATCAGATCGAGCGCGTCCGGCCAGGCCATCTGGATCGACTGCTTGCGCTTGGTGGCGCGGTTGTTGACATAGAGCACCGGCGCGTAAAAACCGGCATAGGCGACGACGATACAGACGAACAATTTGATGAGAGGCGGCTGCTCCGGCAAACCCCCGAGCACGAACAGATACATCGCAGCCAGGGCAAAGCCGACAAAGGGCAGGACCAGACGGAAGAAAAGGAAACGCGTCAGCGGATTCTGCCCGCGAAAGCCAGCAACCTTGAGTTTCTGCAAGGTGCCTTCATCGGCCAGGGCGCGCCTCAGGTCCAGCCGATCGACAATATTGCGCATGCCGATCGACTGTTCCTCGCGCAGGCCCTTGCCGCGGCGATCGGCCTCGACGGCAAGCCGCGCACGCTGCTTGGCGCGCAATTCGTCGCGCTCCAGCGCCACGGATTTCATGCGCGCCTTGAGCTGGTTTCCGCCAAAGGCAGGCAGCAGCGTGAAGAAGGTCGCAAACACCGCGATGCCGACCAACAAGGCAATCAGGAACGCCGGGTCGGTAAGGGTCTGGACGACGTTCTCAGTCATACGCTCGAAATCCTAAACTTCGAAGTTCATCATCTTGCGCATCACCAGGATGCCGATCGACATCCAGGCCGCCGAGCAGCCGAGGATCAGATTGCCGGCGCTGGTGGTAAACAGAGGCATGATGTAGTTCGGGCTTGTCAGGTAGACGAGAAAGGCGACAACGAACGGCAACGCGCCGATGATCACGGCGGACGCCTTCGCTTCCATGGACAGCGCCTGGACCTTGGCCTTCATTTTCTTGCGGTCGCGAAGCACGCGCGAAAGATTGCCCAGCGCCTCGGAAAGATTGCCGCCGGCCTGGGACTGGATCTGGATGACGATGCCGAAGAAGCTCGCTTCCGTGCACGGCATCGTTTCGGCCATACGCATGCTGGCGTCGGGGATCGACAGGCCCATCTGCTGCGAATCGACGATGCGGCGGAACTCGGTCTTGACCGGTTCAGGGGCTTCGTTGGCGATCAGGCGGACGGCGTCGTTCAGCGGCAGGCCGGATTTGACTGCACGCACGATGATGTCGAGCGCGTTCGGAAATTCGTTGAGGAACGCCTTCACCCGGCGGGCGCGGCAAAACGAGACGAACCAGCGTGGCAGGCCGAGGACGCCGACCAGCAGCGCACCGGGCAAGACATAAAGCGGCGCGCCGAGGAAATAGGCAAGAAACGTCAGGACGACGCCGCAAACCGCCGAGTAGAGATAGAAGCGCTCAAGCGACATCTTCATGCCCGCCTGACGAATCTGGGCCTTCAGTGGCGGCTTTTTGACGACACTCTGGTTGGTTTTTTGCTTCTGTTCGAGGTCCTTCAGTGAATCCTGAACCGATTTGCGCCGCTTGGCCGCTTCCGCCACGCGATCGCGCGAGGCCTTGACGACGGCGCCATCCGTCTCGGCGGTCTTGATCGTTTCAAGCCGCCTGCCGACTTGCTTCTCGGTGCTGATCTGGTTGAACAGAAAAGCATAGGCCACCGCGCCGGCGCTGAAGCCGGCGAGCACGATGAATGCCAATACGGTGCCGTCAATCCCGAACATCGACCTTGGCCCCTACGCCTCCAAATGCATCAGTCAGCGCGCTTCTCCATCGCCTCGAGCGCGTTGGCGAGGCGCTGTTCCTCACCATAGTAGCGGGCGCGGTCCCAGAAATGCGGGCGCCCAATACCTGTCGACACGTGCTCACCCAGCAGCCTGCCATTCACGTCCTCGCCCTTTATGTTGTAGAGGACGATGTCCTGCGTGATGATGACGTCGCCCTCCATTCCGATCACCTCGGTGATGTGGGTGATGCGCCGCGATCCGTCGCGCAGGCGTGCGGCCTGGATGATCACGTCCACGGAACCGACAACGATTTCACGGACGGTTTTCTGCGGCAGCGTAAAGCCGCCCATCGCGATCATCGATTCGATACGGTTCAGGCATTCGCGCGGGCTGTTCGAGTGGATCGTGCCCATCGAGCCGTCGTGACCGGTGTTCATCGCCTGCAGAAGATCGAACACCTCAGGTCCGCGCACTTCGCCGACGATGATGCGCTCGGGCCGCATGCGCAGGCAGTTCTTGACCAGGTCGCGCATGGTCACCTCGCCCTCACCCTCGAGGTTGGGCGGGCGGGTTTCCAGACGTACGACATGCGGCTGCTGCAGTTGCAGCTCGGCCGAGTCCTCACAGGTGATGACGCGCTCCTCGCGGTCGATATAGTTGGTCAGGCAGTTGAGCAGCGTGGTCTTGCCGGAACCGGTACCGCCCGAAATGACGATGTTGCAGCGGACGCGTCCAATGATCTTGAGAATTTCGGCGCCGTGCGGCGAAATGGCGCCGAACTTGACCAGCTGGTCGAGCGTCAGCTTGTCCTTCTTGAACTTGCGGATGGTGAGCGCGGTGCCGTCGATGGCGAGCGGCGGCGCGATGACATTGACGCGGGAGCCATCGGGAAGGCGTGCGTCGCAGATCGGGCTCGATTCATCGACGCGGCGGCCAACCTGGCTGACGATGCGCTGACAGATGTTGAGAAGCTGCTGGTTGTCGCGGAAACGGATGCCGGTCTGCTCGACCTTGCCGTTGACCTCGATGTAGACGTTCTTGGAACCGTTGACCATGATGTCGGCGATGTCGTCGCGGGCGAGCAATGGTTCCAGCGGCCCGTAACCCAGCACGTCATTGCAGATGTCCTCGAGCAGTTCTTCCTGCTCGGCGATCGACATCGCGAAATTCTTGATCGCGATGATGTCGTTGACGATGTCGCGGATTTCCTCGCGTGCGCTTTCGGGATCGAGCTTGGCGAGCTGCGACAGGTCGATCGTGTCAATGAGCGCGGAAAAGACCTGGCTCTTGGTATCGTAGTAGGTTTCGCTCTTTTGGCGCTGGACCTTTTTTGGCTCCGGCGCCAATGGCGGTGCCTCGACCGCACGGCGCGCAGGCGGCGCAGCAAACGCGCCAAGCGACGGCGGCGGTGCGGGCTTGGCAAGAACCGACGATTCTGCAGAGCTTGCCGCCGCTGGCGTGGCAGGCGCAGGTGCCGGCTGACGGAATTCCGGGGTGAACCGGCTGCCGTCGTCGCTGCCTCTTTTACCAAACATGATCGACTACCAATTCCGCTCCGAAAGCATCACTTCTTGCTGCGCGAGAGCTTGCCAAGGAGATTGCCGAGGCCCGCTTTCTTTCTTGGCTTGATTTCGCTGCGCCCGGTCAGCACATGCGCAATCTCGTTGATCGTGCCTACAACCGGGTTCTTGGCATCCATTTCGCCGAGCATGCGCCCGTTGTTGGCGGCGTTTCCGAACAGCAGCGGCTCGAAAGGAATAACCGACATCGGCGACAGGCCGAGCGAGTCGGCGAAGTCGGATGACGCAATCTCCGGACGCTTTGGCACGCCGGCCTGATTGATGATCAGCTTCGGCGGTGGATCGTTCGGGCGAAGCCGCTTGAACATGTCGACCAGATTCTTGGTATTGCGCAGATTGGCCAGCTCCGGCGTCGCCGTGATCACGATGTCGTCGGCCTTGGTCAGCGTGTTCTTGGTCCAGCCTGTCCAGACGTGCGGGACATCGAGCACCAGAAGCGGCACGCTGCGCTGGGCCGTGTCGATAAGCTGCGTGAAAGCGTCGGGATCGAAATCGTAGACCCGTTCGAGCGTTGAAGGCGCTGCAAGCAGCGACAGATGCTGGGCGCACTGGGCAAGCAGCCGATCGAGATAGACCTCGTCGATGCGCTCCGGTGAGAAAACCGCTTCGGCAATGCCTTGCGCGGGATCCTGATCGAAATTGATGTTGGCCGTTCCGAAAGCCAGGTCGAGATCGGCGACAACCACTTCGGACTTGAACAGCGACGACATCGCCCAGGCCACATTGTGGGCAATGGTCGAGGAGCCGACTCCCCCCTTGGCGCCGATGAAGGCGATCGAGCGGCCGATCGGCTCGGCTTCCGGATCAACGAAAATCGTCGATATCACGCTGACGATATCGGCCATCGACACCGGCGCGATGACATATTCGGAAATGCCGGAGCGGATGAGCTCGCGATAAAGCCCGACGTCATTGTAATGGCCTATGACCACGACCTTCGAGGTCGGATCGCAATATTCGGAGAGCTGCGTGAGCTGCTCCAGCAATTGCGTCGGCTCGCTGCGCGATTCCAGCAGGATCAGGTTTGGCGTCGGCGCTGATTGGTAGAATTCGATGGCGGTGGCGATGCCGCCCATATGGACCTTCAGATGGGCCTTCGCCATGCGACGATCCTCGCCGGCGCGCTCGACCGGATTGGCAACGCCCTCGGTCTCGCAAAATGCCTGGATCGAGATGCGCGGAATCGGCCGCAGCGCCTGCATGGCGGCGATGTCCTGCTGCGAGGTTTCGCCACCATCCACCGCCGTGTCGTAGGCTAGATTGCTCATGTCCGCGTGCTCCAACCTGCGATCGATCAGTAGTCGACTTCTGTTTCCGGGATCGGCGAATAGAACGGGGCGTTTTGATAGCCATCAATGACGACGTCACGCCTTTCGGCATCGATGGGTGTCTGTTTACGCGGCCCGAGCAGATCGGTCGGATTGGCCATCTGGGCGGCAAGATTGTTCTGATACGAGCAGCCGAAATCGGCATAGTGCTTGTTTTCCGACGTCTGCAGCAGGTCTTCAGGCCAGCGTCCGCATTTGTCGGTCTGCGCCTTCACCGTGACATAGGCGACGCGGATCGGCGCAGACGCTTCGGCCGAAGCCGACTGGTAGGTGGTGATGATGATCCGGTTCCGGCTGATACCGCTGGCAATCGCAAGTCTGGCGAAATCGCGACCGGCCGCGGTCGCGGCGATCTCGTTGGCCGAACCGCTCGGGATCGAGATCGTCAGGGTCGGAGCGGCGCTATTGTCGTAGCCGTCCAGAAAGCCCAGAAGCGTGTCGCGCTGAGATCCGGTCATGCCGCGATCGCCGGCGCCGACCGGAAGATCGATCTTCTCGTTCTTCTCAGCAATCACGATCGGATGGGTGGTGCGATAATCGTCCGGAACAGCGCCGACCGTGATGCTGTCCCGGTTGGCGCAGCCCGCCAGCAGTGCCGCAACCGCCAGGACCGGAATGGCCGGCCGGCAGATCCGCGAACGGCCGGACCGCGCCGCTGCGGTGATCGTCCTCAACGCTGACTGAGACATGTCCGCTTCCCCGCTTACTTGTAGATGAAGCCGACAACGCCGTGGTAACGGCCGTTGGGCTTGTCGGTTTGCATGGTGCCGTAGACGCGATTGACACGGCCTAGAAACATGCCGGCGCCATCGCTGGCGGCGTTGAAATTGTCGTCCGGCTTGGCAAGGGCGTTGCGCGTCACCGGCTTCACCAGGTAGGGGGTGATGATGATGACAAGCTCGGTCTCGTTGCGGACGAAGTCCCGGCTGCGGAACAGCGTGCCAAGCACTGGGATCTTGGTCAGCCCGGGCAGCCCGGCGACCGCCTGTCTGATGTCGTCCCGAACCAGGCCGGCGATCATCATCGAGCCGCCCGAAGGCAGTTCAACGGTGGTGTCTGCCAGCCGCTTGCGGATCGACAGCAAAGTGGTGCCGGGCAAGTCACCGGCCGCTTCGAGCACTGTGGCGCCTTCCATCGTAGGCTCCGAAACCGACGTCCTCACCTTAAGGCTGATGCGGCCCGCCGAGAGCACGACAGGCTGGAATTCGAGGCCAATTCCATATTCAAGGCGTTCGTTGCTGTAAGTAACCTGGCCCGTTATATTGTCGTCTGAAACGTTGCTCGTCCGGCTTGTGATGAGATTGAATTCACCGCCGACCTTGAATGTCGCTTTTTCGCCCGAAACCGCGGTCAGCGTCGGCTCGGCGAGTGTCTTCATGACGCCGCTCTGCTCCATGGCATTGATATACGCCTGAAGTCCGTTTCCGAGCGCATCACCCAGCTGTAAGTTGGAGTACTGCGAAATCGGCTTGCCCAGGCCATAAGGAGGAGAACTCATCGCGCCGAAGGAGAAGCCGTTGCTGCTGCCGTTGCCGATCAGGTTGACGCCGAGCTGCTTCATGACCGAGCGGCTGACTTCCGCGACCGTCACCTTCAGCGTCACCTGATCGTCGCCGACGATCTGCAAGAGGTTGACGATCTGGCTGACGCGACGCTCGGAATCCGGATTGTCGATGTCGACACCGGATTCGGCCGAGCCGCCGGAGGCGGTCTGTGAATATTGTCCCGTGGTCGCTTCACCGCCGGACACGAAGATGGTGGCCAGATCGACCGCGCGCTTGGCATCCAGGGGAGTGTCCACGGTTCCGGTCAGGACGACGTTGTCGTTCAGCAATTCGACAGTGATGGCCGATGACGGGATGAAGCGCCTGATATAGTCTTCCAGCCCGGCGACGTCGCGTTCGACTGCCAGATCCAGGCTGACGATCTGTTCGCCATTGGGGCCGAAGACGAAGATGTTGGTGTCGCCCACCGCCTTTCCGAACAGATAGATGCGCCTGGCGGTGCGGGTCACAGCATCGGCGACCGCCGGGTTGGCGACGAGAATATCATAGGCATCGCTCGGCAGGTCGATGACCACCGATTTGTTGAGACCGAGCTTGACGCGCTGGGTGGCCGTCGAAGCCGACACCTCGGCGTTCCTGCCTGCCGCATTCGCCTCGAGGGGGCCATGCGCATTCGTTCCAAGCAGGAACAGGCCGATTGCCGCAGCCAGGGTGACCGGCAGTCTAGCGTTTAGCCTCATTGCCTTGCCCCCACTTCGGAAACCTCGCCCGACTTGATCAATCGCACCGTTCCGCGCCGCCCATTGCCGGAAACGAGATAGTCGGCCTCGTCCAGATTCTTCTCCTGGGTGTCGCTGATCGACCGCAGCGCCAATGTCAGGCGATCCGCCATCTGCTGGGCGACGGTGATGATTTCCGCCTGCTGCGATGTCAGCTCCAGCGTCGCGGTCTGGCCGACCCTGGTCCTCTTGCCTTCCTCGTCCTCCTGGATGGTCTGGTCGATTGCCAGGACGCGAATGTTCTTGAGGATGGTCTCGGTCGTAAAGCCGCTGCCGCCGCCCGCGGCATCGGCTCTGCGGGTCATGATGACGTCGACGAAATCATTGGGAAGAATGAAGCCGCCGGCCGAAGTGTCGGCCGATACGGCTGTGGCGACGGCCCGCATGCCGGAGGGCAGGATCGACGACATGAAGCTTTGTCCCTCGCCGATCAGCTTGGAGCGCCGCAACGGCTCACCGGCATACATCGCCACACGGGCGACGCCGCCTTTCAGCTTCTCAAGCGCTTCGGGCTCTGCGGCGCGGGTGATGAAATTCGCGTTGATGCCGTCGGCCGGCCAGGACTGCCAACTGATGTTGTTCTCGAGCGGGCTGCCCATCGGAACGTCGCCGGACAGGACAAGCACGTCCTGCAGCGCGATTGCCGGCGCCTCGGGGCCGGAATCGACGATTTGAGGCGGCGGAGTCGCCACCATGTTTTTTGCGACATATCCTGCGCCACCCGCCGCAGCCACCGCCACGCCTAGAATGATAAGTCGGGATGCTGGCATCTGTCCGAACCTCGCCTTGGCAAACAACCTCGCCAAGCCGGACCATGCAGCGGCAATCGTCAAAACAAGGTTAATTTAATACTTACGATCGTGATTAATTTAAGGTTTACATAAATTTGAGGCATCGGTCCGCACCGCAAAAAAGGCGGCCAGGCCGCCTGCTTCAACGCCAAATCGAAGAATGGAAGGCTGGTCTGACGAGGAAAGATTGGTGGCGGGAATTTAAGCCGCCAGCCTTGCCAGCGCCCACGCCATCAACGGCGAGTTCGGAAAGGTGAGCAGCCCGCCAATGCCAAGCGCGATGCCATAGGGAACGCCGGTCGTCTCGTCGGCGAAATGGCGTAGAAACGGATTGTGGCTTGTGACGGCCGCAAGCAGCGATTTCCGATAGACGAGGATGGCGAGCGTCAGCAGGCCACCGATGAATGTCGAGGTTACGAGATATTGGATGAGATGGATGTTCAGTCCCATCCAGATGGCGGTGGCGGCCAGCAGCTTTGCGTCGCCGCCTCCCATGCCGCCGAGCGCGAACAGACCGAAGGTTACGGCGAGAACCAGGCCACCGGCGGCAAAATGCCAGCCATAGGTTGCCAGATCCATGCCCGTCAGCGGTGCGACCAGGGCGAAGACGGCCACAAGCAGCACCGGCACGCGATTGGCGATCGTCATCGACAGCATGTCGGAGATCGCGGCGAAAAGCATGCAGAACGGGAAGACGACGAAGATCAGGGCTTCAAGCATCGGCGCGGGCCTATGGTCAACTATGCCTAGCCCAGCTTAGACATATTCGATTAACGATTGATGAGGTTGCGAGCTGAAAATCTACCGGTACGACGAAACAGGGCCGCCAGTGAGGCGGCCCTGTTCTGGAAAACACCGGACTTCGTGATCTGTTACGAATTGTTGATCGAAGTGGCGATCCCGTTGAACTTCGCGTTCAGCGCGTTGCCCAGCGAGCCGGCGCCGACCATGATGGCGAGCGCGATGAGAGCGGCGATCAGACCGTATTCGATAGCGGTCGCGCCGGATTCGTCCTTCACAAAACGTGCAATGAGATTAGACATTCGAGAGCTCCTACTCCAGGTGTTACAGCAATTCCGTCAACTTCTCTTGGCGGCTGATCGGATGCTGCCAATCTATGGAGAAGCTCTTTCGATCGGCTTAATAAACAGCCTTACCGATTCCTTTCCGGCTTCGATGACATGGCGTGGTTAACCGTAAACTAAGTCACGCCTAATGGACCCGACCGGCACGTCAAAGGGCGCGAAAGCCGCAATTCAGCGATTGGGAAAGGGGCAACCCGCTTCAGGCGATCACGATGCCGATCCCTACATCATCACGCCTCCCCATCCGCTTAACCGTTGGTTCACCAATCTCGTTCATGTTCCGTTGAGCAGTTTGCCGCCGTGGAGCGCTTCAATGACCGGGCCGAGATCGTCCTTTCCGATTGCAGCACTTCTTGCCGCCACGGCCTTTGTCGTGCCGGCCAAGGCTGGTGCCGGCATCGAGGTCACGATGAACCAGGCGAAGATCGTCAAACTGTCGCGCGCCGCCGATACGATCGTCGTCGGCAACCCGGCGATCGCCGACGCCTCCGTGCAGGATGCTTCGACGATCGTGCTGACGGGCAAAGGCTTCGGCGTCACCAACCTCGTTGTCCTAGATCAAGAGGGCCGTCCGATCGTCGACGAGCAGATCACCGTGGTGCGACAGGACGCGTCGTCGGTGCGCATCTATCGGCGTGCCGAAATACAGACCATGTCGTGCACGCCGTATTGCGAGAGCTCGTATAAAAGCGATGCGGAGAAGGCCTCGGAAGCCGAGATGAGCGCCGGCCGGTAGCGACCTGACCGTCTCGTCTCGCTGAAATGCCGCTTCGGTTATCGGCCCGTTAAAACCTTTCCCTCGAATTTAACGATCATCCAAACCGCACCTCAATGGGTTTGCGCTAATGCTCCCTCCGACACCCCTTCAGGATCGGCATGCCCGGGACATGAGCAAAGCAGGACCAGCAGGCTTTTCAGCGCGCTTCCTTGGTGACCGGCGCGGCAGCACGGCTTTGGAATTCGCGATGCTTGCGGTGCCATTTGCGCTCCTCGTCTTTGCGATACTGGAGAGCTGCATTTCATTTGCCGGGCAAGAGGTGATGGCCAACATAACCGACGATGTCGCGCGCCAGCTACGAACGGGGCAGATAAGGCAGGCCAACGTGACCGAGGCCACGCTGAAGACCATGATCTGCAGCCGGCTGGAGATCATGGTCGCCAAGGACTGCCCCGGATTGTTGGTGGATCTGCGCGCGTATCCGAGCTTCGCCGATGCGGCCCAGGCGGGCTTCAAGATAAATCAGGACCGCGAAATCGAGCTGACCGGCACCGACCCCGTGGCTCTTACGGTGTCCCCGGGCCTCGCTGAATCAATAAACATGCTGCGGGTTTTTTACAAATGGCCCGTCATGACCGATTTCATGGCCAAGTCGATGGCCAATCTGAAAGACGGCAACACGCTGCATTTCGCATCGGTGACCTGGCAGAACGAGCCGTTCGACAACTGAAAACGCGCCGTCGCGTAGGCGGAAAAGGACAAAGGCATGGCGCGTGCGGGGGCACATATGAGGATCGCTGGGATCTGCACGAAAGCCATCCGGTTCTGCTGCGATCGCCGCGGTGTCGCGGCGGTTGAGTTTGCCTTCATCGTGCCCGTCCTGCTGATCATGTACTTCATGACCATGGAAGCCTCGCAAGCCATCGAAACCAGCAAGAAGGTCAGTCGCATCGGCAGCATGGTGGCGGATCTCGTCACCCAGCAGCAGACCATCACGGCAGCCGATCTCGATGCGATCATGCAGATCGGCAACTCCACCCTTCAGCCGTACAACCGATCGACCCCGGAAATCATCATCACCGCAATCCAGGTCACGGACGAAGCGACGCCGAAGGTGGTGGTCGTTTGGTCACGCAAGACGGTTGCCGGTGCCTTCAGCGCCGGCGCCGCCAAGAACTCCATCACCACGGTTGCACCGGCGCTCGAGATCAAGGGCACATTTCTCATTCGCGTCGAAAGCAATCTCGCATACCAGCCGATCATCACCTGGTCGGCGGACAGTGAGAAGCGGCTTGGATTGAGTTCGGCTTTCGACTCAATGTCGATGGGCGAAACCTATTATCTCAGGCCCCGCAGGAGCCCGACGATTCCCTGCAGCACCTGCTGAAACGACCGCACCAGAGCCCGGCCGCCATTGCTATCGGCCGTTACCTGACGCCAGGCGCACGATGGCTGCGGCCATCGCGTAATCCTTCGGGCCGGAGACGACGAAGCCGCCGGAATGTTCCGATTCCAGAAGATCGTAGAAATCCGGCGACATCGATCTGAGATTGATGAGAAACACGATGAGCCGCCGTTTGGCTTCGGGGTCGAGATCACTGCTGACGGCATGCGGACCATACCGCGGCGCGCACCGGGTTTGACCAGGCCGCACCCAGCAGCCTCAAGATGGCTGCGGAGGCCTTCAAGACATGCCCCATGTGAGTTCCGCGCTGGTTTTTAGCCGATCCACGCCGATGCCGGCATTTCGCCACATCTCAACTATCGCGCCAAGCCGTCTGCTTCCGAATTGCCAATGGCGGCGCGGCCCCCTATGTCTGGGCGGACAGACAAACGATAATAATGAACCGCTGCAATGGCGCGCGCCTTTCTTTTTGTTCTCGATTCCTTCGGCATCGGCGGCGCGGCTGACGCCGAGCGCTATGGCGACACCGGTTCCAACACGTTTGGACACATCGCCAGAGCCTGCGCGGAGGGCCGGGCGGATCGCGAGGGGCTGCGCAAAGGCCCGCTTTTCGTACCCAACATGCTCTCGCTCGGCCTGGGTCACGCGGCGAAAACCGCGACGGGATTCAGCATCGACATCGGCAGCAAGGTCCAGCTCGCCTCCGCCTTCCATGGCGCGGCGCAGGAGATTTCGAGCGGCAAGGACACGCCATCGGGCCATTGGGAAATCGCCGCCTTGCCGGTCCGCTTCGACTGGGGCTATTTCCCGGACACGGTTCCCGCCTTTCCAGCCGACCTGACCGAAGCGATCATCCGCGAAGGAGAGGTGCCGGGCATTCTCGGCAATTGCCATGCCCCGGGCACCGAGATCATCGAGCGTTTCGGCGAGGAGCATATCCGCACCGGCAAGCCGATCTGCTACACTTCTGTCGACTCCGTCCTGCAGATCGCCGCGCATGAAGTTCACTTCGGGCTGGAACGGCTCTACGAATTCTGCAAGGTGGTGCGCAGGCTGGTCGATCCGCTGAACATCGGACGGGTGATCGCGCGGCCTTTCATTGGGGAAACCGCCGCCAGCTTTGAACGGACGCACAACCGCCGGGATTATTCGGTGCCGCCGCCCGAACCGACCCTGCTCGACCGGCTGACGGCGCGCGGCAGCCGGGTCATCGCGGTCGGCAAGATCGGCGACATCTTCGCCCATCGCGGCATATCGGAAGTGCGCAAGGCCGCCGGCAACATGGCGATGTTCGACAAGGCGCTCGGCGCGATGGATGACGCGGGCGACGGCGATCTCGTCTTCGCCAATTTCGTCGATTTCGACACCGAGTTCGGCCATCGGCGCGACGTTGCCGGCTATGCCGCCGCGCTCGAGGCCTTCGACCGGCGGCTGCCGGAGGCGCTTGCACGGCTGAGGCATGGCGACCTTCTCATCCTCACGGCCGACCATGGCAACGATCCGACCTGGCACGGCACCGATCATACACGCGAACGCATTCCGGTGATCGGCACGGGACCAGGTTTTGGCGGCGACATTGGGCTCAGAACGACCTTCGCCGACATCGGTGAAACCGTCGCCGAGCATCTTGGGCTGGCATCCGGCCGTCACGGCACCTCCTTCTATGCAACGATAGGCGGCCATGCCTGAGTTGCCTGAGGTCGAAACGGTGCGGCGGGGCCTGCAGCCGGTTCTGGAAGGCGCCCGCATCGCCCGCGTCGAGGCACGCCGGCCCGACCTGCGCTTTCCGTTTCCCGAAAAATTCTTGGAGAGGCTGACCGGCAAGACGATTACCGCGCTTGGCCGCCGGGCCAAGTACCTGACGATGCATCTGGAAGGCGGTCCGGTGCTGATCTGCCATCTCGGCATGTCAGGTTCGTTCCGCATCGAAACGTCCGATGACGGCGAAATGCCCGATAGCAGCGAAATGTTGGGCGCGTTTTATCTCGAGCGCTCGAAAAGCGCGGCGCACGACCATGTCGTCTTCCATATCGTCTCTCCCGAAGGCGCCCGGTCCCGCGTGACCTTCAACGATCCGCGCCGTTTCGGCTTCATGCTGTTTTCCGAAGGGGCGCCCGACACGCATCCGATGCTGGCGGGGCTGGGCGTCGAGCCGACAGGCAATGCGTTGGACGGCGAGCTGCTCACCTCGCTGCTGAAAGGCCGGAAGTCGCCGCTGAAGGCAGCACTCCTCGATCAGCGGCTGATCGCCGGGCTCGGCAATATCTATGTGTCGGAGGCCCTGTGGCGCGCCGGTCTGTCGCCGTTGCGCGAGGCGGGCACCATCGCAAAGCCTGGAAAGAAGGCCAAACAGCGGCGCGACGCCCTTGCCGAAGCAATCCGCGCGGTGATTGCCGATGCGATCGCCGCCGGCGGATCGTCGCTGCGCGACTATGTGCAGACCGACGGGTCTCTGGGCTATTTCCAGCATTCGTTCGCGGTCTATGATCGCGAAGGCGAACCCTGCTCCAAGCACGGCTGCGGCGGCCACATAGAGCGCATCGTGCAAAGCGGGCGTTCCACCTTCTATTGCCGGACTTGTCAGTTGTGAGCTAGGTGCCGGGTGCGAGCTAGGTGCCGGGTGTGACCTAGATGCCGAGCTGGACACCAGATGTAAGCCAGATGACCGAGTGAGGAGATACAGTCATGGCCTATGAAACGATTATCGTCGAAATCCGCGGCAAGGTCGGGCTGATCACGCTGAACCGGCCGAAGGCGCTCAATGCGCTGAACTCCCAGGTCCTGACGGAAGTGGTCGCGGCCGTGAACGGCTTCTGCGCGAATGCCGACATCGGCGCGATGGTCATCACCGGCTCCGAAAAAGCCTTCGCGGCAGGTGCGGACATCAAGGAAATGCAGGCGATCTCCTTTGTCGACGCCTATGTGCAGGATTTCTTTGTCGGCTGGGAAGAGTTCACCCGGGCGCGCAAGCCTGTTATCGCGGCGGTGGCCGGCTATGCGCTCGGCGGCGGCTGCGAACTGGCGATGATGTGCGATTTCATTATCGCCGCCGACAACGCCAAATTCGGCCAACCCGAGATCACGCTCGGCGTCATGCCGGGCATGGGCGGATCACAGCGCCTCACCCGCTTCGTCGGCAAAGCGAAGGCGATGGACATGTGCCTGACCGGACGGATGATGGATGCGGCGGAAGCCGAGCGTTGCGGCCTGGTGTCACGTGTCGTGCCCGCCGGCGAGCTGCTCGATGAGGCGTTGAAGGCGGCAGCCAAGATAGCCGATTTTTCGCTGCCGTCGGTGATGATGGCGAAAGAGGCCGTCAACCGCGCCTATGAAACGACATTGGCCGAAGGGCTGCGGTTCGAGCGCCGGCTGTTTCACTCGCTGTTTGCGCTCGATGACCAGAAGGAAGGCATGGCGGCCTTTGCCGAGAAGCGGAAGCCAAATTTCACGAACCGGTAGATCGTGACGACAGCGGCCAGAAGCCAGCGACAGCAGCGGCCAAAAAGAAGGCGAAGCAGCGTTGACGCGCCGGAAAAGCTGAACTATAAGCCGCACCAACCGAGGCGGCCCTGTGGCTGCCCGTTTGTTTTTGCGCCCTGCGACATCCCGCATGCGCCCACCAGATCAGAAGAGAGGCATCATGGCCAATACCTCCTCGGCCAAAAAGGCAACGCGCAAGATCGCCCGTCGCACGGCGATCAACAAGAACCGCCGCTCGCGCGTGCGGACCTACATCCGCCAGGTCGAAGAGGCGCTCGCCTCGGGCGACAAGGCCGCCGCGCAGGCTGCTTTCAAGGTGGCGGAACCGGAATTGATGCGCGCCGCGACCAAGGGCGTGGTGCACAAGAATACGGCATCGCGCAAGGTGTCGCGCCTGGCCCAGCGACTCAAGGTGCTGTCGGCCTAATATACCTTTACTGATCATGTCCTCTTCAAGCCCGGCCGCTCGTGCCGGGTTTTTCGTTTGCCGGCAAGTACTTAAAAAGAAATCTCCCAAACGGACACTCCGCACGATTTCAATGTTCGAAATGCTTTGCCGGCATATACATGCCTGCTGATAGGCTCAGCCGCTGAAAGCGTTCACGGCAAAAATATCAGCTGTCAAAAATCAGCTTTATTTTTCAATAAGTTATTGACAGTCATCCACAGCTTGTTCACATCTGGCGCGAGGGACGGGGAACATTTGCCTGTCAAGAAAATTATTTCAGAAAATTTCGCGCGATGCGGCCTTTTTCATATTCGCCGGAAAAGGGTTTGAATCACAATGGCTTTGTCAAAACATGCCAGTGCAACGCAAGCTCCGAACCCGTCTGCGCTAACCACATTCCTTAAAAATCCGTTAGTCGTGGCCTTGCCCTATCCACAGCGAGTTCGTTAATGTCGGTCTATCGAGAGGGACGGGCCGTTGGCCCTTAACCCAGCCTGAATCGGCCAGCAAAAAATGGCAGAATTCGTGACGTGGATCATTTCCGCGTACGGGCTTGGTTTGTCTTTTCGATACGGTAGGGGACTGGCGTAATTGTACATGGCAGATCAATGACGCGCCGGCGTTTTCGCCGGACAGAATTGTATTGCCCTGACATGACCAAAGCGGGCTGGCTCTGATGAGGCGGCGCCGGTTCCCTGACAATGAGGCGACATCATCTGCCGGCGGCGGCGATGGTGTCGCAGCGAGGACACGGTCGCCGGAAACATGGATGCAGGAGGCGCATTCCCGGCGGAAAAAAGGTACAAAAGGACAAGGAACTCGATCATGCAAAGCGGCATCGAAAGGGAGCTTACGGGCGACCTCCCATTCCCTGGAACCTTAACCGGAGGGGACGCT